>JANYCT010000028.1 GCA_025360105.1 Actinomycetes bacterium | reverse complement strand
CCCGACGTGGTCATCATCGCCACTGGCGGTCAAGCGCAGTTGCCGCCGCTCGAGTCGGGCGACGATCTGGTGGTGTCGAGTTGGGAGATCCTGAGCGGCGAGGTCAAGCCCGCGGCGAACGTTTTGTTGTTCGACGACAATGGCGCGCACCCCGGCATGTCGGCGGCCGAGGTGATCGTTGGTACGGGTAGCCGGCTCGAGTTCGTGACGCCCGAGCGATTCTTCGCGCCGGAGGTGGGCGGTATGAACCACGTGCCGTACGCCCGGGCCTTTCATCAGGCCGATGTGCGCATCACGATCAACACCCGTCTGCTCGCCGTGCGTCGCGATGGAGCGCGTTTAGTCGCGGTGCTCGGCAGCGATTACAGCCCCGAGCGCGTCGAGCGCATCGTCGATCAGGTCGTCGTCGAATACGGCACCGCACCGACAGCAGATTTGTACTTCGAACTCAAGGCGCAATCGAGCAACCGTGGTGCGGTGGACTACGGCGCGCTCATGCAGGGTCGACCGCAGGCGTTGTGCCCGAATCCTGACGGGACGTTCCAGCTATTCCGCATCGGCGATGCCGTGTCGGCGCGCAACATTCATGCGGCGATCTACGACGCGCTCCGACTCTGCAAGGACCTCTGACACGCAGTGACGAAAGGATGACTGTCACAACTCTGCGGCGGTCGACGTCGAATTGGGTGGAGGGTGATCTTGATGAACGAAACCGAAAGCGTTGATACAACCGGTGAGGCAGCGCTGCCCCCGTCGGCCGATGTGGTGGTCGTCGGCGCAGGCATCGCCGGGCTGTGCGCCGCGGTGGTCGCGGCCGAGCGCGGCGCCAAGGTGGTCATCCTCGATGCCCACGAGCCAGGCGGTAGAGCATCCACCGTGACCCGCGACGGCTTTCGTCTCAACGTCGGCGCACATGGCCTGTATCGCGGCGGCAACCTCACGCGTTTCCTTGCCGCACGCGACCTCGAACCTGCCGGCGGCATCGTGTCGAGTTCATCGATCGACGTACTGCTCGACGGCACGGTTCATCACCTTGCGATGAACCCACTCGGCCTTCTTCGTAACCCCGTACTGCGGCCGAAGAGTCGGGTGCGGATGGCCGCGCTGTTCGCGCGCATGCCGCGGATGAAGACCGCTGCACTGACTGGACGATCGGTGAGCGACTGGCTCGGTGACGAGCCGCAAGACCTGCAGCGGTTCATGGAGATGTTCATCCGGCTCAGCACCTACACACATGCCCCCGATCAGTTCGATGCCGGGGCGGCGGCTGGTCAGTTGCAGATGGCGTTCAAGGGCGTCCGCTATGTCGACGGTGGCTGGATTCGCATCGTCGAGTCGCTCCGACACCGAGCAGTCGCGGCAGGCGCCACCGTGATCAGCCATGCGGAGGTGACCCGAGTCGAGAGCACAGGCAACCGGAACGAGGTATCTCTCGGTGAGCAATGCATCAGCGCCTCGGCGGTCGTGATTGCAGCGGGCGGGCCCGATGTTGCCGCACGCCTCACCGGCGCCACCGTGGCCGGTCATGAGAACCTCACGCAACCCGTGGCCGCGTCGGTCCTCGATCTCGGTCTGCAACGACCTCACGAGGGCCTCCTGCTTGGCATGGACCAGTCGGTCTACCTGTCGCCGCACGCCCCGCTCGCCGACCTCGCCCCCGCGGGGCACGGGCTCGTCACCGTCATGCGCTATCTCGCACCCGGCGAATCAGCGGGTGATCCGGTTTCGGCCAAAGCTCAACTGCGTGATGTCGCACAACGTTGCGGCATCGCAGATGATGACATCGTGTTGGAGCGAGCGCTCCACCGAATGGTGGTGACCCACGGAGCACCGACGGCGGCGGGAGGCGGCCTTCTTGGCCGTCCAACGATTCAGGCACTCGGCCTGAGCGGCGTGTTTGTGGCGGGTGACTGGGTAGGGCCGAGCGGACTCATTGCCGACGCCAGTGCAGCCAGCGGCGAGCTGGCCGGAACCGCCGCTGCTGCCCTCTGTGCGAGCATGGTTCGATGAACCACGCCACGGTGGATGCCGCAGACACTGTGGATGCCGCAGACACTGCGGTGTTCTCGTTGGAGCGTCCGCGCTTGGTCGGTCTGGCCTACCGGCTGCTCGGCAGTGTCACCGACGCCGAGGACGTGGTGCAAGAGGCATGGTTCCGCTGGGCCGGTGCTGACCGCGCAGCCGTCGAGCGGCCCGCTGCGTGGCTCACCACCGTGGTCAGTCGCATCGGACTCGATCGGTTGCGCGCCGCGAAGCGATCGCGCACCGACTACGTGGGCCCGTGGCTTCCCGAACCGCTCGTACAGACCGACGCCGCCAACGATCCCGAGCGAGCGGCTGAGCTCTCGGACTCGCTGACCACCGCGTTCCTGGTGATGCTCGAGCAGTTGTCGCCCGAAGAACGCTTGGTGGTGTTGCTCGTTGACGTCTTCGGCGAGTCCTTTCACACTGCCGCAACAGCGGTTGGTCGCAGCGACGACGCCTGCCGGCAATTGGCCGTACGCGCCCGGCGCAAGTTGCACGGCGTTGCCGATCACCGCCCAATGGCTGACGCCCAACAACTTGCGATTGCAACAACATTTGTCGGCGCGGTGATGAGCGGTGACATCGACCTGGTCCGCTCGATGCTCTCGCCAACTGCTGTGCTGGTGAGCGATGGCGGAGCACGCCGACACGCAGCACGGCGGCCTGTCGTTGGACCCGACCGCATTGCCCGCTTCGTCGTGAACCTCGGCAAACGCGCCGCCGGGCGGCTCGACTTCGAGCCGGTATGGGTCAACGGCCGGCCCGGAGTCGTGGTGTCGATCGGCGGTGCCCCCTACATGGTGACTGCGGTCGACGTGGTCGACGGCCAGATCGATCGCTACTGGTCGTTCCTCAACCCTGACAAGCTCGCCTCGATCGGACATCAGCCCGACCTCGTGTGAGTCTGGTCGTCTGTCTGGGCGCGCTACATCAGCGACGCGAGCGCCGCCTCGTAGTCCTCGATGTCGAGCGGCTGGAACCCGCTGATCAGCAACGTGTCGAGCGTGTCGCGAAGATCCGGATCCATCATTGCTGCGGCGAACGACGACCGCCATGCTGCAAAGGTCCCAGGCGAGGTTGCGGCCGGCAAGATCACGGGAAGGCACGGCACCAACGGCCCGCGAGCGACCACCTCGAGACCCTCGAGCAGCTCGGGTGCGAGACGCCGGAGATAGCCCCACGTGAGCGCGTCGATCGAGGCAACGTCAGAACGTCCAGAGCGCACCGCATCGATGCTTGCGAGGTGAGACCCGGTCCAGGTGACCTCCGCGGGCCAGGCCGGCACGGTGGCGGCAAACGCGTCGAGCAGGCTGATGAACCCCGACAGGCTGTCATCGGAGTTGACAGCCGCGCGGCCGTGGGCGAGCGACGAGATGTCGGCGCCATGTCTGGCCACGATGACGCTGCGATACCGATGCGACGCCTCGCCATCCAGTTCAACGACAAAGGTTCCCACCACGCGAACCCGCTCGCGCAAGACGGTGACCAACGGCCATCCACACGCCTGACTCAGAGCCATCCGTGGGTCGAGCCAGCTCTCATGTGCGTCGACATCCCATCTCAGGTCACTCGGCGCTCCGGGTACTCCGGCGGCCACCGATCTGTACAGCGCATCCCACGCTCCGCGCAGGCCCTCGAATGGATACATCGGGAGGACGGAATACCGCTGGGTCACACGTCGATCGTGGCAGACAGCGGGTGCACCGCTTGACCAAACGGCCGGAAGAGAAACCGCCGGGCCACCTCGAAATATCCGCGGTAGAGGCCAGCACCATCGATGACCGCCGCTTCAGCGTTGATGCTGCGGGTCAGCTCGGGCAGCCGGAACCACGACGCGCCCGGCAGTCGGTGGTGCGTGTAATGCAGGTTGTTGTTCAGGAAGATGAAGCTGAGGAACCAACCACTGCGCACGATCGCCGAGCGGGGTGCACCATCGACAGCACGATGCTCGACGAAGGACCGAAGCGCAGTGAACGAGGCTCCACCGAACACGAACCCGAGCACGTAGATCCAGATCGGCATGCCCACCGCACGCAGCGCAACGATGAGCAGAGCAACGGCGACTACATGCAACAACCACGCCCGCCATACATCCCGTTGTGTGCGGGCGAGGCGCAGATCGCCGCGCAACATTCGAATCAACGACAACACCGGGCCGATCGTCAGCCGCCCGGCAAGGGTGCGGTTTGCGCTCAACAACAGCCGATAGGCGCTCGTTGCCGACGCCCACGCCTGGGCCGTCACGTAGTAGCTCTCGGGATCGTCAAACGGGTCGGTGAGGTCGGACTCGTGATGCGCGAGGTGCGTGTCGCGGTAACGATCGAATGGCTGCGTCATACCCAGCGGTGCGCTGGCCAGCAACCAGTTGAGCCGGCGAAATGGCGTGGGGTGACCGTGGATGATCTCGTGCTGCAACGACATGTAGAGACCACCCAGCACGGCGAGCGAGGCGATCACCGTTGCGGTCGGCACCTGCCGACGCAGGAGCGCCACCGCCACGAACGCTGCCCAGAACAGCACGACGACTGCGAGCGTGAGCCAGTCGGTACCAAGAAGTGGTGCATCCCGCCGGTCGTTCACTGCCCTCTGGTTTACCGAACACGCACGGCCAACAACGACCACGAGGTGACGCATATGCGCACAGTCACCACAGATGCGACGTGTCTAACCACATGCTGTTGTACTACTACAACAGTTGTGGCACTTACACTGCAGAAATGCTCGCGCGTAAGAACCTGCTCGCCACCTTCGCGGATCGCCTGAGCAAGGTGATCCACGACTCGAAGATGAACCGCAGCCAGTTCGCCGAGGCCGTCGGTCTCGACCGCTCAACGCTGTCGCAGTTGTTGTCCACCTCGAATCGTCGCCTGCCACGTATCGAGACACTTGCTGCGATCGCGCAGACACAACAGGTGTCAGTGGACTGGTTGATCGGGCTGAGCAATACCGGACCGATGCAGGCCGAGTTGATGAACGAACAGATGTCATTCGAGCGCGAAGCGCTTGCACACAACGATGAACGACTCGTCACGTGGCTTCGCGAGGCGATTGGTTACAAGATCCGCTACGTGCCTGCCACACTTCCCGATCTGCTCAAGACCGAGGTCGTAATTCGCTATGAGTCGGGTGGCTATGTGCCGAGCACGCCCGAACAACAGATCGAGACCGCCGCGGCCCGCCTCGCCTGGACCCGTGGTCCCGAGACCGACTTCGAGTGCTGCAACTCGGTGCAAGATGTCGAGGCATTCGCACGCGGTGGCGGGATCTGGCGCAACCTCGACCAGCGCAGCCGCCTCGCTCAGATCGACCACATGATCGAGCTGACGACCGAGCTCTACCCCACGCTGCGCTGGTTCCTGTTCGACGCACGGGAGCGTTACTCGGCGCCGATGACCATCTTCGGGCCACTGCGCGCTGCGCTCTACCTCGGCCAGATGTATCTGGTGCTCACCTCCACCGAGCACGTCCGCACGCTCACCCGGCAGTTCGACGATCTCATCCGGGCGGCAGTGGTGCAGCCTCCCGAGGTACCCGATTTCCTGAGGCAGCAGCGCGTGATCGCACAGCGTCAGCGCAGCTGACCACGCCCATCGCAGCGCAGATCACGATCACTGGCTCCATCGGTGAACGCAGACGATGCGCGCCATAAAAGAGCACCGTTGTCGCCATGGCGTTAATGACGGGCGCTGCCAGAATCCAACCGCTTCGCCGTCGCCCCTTCAACCAACCGAACACCGCCAACGGCATGAGTAACCACCAACTGAAGATGCCAGCCCACGATGCCCAGCGAGAACGCTCGTCGCCCACGTCCATGCGCACCAAATCATTGAGACCGTACAGATCGCCCGCACGAAGCAACCGCGAGCCGACAACGATGGGAACTCGGCTGAGGTGGTGACGTACATAGTGCAGGGCCGCGCTGCGTTCGCGCTTGGAGAGCTGTGATGGATCTTCGCGCTCGAGGGGGACGATGTCGCGCAGGCAAGTCGTGAGCCAGCCTCCCATCTGAGCGCCGCTGTATGTTTGATCGCAGTTCGAGCCGAGCAGGGTGATGCCGTCGTTCGTGCTCAGTAGCACTGGCGCTTCGAAACGGGTCAGGTTGTACGCCACCCACGGCAGCAGCACCAGGCTGGCCGTGACCAGCACGAGCAGCGCGCGCTTGGCCCACTCGCGCATGGGGTGCGAGCGGAAACCCACGAACGCGAGCAACGGCGCCAAGAGCAGGAGTTCGCTACGAGAGAGCGCAGCGATACCGATCACGGCCCCGGTCAACGCTGCCGAGCGCAGGTCGAACCGCTCCTGCAGGCGCCATGCACACAGCAGCACGACAACCACCAGCAGTGCCGACGACGACTCTGACATCACCAACGAGTCGTTCATCCAGAGATTCGGATACAACGCGGCGATGGCTGCAGCCACGATCGCGACACGCCGGCCGCCGATACGCAGGCCGAGCAGACCGATCAGCGGAATGATTGCGATGCCCAACAGTGTGTTGGTTGCGCGCTGCCAGAACACGTAGTGCGCCAGCAGGCTCGCAGGGGTCATCAACAGTGACGCAAGCGGCGGATGCTCGGCACCCGGGCCGCCGGTGAAGACCAACCGAAACCAGCGACCCTGTGAATTCGCGCGGGCCTGAAAGCTGTAATACACCGAGTCGTTGAACAGAAGTGGCCGGCTCCACTTACTGATCAGCATCGACACGCGCCACACCGCTCCGACCAGCGTTGCCGCCCCGATCACCAGCCACGTGGAGCGGTCACTCGAGCCCTCGCTGACGGGCGCGTCGAGGGCGACTTCGGGCACGTCGGCAATCTACTCCGAGGGGCGTGGACCACGTGGCACACCGGTCGTACGGCACCCATTCACGGTACGTCTGTGCAAGTTTGCGTGACTAGTATGAGCCGATCAACAAGGCGAGCACAGAGGCAACCGTGACCGAACTGCACATCGAGACCAGCGGAGGCGGGCCCCGCCGTAAGGGCCGCTCCACAGCTGAGCGCAGCCGCCTCCCGCTGCAGCGTCCGTTCAACCAGCCGCGCATGGCCTACGCACCCACCGATGTGGTGTCGGCCGACGAACTCGAGATGATCCACGACACGTCGATGCAGATCCTCGAGGAGATTGGCATGGATTTCCTCGATGTCGAGGCCCGCCAGTTGCTGGCCGCCGCCGGCGCGCACGTCGAGGCGGGCAACACGCGCGTCCGTTTCGATCGCGAGATGGTGTTGGAGACCATCACGACCGCACCGTCGTCGTTCACCTTCCACAGCCGCAATCCGGCCAATAACCTTGTCATCGGCGGCAACTACATGTCGTTCGGCTCCGTGGCGAGCGCACCGAACGTGTTCGACATGGACCGCGGCCGGCGCACCGGTAACCACGCCGACTACCAGAACCTCATCCGGCTCGCACAGATGCTCAACAGCGTGCACTTCCTCGCCGGCTATCCGGTGGAGCCGATCGACCTCCATGCGTCTATCCGTCATCTCGACGCCACCTTCGATGCGCTCACGCTCAGCGACAAACCGTTGCACGCCTACAGCCTGGGCCGGCAGCGCAACCGTGACTGTCTCGAGATGGTGCGAATTGCTCGCGGCATCGATGACGACACGCTCGATCGCGAGCCATCGATCTTCACGGTCATCAACTCCAGCTCACCGCTTCGCCTCGACGCCCCGATGCTGCAAGGCATCATGGAGTACTCGTCGCGCAATCAGATCGTGGTGCTCACGCCATTCACGCTCGCCGGGGCCATGGCGCCAGTCACCCTGGCAGGTGCCCTGGCCGAGCAAAATGCCGAGGCGCTCGCGGGCATTGCGTTCACCCAGATCGTGCGCGCGGGTTCCCCGGCTGTCTACGGCGGTTTCACCTCGAACGTCGACATGCAATCAGGTGCACCTGCGTTCGGCACGCCCGAGTACATGCGCACCGCGATGGTGGGTGGGCAGTTGGCACGCCGCTACAACCTGCCCTATCGCAGTTCGAATGTGTGCGCTGCGAACGCAGTCGACGCGCAGGCAGCGTACGAGTCGGTGTTCTCGCTGTGGGGCGCGATCATGGGTGGCGTCAACATGCTCATGCACGGCGCCGGCTGGATGGAAGGCGGCCTGCACGCCGGCTACGAAAAGATGATCATCGACGCCGATTTGTTGCATATGGTTTCCGCCTTCCTCGAGCCCCCCGTGGTCGACGAGGCGTCGCTGGGCCTCGACGCCATCCGCGATGTCGGTCCGGGCGGCCACTTCTTCGGTACGCAGCACACGCAAGACCGGTTCCGCACCGCCTTCCACAAGCCGATGATCTCCGACTGGCGCAACTACGAATCGTGGGAAGAGGGCGGCAGTCCTCAAGCTCCGGCCAAGGCAAACCAGATCTGGAAGGAAATGCTCGCCGCGTACGAAACTCCACCGATGGAGTCTGCCGTGCGCGAAGAGCTGCAGGCATTCGTCGATCGCCGTCACGCCGAGGGCGGCGTCCCCACCGATTTCTAGGCTGTCGTCGCGTCCCGTCGGCGGCAGCCACCCGTTCATCTCGAAAGGATTCCCGTGAAGTCTTCAGCTCAGGTCGTCGTGATCGGCGGCGGTGTCGTTGGTGCCAGCGTTCTGTATCACCTCACCAAGGCAGGTTGGACCGATGTGGTGTTGCTCGAACGCAAAGAGCTCACGTCCGGTTCCACCTGGCATGCGGCCGGCGGCATGCACACGCTCAACGGCGACCCCAATGTGTCGAAGCTGCAGCAGTACACCATCGAGTTGTACGAGTCCATCGAGCGCGAGTCCGGGCAGAACTGCAGCATCCACCTTCCCGGCGGACTCATGCTCGCCGACACCGAGGTGCGTATGGACTTCCTGCGCATGGCCCAGGCGCGTGGTCGTTATCTCGGCATGGACCTCGAACTGATCACGCCATCCGAAGCGAAGGCGATCTTCCCGCTCATGGAAGATCAGTACTTCATCGGTGCGTTGTACGACCCGGTCGAAGGCCACGTCGATCCCTCGGGCGTCACCCACGCTTACGCGATCTGTGCTCGAAACGCGGGTGCTGAGATCTACCGCAACACATGGGTCAACGCGCTCACCCAACGCGCCGACGGCACGTGGGACGTGCACACCGACGTGGACCACACCATCCACGCCGAGCACGTCGTGAACGCGGGCGGACTGTGGGCACGCGAGGTCGGGCGCATGGTGGGCATCGAATTGCCTGTGCTTGCGATGGAGCACATGTACCTCGTCACCGAAGACATGCCTGAGGTTGCTGCGCACGTGGCTGCAACCGGTAAGGAAATGCCGATGGCACTCGACTTCGCCGGCGAAATCTACATCCGCCAAGAACAGGGTGGCATGTTGCTGGGCACATACGAGCAGGCGTGCGTGCCGTGGTCGCCGAAGGAGACGCCGTGGGATTTCGCGGCCCGACTACTTGATCCCGATCTCGATCGCATCGCACCCGAATTGGAGGTTGCGTTCAAGCACTATCCGGCGATGGCGACGGCCGGCATCAAGCGCGTGATCAACGGGCCGTTCACGTTCTCGCCCGACGGCAACCCGCTCGTGGGCCCGATCCGCGGCATTCGCAACTGCTGGGTCGCGTGCGCCGTCATGGCCGGACTCTCACAGGGCGGCGGCGTCGGTCTTGCGCTGGCCAACTGGATGACCGAGGGCGACAGCGGTCTCGACATCTGGGGCATGGATGTGGCTCGCTACGGCGACTACGCGACCCTGCCGTACACCAACGCCAAGGTGCGCGAGAACTATGCCCGCCGGTTCCGGATCACATTTCCGAACGAGGAGCTCCCCGCGGCGCGACCATTACACACCACACCGATCTACGACCGGCTCACCGATGCGAACGCCGTGTGGGGTGCGTCGTTCGGACTCGAGCATGCGCTGTGGTTCCAAGAGCCCGGCAAGGAACCGAAAGAGGACGTCACCTTCCGGCGCAGCAACGCGTGGGATCAGGTTTCCGCCGAGTGCACTGCGGTGCGCGAGCGCGTCGGCCTCACCGAGATCTCGAACTTCGCGAAGTATCACGTCACTGGCTCCGGTGCGGCTGCCTGGTTGTCGAGCCTGCTCAGCAACCGCATGCCCAAGGTCGGCCGCATCGTGCTCACCGCAATGCTCAACCCGCAGGGCCGCATCGTTGGTGAGTTCACCGTTGCCCGCGCTGGCGACGACGACTTCTATCTGTTCGGTTCGCAGTCGGCCGAGGTACATCACAGCCGCTGGTTCATCGATCACCTACCCAGCGACGGCAGCGTGTCGTTCCAAACACTCGGCCTCGGTCTGGTGGGTCTGTCGCTCGCCGGCCCCCACGCTCGCGACGTGATGAGCAAGATCACCGACTTCGACATGTCGACACCGTCGTTCACGTTCATGGACTTCAAGCAGATCGACCTCGGCATGATCCCGGCCATGGTCGGCCGGCTTACCTACTCCGGCGACCTCGGCTACGAGATGTGGGTCGCTCCCGAATACCAGCGCATTTTGTTCGATCGCATAATGGAAGCGGGGGCGGAATACGGCATCCGCCTGTTCGGCTTCCGGGCGCTGATGTCGCTGCGCATCGAGAAGAACTTCGGTACATGGTTCCGCGAGTACCGACCGATCTACACCCCGCTCGAATCGGGCATCCTGTCGTACATCAAGCTCGATCACGACTTCATCGGCCGTCCTGCGCACGAGGCCGAACTCGCCACCGGGCCAGCGCGCAAGCTCGTGACGCTCGTGGTGGAACCCGACCCTGATGATCCCGCCGACGTCATCGGTGACGAGCCGATCTGGCACGATGGCACCGTGGTCGGATGGGTGACATCGGGCGGCTACGCCCACTACAGCAAGGCATCGCTCGCGCTGGGTTACGTGCCAACGCACCTCGCCACCGCGGAGGCCGGCGAGTTCGAGATCGAGATCATCGGTCGTCGTCGCCCGGCACGTTTGCAGTTGTCACCGATCTTCGACCCCACCGGTTCGCGGATGCGCCAATGAGCGACACACCCACCAGCGCTCCCGCTGGGCGCATCGTCGTCGATGGTCTCCCGATCCCGTACGAGACGGGCGACACGGTCGCGGTTGCGATCATGCGCAGTGGCGGCCACCCCAAGCACGGTGGCACCGTATGCCTGGGTGGCGACTGCCCGAACTGTTCGGCGATCGTCGACGGCGTGCCGTATGTGCGTACCTGCCAGACCGCTGCCACACCGGGCCTGATGGTCAGACGCCATCCAGCGGTTGGGAACCCTTCGTTCCCAGCGGTCGCACAGCCCGACATCACCCGCACCCCTGTTACCGATCACGTGAGCGTGAGCCGCGCGTCAGCCGATATCGTCGTCATCGGTTCAGGCCCCAGCGGGGTTGCTGCAGCCACGTCTGCGAGCGCCGATGGCCACTCGGTGATGGTGCTCGACGCACACGACGGCAACGAGGTCGTGGCCATCTACGGCGGGCCTACGGTCATCGTGCGTCGCCCCGAAGGGATGCTCCACGTGCACGCGCTTCGGGTGGTGGTGGCCACCGGCGCGGCCGAGATCCACCCAGTGTGCCCGGGCAACAATCTGCGCGGCATCGTCACGGCACGCGCCGCCGAACAATTGCACGCGGCGGGCATAAACCTGGGCAACGCGGTTTCCATCGGCAACGCACCCGTCGGCGTTCCATGCACCCCCATCACCGGCATCATCGTCCGTTTCGAGGGCTCCGGTTCTGTGTCGGCCGTAGTCACGGTGGGCGATGACGACGTGGAGGTCACGACACCGTGCACCACTGCCATCGTGGGTCTGGGCTTGGCCCCTCGCGACATGCTCTCGCGCATGTCTGGCGGGCTTCCCGTGGGCCTAGTCGGCCAGGCCGCCGAGAAGTTCGCACTGCCGCCGTGCCCCACGGCCGGCACCGTGTGCCCGTGTTCGCGAGTCGAGGTCGAAGATCTCGAGGGCGTGTGGGCTCGTGGGTTTCACGAACTCGAACTCGTCAAGCGCGCCAGCCTCTGCGGCACCGGCACCTGCCAGGGTGGTGTCTGCGGTCCGCATCTGCGCGCGTTCGTGGCGCATCACTCCGGCGCCGAACCCGAGATGTTCACCGCCCGGCCGGCGACGCGCCAGATTACCCTCGCCGAGGCGTCGGCCGACACGTACACCGATGTGTTCCGTCGTTCACCGCTGCACGACGAGCACCTTGCGCTCGGCGGCCAACTCGATCGGTTCGGCGGCTGGTGGAGGCCATGGAATTACGGAAACCACGAAGTCGAGTACTGGGCCGTGCGCGAAGCCGTATCACTCGGCGACGTGAGCACGCTCGGCAAGCTCGTGGTATCGGGTCCCGATGCAGTCGAACTCCTCGAACGGCTCTACCCCACCACGGTTGCCGACATCAAGCCCGGTCGCTCGCGGTATGTGCTGCTGCTCAACGAGCGTGGCCACCTCATCGACGACGGCATGATCTGTCGCGAGACCGACTCTCGCTTCGTGCTCACTTTCACCTCGGGCGGCGCTGCCAACGCCGAGATGTGGGTGCGCGACTGGGCCGAGACATGGGGCCTACAGGTGCACATCCTCGACCGCACGATGTCACTCGCGGCCATCAACGTCACCGGCCCATTGGCTGCAACGCTGCTGCAGCGCGTCGGTCTGGTCGATCCACCAAAGTTCCTGCAGCATCGACACGACACCGTTGCCGGTGTGCCGTGCCATGTGATGCGGCTCAGCTTCACCGGCGAGGCATCGTTCGAACTGCATCACGCCGCCGACCGTTCCGTTGAACTCTGGCGCGCACTGATGGAAGCCGGTCGCGACCTTGGCATCAAGCCCCACGGGCTGCAAGCGCTGTTCGGATTGCGTCTGGAAAAGGGTCACGTGATCGTGGGCATGGACAGCGAGCTCGACTCCACACCCCGACGGCTCGACATGGACTGGGCCGTGAAGATGGACAAGCCCGATTTCTTGGGCAAGACCGCGCTGGTCCGCACCGCGAGTCTCCCCGATCATCGTCGGCTCTTCGGATTCACCATGGAGGGTCGTGCTCCCACGGAGGGCAGCCCGATCTGGTCCGACGGCAACGTCGTCGGTCATGTGGCCTCCAGCTTCACCTCACCGTTGCTCGGCCACGCGGTCATGCTCGGTTGGCTGAAACACACCCCGTTCCCCGAACGCGTGCAGATCGATGGCCGCGAGGCGTCTGTGGCCCAACCCCCTTTCTACGATCCGAAGGGCCGACGTGCTCGCGCTTGACACCCTGCACGGCATCCGAGTCGTCGCGTCACCGTCCGCGCTCGACGCAGCATCGTGGCCCGACAACACCACCGTGTTGCGCCTTGCCCCCGACGACGTATTCGTCATTGGGGCCACCATCGAGCATGCCGCCGTCATCGCCACCGCAGACGCTGATGCGATCATCGTTGCCGAGAGCGGTTTCGTGGGTTGCTGGCTGCACAACGATGCCCTCGCCGAGGTGGCCACGCACATCGAGTGGCACATCCCTACGCATCGTCCGGCGTTCGCGCAGGGGTACGTGGCTGGGGTGCCGGCCAAGCTCTGGCTCACCGACGACCGCGCGCTGTTGCTGTGCGCAAGCCCATATGCCCACGACCTGAGCGAGCGCCTGAAGGGTTCAGCATGAACGAGTTCGTCGAGACACTTCTCGAGATGCAGTGGCACGAACCCAAGTCGTCGTACGACGTGGTCATCATCGGCGGCGGCGGGCATGGCTTGGCGACGGCGTACTACCTGGCCACCAAACACGGCATCACCAACGTGGCCGTCATCGAGGCCAACTACATCGGCTCGGGTAACTCGGGCCGCAACACCACCATCATCCGCGCCAACTACGGCATCCCCGAGTCGGTGCGCTTCTATCAACGCAGCCTCGAGTTGTATGCGGGCCTCGAGGACGAAACCGGCTGTTGGATCATGCACGCCACCAAAGGTCTGCTCTGGATGGCCCACACCGAGACCGGCATGCGCGCCGAGCGCGCCCGCGCCCTCATCAACACCGCCTGCGGTGCCGAGACGCACGTCGTTGGTCCGCAGGAGATCAAGCAGATCTGTCCGCAGATCGACCTCACCGGCAGCGGCCGCTATCCGGTACTCGGAGCGTCGTATCACGTGGGGGCGGCCACCGCCCGACACGACCGGGTGGTGTGGGCGTACGCGCAGGGGGCGATGCAGCGCGGTGTGACCGTGTTGCAGCACACCAAGGTCACGGGCCTGCTGCGCGAGGGCGAGCGCGTCGTCGGTGTCGAAACCGACCGTGGCCCCATCTCGGCCGGCGTCGTGATGAGTGCTGTCGGCGGCAACGTCACCAAGATCGCTGCCCACGCCCACGTTCGCCTGCCCGTGCGCACACATGCGCTTCAAGCGTTCGTCACCAACGCATACGGGCTCGACTTCCCCGGCATTATCAGCGACTCCGAGCTGTCGTGCTACGTGTCGCAGACACCCCGCGGGCAGATGCTCATCGGCGCCGAGTTCGAGCCGCAACCGAGCTACTCAATGCAGTCCACTTTCAACTCGTTGGCGAGTTGCGCGAAGAAGATCAGCAGCTGTCTGCCCTTCCTACGCGAACTGCGCGTACTGCGCCAATGGACGGGCATCTGCGACGTGTCGGCCGACTTCTCGCCGATCATGGGTTTCACCGGCGTCGACGGTTTCGTGATCTCCACCGGATGGGGCACGTGGGGATTCAAAGGTATTCCGGCGGGAGGCCAGCAGATGGCCGAACTTATCGCCACCGGCACGACACCCGATCTCATTGCTCCGTTCGCGCTCGATCGTTTCGAAAGAGACCATTCGATGGCCGACCTCGGATCCGCGGGGACACGCTGATGTTGTGGCTCAACTGTCCCCAGTGCGGTAGTCGTCCCGTCGAGGAATTCGCCTTCGGTGGCGAACTGCCCACCGTGCCTGACCGCATCACCGACCCGCACGAGCGCGACATCGATTACGTGTGGATGTTCGACAACCTCGAAGGTGTGTCCACCGAGCGATGGTTCCACCAGGCGGGTTGTCGCCGTTGGCACACCGTGGCGCGCGACACCATTGACGACACGCTGATCACCTGAACTGGTGTCGCCTGAGTCACCGCTACTCGTCGCTGTCGGAGGCACCCTTGGGACGCATCGGTAGCGTGTTGCGCCACTGCCCGTCGTACTCACGAAGAGCTGCCGCCACAGCCGGAGCTGTCGGCACGAGTCCGATTTCACCGACGCCCTTGATGCCGTAGGGCGAACGGGGCTGTGGCACCTCGACGAGTTGCACCTCGATCGCCGGCACGTCCTTCGCGCGCAAGATGCCCAACGAACGCAGCGTGGTGTTGGTGGGGAACCCGGTCTCGGGATCGTGCGGGAACTGCTCGGTGAGCGCATAGCCCAGACCCATGTGCACGCTGCCCTCGATCTGGCCCTCGCACAGCAGCGGGTTGATCGCACGGCCCACATCGTGCACGGCCACGACCCGTTCGACCAGACCGGACTCGCGATCGATGATCGCGAGCTGGGCCGCATAACCGAACGCCGCATGGATAAGCGGCTGCGGATGATCGGGATCGCCGATCTTGTGCGTCCAATCAACGAGGTGTTCGCCTTCGAAGTCGATGCCAATGGCGCACCCGCCAGCGACCGCCGCGAGCGCAGCCTTCTGCACCGAACCGGCCGCCATCAGCGTGCCGCGCGAACCCGTGGTCTGGCCAAAGCCGAGCTCGCGAGTGGTATCGACGATGACCTCGATGCGATTGGGGTCGACACCGAGTTCCTCGGCAGCAACCTGCACGGCCACGGTGTGCACGCCCTGGCCCATCTCGGTGAACCCGTGGCGAACCTCGATATCGCGTCCGTGCGCATCTGGCGTAGTGCGGAAATGCACAACGGCCCGGCACAGCTCGCGGAACCCATTGCCCAGACCACTGTTCTTCAAACCCAAGCCGAGTCCGATGGCCTTGCCCTGCGCGCGCGCTTGGTCGTAGCGCGGCCTGATCGCATCGAGACACGCCTCTGCGCCAGCGCAACCATCGTCCATCACCTGACCCGGCCCCCACACTTCGCCGGGGTGAATCACGTTGCGCTTGCGGATCTCCCAACCAGAAATGCCCACCTGTTCGGCGAGGCGATCGAGCACACCTTCCATCGCGAACTGGGCCTGGTTCGCGCCGAAGCCACGGAACGCGCCGCACACCGGATTGTTGGTGCGCACGGCAACTGCTGTCACGTCGATGGCGGGCAAACGATACGGACCACTGGCATGACCGGCGGCACGCTCGAGCACCTTCATGCCCACGCTTGCGTACGCGCCCGAGTCGCCCACGGCATGTACGCGCAAGCCGGTGAGATACCCATCTGCGTCACATCCGGCCCAGTATTCGAGTTGGATCGGATGGCGCTTGGCGTGCATGCGCAGGCTTTCCTCGCGACTCACCGTGCACTTCACCGGCGCCTTCAACCACCATGCGGCCAACGCAGTATGGGCCTGATTGCACATGTCTTCCTTGCCGCCGAACGCGCCACCGTTCGACACCAACGTGACAACCACCTTGTCGTTGCCCACACCGAGCATGCGCGCGATGTCGTCGCGATCGTCCCACACGCCCTGGCCACCGCTGTACACGTGCAGCGTGCCATCGGCCTGCGGCACTGCAAGCGTGCTCTCGGGTTCGAGGAACGCGTGCTCGATGCGTTGCGTGGTGAACACCTCGTGCACGGTGTGCGCGCTCGCGGCAAGCGCCACGTCGACATCGCCGCGCTGATACTCGCTGGTGCTCAACACGTTCGATGACGTACCCCACACCGCCACGGGGGCATCGGGCAACAAGGCCGCGAGCGGGTCGGTGACCGGAGCAAGCGCGTTGTAGCTCACATCGATGAGCGCGGCCGCGGCACGCGCGTGTTCGCGCGTATCGGCGACCACCACGGCGAGTACGTCGCCGGCATAACTGGTGCGACCACCGACGGGAATCATCACCGGCCAGTCCTTGTAGATGATGCCCACCATCAATTCGCCCGGGATATCGGCTGCGGTGAAGACCGCCCGAACACCAACTGCTTCCTCGGCTGCGCGGGTGTCGATGCCGAGCACTTCGGCGCGGGTGTGATCGGCCAGATGGAGCGCGGCGTGCAGCATGCCCGGCATGCGCATGTCGTCGACGTAGCCCCGATCTCCCAACGTCAACTCACCTGCTTCGTACTTCGCTCCGGCGCCACCGACGCTGCCCGACAACGCCGGCTCGAACGTGGTCCCCTGCGCGACGCCTTCGATCGCGTCGAGCACCTTGACGTATCCGGTGCAGCGGCAGAGGTGTGCGCCGAGGTGGCGGGCCATGTCGGCGCGTTTGAGATCGGCGCCTTTCTTGTCGATCTGGGCCTTGGCCCGCATCACAATGCCCGGGATACAGAACCCGCACTGCAGCCCGCCACACGCGGCGAACGCATCGGCGAACCGTTTGCGCTCCTCATCGGCGACGCCTTCGAGCGTGACCACGGATTTGCCTGCAACCTTTGCCAGCGGTTGCTGGCAACTGACCACCGCCTTGCCGTCGATCATCACGGTGCAACAACCACACTGACCGCTGGGCGAGCAACCATCCTTGGGCGAGGTGATGTCGAGTTCGTCGCGAAGCGCCGACAGCAGATGCGGGTGGTCGCTGCGAACGCTCACGGGAGTGCCGTTCACGACGAACGACACGGGAGACGACGCGGGGGTCGGCGCGGCGGACGGGGCGGCAAGATCGGTCACGCTTTACATTTTGTCAAAGCCGAGGCCGTTTGGGAACACCGGCTGCGAGAACGCCGTGTTAAACCGTCGACCTGTCGTGCTCCACATAGCGTTCGAGGACACACTGCATGTTGATGATGCGGATCTCTTCGCCCGACAGCGTGAGGTGGGTGAACCCCGGCTGATGCAGGCCTCGCTGGAATCGCTTCAACATCTCGAGGTCTTGGTCGATGACCACGCCGAGGCTGGCGTCGGCCGGCAATGTGAGATCGAATGGCTTGGCAGCCGGAGCACCCGACGGTGCCCGATCGAGCAGGAACATCGTCAATTCGGCCTCGTCGGGCGAGTGGCCCGGACGAGACACGAGCACGTTCACCATGTCGCCCCACACCAAGACTGTCGTGTTCGGAAACAGGTTGTACTGCGAGAGGCGCAGTAATCCATCGGTGTCGTAGGCCGACAGGTCGATGCCACGCGTTGCCTGATGCTCGCGAATGCGCTGCGCGATCACATCGCGAATGGTCTCACCGGCTGCGGGCGTCGGCGCGGGGCAAGGCGTCTTGAACTGCGGGCCCATCCGCTCGCCCTGGGTGACGATGAACGAATCCCACACCGCCTGATCACTGCGATCGCGAAGTCGCGGACTAGCCACGCCGTAACGCTGACGCGAGACCGAATGATGGTCCCACACGTGTTGTTCGGTGTTGACGTCGTCGATGCTGGCCAACATCTCGGGGTGGATGCCCTGCACGTGATAGGTCTCGCTGAATCCGTCAGCGACCACTTTCCAGTTGCTCGCTACGCGCGAGAGCGTGGTGAAGCTGCAACGGAACTCTTGAAGGTTCGCCCATGCGCTGTCGGCCGGCACGCCCTCGAGGTACTCGTGCAACGGCGCGGCCGAAGTGTCGAGGTTCACGAAGACCAGTGGCCCCCACGTATCCACCTGCACGGGGAACAGCGACAACTCGCCGTTGTCGAGCACCCCGAAACCCTTGCGCGACGGCACCTCCTTCAACGCGCCGGCGAGATCCCACGCCCAGCGGTGGTAGGGGCAACGCAACTCTGACAAGCCCGTTCCACTGCCCTCACAGATGCTGTTGCCGCGGTGCAGGCACACGTTCTGGAAAGCACGCAACTGCGCATCGTCGCCACGGACGATGATCACGCTGTAGCGACCGCAGCGATATTCGTAGAAGTCGCCGGGTTCGCGCACGTGATCGAGCGTGCACGCCACCTGCCACACACGCGGCCAGACGCGCTCTGCCTCGAGCGCGGCGAACTCCGGCGAGGTGTAACGCGACGACGGCACACGCACCGGTAGGGAAACGGGCACCGAGTGGTTCACTCAGCCACCCATCAGATCGAGCAGGTCGACGCTTTCCGTGTCGCTCGGCAGCGTGATGTCGACCACAGGGTTGATTTCGGTGTACCGGATCGAGAAGGTCATCGGTCCTGCGCCGGTGTCCAGCGAGTATTTGAGTTGGCGCACGTGGTTGTCCACGTCGATCCATCCGTCGTACACGATCGTGTCGGGAAGAGAGAATCTCGACTTCCCAACGACTTTCTCTCGCGTGGTGCCCGCTGCCTTCAAGGCATCGTCGGTATTCACCTCAACCGTGTAGTGCTCGGCGCTGATGCCATCGAAGATGGTCTCACGACCGACGTCGGTGGTCTTCGCGAAGTTCGCAAGGAGCCTGGCCGAACTGAGCGGATCGCTGGTCACACCGTTGGTGATCGTCGACAGATCCTGGCCCGTCTGTTCGACCAGTTTCTTGAGATCCATACGAATCCAGGTCTTGCCGTCGGGAAGCTGCTGGCTGAGGTCGGCTCCGAGACCATCGCCTTTGATGTACATCATGAGCTTGTCGAGATCCATCAAGGCCGAGATCTTTCCGGTGGACGAGTCGCCGGTGAATGAGGCACCGTCGAGGTCGAGCTGCATCAGTCGGCTTTGTACGTCCATCAGCCCCGAGATCGGCACCTTGATGCTGTTCGAATCGAGACCCATCTCGAAGCGAACGCTGGTGACCTTCGCCGTTGCTGCAGTGGATGCCGACAGCGAGTAGGTGGGATCGGACGTGCGCCCATACCACGCAACCGCTCCGACGACAGCTGCGATCACCAACACACCCACGGTGATACCGATCCACAAGCCGTTGCCGCGTTTCATCGGCGGCGTAGAAACCACGATCGAATCCACCGACGACTCCATTGCTGGCTCCGAGGGCGCTGCGATCACCGGCGGTGGAAATGAGTTGGTGGGTTCGGTTCCGTCCATGGACCGGACGCTAATCGTTCGGTAGCACCGTGCCGCGCTGCGACGTGATGCGCCCGTACATCTCGGGACGGCGATAGCGATCGAAATCGAACAGCGTGTCTTTGTAACGCGCGCACCAGTCGAGGTCGCATCGAGCCACGATGAGTTCGTCGTCGGTGGTGAGCGCCTCTGCCACGATCTGTCCGCTGGGTGCCACGATCATCGATTGGCCGAGCGAATCGACGCCCTCCTCGACACCGCCCTTGGCCACACCGACCACCCACGTACCGTTCTGATACGCACCGCTCTGCATCACCAAGGCGTTGTGGAAACCCTGCAGGATGTCCTGGCTGGGGTCGGGTACGTAGTGGATGGGCGTGTTGTATCCGCACAGGATCATCTCGACGCCTTGCAGGCCCATCACGCGATAGCTCTCGGGCCAGCGGCGGTCGTTACAGATCATCATGCCGATCAGACCGTCGAACGCTCGCCACACCCCGAAGCCTTCGGTACTTGGCTCGAAGTAGTACCGCTCCGCGTGCTGGAAGGGCCGGTCGGGTTCGTTGTGCTCGTGACCCGGGATGTGCACCTTGCGATAGGTGGCCACGATGGATCCGTCTCGCTCGACGAGCGTCTGTACGTTGTAGCGGTGCGTCGTACCATCGGCTTCGGTGTGGATGAGTGCGTACCCGAGGCAGAAACCGATGCCCAACCGCTTGGCCTCGTCGAAGAGTGGCTGCGTATCGGCATTCGGCATCGAGGTCTCGTACCAGTGATCGGCCTCGCTGATGTCATCGACGAACCAGCGCGGGAAGAACGTGGTGAGCGCCAACTCGGGGAACACCACAAGTTGCACGCCGTGATCGTGAGCCTGATGGAGCAGGGCGATGAGCCGTTGCACCACGCTGGCGCGGGAGTGGTCGCGTTGGATGGGACCAAGTTGGGCGGCGCCGACGGTGAGGATGCGGGACATACGCCACTCACCTTTGCGGCACCAGCCCGATGGCGTCAAGTACCGACACAACTCGGAGGCGGCAACGCCACCTGCGCGAGGTGCGTCTCGCCGTCGGCGACGATCCACGCCAATCCGGGCCGAGGTGCAATGGGCAGGTGCCGCGGCAAGGAGACGTTGAGCAGATCGCCATCAATGTCGGTGCACGATGCCAGAACCACGCCGAGCCGCGATCGGCGAACGGCGGCGGTCCAATGCCCGTACGACGTGCGCAGTGCATCGGGACGACCGGCGGCGATGACAGTGATCCCATCGCGACGGTTGGCGATCAACGTTGCGAGCCGACCATCCGGGTCTTCAACCAACTCCGCGTCGTCGATCACAATCAAAGCTCTGTTGTCGAGCGGCATCTCATCGAGCAGCGCTGCCACACAGGTGAAGACACGACCGAGGCGAGCGCTACTGCGGCGGGGGGTCACCGACGCAGTCCAGCCATGCGGAACCGCGTGATGCCACGCGTGCGCCACGGCGGCGAGCGTTGTGGTGCGTCCGCTGCGCGACGGGCCGATGACGAGAACATGTTCTCCATGTGCCACCGGCATGACAGAGGGCTGCATGGTTGCGTACGACATCGCAATGGGAAGCACTACGTTGCCATCGTCGTCGGCGCCGCCAGGCAGTTCGCCGATCGCCACCCGGTCGGGGAGTTCACGCACCAGCGATGAGACGAAACCCTGATGGTGTTCACGCTCCGTGTAGAACGAAAGTCGGTCCGGGACGAACGTGATCAGCTGTGCCTCGCGGCATGATCCGGCGACAATCAGTCGTCCGGGTGTCGCCGCAGGCACCAGGGACGCGGGTACACCCAACATCGAGGCATCGAGTGGATCTGCAAGGTGCATGACCCAACGATGTGCGATCTGCCCGAGCATCTGCGACGGCACACCACCCGGTTGGTGTGTGGCACACACGACCACGATGCCCAACGACGGACCATCGGCCACGATCTTGTCGAGTTGCGCCAGTTGTGAAAACTGATCGTGCTGTTCCAACTCGCTGCGAAGCGCGCCGAGCCCATCGATCATCAGCACGATGTCGGTGCGTCCGGCCACCGCACTGTGCCCGTACGCCTTGCGGGTGCACCGCGCATTGTCGACGGCTTCAAGGAGTCGCATCAACCGCTCGCGCTCGTGCACGCGCACTACTGCCGCACACCGCTCGTGTTGCTCGAGCATGCGAAGTCGTGTGTCACCCAGTGCATCGATCACGTACAGCTCCACCAGTGACGGCCGCTCGAGCAACATCGAGCCCACTGTCAACAGCGCCGAAGTACACCCCATCCCCGTTGCGCCGACGACGAGTAGATTTCCTGCGGAAGGATCCCAGCGAAGTGGGACCTGACGTTGGTGATCCGGTTCATCGACCACGCCGAGCGCGTCCGGGGCCACCACGCTGTCGTCGATGTCGCTACTCAGCTCGGGCAGCCACGGTCGGTGCGGCAACGCGCACCCGACGATCGAGGTGGCCTCGCGAATAGCCATCACCAGCAGTTCGACCTCGGTCATCACCGGCTCACGATCGGCCGGGCAGTTCTCTGGCGCTCTGGTTGACCGTCTCAACCACTCGACGACAAGGCCCCCTCCACTCGGACGCTCGATGGGTCGCGTGCATCGCGCGGCCTGAAAACTGACGTACTCGTCGCTGCCGAGGCGCATGATCACTCGGCCCGCGATATGGCGCGGCAGAAGGGCCGCAGCCGGATCACCGATGACGTCAGAGGAATCGGCACTGTCCTGAACACGCAGCGCGATGCGCAGGTTCGTGTTGGCGCGAATGTCGTCGCTGATAACCCCCTGCGGGCGTTGGGTTGCCAAGATGAGATGCACTCCGAGGCTGCGCCCGCGTTGAGCGAT
This sequence comes from Actinomycetes bacterium, assembly GCA_025360105.1. GTDB lineage: Bacteria > Actinomycetota > Acidimicrobiia > Acidimicrobiales > Ilumatobacteraceae > WLMZ01. Next base: position 4,544 of record JANYCT010000028.1, on the reverse strand, counting down.
TCCGAGCAGCGCGCCGATGAACTCTGGTTGCTGCGACATGAGCGACGCGAACTCGTCGATCACCACGACGAGCCTCGGAATCGGGGGGGTCTCAGGCTGTCGTGTCAGCCGATACCCGCTGAGGTCGGCGGCACCCGCCTCGCGCAGACACCGCTCGCGTCGGGTGAGTTCGGCTTCCAGACTGCGCAAGGCCCGCGCCGCGAGACGATCGTCGAGATCGGTGACGACACCCACCACATGGGGCAGCCCTTCACACACATCGAATGTGGAACCGCCTTTGTAATCGACCAGTACGAAGTTGATGTGATCCGGACTCAGTCGTGCCGCCAGCCCGACCAAGAGTGTGCGGAGCAGTTCGCTCTTGCCCGAACCAGTGGTGCCCGCGACCAACGCATGGGGGCCATCACCGACCAGATCGATCTCGACAACGCCATCTGCGGCCATGCCCACCGGCGCGCACGGCGGCGGGTCCGAACCATTCGAGCGCCACGAGGAAGCGAGCCGCTGCGCGAGCGCCGCACTCTCGAGCGGCATACCGTCTTCGCCGTCGCCCAGATACCTGTCGAGCAGTTCCATCAATCCGACCTCGCGTGGCAACGTCGCAGCGTCGTCGTTGACTTCCGGGTCGATCAGATACGCGATAGCCGCGGCCACCCGATTCGCCTGCTGGGCCGAAATGCCGGCGACGCGCACTGGTTCGGGGAGTACGGACAGCCGCGTGTCACGCGACCATCTCGCGCCACCCTGGGGTCCGAGAACCAACGAACTCGTTGTCGCTGCCGGTATTTCGGTGACGGACGCACACAGCACGATCACCGCGACGGATCGATTCCCGGCCATCAGACGGCGCAGCGCGCTCGTTCGGGCAGCGAGCAGGTCGGCGCGATCGACGACCACCAGAAGGTGCCGCGTGTCATTTGCATCGATCTGCGCAACGAGGTCCGATACATCCGCAGGGGCAACCATTCGCGTTGCTCCATGTGCGTCGGCCGCATGCGCGAGCCAGGCAACGCATTCCCACTCGAGCGCCCGCTCAGCGACAACCGCGAGTTGCCAATCCGCTGGCCCACTCGACGCGACAAGTTGCATCACCATCGAACGTGCGACGGCCGCAGCGATCGCCGCGTCACCAACGATGGCTGTGACCGTGTCGGCGCCGAGCGCGGCCTGCACCGGCACATCGATGAGGCGCGCGGCCGATTCGATCAGGCTCCACACCTCGGGCGGCGTGTCGGCGTCAAGACCCGTCACGCTCGGCGCCCATGAACCATCGCCGATGCCGATCGACACCATTGTGTGGTCGGGATCGCCGGCGCGAACACCCCACAGAGTTGACGAACACGCGTGCATCATCGTCAGCGCGCGATCAATGCGTGGGGTTATCTCGAGGTGCACGCACTTCGCGGAGCGGCGTTGGGTGCGTAACGCATCGGCGAAGTCAGCCATCGCCCGTTCGTGCTCGCGCACCGCAGCACGGCGCGACCGGGTTGCTCCCGTGCGCTGGGTCACCCACGTGCCCACGGCGACAAGTGCCCCCATCAGACCGAACAACAAAAACATCAGCTGATGCAACAACAGCGCTATCGCTCCCGCGCCGGCCACCGCCAGGATCGTGGGAACCAACCCACCCCCGGTGGCACCCGCCGCGCGTTCGCGACGCGGAGCGGCCAACGTCGTCGTGCTACACGTTGCAATTGAGCGGGTGGTACGAACGAACTGCATTCTCCACGGATCGCCATCGAGTGGCGATGTGCACGCCGGCGGGACGGACGACGCTCCCACGCGGCGAACCTCCAACAAGCTGTGCCCGATACCAATACGTTGGCCGCAGTACACCGGCGTGGCGCCATGTGCGAGGACGCCATCGATCTCGATACTCTGCCGCCCGCACAGTTGAGTCACGACCGCCGTGCCATCACCGGCCACCACGAACTGCGCGTGGTGGAGTTCGAGGGCCGGATCCGCACAGCGAACAGACGCGAGCGACGACCTGCCAACACGGTGCGTTCCGACGGGTAGGCCGAACGCCACACCTGCGTCGGGCCCCGCGATCCAGACCACTTCGAGCACGGCATCTGCTGCGTCGACAACGCGAGTTTCCGCCGACTCCCACTCGAGAGCGGATCCATGATGCAGACCGATCTCATCGAGGTGCTCCCGGTCGTCAACAACGCGACCATCGACGAGCAAACGGGCCTCGTTGGGTCGTGGCGGTTCGTGATCCACGGCGAGCGCATCAATCAAATCCCTAACCGTCGACTCCGACGTCGCCCCTCCAACGGCGACGCGATCGCCGCTGGGGGCATGACATTCGAACGGCATATCACGGGACCGATGCGGGGAACGCTGCAGAGTCGAGAACATGGTTGGCTGAGTGTCACAGGCGAATCACCGAGGAAGAAAACCCGTGACGATCAGGGGTTCTTGACAATTTCTTGACGATTGTGGCGATGGCGGTGAGGGGTGCGGTGAGGATCGCGGAGAGGCGACTCCCGCACGATGCGCCCCATGACAGACACACGACTTTCCACAGCAACGACTCAACCCATTGGCATCTTGAACCGGCTCCACGACGAGTGGCATCACATCACGATTCGTTCCACCGAGCTGCGTGCGGTGCGTACCTGGGGGCTTCCGGGCATGCCCGTTGCCTCACTCGACGAGCTCCTTGCGCGCTGCGGCTATCGGCCGGCACCCGGCTCAGCACCCACCGCGTACCGACCGGCTGAACCCGACGACGAAGCCTGCCTTCTGCGCCTCGTCGAGGTGGCCAAGACCGATGCCCTCGCAGCCCGTGTTGTGCTGCAACGCATCCTGCCGGCGTTGTGTGCTGTTGCCGGTCGGCACTCCTCGAACCGCGCCCAACGCAACGCAGTTCTCGACGAATTGGTGGCCAACGCCTGGCCGATCATCCGCAACTACCCGTGCGAGCGACGACCGCGGCGCATCGTGGCAAACCTGGTACGTGACACCTCGTTCGAGACGTTCGTGCGGCCGATTCGTCGGCGTAGCTCGGGCGAGATCCCCACGATGCATGATCATCTCGATCGCTCAGCGGCCGAGCCGGCGCTCGACCCATTGCACGAACTCGTCGATCTCCTCCGCGAGGCACAAGCACACGGCATCGAGCAAGCTGACATCGATCTGCTCACACAGATCGTCACCTTGGGTCGGCCCGAGGAGGTCGCGGCTGAGCGCAACGTGACGGCTCGTACCATTCGCAATCACCGCAACGCTGTCGTGCACCGCCTACGCAACATCGTGCTCGAGGCGGCGTGATTCCGCTGAGCGGAACCGGCTCAACGGAAGCGGCGCAACCGCAGGCTATTGGTGAGCACGAACACGCTCGAACTCGCCATCGCAAGACCGGCAATCACCGGGTTGAGAAAGCCGAGCGCAGCAAGCGGAATGGCCGCGATGTTGTAGGCAAAGGCCCAGAATAGGTTGCCTTTGATCGTGGCCAGTGTGCGGCGACTGAGCCGCAGCGCATCGGCGGCTCCACGCAGGTCGCCACTGACGATGGTGAGGTCGCTGGCCTCGATCGCTGCGTCGGTGCCCGTACCCATCGCGATACCCAGGTCTGCCTGCGCGAGCGCTGCTGCATCGTTCACACCATCGCCCACCATCGCAACTGTCGCGCCCTCGGACTGCAGGCGTTGCACCACTGCGACCTTGTCGGTGGGCATCACATCCGAGATCACATCGGCCTCGGCGATCCCGACCTCGGCGGCCACGGCGATTGCCGTGGCGCGGTTGTCGCCCGTGAGCAGCATCGGCCGCAACCCGAGCACCCGTAGCCGCTCGATAGCTTCACGGCTCGTCGGCTTGGCCGTGTCGGCAACGGCGATCACCGCACGAACCTGCCCGTCCCAACCGGCGGCGATCACGGTGTGGCCCAACTTCTGATGCGCGCTTACGGCCTCAGCGAGTGCGGGGGGTAGCTCGCCGAACTCACTCGCAACGAACGACGGTCTGCCGGCCATCACTCGTTCACCATCGACGACCCCGACGATGCCGAGTCCCGGATGATTGGCGAAGCCCTGCGGCGCCACAAGCTCGACATCAGCACCGATGGCGCGCACGATGGCCCGCGCTACGGGATGCTCACTCGCAGACTCCAACGATGCGACTCGCGCGAGCGCCTTCTCGCGGTCGACGCCTTCGAGCACGATCACCTCAATCACGTCCATCCGACCAGTGGTCACCGTGCCGGTCTTGTCGAGCACCACCGTGTCGACCTCGCGAGTGCTCTCGAGAATCTCGGGACCCTTGATGATCAACCCCAACTGTGCACCACGGCCGGTCCCCACCAAGAGCGCCGTCGGCGTGGCCAGACCGAGCGCACAGGGGCAGGCGATGATGAGCACGGCGACGGCTGCTGTGAACGAGCGGTTCACATCACCGGTAATTGCGAGCCAGACGATCAGCGTGGTGATCGCACCGAGCACCACAATGGGCACGAAGACAGCGCTGACACGATCGGCGAGACGCTGCACCGGAGCCTTGCCCGACTGCGCGTCTTCCACCAATCGCGCCATCTGCGC
>JANYCT010000091.1 GCA_025360105.1 Actinomycetes bacterium | reverse complement strand
GCTAGCCCTGATCGGGGTTGTCGAGGCCTTTCAGGAAGGCTTCGAGCTCGGCGGCGAGATCGTCGCCGCTGGGCAAAGTGGCCTCGGCGCGTTGGTCGAACTGACGCTCGAGCATGTGCACATACGCGCCGGCCTGGGAGTCCTCGGCCACGGCTTCGTCGTGCAGCGACTGCCACCGTTCGATTTCGCCGGACAGTTCGCCGTGTCCCGTGGGCACACCCAGCACATGCTCGAGATGGCGCAGCAGCGCAGCTGACGACTTGGGGTGCTGGGCATTGCCGAGGTAGTGCGGCACGCCGACACGCAAAGAGATGGCCGGGATGTCGAGCTTCTCGAGGCGCTCCTGCAGCACGCCGACCACACCGGTGATGCCCTGATACTGGGGGCGGCCGAGCCCGAGCCGACGGACGAGTTCGTCGTTGGTGGAACTACCCACCACAGGTGGCACCCGACTATGCGGCACGGTGTCGGCGCTGGCGCCGATGGTGACCACGACGTCGCACGAAAGGCGCAGTGCGAGGCTGGAGATGCAGTCGCAGTAGGTGCTCCAACGCACGTGCGGCTCGACGCCGGACAGCAGTACCAGATCGTGCAGACCGCCGGCATAGCGTGCAAGGCGGAAATCGTTGGTTGGCCAGCGGATGTTGCGGACTTCGTCGTCGTCGAACCACACCTCGGGGCGTTCTTGGGTGAAGTCATAGAACGGATCGGCGTCGATGCTCGCCACCACCGGGGCGACACGATCTCGCAACAGCCAGTCGAGCGCACCGGTTGCGGCGGCCGATGCGTCGAACCATCCGGTGAGGGCGACGATCATGATCGGCCGGTTGAGCGGCGCGAGCCCTTCAGTATGAGTAGTGAGTACGTCGTCGACCCGCATGCTGTCAGTCTCGCAGCGCCGCGACCACGAAGTCGATGCACGCCGTAAGGGCCACTACGTCGTCGGGATCAATCGCCGGGAACATACCCACCCTCAGCTGATTGCGCCCGAGTTTGCGATAGCTGTCGGTGTCGATGATGCCGTTGGCGCGCAGCACGGCGCACACCGCGTTGGCGTCGACGCCGGTGAGGTCGATCGTGCCGACCACCTCGGAACGTTTGGTCGGATCAGCAACGAACGGTGTTGCCCAGTCGCGCGACTCGGCCCATTCGTATAGGGAGCGCGCCGACTTGGCACAGCGGCGGTTTGCCCAGACGAGGCCGCCATTGGTCAGCATCCACTGCAGCTGGTCGTTCAGCATGACCAACGTAGCGAGCGCCGGTGTGTTGTAGGTCTGGTTGAGCAGGCTGTTGTCGAGCGCGATGTTGAGATCGAGTGATGCTGGCATCCAGCGACCACTTGCGCTGATGGAACGGATTCGTTCGAGCGCCTTCGGCGAACACGCGGCGAGCCACAGGCCACCATCGCTGGCAAAGGATTTCTGCGGGGCGAAGTAATAGACGTCGACCTGCGTGGGGTCCCACAACAGACCGCCTGCAGCCGAGGTGGCATCGACGACCACGAGCGAGTCGGGATCGCTCAGGAAAGGTCGCTCCAACGTCATCATCACCCCGGTGGAGGTTTCGTTGTGCGTGAGCGCATACACGTCGGCATCGGCCACGGCGCTGAGGGTGGGGTGGTCGCCGACCTCAGTGCGCACGATGGTGGGGTCGCCGAGATGGGGTGCAGCTGCGACGGCCTCTGCGAACTTCGAGGAGAACTCGCCGAACACAGCGTGCACGCTGCTCTCGCGTACCAGTCCGAATGTGGCGACGTCCCAGAACACCGTGGATCCGCCGTTGCCGAGCACGACTTCCCAACCATCGGGCAGGGCGAACAGCTCTGTGAGGCCGCTACGAATGGCGCCGACCAGGTTCTTCACTGGAGCCTGACGGTGGCTGGTGCCGAGCAGCGTGGTTCCGGCAGCGGTGATTGCGGCGATCTGTTGCGGGCGGATCTTCGATGGGCCGCAGCCAAAGCGACCGTCGACAGGCAAGAGAGCGGTAGGAATCGAAATGGAGCGGGGTTCGGGCGCTATCACTGTGTCAGCATGGCAGGTATGAGTTCGTCTTCCTCCATAGGTTCTGTCACACCGCGGCGTGCTTCGGCACGACTTGCAGCCATCGCCGAGTCGGCCACCCTCGCCGTCGACGCCAAGGCCAAGGCGCTGAAGGCCACGGGCGAGAACGTGATCGGCTTCGGCGCCGGCGAGCCCGATTTCCCGACGCCTGAACACATCGTGGAAGCCGCTGTTGCGGCGTGTCGCGACCCAAAGAACCATCGCTATACCCCAGCGGCCGGCTTGCCCGAACTCCGTGACGCAATCGTGGCCAAGACTCGTCGCGACAGCGGCTTCGAGACCACGGCGAATCAGGTGCTGGTCACCTGCGGTGGCAAGCATGCGGTCTTCACTGCGTTCGCGGCTCTGTGCGACCCGGGCGACGAGGTCATCGTGCCTGCGCCCTATTGGACCACGTACCCCGAAGCCGTCACCCTCGCCGGTGGCGTACCGGTGGTCATCGAAACCACCGAGGAAACCGGATTCCGCGTCACCGTCGATCAACTCGAGGCAGCGCTCACTGCGCGCACCAAGGTGCTGTTGTTTGTTTCGCCCGACAACCCCAGCGGATCGGTGTATCCCCCCGACGAGGTCGAGGCTATCGGTCGTTGGGCCGTCGAGAAGGGCGTGTGGGTGATCACCGATGAGATCTACGAACACCTCACGTACGGCCCGCACAAGTTCGTCTCGATGCCAACGCTCGTGCCCGACATTGCCGACCAGTGCGTGATCGTGAACGGTGTTGCCAAGACCTACGCGATGACCGGTTGGCGCGTTGGCTGGATGATCGGCCCGAATGACATCATGAAGGCCGCGATCAACTTCCAGTCGCACGCCACCTCGAACGTGAGCAACGTGGCCCAGCGCGCCGCCATCGCTGCGCTCACCGGCGACCTGTCGGCGGTGCACATGATGCGCAGCGCTTTCGAACGGCGCGGCAAGATCATGCACGGCATGCTCAACGACATCCCCGGTGTCACCTGTATCGAGCCGCAGGGCGCGTTTTACTGTTTTGCAAACATGAAGGGTCTGCTCGACCGACCCCTCAGTGGTCACGTGTCGCACAGCACGCTCGAACTCTCCGAGGTCGTGCTCAGCCAAGCCAAAGTGGCGTTCGTGCCCGGCGAAGCCTTCGGCGCGCCCGGCTACGCACGTTTCTCGTTTGCGATGGGTGACGACGACCTGATCGAAGGCATCCGCCGCATCGGCGAGTTTGCCGCTGGCTGAACTCAGTGTCCGTTAGCGTCCAGGACTCGCGAGGGCGGCGGCACGGAGGGCCGTCAGCGTGGTGCGGCTCGTGCTCACGTCTGGCGATAGATGCAGATGCAACAATGTCGGCTCCTGCATCGCGAGAGAATGGTTGAACGCTGTCTCGAACTCGGCGGTGGTTCGCACCGTGTGGGCATGCCAGCCGTAAGCGCGAGCCAGCGCGGCGAAGTCGGGATTGAACAAATCGCTACCGCTGACGCGTCCTGGGTATTCGCGTTCTTGGTGCATGCGAATCGTTCCGTAGGTTCCGTTGTCGACGACGATGCTGATCAAACGCTTGGCCCCGTATCCGGTGGCGGTGGCGAGTTCCTGTCCGGTCATCAAGAAGTCACCGTCACCTGCGATGTTGACAACCGTGCGTTCGGGATACAGCAGCGACGCCGCGACTGCGGCCGGTACCCCGTAGCCCATCGCGCCCGACGTGGGTGCCAATTGCGTGCGCCCGTCGTGCTGCATGCCGTGGTACTGCACGAAGCGGTGCAACCAACCGCTGTAGTTGCCGGCGCCGTTGGTGTACACCGTGTTCGCCGGCGCGAGCCGCTGCACGGTCATCACGACCTCGGCCATGTCGAGCGGCTCCACGGGCGAGGGCACGAGATTGGACTGATAGTCGGCGTGCGCCTGCTCGGTGAGGGCGACCCACGGCACCGACTGCGGCACCGGCATGGATTCGAGTGCGATGGCGGCGCACGCCATCGACGACTGGGCCAGCACATCGGCCGCATAGACGCGTCCGAGTTCTTCGGCACCGGCGTGGATGTGCACGAGGCGCTGCGCGGGGCGTGGCGCCTGCAGCAGGGTGTACCCGCCGGTGGTCATTTCACCGAGGCGGGGGCCGATGGCCAGCACGAGATCGGCGTTGCGAATGCGCTCTGCCAGCTTGGGGTTGATGCCGATGCCGACGTCGCCCGCGTAGTTGGGATGGCGGTTGTCGAACAGATCCTGAAAGCGGAACGCACATCCCACCGGCAGGTGCCACGCCTCAGCAAAACGTTCGAGCGCGGCGCAGGCGGCCGGCGTCCAACCACCACCGCCGACGATCACCATCGGACGTTCGGCGCCGGTCAATAATCCGTGGATCTCGCCGAGTGCTTCAGGGGTCGGCCACGCAAGCGCCGCCTCGGCACGACCGAGCAGCGGGGCCGATGTCATCCGGGTGAGCATGTCCTCGGGCAGTACCACCACCACCGGGCCGGGCCGGCCCTGCATCGCGGTGTGGAACGCGCGTGAAATGTATTCGGGTAGGCGATCGGGGTCGTGCACCTCGCCGACCCACTTGGCCATACCCAGCGTGCCGGGCCCGAACATCTGGCGGTAGTCGACTTCCTGAAAGGCCTCGCGGTCGCGTTGATCGCCTGCAACCTGGCCGATGAACAGCACCATCGGCGTGCTGTCTTGAAACGCAGTGTGCAGCCCGATGCTTGCGTTCGTGGCGCCCGGACCGCGGGTCACCAGGCACACGCCGGGACGGCCGGTGAGCTTGCCCTGGGCCTCGGCCATGAACGCCGCGCCGCCCTCTTGACGGCAGGCGATGAACCGAATCCGGTCGCGATGTTCGTGGAAGCCGTCGAGCACGGCGAGGTAGCTTTCGCCCGGCACGCCGAAGCAGGTGTCGATGCCCTGCTCGATGAGGGCCTCGACCAGCACGTGCCCGGCGAGACGAGCGTGCGGTTGCGCGGGGGATGGAGACGTCACGCAGAGAACTTAGCCGTGTGCAGTCTCGGCGAGGGGGTGGTCAGCGCCACCACAGGCCGTAGCGCGTGGCAATGCCGGTGGCGGTGATCAGCACCATGCACTCGACCACCTGTTCGGCGGCGCCGAGCACGTCGCCGGTGACGCCGCCGAGTTTGCGCATGGTGAGCCACGCCACGGCGCCAGCACCGGCGAGCGCGGCCAGCACGAACGGGCCTGCCCACCAACCTGTTGCGAGCGCCGCGATCGTGATGCCGGCAACCACGCCAGTGACGGCGCGACCGCGCGTCAGCATGCGCGCGTATTCGGCACCGAGTCCATCGGGCCGGGCGACGGGCACGGTGGCCATCAGCGCTACAGCCGCGGCCCGGCCGAGCGCGTGGGCCGCCACGATGCTGGCGAATGCAGCAGCGGGCGAGAAGCCGAGCGAGGCGATGCACGCGACACGGATGACGATGGACCCGCAGAGCGCGGCCACGCCGTACGAGCCGTGCAGCGGATCGTCGAGAATGCGAATGCGTTCTTCGCGGGTCCAACCGCCGGCGAAGGCGTCGGCAACATCGGCGAGACCATCCTCGTGGAACGCACCGGTAATCAACACGCCGAGCAGCACCGCAACGGCAGCGGCAACGAACGGAGGAACGAGATGCATCAAACCGGCAGCGGTGCCACCGACCGCCGCGCCTACCAGTGCCCCTACGACTGGGAACCACGGAACGGCTGCGGTGAGGCTTGGCTCGCCGCGCAATCGAACGGGAACCCGGGTGAGAAACACGATGGCCGAGCGCAGGTTGCGCATCAGCCGAACCATTCTCCGAACGTGGGTACGTCGGTGATGCCAACACAGGCCATCGCCACGAGCGGCACGGAGGCCATCGCGCCGCTGCCCTCGCCGAGGCGCATATCGAGATCGAGTAGTGGCTCCTTGCCGATGCGCTTGAGTAACCGGCGGTGCCCCGGCTCGGCGGAACAATGCCCGACCGCGCAGTGGTCCAACGCGGCGGCGTTCATGCAATGCAGCGGCAGAGCCGCGGCAGTGACCACGTAGCCGTCGAGCATCACCGGTAGTTGACGGTGACGAGCGGCGACGATTGCTGCCGTGATGGCGACGAGTTCGGCGCCGCCCACTTCGCGCAGGACCTCGAGTGGGTCGGTGATTGTTGCGATGCGGGCCACAGCGGTCTCCGCAGCCAAACGCTTACGTTGGAGACCGTCGTCGTCGACCCCGGTGCCGCGCCCCACCCAGTCGGCAACCTCGCCACCTCCCAATGCCGCTGCGATTGCGGCCGCAGCAGTGGTGTTGCCGATGCCCATTTCGCCGAGCACGAGCAAGTCCGCGTCAAGCGCATCGACAGCGTCGCGACCGGCTATCACGGCCTCAGCGAAGCGTTCGGGCGACAGAGCTGACTCGGTACGGATATCACCGGTTGGCCGACCGACACCGACATCTATCGCCAGTACGGAGGCACCGGCCACGGCGGCGAACGCGTTGATGGTGCTCTTGCCCGCGCGGTAGGCGGCCAGCATTGCAGCAGTGACATCGGCGGGATAGGCGCTCACACCTGCAGCTGCGATGCCGTGATCCGCGGCGAAGATGAGCGCGGCGGGGCGGCGTGCCGTTGGGTGCGCGGTTCGCTGCCAACCGGCCACCCAGGCCGCAACGGCATCAAGTCGCGCCAACGCGCCGGCGGGTCGCAGAATGTTGGCGGCCCGATCGCTCACTGCGAGATACGCCTCGGCGTCGTGCGTCGGCATGGACGCAATCGCGTCGTGAAGCCAGTTGGTTGCGGTCATGTGAGGAACTCCCAGGGATCGTGAAGCGGTAGTGCGCGTCCGGCCACGAGGAACAGCGACTGGTGTGCGGCCGACGCCCACATGCGGTTCACCCGCCCCAGCAGATCGCGGTAGCGACGACCGAGTTCGGTCTCGGGATGAACGCCAAGGCCGACCTCGTTGGTGATCACAATGGTGGGTGCGTCGCGCGCTGTTGCGACCGCAGCGGTAGCACGTGCTGCGGCCATCACAGCGTCGTCGCTCCAGTCGTGCAGCAGCGCATTCGACACCCACAGGGTGAGGCAATCGATGATGATGAGATGCTCGGGTGGAACCAGAGAGAGAGCCTCGGCCAGCGCTGTGGTGGCCTCGACGGTAGGCCACGCCGGACGCTCGGCCTGATGCCGTGCGATGCGTTCGGTCATGTCGTCGTCGACTCGCCATGCGGTGGCGACGAACGTGACCGGCCCATCGAAGCGCTGGCCGATCTGGACGGCGAGATCGCTCTTGCCGCTGCGCGCCCCACCGATGAGCAACGTGAGCGCGTTCATCGGATGGGCCGACGAGGCATCAATAGTCGATGCCGCGCTTGGCGGCGATGCTGCTGGTGTATGCATGCTTGACTTCGCGCATTTCGGTGACCGTGTCGGCAATCTCGATCAGCTCGGGCGAGGCGTCGCGTCCGGTGACGATGACGCTCACGTGCGCGGGCCGGTTCTTCAGGACCCGGATGACTTCGGCGCTGTCGATCCACCCCCAGGTCATGAGATACGTCAGTTCGTCGAGGATGACAAGGTCGAAGGTGCCGCCGTCGATGAGGCTGTGCGCTATTTCCCAGCCGGCCTGAGCAACGGCTTTGTCGTGATCGAGGTTCTCGGAATCCCAGGTGAAGCCTTCTCCGAGCGACTGCCAGTGCACACCGAGTTGACGGCCGATGGTTTCCTCGCCGACTTTCCACTCGCCGCTCTTCACGAACTGCAGCACGCCAACCTTCCAACCGCGGGCGACCCCGCGGATCATCACACCGAAGGCGGCGCTGCTCTTGCCCTTACCGTTCCCAGTGTTCACCAGCAACAACGACCTCGCGTTGCGTAAACCATCGGGCCGGGGATCTTCAGTGAGGGGATCCTCGGCGAGTGGTTGATCCGGGTTGAAAGCATCGGCAGAGATCATGGAAGCGCGAAGTCTAGACAGGCTCTGCTATGTTCGTCTCGCCCGGCCCGCCGGGTGATGCAGAATCCAGCGAAGTCGGTGAAATCCCGACACTGTCCCGCAACGGTGATGTTGTCCACGAGCAATCGAGGACAAACGAGTCCGGTCGCCTGGCCTGTATGAGCAACCGAAACCCTCGAGGCAAGGGTGGTTCGCTTGGGGGAAATCCCTGCTCGAATCCGTCTTTGTCCTCCAAATCCTTGGAGGATTTTCATGTCCAGACTCAATTCGTTCCGATCGAGATCGATGGTGGGCCTGCTCGGGCTATCGCTGGTGGCGCTCGGCGCCTGTAGCAGCGATGCCGCGCAATCGGCGTCGACCAATGCGGGCACGGCGGCCTCGGCTACCACGCCGATGACCGCGTCGATAACCACGTCGATGGTGGATGCCGCCGCTGCCACGCCATACCCGCGCTCGGTCACCGACCCCAACGGCTCGGTCACCGTGAAGGCCAAGCCAGTGAAGATCATCTCGCTCTCACCCACTCATACCGAGATGTTGTACGCCATCGGTGCCGGCGCACAGGTCGTAGCGGTCGACAACCAGTCGAACTTCCCGGCCGAGTCCGCCGCGGTGAAGACCGATCTCTCCGGCTTCACGCCCAACATCGAGGCGATCGCGGGATACAAGCCCGATCTCGTGGTCATCGGTGACGACTCGGCGAAGTTGTCGTCACAGCTCGGCCAACTCGGCATCCCAGTGTGGTTCGGTCCGTCGGCTACCTCGCTTGACGACGTGTACACACAGATCAAACAACTCGGTGTGCTCACCGATCACGTACCCGACTCGGCGAAGCTCGTCGCGAGCATGACTGCCGATGTGAAGTCGATCGTGGCAGAGGTACCCAAGACGGCAACGCCGTTGTCGTACTACCACGAACTCGATTCCACGTACTTCTCGACGACGTCGAACACGTTCATCGGTCAGCTCTATGGCATGGCCGGCCTGCGCAATATCGCCGATACAGCCGAGGCCGGCAATGACTACCCGCAGTTGAGCGCCGAGTTCATCGTGTCGGCGAGCCCCGATCTGATCTTCCTCGCCGACACCAAGTGCTGCGGCCAGACAGCCGCCACGGTGGGAGCACGCGATGGCTGGAGCAACATCGCCGCCGTCAAGGCCGGCAACGTCGTGCTGATGGACGATGATGTCGCATCGCGTTGGGGCCCACGCGTCGTGGACTACCTGCGTGCCATCGTCGACGCGGTCAAGGCAGCGGCCTCGGTTCCGGCGGGCTGACATGACCGACGAGCGGCCAGTAGATCTCGATGCTCACGTGGCAATGCCGCGTCAGCACAGCTGGTGGCTGCCCGCATCGATCCTTGTGTTGATCGGTGCGATGGTGCTCGGCGCCTACATCGGCCCGGCGGGACGCATCTCGAGCGCGAACTGGGGCCTGATCTGGACAGTCCGAATGCCGCGTGTTGCGCTCGCTGCGCTCGTCGGTGCGATGTTGTCGATCTCCGGCGCGAGTTATCAGGGTGCCTTCCGCAACCCGTTGGCCGATCCATACCTGTTGGGCGTGGCGTCGGGTGCCGGTCTCGGAGCGACGATCGTGTTCGTGATCGGGCGCGCCAACACCAGCGGGTGGATCATCGATCCGTTACCGCTTGCGGCGTTCGCGGGTGGGCTGATCGCCGTGATGTTCACGTACATGGTGGGCGCAGCGTTCGGTGCCTCCAGCTCGGCGCGATCATCGATAACGCTCGTGCTCGCGGGAGTGGCGGTGACCTCACTGGCCACTGCCGTCCAAACGTTCGTGCTCTATCAGAACAACGATGTGATCCGAGAGGTGTACAGCTGGATCCTCGGTCGCTTGAACACCGCAACGTGGAGCGACGTACGCCTGGTGGCTCCGTACATCGTGATCAGTTCTTTCGTACTGTTGCTCCATCGACGCCAACTCGATCTGCTGCGCGTCGGCGACGACGAAGCCACGTCGCTCGGGATGCAGGTGGGCCGGGTGAGACTCATCGTGGTGGTCGCGGCAACGCTCGGCACAGCCGCTGCGGTTTCGGTGAGCGGTCTGATCGGTTTCGTCGGCATCGTCGTGCCGCACGCGGTGCGCATGCTCGCCGGTGCCAGCTATCGCCGATTGTTGCCGCTCACTGTCGTGCTGGGCGCGGCATTTCTCATCCTCACCGACATCCCCGGACGCGTTCTCACAAACGGTGCCGAAACCCCCATCGGTGTGGTAACGGCGTTTTTCGGCGCGCCGTTCTTCATCATCGTGTTGATGAACAAGCGGTTGGCGCGATGAGCTCGATCGCGCTCGCTCACCTCAGCGTTCGCTACGGCAAGCGCGCGGTCGTGCACGACTTCTCCCACACGGTAAAGCCAGGTGATTGGCTGTGTCTCATCGGCCCCAACGGAGCGGGCAAATCCTCGATCCTGCGCGCTGTTGCTGGCCTTGCCGCACACACCGGCGAGATCAATGTGGATGGTGCGCCGCTGCGATTGCGGTCGCCTCGACGACGCGCCGAACTGGTTGCGTATGTACCCCAATCACCGGTGCTGCCCGAAGAAATGAGCGCGTTCGAGTATGTGCTTCTGGGACGCAGCCCCTACGTCAGCTACTTCGGTGCAGAGTCGCCTCACGACCGGGCCATGGTGCGAAACGTGCTGCGCCGCCTCGACATGGAGACGTTTGCCGAACGGGAACTGGGCTCGTTGAGCGGCGGCGAGCAGCAGCGCCTGGTCATTGCCAGAGCGCTAGCCCAAGAGGCGCCGATCCTGTTGCTCGACGAACCCACCAGCGCGCTCGACATCGGTCACCAACAGCAGGCGCTCGAACTGGTCGATCGGCTCCGCCGGGAGCACGGGCTCACCGTGATTTCGGCGATGCACGATCTCACCCTCGCGGGTCTCTACGCGGATCGGCTTGCGCTCTTCCATGAGGGTCATCTCGTGGTCAGCGGCAACGCCGCGCAAGTGTTGCGAGCCGAGACCTTGGCCGAGTTCTACGGCGTGAGCGTGACGGTGCATCACGAGCCTGATGGCACGGTGGTGGTTGTGCCGCGGCGAGTTGGATGAAGCGAGGGTCGTTACGGCGACAGTGGCAACCAGGTGTCGCCACCGAGGATGCGGTCAGCTTCTGACGGGCCCCATGATCCACGGAAGTACGGATGCACAGCGCCTGGAACGTCGAGTGCCGGCTGGATGATACGCCACGTCTGCTCCACAACATCTTGGCGGGCAAAGCGCCGCGGCAAGCCGGCAAGGGCATCGTCGAGCAGACGTTCGTACGCGCCGCGCCGTCGGCCGAGTGCCGCAGCGAAATCGACTGCCACATCCACGCTCTGGCTGTCGAGATCCTGACCGGGCGTCTTGGCCTGAAGTGTGAACGTGACACCGTCGCGTTGACCCAACCGAAAGCGCACCAGGTTACGTGATGGTGGTGGTCCCCCAGCCTCGTCGAACAGCATGCTCGGCGGCTCGCGGAATTCGACAACGACCTCGGTGGCCGCGGCCGTGAGTGCCTTGCCAGCCCGGATGTACCACGGCACCCCGGCCCAGCGCCATGAATCAATTTCGAGGCGAACGGCAGCAAAGGTTTCGACGGAGGAGCTCTTGTCGACGCCGTCTTCGTCTCGATAGCCCACGTACTGACCGCGCACCAGGTGGGCCGGATCGATGGGGCGCATGGCCGCAAACACCTTGGCCTTTTCGTCCTGCAGGAAGCTGCTGTCGGGCCCAGCAGGTGGCTCCATCGCGCAGAGTGCCATCACCTGCATCAGATGATTCTGCATGACGTCGCGGATCGCTCCGACGCTGTCATAGAAGCCGCCCCGACCCTCGACGCCGATTGTCTCGCTCATCGTGATCTGCACGCTGCGTACGTAGTTGCGGTTCCATACCGGCTCGAGCAAGGTGTTCGAGAAACGGAACACGAGCAGGTCTTCGACGCTCTCTTTGCCGAGGTAATGGTCGATGCGGAAGATTCGCTCCTCGGGGAAAACGCTGTGGAGCACGGTGTTGAGTTCGCGTGCGGATGCGAGGTCGCGACCGAACGGCTTCTCCACCACGATCCGCCCGCGGTGGTTGAGGCCCACCGACGCAAGCGCCTCGGCGACTTCGGGGAATATGGTCGGTGGGATGGCCATGTAGAACACAGCGTTCTTCGACTTGTGCTTGTCGAGGATCTTGGCCAGCGAATGCCATGTCTTCGGGTCGGAGTAGTCGCCTTGGATCAGGTCGAGTCGCTTCTGTAACGCCTCGATCGTGGTGGCCGCGGCCTCGGGATCGGCCTCGATGATGGAGTCGTGCGCGTGCTGACAAAAGGTAGCGTCGGTCCAATCGCTGCGGGCCACGCCGATAACGGGTACGTCGAGCCGACCGGTGTGCTCGAGCTCGTAC
Source organism: Actinomycetes bacterium (assembly GCA_025360105.1). Classification (GTDB taxonomy): domain Bacteria; phylum Actinomycetota; class Acidimicrobiia; order Acidimicrobiales; family Ilumatobacteraceae; genus WLMZ01. The sequence goes on along the minus strand of JANYCT010000091.1, from coordinate 100,179 downwards.
AGCGCGGGGAAGAGTTTACGCTTGCTCAGGTCACCGGTGGCGCCGAACAGAACAAGTGCATCGGCAACGGGTTGGGTGGTCATGACGTCGGTCTCTTTCTCGGCCTGTCAGTGTGACTTTTCGGCATGGCCACCAAATTGGGCGCGCATGGCCGACAGCACCTTGTCGGCAATGTCGCCACGGCCGCGGGAACTGAAACGCTGATACAACGCAGTGGACAGTACCGGCACCGGCACGCCTTCGTCGATGGCCGCGTGAATGGTCCAACGCCCCTCGCCGCTGTCGCTCACTTCGCCAGCGAACCCGGCGAGTTGTGGGTCGTCGTGCAACGCCGCCGCGGTGAGGTCGAGCAACCAACTCGCCACCACACTGCCACGTCGCCAGACCTCGGTGATCTCGGTGAGATCGAGGTCGTAGCGGTAGTACTGGGGGTCCGCGAGTGGCGCCGTCTCGGCATCTTTGACGTGATCGGCGGCACCGATGTTCGCCTTGGCCAACACGTTCAGCCCCTCGGCATAGGACGCCATCAGCCCGTATTCGATGCCATTGTGCACCATTTTGACGAAGTGCCCTGCGCCGCTCGGCCCGCAATGCAACCAGCCGTGCTCTGCCGTCGATGGCTCGCCGGTACGGCCGGGGGTTCGTTCGGCTGTGCCGATGCCCGGAGCCAGTGCGGAAAAGATGGGAGCCATTTGGGTGACCGCGTCGTCGGGGCCGCCGATCATCAGGCAATAGCCACGTTCGAGACCGAAGACCCCGCCGCTGGTGCCCACGTCGAGATAGTTGATGCCCTGAGCCGCAAGCGGCGCCGATCGATTGATGTCGTCGCGGTACCAACTGTTGCCGCCGTCGATGATGGTGTCGCCGGGCGACAACAACGGCGCGAGTTTGGCGATGGTGTCGTCGACGAAGGCGGCAGGCACCATGATCCACAGATGTCGTGGAGCGGCGAGTTGATCGACTAGGTGCTGCAACGACGGTGCGCCGGTGAAGCCCTCGGCCTCGAGGCCAGCCACCGCCGCCGCGCTCACGTCGTATACAACGCAATCGTGGCCCGCATGCTGCAGGCGTCGCACCATGTTGGCGCCCATCCGTCCCAAACCAATCATCGCGAGTTGCATACCTGTCAGGTTGCCACGTTCCGGGGCCACTACGGTGACTACCTGTGAATTCACCTGACCGCGACCGCGACCTCGACCTCGACCGCAACCTCGACCGCGATGTCGCTGGCTGTGCCGATTCGCACCAGCGGCTCCTTGCGATGCTCGACGCACTCACCGATTCCCAGGCGCGCCAGGCCTCGCTGCTGCCCGGCTGGACGGTGGGTCACGTGCTCACCCACGTGGCCCGCAACGCCGAGAGCCACGTGCGCATGCTCGAAGGTGCCGGGCGCGGTGAGGTGCTGACGCAATACGCGGGAGGGGCCGAGAGTCGCAACGCCGATATCGAGCTCGGAGCTGGCCGCTCTGCTGCCGAGCTGATTGGCGATGTCCGAGTCACGATCTATCAGCTCGAGTCCGTCTGGGCGCGCACCACCGCGCAGGGCTGGCAGGGCCGTGGACTGTCGCTCATGGGTGAGCTACCGATGACCGATCTCGTGTTTCGGCGTTGGCGCGAGACCGAGATCCATCGCTTCGATCTCGGCCTCGGCTACGCGTTTGCGGACTGGCCCGCCGACTATGTGCGTGTCGACCTCGCTCGGATGACTTCGCAGTGGGCCAGTCGCAAGCCGATGGGCCTCACGAATCTTCCCGCGGCTGCCCTTGCGCTGTCGCCGCATGATCGCCTGGCGTGGCTCTGGGGTCGCCTTGTTGTCGATGGCTTGCAGCCCGCCGGTATCGCGTGATGCAGAATCGCCAGATGGCATGGCCAAATCGATGACAACGATGTTTGTACGTCGCGTCGTGGGCGCAGCCGTGGTCGCACTGGTCGGAGTCGGTCTGCTGGGCGCAACAGGCGCGTCGGCACACGCCGGGCTCGAGGCCAGCACCCCGGCGGCATCGTCGGTGCTCGACGCGTCGCCCCCGCTCATTGCGTTGAACTTCGACGAGGACATCGAGGTCCCGTTGGCGTCTATCCGTCTTTACGACCAGAAGGGCAAGCTCTTGCCGCTCGGGTCTCCCAAGGTGGGTGGTGATGCCTCCGTCGTCGAGGCCACGGTTCCGACCATCGGCGACGGTACGTATGCGGTGGTCTGGCGCGTCACGTCAGCCGATGGACACGTGGTCGACGGGGCTTTCAGCTTTCAGGTCGGTGTTGGCGGTGGAGTGGACTCCGCACAGCTCATCAACTCCGTGCTGAACGGAGCGCACGCCGCGCCTGCAGTGGGTCGGGCGTTGGGCATTGCCCGCTTTGCGTCGTTCCTGGGAGTGGTGTTGTTGCTCGGTGGCTTGTTCATGGTCATGGCCGCCGACATCGCAGCCGAACACGGTCGCGCGACCCGGGTGGTGCTCTGGGTCGGTTGGGTGCTCCTCGCCGGTGCCGCGTTTGCGCATTTCGCGTTGCTTGGCGCGAACTCGCAAGCGGGATCACTGGCCGACGTGTTCGACACGTCGGTGTGGGGCGATGTCGGGGGCACGCGCACAGGCACGTTGCTGGTGATGCGGATGGTGTTGGCGTTGTTGTTCATGCCTGTGCTGATTTTCGTGAACCGCAAGCAGGGTGCATGGTGGCCGCTCAGCGTGCCGTTGCTTGGACTGCTCACCATCGTCACGTTCAGTGGAGCGGGTCATCCGAGCGTTACCGAGCCGCCGCTGTTGTGGATGGGTATCGATGCGCTGCACCTGGGCGTGGCCGTGGTGTGGCTCGGCAGTCTGGCGATGATGGCCTTTGGCGGGCGAGCGTGGTTGCACGACGAGCACCACATGCGATCCGTGCGCGCCTTCTCGCGGGCAGCCACCATCGGCATTCCTCTGATCGTGATCACCGGAGTGCTGCAGACGTGGAAGCTTGCCGGGGGGTTCGCAGATCTCACAGAAACCACTTGGGGGCGATTCCTCCTCGCCAAAGGCGCGGTGGCGGTGCTGTTGATCACGCTCGGCGGGGCCGCGCGGTGGTTGCTTGCGCACGAAGGCCCCGGCGGTCTGCGACGTCTGGTGATCACCGAGGCCGTGTGCGGCGTTGTCGTATTGGGTCTTGCCGCGGGCCTCGTTGCCCAACCGCCGGCCCTCGCGGCGAAGTCACGGGTGTTCACCGCCGCGCTCACCGAGGGTGGCCTGATCGCGAACGTGTCGATCACCCCGGGCCGTGTGGGTACGAACGAGGTTCATCTGGTCATTACGCCCCCGGGCGGCAGCATTGCCCCGGTGGTGAGTGCCACGGCGCGCATGAGCCTGCCCGCACGCAGCATCCCCAGCGTGCCGGTGACCATGTCCGCGTCCGGACCGAATCACTACACCGGCAACATCACACTTCCGTTTGCAGGTGATTGGACGCTTGAGATCGTGGTCGAGCCGGTGGCCGGTCAGTCGGTGCTGCTCAGTAGCGCCGTGCCCATCCCGTAGCCTGCCGCGCCGTGCACGCGGCCCCTCCGAAGTTGCGCCCTCCAGGCCCAAGAGGGGCCCGAGAGGCGCAACTTGCGGCATTCGCGGGCGAGCACAGAGCACTAGCGTCACGGTGATGTCAGCGCTCATGCGCGTCACCGGTTTCGATCACCCTGTTCTCATCACGGCCGACGTGGCGAGGTCGTTGCGGTTCTATGCCGAGGGTGCTCGGAGCGGCGATCGCGCCGGTACCGATGTGGCGCATTTCTGTTGTGTCATCGATCCGACCGATCTCGATGCGCTTGCGGCCGATGACGTGATCGATGCCGTAAGCGGCCCCACCGATGGCCTGTTCGGCGCACAGGGCTTCGCGCGCAGCCCCTACATGCGCGACCCCGACGACAACGTGATCGACCTGCGCAGCTACTGATCAGCCCGAAGCGAGGTGAGCGTCATCTGCGCTGAAGCTGGTTCGGGAGTCTCATCGCGTGGACAACTCGGTGGCGTTGCGCTCGGCTTCGTGCGCGCTCATCATCGTTTGTTTGATGTCGTCGAGCAGCACCGCTTGGTCGCCGAGATGAGCGTTGTCGAGCCATCTGGCAAAGGCGGCAGAGTAGGCGGCTCCCGGGGTTGCGCTCTGTGCGTCAGGCACCGGCGGCGCGAGAGCATCGGCAGAAATGCGTCCGTTGGCGACCATCTGATCGAATGTCGCGCACACGACCGTGGCCGCAGCAACGGCGGTGAGCCAATCGAGTTGGTGCAGGGTGTCGTGCGCAACGATGGGTCCGTCGAGAGGTGTGACGCCGCGGTCGTCGAGCACCACCCGCAGGGTGTGCAGAGCCACCCCCGTACCGACAGTGGCGACGATTCCCCCGGGAAGAAACGAAGTAGATGTACTCACCGCCGCGAAGGCGGTGTCCCACAGTTGCATCGCCTCGGAGGCATTAGTGATTCCGCGCTTGCGTGCGAGCGTGTCGACGAGACCCACAAGTGCGGCGAGGTCGGCTACCGAGTGCCGAGCGGCGTCGCTACTCGTGGCGAGCCGTGTGGAGACGCCCGCAGCGACGTCGTCCCGTCTGCTCATCAGGCGAGCGAACGCGGCGTCGTCGACGATGATCGACGCGAGCAGACGCGCCGTCTCACCCGATCCAAGGTTCCAGTCGGCGGCATGCGCGGCGGTGAATTGCAACAGCCACGGAGCGATCAGATCGACCCCAAAGGTGGTGACGTCGGGGTCGAACTGACCATAGAAACCGACGCCGCTGTTGTACCGATCGCGGATGAATCGGGTCAGTGCCGGGATCGCGACCGCTGATTCCGCGAGCGTCATGTTGGCGTGTGATGTGGCGCTGAGGAGCAGTTGCTCAGCGAGCTTTGCCTCGTGGGGAGCGTCCAGCAACATCGCCGGATCGGAGACGTGGGCCATCACGAACGCCTTGGAAGCGCCGGGGGTGTCAAGCATGATCTGAATGAGGATGTCGGCGGTGCCCGGCCCGGGGCGCTGCACATCGGACCATCCACCCTCGCGGTAACGCGTGATGAGCGTCGTGCTGATGGACGCGAGCGCCTCGCTCTCGAGGTGAAGGTGCTGGACCAATGACGCAGCCGCGTAGGGGGTCATGTCGCTGAGCAGCGTGAGTGGATTGGCGTGTGGGTGGCGTTGATGATCATCGACCAACATCGCGCCAAGGGTGGCGACGATGCCGTCGATGCCGGCGAGGCGCCGCTGTTCTGGATCGCCGAGATGACCAGTGATCGTCCGTTCGGCCACGAGTGTGATGCGATCGTCTCCGAGGCGGTTGCAGAGATGCGTCCATCCGTTGGTAGTCAGGTTGGTCAGAAATGCGTCGGCCAACATTGGACGGCGGGCGATCTCGACGAGAGTGCTGTCGAGCCATGCGATCTCATCGTCGCTCACGAGCGCGTCGATGTCGCCATGTGAGAGCAGCCAACCCAGTGCCTGTGCCTGATCGAGCGTGGCGACGCCTCTTGCTGGGTCGGCGGTTGTCGAGGCGGGGAGTGGGTCGGTGACAACCGCCCAGCCGTAGAGCGATTGGATCACGCCGAACCTGCTCACGGTGAGATCAGCGAGTCCGATGTGGAGAGGCCGATACGCGTCTGTGGCGACACACGCAACCATCGAGTCGAGCAACGGCAACCACCGTGCGCCGATCTGATCGTGAATGGACCGCACGCTGCGCATCGCTGCCGCGGCCTCGGGATCCGAGCTGCGAATGCGCTCGAGTTCGCCGACGCTGCGATGCATGACGTCGCGAAGCGAACGTAGCAAAAGCCGGTCGTAGCCCATGAAGCCGGTCACAGTCTGCCCATCTGCGAGGTCAGCAGTCGTGCGGCGGCGATGTCGGTCTGCTCTGCGCGTACATCGAGCCGATGCGCTGCTCCGCGAAGATCCGCAGCAGATCGCTGCAATTGCGTTCGCGCGGCAACGAGATCGTCGAGGCAGCGTTGTGGTGTGGGGCCGATCCATGTATCGCTTCCGGCGCGCCGATACAGCGTGATCGCGCCGCAGTCGTCGATCACCTGAGCCACGACGCGCAGCGCCCGGGCGCGTAAGCGCAACTGCTCGGCGACGGTGGATGGTGCGGCCATAGGACTCCTTGGGGCACTGTGTGAGGAGGCCGAAGGTTGATGGAAACCGTTGAGCGTCAGTGGATCAGTCGGCGCACCACGACGTGATGGGAAAGCTGCGTGGTGTCGTCAATGAAACCGTCGCCGACGACGGTGCATCCATGGCGTAGGTAGAAGCCCAACGCGGTGTCGCGTGCCCTGGCCCACATCACCTCGACGCCCTGCTCGCGGTGACGTTCGATCCCGGCTCCGAGTAACAGCCCTCCGACCCCGGTGCCCTGCAACGCTCGCGCAGTCGCCATGCCACGTAGCTGAACGCCGCGCTCGTCGGGGTACTCGGAACAGTTGCGCTGTACCCACGACGATGTGGCCACCACGAGGTTCGCAGCATCGAGCACACCGAGATGCACGGTGCCCGGCCAATCGTCTTCGGGGAAGGTCACGTCGGTGGTGGGGGTGTTCGCGCGGAGCACCGCCAGGCGCAGCGCGTGGGTGTCCGCCATTGAGATCTCTGCGACACGCATCACGGTGCTGGAGCTCAGGACTCGACCTGCACGGACGAGCCGCCGGCATGGGCCGAGGTGTACATCGCGTCTACGACACGGTGCGCGTCCACGGCCGTATCGAAGGTGGGCCATGCGGGCAGGCCTGCGACGGCGGCGCGAACAAACTCTCCGTCAGGGTTCAGGTCTCCGTCGACCAACGGCGTCGCGACCTCTTCGAGAGCTTCGCCCTGCAGCGTGTGCTCGGCGCCATCGGCGTCGGTCCAGTGCACCGGCCCGAACCAGTCGTCGCCTTCGATGACGATGAAGCGCCGCTCGCAGAAGATCTCCACCCGACGCAAACTCGGCCGCGCCAGATTGTCGTGCCACACGGTGGTGAGTGTGCCGATGGCTCCGTTGCGAAATGTGAGCGTCGCGGCAACAACGTCTTCGATGCCGTCGAGGCCATGGAAGTTGGCCTCGTTTGCGTTCACCCGGGCGATGTCGCCGACCACGAAGCGGAGCATGTCGACATCGTGGATGCTGTGTTCGAGCAGTGTTCCCGAGCCGGCCAGGTTCTTGTCGCCACGCCACGTGCTGCCGTAGTGACCCTGCACAGGAATGAACTGGTCGTCGCGGAACACCACCGCCATAACACGGCCGGCCGCTGGCTGGGTCACGAGGTGGCGTGCCCACAGATACGCCGGTGAACGTCGCAACACGAGACCGACCTGATTGGTGACGCCAGATGCGTTGACGACCGCAGCCATCGTCTGCGCCGCGGCCAGCGAGACTGCGAGCGGCTTCTCACAGAAGATGTGCAGTCCGCGCTGGGCGGCCTTGGCGACCAACCGCGGGTGTTCGTTGGTCCAGGTGCACACGTACACCGCGTCGCATGAGTCGAGTACAGCGTCCTCGCTGTCGCAGACGGTATGGCCCGAGGCGGCAGCAAATGCTGCGGCCCGGTCGGTGTTGGGGTCGAAGACGCCGGCTCGCACGATGCCGCACGGCCCTTCGGCACCACTTCGCCGCAAGCTCTTGCTGTGATACGTGGCGATCAGCCCGGCCCCGAGGAATCCAACGCGCATGCGACGACGATAGCCACTTGCGTCAGCTGCAGGCCGCTTGATGTTCACCTGCGGGGAAGTGCGCGTGCGCCTGCGACACGGCAGGATAGGGGCATGAGAATTCTGCTCACGAACGACGATGGCATCGACTCAGTCGGTCTGCACGTACTGGCGCGGGCGATGCGTCGCCACGGCGAGGTAGTGGTGGTGGCCCCGGATCGCGAGTTCTCCGGAGCCGGCGCGGCGCTCGGGGCACTGCATCTGATCCAGCCCGAGGTGCATCGCTGCACTGTCGAGGGCATCGATGAAGCATGGTCGGTCACCGGGCCGCCTGCGTTGTGCGTGATGTTCTCGCGCCTCGGCGCGTTCGGGGCACCGTTCGACCTCATCGTGTCGGGTATCAATCCGGGGGCCAATGTCGGCCGCTCGGTGTATCACTCGGGCACCATTGGCGCTGCGCTCACGGCTCGCAACGGCGGTATCTCGGGCGTAGCGGTCAGCCAGGCCGTCACCGGGTTCGGTGTCGAGGGGCAGGGCTGGGACGAGATGCTCATCGGCCAGAAGTGGGACACCGCCGCAGCGGTGGCCGATGCCTTTGTTGGGGGGCTCGTGGCGCAGATGCCCGCCGAGCCGGTGGTGGTGAACCTGAACGTACCCAACGTGGAGATCGATCAGATCAAGGGTTGGCGTCACGCGCGGGTCGGCATGGAGCCGCCGCGCAAGATGTCGTCGGCAGTCTTGGAGCCCAAGCAGGGCCACGATGGAACCTTCCATGTGCGTATGGCGTGGGGCGATGCAGTCGAACTTCCCGCCGACACCGATGGGGGTATCGTCGAGGCCGACGAGGTGGCGATCACATACCTCAGCAAGATCGAACGCGACCATCGCACCGACATGGCTCTCGGTGAGGCAGCGCTCGATCGCGCCCTCCGTCGCTGATCATTGGTGAGCGCCGGGCGCGCCTGAACCGGAGATCGCGTCGATCGTGATGATGCGATCGGCGATCGTCGTAGCTTCATTGTGATCATGGGTGACCAGCAGGGCGGATGTATTCGTTCGTCGCAGCAGACCGGCAAGGTCGTCGGCCAGTTGATCGTGCAGATCGCGGTCGAGCCCGGTGAGCGGCTCGTCGAGCAGCACGACGCGGGGTTCGGGTGCGAGTGTGCGTGCGAGTGCTACCCGCTTTGACTCGCCGCCTGATAGTTCGGTGACGCGCCGATCTGCGAGGGCGCCGAGGCCGACAAGATCCAGGAGTTCGGCGACCCGAGCAGAGCGTCGAGCCTTGACCCAGCCGAGCATCCGCGGCCCGAACTCGATGTTCTGCGCCACGGTGCGATGCGGAAAGAGCTGATCATCCTGAAACACCATGCCGATGTTGCGCCGATGTGTGGGCAGCGCTGTGATGTCGACACCGTCGAGCAGCACGCGCCCGCTGTCGGGAACGAGTAGGCCGGCGATCACGCGGAGCAATGTGCTCTTGCCCGACCCTGAGGGTCCGAGCAACGCGACCACTTTGCCTGCTCCGACGGTGATCGTGGCGTTGGTCAAGACCGTGTTGTCACCGAAGGCCACCGAGATGTGCTGCGCCTCAAGCATGCGTTCGACGCTCCACACGGATTGCCTCTACTGCAGCGATGACGACGAAGGTGAGCACCGCGAGCACTGTGGCCAACACGTATCCCTGTGCGTGCAGCAGCGCACCGGGCCGATTCAGCAGGCGTTCGATGGCGATCGGTAGCGTCTCGCGGCCATGGCGCGTCAGAAACGACGTGGCCCCGAACTCGCCGAGTGAAATGGCGAAGGCGAATCCAGCGCCGGTCAGCAATGGCCGTGCAGTGATGCGCAGATCGATAGTGCACCATGCCCGCGCCGGCGTGGCTCCAAGAGTGGCCGCTGCATCGCGCAAACGAGGATCCACGGCGCGTAACACGGGCACCACGATGCGCACGACGAACGGCGTGGCAACCAGCGCGTGTCCGAGCGGGATCATCAGCGCAGAGCCGCGCCAATCGACCGGCGCACTGTTGAAGGTGATCAGCAACCCGAATCCGATGGTGACTGCGCTCGTAGCGAGCGGCAGCATGAGGCCGACGTCGAGTAGCCGACCGCTGCGCCCGAGAGCGGTGATCGCCAACGACGCGCACCCGCCGATGACCACGCTGATCAACATGGCGACAACGGCGATGCGCAGCGATGCCGTGATCGACGCAAATGCATCGAGGCCGGGGTTGAGGCTGGGTCGGTTTGAGTTGGCTACGTCGTTGCCGAACACTGCGCGCCACGCGGCAAGTGAGTGTCCCTGCCCGGTGCGCAGACTGTGCTCGATCAGGGCAACGAGCGGCGCGCCGACGGCGACGACCACAGAGGCGATGGTGAACCCCACGAAGACTCGTTGACGGCGGGTGCGCGGTCGTTGCCGTTGCGTCAGCGGGGCGAGGCCCAGCGTGCGTTGATGGCGGGTCTGCATGCGCGCAAACCAAGCCACCGCCACGCCCAGCAGGATGAGTTGGGTAACCGATAACACGGCGGCGACGCCGACATCGCCGAGCCGGGTGGCGCGCTGCCAGATCTCCACTTCGAGCGTGGGATGGGCGGGTCCACCGAGCAGGCGGACCACTCCGAACGAGGTAAAGCTGAACAGGAACACGATGCTCGCCGATGCGTAGATCGCCGGGGCGAGCAGCGCCAGCGTGATCTCACGCATCGTGCGCGCAGGCGATGCCCCAAGCGTTCGCGCCGCTGCGGCGAGGTCGGTGGGGAGTTGCTCCCACAGGCCGCCGACGCCGCGCACGACGATAGCGATGTTGAAGAAGACGTGGGCCACCACGATCGCGGTGGCGCTCTGATCCAATGAGTCAGGGAGCAGCGCCAAGAACGCAGCTCCCACTACTACCGTGGGCAGCACGAACGGAACGGTCACGAGCGCGGTCACGCTGCGCCGACCCACGAACTCGTAGCGGGCCAGCAGGTATGCGGGGATCAGACCGACGGCCACCGTGAGCACGGTGCTCAGCGCTGCCTGCCAAGCCGTGAACCAGACCACACGATGGATGGCCTTGTCGTGCAGAACGGTTCGCACGGCTTCAGCAGTGAACGACCGTGTCGCCAGTGTGACCACAGGCCATGCGTAAAACATCGCGACGAAGACGAGGGCGGGCGCGGCTAGACCGACGACCAGTGCGCGCGGCAGCCGGTTGGGTGAGCGCCGATGGCGGCGGACGGCCGCGCTGTTCACCGCACCACGATGTCGGTCCATGTCGAAATCCAAGCCTTCGACTTCGATTCGATCTCAGCCGGTGTCACAGTGAGCGAGTCGGTAGGCCGCACGGTGTAGTCGATGAACTCCCGAGGCAGTGCTGCATCGACGCGTGAGGGGTAGACGAACAGCGTGAGCGGCAGCGTCTCCTGAAAGCCCTTCGAGACGAGATAATCGATCAACTGCCCGGCCGCAGCGGGGTGCTTGGTGCCGCGCAGCACACCGGCGAACTCCACCTGATGGAAACAGCTCGACGCCATGACACCCGTGGGTGCGGTGTCGGGGCGAGGCTCGGCAAAGATCACCTCCGCCGGCGGGCTGGAGCCGTAGGAGACCACGAGCGGCCGCGGCCCTTTCCCGGCGGAACCGGAGAAGGCCTCCGAATACGCCTGGTCCCAACTGTCGACCACCTTTACGCCGTTCGTGCGAAGATCCTTCCAGTACTGCTGCCAACCGTTCTCGCCGGATCGTGCGATGGTGGCGAGCAGGAACGCCAGGCCGGTCGACGACGTGGCCGGATTCTCGACGACGAGCAGATCCTTGTACGCGGGCTTGGTCAGATCAGCCAGCGTGCTCGGCGGATCGAGCTTGTTCGTGGCGAACCACGCCTTGTCGAAGTTGATACAGACGTCACCCTCATCCACGGGAGTGACTTCGTGCTTGGGCGCGAAGTCAACTGCCGATGCGTTCAACGTGGGGAGTTGGGCTGAGGTGTATTGCGAGAACACCTTGGCCTGCAGGGCCCGTGCCAGCAGTGTGTTGTCGACGCCCCACATCACGTCGCCCTCAGGGTTGCCCGCGGTCAGGGCCGCCTTGGTGAGCATCGCCCCGGCGTCGCCGGCGGTGACGACCTTTACTGCGATTCCGGTGGCCGTGGTGAACGCATCGAATGCCTCCGGCTTCACGTTGAACGAGTCGTACGCCACCAGTGTGAGCGATGCGGGCTTCGTCTCCGTCGCCGCCGTGGACCCGGAGCTGCACGCGGAGATCGCGAGAGTTGCAGATGCAACAACCATGCTGAACTGTTTCACAACGAAGCTCCGAACTGTTGGGGGAGGATGACCGTGAGAACGCCCGCGCTCACCTGCAGGTGCAGCTGGTCGGAAAGGGTTTCGTTGCTGACGCCGCGGCTCGACGCGGGCTCGATCGTCGCGTCGGCGAGCGGCCATCGAGCGCCCGTAACCGAGACACCGCGACACGGACCGTGCAGGGCCAACAACGAGAAAGTGCGGCCGGGTTCGACGCTCAAGAGAACGGTTCGCGGGCCGTGCAACACATGCACAAGTGTGTGGCCCCAGCGGGCGGTCACCGAGTGACACGCCGCAAGCGAGGCTGCGCCCAGGCTTGTGATCGCGCCGATGGTGTGATCGAGCCGGTCGTCATCAGGTCCACTCCCGCCACTCAACAGCACTACGTCGGTGGCGCCTCTGGCAACGGCCTGGGACAGGGCGAGTTCGGTGTCGGTGAAGTCCTTGTCACGTGGGAACGCCTGTACCTCAATGCCGAGATCGTGAGCCCATTGCAGGCCAGCATCGCTGACCGAATCGAGGTCACCGACTACAACCTGCGGTGTGAGGCCCGCGGCTCGGGCATGGTCGAGCCCGGAGTCCGCAGCGATGACATAGGCGTCGGGTTCGAGGTCGAGCAGCGCTGCCGGCGCGAGCGCCGAGCCCCCCGTGATGATGACTGCAGTTCGAGTGTGTGACACCGTGGCTTCCCTCCGCTGGCATTACCCAGATCAGGTTTGAAGGGTCGGTGCCGGCGTGCACCCTCTCAGCCCGCCGAACCTGCGAGCTCCCCGTGTGTTGAGACGTCACAGTAGCCCCAGCCGCTAGGGTTCGCGCATGCCAAGCGATTTCGCATTGAAAACCATGAATACCGTGCATCGAAGCGTGCTGAAACTCAGCTTCGGCAAGATCGGATGGAGCGCCGGCAAGATGCCCGTGCTCGAACTTGTGACCACCGGTCGCAAGAGCGGTGAACCACGTGCGGTCATGCTCACTTCGCCGTTGCAGGAGGGCGCGACCATCGTCATCGTGGCGTCACGCGGTGGCGACGATCAGCATCCGGCATGGTTCCTGAACCTGCGTGACAACCCACAGGTACAGGTGGCGTTCAAGGGTGCGGCCAAGCAACCAATGACGGCCACCATTGCATCGGCTGACGAGCGAGCACGGATGTGGCCGCTGATCACCGAGAAGTACAAGAACTACGCCGGCTATCAGACCAAGACCGAGCGCGAGATCCCGCTCGTGTTGCTCAACCCAGCGAACTGACGGTGTTCACGACGGCCACCTTGGGCCGTCGCTGGTTCATCAGGATGAAGCACAGCAATCCACCGAGCACCATGGCCATGCCGAACAGCTGCCAGCCGTGCAGCGCTTCGCCCACGAGCAGGAACGACCACAGCGCAGCGAGCGCCGGTTGCGCCACCTGAGCGATACCGATGGTGCCGATGGGGATGGTCTTTTGAGCGAACACCATGAGTCCGTGTGCCGCTACACCGGTGACAAAGGTGAGCAGGGCGATGTAGCGCCATCCGGTGCTGCTGATGTCGAACATGTTGCCGTTGAGCAGCGCCAGCGGCAAGACGGTGATGATCGCGATCGGAGTGATCGAGGCCATGAACGTGACCACGTCCATCTCGCGCCGGAAGTGGCGGGTGGTCGCAATGTATGTGGCCCAGAGCAGCATCGCGGTGAGGCCGAGCAGATTGCCCTTCAATGACGCATCGCCTTTGGGCGGAGCGGTGAACAGCACGATTGCCACACCAGCGAAGGCCACGAATGCGAACAACAGAGCGCGCACGTTGATGTACTCCTTGAAGAACTTCGCTCCGATGGGCACTACCAGGAACGGAGTCAGCGACCCGATGAGCTCGGCGTTCGCAACGCTGTTGTGTGTAGCCCCGGCGTAGAAGCATGTGATGTTGAGGCCGAAGAAGATGCCCGGGATCAGCGCCTGCCTGAGGTCGGCCAGCGTGATGTGACGGCCACGGACGAGCAGGATCGAGTTCCACACGATGGTGGTGGTGACCATTCGCCAAAAGGCCACGAGTACACCAGGGGTGTGGGCTCGCTTCACCAATGTGGAGCCGAGCGAGAAGCACACGACCACGCCGATGACGGCCAAGAAGCCGATGGTGCGGTTGCTCGGCACGAGTCGACGGTTCGAGGTAGGTGTCGCTGCCGCGTCGACGGTGGTCACGGCGTGAGATCCCGATACAAATCGGGCTCGATGTAGATCAGTGTCACCGCAGGCACAGCAATTCGCAGCGCCGACTCAGCGGCATCGACTGCAGCAGCGAGGTCGGCCACCGAGAGGTTTCGCTCGAACTCGAGCTTCGCGGCCACCATCAACTCCTCGGGTCCGAGATGCAGCGTGCGGACGTGGATCAGCCGCGTCACGTGTTGCGACGACGTGAGCGCGTCGACGACGGTGGCCTGATCGACGGGCGATGCGGATTCGCCGATGAGCAACGCCTTCATGCGCACGGCAAGGATGCTGGCGATCACCATCAGCAACAGGCCGATGGCCACCGAGCCCAATGCGTCCCACCGTGCGTTGTCGGTGACGGAGGTCATCATCAAGCCGAACAGCGCGAACATGAGACCGATCTGCGCACCGATGTCTTCGAGTAACACGATGGGTAGCTCGGGTTGCTTCGACGTGCGGATGAAACGCCAGTAGGACATCGCCGGATCCTTGATGTGGCGAACCTCGCGAACGGCCGTTGCGAGCGAGAACGATTCCAGCGCCACCGCAGCAAGCAGGATTGCCACGGCAACGCCGATGCTCTCGGCCTGATGCGGATGGATCAGCTTCTGGATGCCCTCGTACAGCGCAAACAACCCGCCGCCGCTGAAGAGCACCAGCGCAACGACGAACGCCCAGAAGAACCTCTCGTTGCCGAAGCCGAACTGGTGACTCGCGTTCGGGGAACGACGCGACCGCTTGCCGCCGAACATCAACAGCGCCTGGTTGCCGGTGTCAGCGAGCGAGTGCCCGGCCTCAGCCAGGAGGCCGGCCGAACCGGTGATCAGGAATCCGATGAATTTGGCAAGTGCAATGCCGAGATTCGCGAAGAATGCTGCGATTATCGCTCTGCGGCTGCCGTCTTGCACGGGTCAAGGTTGCCATACTCGCCGCCGAGGTGCCGCAATGATGCACCCTAAACGAAGCAGTCACATAGGAGAATCGACATGGGTCAACTCGACGGGCGCGTCGCACTGGTCACCGGTGGAGGCCGTGGGATCGGACGTGGTATCTCCGAGCTGCTGGCGTCGCACGGCGCCACTGTGGCGGTGAACTACCGCCGCGACGCAGAGGCTGCGGCTGAGACGGTTGCCACCATCCGCGCCGCTGGTGGCTCCGCGGCAGCATTCGCGGCGTCCATCGACGACGCCGAGGCTGATCGTGTCATGGTCGATGCTGTCCTCGCCGACTTCGGGCACATCGACGTCCTCGTGTGTAACGCCGGCATTGCCTCACGCGGTCAAGCGGTCGCCGACACCGATCCGGCTGAGATGCAACGCGTGGTGGCCACCCACGCATTCGGTGCGCACCATCTGTCGCGGCTGGTGCTCCCATCGATGCGCACGCGGGGTCGTGGTGACATCGTGATGGTGTCGTCAGTGGCGACGTCACACATGGGCCCCAACGGTGCGCCGTACAACATGGGTAAGGCCGCGCTCGAGGCGTTGGCGCTCACGCTGGCCAAGGAAGAACGCCGTCACGGCATCCACGTGAACATCGTCGCGCCGGGTTTGGTCGAGACGGATATGGGCGTGCGCCTGGCGCGAGCGATGACCGGCGACCGCGATCTGCACGACCTGCGCGGGTTCGACGCGAGTGCGGCATTCGGGCATGTCTGCCAACCGCTCGATGTGGCCAGTGTTGTGTTGTGGTTGTGCAGCGATGGAGCCGGCTACGTCACTGGTCAGCGCATCGAGTGCGATGGCGGCGGACCCGGCTGAACGGAGCGGTCGGTAGGGACGCTCTGTGCGCTGAGCCGATAGCGTTTTTGCAGTGAGCCCCCTCTCTGCACAAGTCGACTCAGACCAGATCATCTCTGTGACCTCCGCCGCGCACGCGCAGATCATCCAGATGCGCGACGATGAGCCCGAGACCGATCGTCTCGGCCTTCGCCTCGAGATCATCAGCGAGCCCGGTCAGGAATTCCGCTACGACCTGTCGTTCGAAATTACCACCAAGGCAGCGTTCAGCGACGAGGTGCGTACGCACGACGGCCTAAAGGTGATCATCCCGGCCAAGGACATCGAGTTGCTCACTGGTGCGACACTGGACTTCACCGACTCCCAGGGTCTCGTCATCCGCAACCCGAACAAGCCGATGGCGCCCACTATCGAAGGTCTCGTGCGCGACGATGCGTTATCAGCAGAGATCGAAGCCGTCATCGTCGGCGAGGTCAACCCGGCGCTCGCCTCGCACGGTGGTTTCGTCACTTTCGTCGGCCACGACGAACTGGGTACTGCGTTCTTGACCATGGGCGGCGGTTGCCACGGGTGCTCGATGAGCCGGATGACCATGCTCGACGGCGTGCAGACAATGATTGTCGAGCAGATCGCCGGCATCGAACGGGTCAAGGATCTCACCGACCATACGAACGGCGAGAACCCCTACTATCACTGATCTCGGCCACTGATCACCGCGGCGGATGCGAGGCCGCTACGCCAGCGTCGAGCGCCGATAGATTCGTGAGATGTCTTGGTCCCGACGGCGCATGCTCACAGGTTGTGTCGCCGGTGTCATCATGTCGGTTGCCGCGTGCAGTTCGAACAAGGTGCCGGCTGCGGGGTCGGTAACGACGACCAACTCAACGCGACCCACGACGTCGACGACGACGTCCGTTCACTCACTGACCAGCACCCCGACCAGCACCGCGGCGCGCTCCCCGACGAGCACCTCGACCGGGGCAGCGCCGACGCCTTCGGTCGGTGCTCCCAAGGCCGTGAGTCTCACGGTCAGTGCTTCGATATCGTGCCCGATCGTCATCGGGTCGCCGGGCGTCACGACGGTGCCGGCCGATCAGCTTCCGCAAGTAACGGTGACGTGGTCCTTTACTGGCGCCGACACGGTGTACCTGGCGATCGACAACGTCGACGCTCCGTACCAAAGCGACCTCGCGGCCGCGGGTTCGGTGAACCTGCCATACGTTTGCCCTGGCCCGCACACCTTCTACGTCGTCGCGAGTCGCAACGGAATCAGGGTGGTGCAACACAAGACGCTGTAGACGCTGTCGGCTCGCGTCCTGAACCGAGTTGCCCTCGGCGCAGGCACTAACTCCAGCGGATCTGCACGGCGCTGCGGAACAGGTTCAGCACGGCTGCGTCGCCATCGATGCAGAGTCCCTCGGTATCCCGACGGTTCCACAGCGCCTCGTAGATATTCGAGCTTGAGCCGCTGACGGAGCAGTCGGCCATGGACGCGATTGCGTCCGCCGCAGTCAGCCGATCGGTGACCACTGGGTGCTCGCCGATGGTCACGCCCCAGGCTGACGGGCTGTCATCCGGAGCGATCAACAAACGCCGCGGCACGTCGCTGCGCAGCGGCGTGCGCTTGCGTGGTGCGAATCCCGTGAGCAGTTCGTCGATGCCGTCCGTGGCGATGTCCGCGGTGAAGCCGGTGTTGCGACCGAGCGCCAACTCGGCATCGACGCGGTGCATACCCACCTCGTGAGCCTGGCGCCTGGCCCAGAACACTCGCGGTGGTGGGGAGTTCTCGAGAAACGTGAAGCACGCAAGATCGCGATCGGCGTCGCGCAACGCAGTGACCAGCGCGCCGGCACCTGCATCGAGCCAGTCAATGAGCGCGTCGTCATCAGGCAGCGAGCCGAGAAAGTCCTGCGCGAGCTCCGAGGGGTTCGAAACCGAGTCGCGTACCACCGCAGCCGACCAGCGCTGCACCTCACCCAGATGATGGATCACATCGCGCATCACCCAATCTGGGCAGCTGGGCAGAGCGGCATCGGGGCCGGCTGCGCGGGCCGCTGCGGCGAGCAATGCGGTCTCTGAGCGAATTGCGTGGAGATACTGGTCGACGTTCATATCTCGGTGGCCCGTACCTCAAGCGACATCGGGGGAGTTCCTTTCGCATACGCTCGCGCGATGAGCACTGATCTGGGTGGACTGTACGCCGCCGCACGGGGGCGAATCACGAGCATTCTCGCGGACCTGCCTGCGGATGAGGTGGAGCGAGTGTGTCCGGCGACTCCGCAGTGGAACGTGCACGACGTGCTCGCGCACCTGCGCGGCATCACCGAAGACGTCCGCACCGGCAACCTCGATGGCGTGACCACCGATCCGTGGACCGATGCCCAGGTGCAGCGCCACCGCCAGACCAGCATGGCTGACCTGCTCGCCGGTTGGGACGCCGACGCTCCACTCGTGGAGGCAGTGCTGTCGGCGCCCGGCGGCGAGGCAGTGCAGCGGGCCGTGTTCGATGTGCATGCGCACGAGGCAGATCTGCGCGGCGCACTCGGTCTGCCCGGAGTGCTCCCCGATGAGTTCGGCGCGTGGGCCACGCCCATCTTCGCCCAGTCGTTCATTGCTACAGCCAACGAACGGGGATTGCCTGCCGCGCAGATCATCACTCTCGAAGGTGACCACGTCGGTGCACCCGATGCGCCGACGGTGCTACGCGTCAGCCGGTTCGAGTTGTTCCGTTCGCAATTGGGCCGGCGCAGCGCCGCGCAAGTTGCGGCATACGACTGGGGCAGTACCGACCCGTCGCCATACATCGAGCACTACTTCGTCTTCGGGCCGCGCCCCGACGATCTCGTCGAGTAGGTCCAACCGTTCTACGCTGAGTGTTGCGGCCCGCGGATCAGCCGACCGGGAAGGGCGCCGGCGAACGCGTCGTCGGCCACCGTCTGCACGCCACCCGCGAATGTGGCTCGGTAGCCACGGGCCCTTTGGATGAGCCGTCGCCCGTCGGCGGGTAGGTCGAATGCCATCCGCGGTAGCGCGAACGACAAAGCGTCGTAGTCGATCAGGTTCAGATCTGCGCGCATGCTTGCGCGACCAACCTGCGGTCGCGCAAGCCGTAGAGCTCGGCGGTCTGTCGAGTCCGGCGCTGCACGACGTACTCGAGTGGCAGTCGCGTGCGGTCGCGGGTCCAGTGGGTGAGCATGAATGTGGGCGTGCCGCCATCGCAGATCGCGCCGCAGTGTGCGCCGGCGTCGCTGCGGCCAATCCGGGTGCGATGGTGCTGGGTGGCCTCGTACGTCATCGAGAGATCGCCGCACGTGCAGTTGAAGCACGGCGCGCAGATCACGCCATTGCCATCGTGGCCGGTGAGTTGATCGAGGATCAGCTGCAGCGGCGCGATGTCTGTGGCTGCAGCGATCGCAGCCACCGACATCTCGGCCGATGGCTCGTCGTCGATGGTGGCGCCATCGACTACGAGCGGATGCGTGCGAGCTTGTCGAGGACCCCTGCTCGGAGCAGCCCGCCGTCGTCGGGGATGTCCTCGATGATGCGCCTGCGTCGTTCGGGATCGGCAAGTGTCTGCAACCGTTCGGGCATCCACGGCCACTCGTCGACGGGGAGGCGGGCATGTTCGGGAGCGAACTGAAAGACACCGTGACCCGTCCGGCGGATGGCTGCACCGATGCGCTGCAATGGCATCGAGGTACTCGGGAAACGTGTTCCACTCCGACGTGACGCCTTCGATCATGGCCGAACCGGGAATGTCTTCGACACCCTCCATCAGCTCGATCAACCACTCGTGTCGATCAGGACGGGCGGGAGCAAAGCCGACACCGCAGTTGCCCTTCACGATGGTGGTCACCCCGTGCCAACCCGACGGAGTCATCCACGGGTCCCAGCTCACCTGCGCGTCGTAGTGTGTGTGTGCGCGCGCACGTCGACCCATCGGGGCGTGAGCAGCAGCCCATCGGCGACAATGACGCGTCTGGTAGCGACCGTCGACACGGATCCCGCAGTCTCGACGGCAACAATTCGGTCGTCATCAACGGCGACGTCGGCCATGCGCGCGGGCGAGCCGCTGCCGTCGACGAGACGTGCGCTGCGGATGAGCAGCTCGGCCCTCGGCACAGTTCAGCAAATGGCGTATCAGCGTCCGTGCCCGGGGGCGATGCGATCGATCGCCTCGGGGTGCAATAGGCCGTTCGAGCTGACCGCCGAATTCGATTCGAACGTGCGTACTCCGAGTCGATCGGTGAACGTGCCACCGGCCTGCTCGACCACGACCTGCACCGCAGCCAGATCGTACGGCTGCACGCCGATGGCGTCGACGGCGATCTCCATCGCACCTTCAGCGACGAGCATGTGTTGCCAGAAGTCGCCAAACCCGCGCGAGCGATATGCCGATTGCTGCAATTGCACCAACTGAGGCGTGAGCCCGAGGATGTCCCAGCCCCGGCCGAAGGTGACGCACACCTGCGCCTCCGCGAGCTGATCGATGGTCGACACCCGAATCGGCAGACCATTGACCGTCGCACCGTGCCCCGCCGCTGCCGCCCACCGACGCTGCATGATCGGCGCGGACACCACGCCGACAACCGGACCGTGTTGCGCATGTGTGAGCGCGATGAGAGTCGCCCACACGGGAATACCGCGCACGAAGTTGCTGGTGCCGTCGATGGGATCGACGATCCATCGCCACGGCGACGCGAGGTCACCCGAAACGCCTTGCTCCTCACCGAAGAAACCATGATGGGGAAACGACGTGGCTACCGCGGCACGCAGCGCGGCCTCTGTTTCACGGTCGGCTTCGGTGACTTCGCTGCGATCGGGCTTGCGATCAACGGTGAACGCTCGCCGTTCGTAGTGCGGCATCGTGATGGCGTCGGCAATGTCGGCGATTTCGAGCGCAAACGCGAGTTCGTCGGCAAAGGTCACAATGGATCAGTGAATTCGCGACCGGATTGTGGCGGCGATGCCCTGTGCATCGAGACCAAGCTGGGCAAGGATGCGGTCCGGCTTGGCCTGCGGAATGAACCGCGTGGGAACGCCGAGCACCTCCACCGGCACCGCGGGATCAATCGCATGGATCCGATCGGCGATCGTCATGCCGATGCCCCCGTCGCGAATGCCGTCCTCGACCGTTACGACCATCGCGTGTGTGGCAGCGTCGGTGATCATCGCGGGATCGAGCGGCGCACAGCTGCGAACGTCCCATACCGACACCGTGAGGCCTTCGGACGCCAGCTGTTCGGCGGCCTTCTCGGCGATGGCTACCATCTTTCCGATCGCAAGCACGCACACGCTGCCGTCGCCTTGTTGGATGCGACGTGCATGCAGCCCCGTGCCGACCTCGTGTTCGCTGACCTGGTGCGCAGCACCCTTGGGGTAGCGGATCACCACCGGGCCGTCGTCGGCCAGCACCATCGCGTCGTGCAACATCACACCGAGTTCTTGTGCGCTTGATGGCGCGAGCACGCGCATGCCCGGCACCTTCGACAGCAGCGCCATGTCGTACACGCCGTGATGGCTCGGGCCGTCGTCGCCCGTAATGCCGGCCCGATCCAGACAGAGCACCACCGGAAGGCGGTGCAGGGCGACGTCGTACACGACCTGATCCCAGGCGCGCGACAGGAAGGTGCTGTACAGCGCAACGACTGGGCGAAGCCCACCCATGGCCATACCCGCAGCGCCGGTCATCGCGTGCTGCTCGGCAATGCCGACGTCGAAGAATCGATCGGGGAAGCGCAGTTCGAACGGGATCAAACCCGTCGGGCCTGGCATCGCCGCAGTGATGGCGACAATGCGCGGGTCGCCATCGGCTTCTTTGATAATCGCATCGGCAAATGCCTGTGTGTACCCGGACGGAATGGCCTTCGGTGGGCCGATCGCGGGGTCGAACACGGGGGTGTCGTGCAGATGCTTTTCGTCGTCGTCCTCGGCAGGGGAGTATCCGCGACCCTTTTGCGTGAGGACATGCACGCAGATCGGACCCTCACCGG
This sequence comes from Actinomycetes bacterium, assembly GCA_025360105.1. Taxonomy (GTDB): domain Bacteria; phylum Actinomycetota; class Acidimicrobiia; order Acidimicrobiales; family Ilumatobacteraceae; genus WLMZ01. The sequence goes on along the minus strand of JANYCT010000091.1, from coordinate 78,355 downwards.
AGAGCTCGATGGCATTCCGGAACGCATGCTCGAGTCTTTCGACGTTGTGGCCATCGACCGGACCCACGTAGCGGACACCGAGCGCCTCGAAGAATGAGGGCGGTTGCAGGAATTCACGCACGGCGGCCTTGAACGCTTCCATGCCCTTCTCGGCTTGCGGACCAACGACGGGAAGCTCACGGAGGAAACTCTCAATCCGTCGCTGACGACGAACGTAGACGGGATTGAGACGTACGTTGGTGAGCGTATGGCTGAGCCGATCAGTGATGCGCGCCGGCAACGAATGCGCCTCGTTGGGGCGCTCGGCCTCGATCATTGGCAGGCTCGCGGCCGATGCCGTGAGATTGCTGATGGTTGGTGCGTAGCTGCGCCCGTTGTCGTTGAGCACCACGATCACGCGGCGCTTGCTGTGTCCGAGGTTATTGAGCGCCTCGTAAGCCATTCCGCCCGTCATCGAGCCGTCACCGATGACCGCCACGATATGGCGCCGATCGCCGGCCATGCCCGCATCGCGGGCAACGGCGAGACCATATGCGTACGACAGGATCGTGCTGGCATGGCTGTTCTCGACAAAGTCGTGTTGGCTCTCCTCGCGACTGGGGTATCCGGAGAGACCATTCGATTGCCGGAGCGAATCGAACTGGTGCTGTCGACCGGTGACCATTTTGTGGATGTACGCCTGATGGCCGGTGTCCCACAGGATGGCATCTCGTGGCGACTCGAAAACTCGGTGCAGCGCCAGCGTCAACTCGACCGCGCCGAGATTCGAGCCGAGGTGACCGCCGGTGTCGGCCACCGCACGAACGACAAAGTCGCGAATCTCACCGGCTAGTTCGTCAAGCTCGGGGTATGACAACGGGCGCAGGTCGGCGGGTTCGTGGATGGACTCGAGAGTCATATCACTATTAACGCTACCGCTCCGGCGCGGCTCCCGTGTACCCAGCGTGCCGCCTCAGACCTCACTCACGTCGCGGCGAGGTCACCGAGGCCATTCACCGTTACTCGCTGCGACGAGCCACGCGCACCGCCGGATTCCAACCCTGTGCTCGATGACGACGAGCACCCCACCCCATTCTTGGGCGCGTGTCGCGCCACGGGCTGGCGCGTTCCGCGCCCACACGGCTGGTGTGGACGGTGTGGCCGGTTTCTTGGGCGCGTGTCGCGCCACGGGCTGGCGCGTTGCGCGCCCACACGGCTGGTTCGGGTGCCGGGGCAGCGGCGGCCAAGGGCAGGCGCGGCCAAGGGCAGCGGGGGCAGCGGGATCCGTCTATTTCGCGCAGGGTGCCATCAACGTCATGCCATCGATCGCGTCGATCGCACAGTAGTTGTCGTCCACCCATTTCTCGATTGGGCTGGTGGAAAGCGGATAGCGGTCCCCGCCACGAACGCTTGCGATGGCGGCATCGATGATGAGCGCAGGATGATTACGTTTCAGGTCATCGAGCAAGTTGCTGGCGGCATGGGGCATCGAGAGCACATAGGCGGGCACCCCCGGACGTTTCGGAGTGATTCCGGTGATGAAACCAACGTGCGGATAACGGGTTGCGGGATCGCGTTGGCTGAGCCAGTAGATCTCCGGCGCCTGACCCCAGACGAACACTGTGTCACCCGCGGAGGTGCGGTCACGCACGGCTGCGGCCACCCGGTCCACGTTCGGCAGGTCGTGGAAGCGGTCTGCAATCAGCACCGTGATCATGCTGAACGTTGCAGAACCGGCCAGACAGACCAGAGCGACGCGGGGCCACGTGCGGCGCAGCATCTCGCGGCCCACCACTGCGGGCGCGGCCACGAGCACCAGTGAGGGCAACAGTTGATTGAAGTAGTGCAGGATGAAACGCAGGCCAATCGCTGTGGCGAACACGCTCGACATGACCCACACCGCGAGATCCATGGGAAGGCGCCGCCGGCCCCACGCGACGCCGCCAAGGATCAATAGCCCGGCGGTGAGCGCAATGATCGTGCCGATCTGCTCCAAGCCCACGATCATCACTGACGACAGGGTTGTGCCTCCGAGGTACTTGTCGCCGTTGCCCGCGAACCACGAGAGCGCATGACGAAGGCCGAATGGCGCCAGACCCGCGACGACGGTGATCGCGCATGCGAGGCCCGCAGCTGTCAGCCGCAGCAACCGACGCGCCCATGGCCCAGGAATGCTCAGACACTGCACCGCCAAGGGCAGCGCGCCGAGCAGCATTGGTTGCTTGAACAGAGCTGCAATGCCCAACGCGATTCCGGCAAGTACGGTCCGTCCCCTGGCCCCAAGAACGAATGCACCGACCGCTGGCAACGTGGCAAGAATCTCAAAGCCAACGGCGCGTGAGTCCTCGGCGGGCAATAGCGCGAAGGCCACGACGAACAACAGCGCTACACCCAGCGGGGACACCGTCGGCCAACGGCGGCGGGCCTCGATCGCAATGACCCACGCGGTTGCGACGATCGCAGTCAGAGCGATCCAGCGCGCCGCCGTGAGCGTCCATGTTCCGAAGGCCGGCTCGAGGACGCGGTAAAGCACGAAGGCTCCCGGCGGTTTGCGGTCGACAACGCCGACATAGAGGCCGGCCCCGTGCCGCATCATGCGCGCGACGGTCGCGATGGTTGCCTCGTCGCTATTGAGGGCTGCCTTGCGTACGAGCGCCGGAAGGTGCAGAAGGATCGCGACCAACGCAGTGATCGCAATGTTGAGGGGCGTGATGCGACGACGCGTGACGTCGCTGGACCCGGCCTCGTCAGGCAGGGACGAGGACATCTTCGCTCGAGCCGTCACCCGCAGCGCTGCTGCGCTTGCGACGCAGCCGATCGACTGCGTTCGCAATGAGGTAACCGGCGAGCACGATGGCAAGCCCTCCTGCCGCGTCGATGATGTAGTGGTTGGCGGTCGCCACAATAGCGATCAGGGTGACCACCGGATACGCCATTGCCAGGGCGCGGGAAATGCGACGGCGACTGAAGCGCAACAGCGCGAGCATGCACCAAACGCTCCACGCAATGTGCAGGCTCGGCATAGCTGCGTACTGATTCGAGATGTTGTCCATCCCGGCCGAATCGAACGACCAGAGCCCTTCGTCGTCTCGAAGCGTGTCGACGAAGCCGTAATCAGGCAGGCCACGTGCGGCGGCCAGATCCCCGCCGCCGTATCGGGAATCGGCAGGCAAAGCGTTGACGAGGCGCGGCGGCATGAGCGGGAAGAGCGCAAAACCAATCAGCGCCAACACGGTGGTTGCCATGAGCATCGTGCGCCAATGCGCAAACACGTGATGACGGCGCACGAACAACCAAATGAGCACACCGAGTGTGACGATGAAGTGGGCTGTGCCGTAGAAAATGTTGAAGAAGGTGATGAACGGGGTGCTGAGAAACCAGCCCTGAATCGTGGGTTCGTGGAACAGCCCGACGGCCTTTTCGAAGTCGATGACGTGCACGGCGTTGTTGAACGCATGTATAGGAGCATCGCCAACGGCCAGGTCAGCCGAACCGAACTGATTGCGGACCAAGCCGTACACGGCGTAGACAACGGTGATGACCAGTATCTCGCGCAGCCACGGCAGGCGCGGGCGTGACCGTGGGTGAGGGACCTCAGCTTGCACAGACACGAGGGCACACTCTAGGCGCTACGACGGGTTGGGCGAACCCGCCCGACAATAGCCCGAACTCAGCGAACGCATCCTCCCGAGGGTGAAGGAATGACAGCGCCATCGGGACCCACGTCGTGAAAGGCACTTTGTTCGACAAGGAGCCCCGAGAGCACCATTTCGGATTCGGAGTACGGATACCTACCATTCAGCGCGAAAAACGACTCGACGGCCGTTTCCATCGTGCCGAGATCGGTGTCGCAGCCAACGGATTGTGCTGCGCCGATCATGCCCCCAGGGGTCGATTTCACGGTCGTTTGCGATGTCGTTTGGTGTGGGGCGATGGTTGTAGCGGGAGCAGTGGCGGGCGACATCGTTGCTGAGGGCACCGTCGCCATCGGGAACGTCGCAGGTGACGTGTTGATCGAGTTGCTCGTGCAAGCTGCTCCGAGCGTGATCAGCGCCGGCAGAACCAGAACGAGAACGCTGGGGCGTGTCATGGCCTATTCGACGCAATTCAGGGCGGTCCAGAGTTTCTGAGGCGCCCCACCGTCGGCGCACACTCCTGCGGTTCCGAAGTTGACGGTCTCCCGCTCGGTGGCAGTGCGTTTCGCCACGGCGAAGGAGCCATCAGACGTGGCGGGATCATGTGCCTGACCCACCCATGACGCCCAATCACCGGCGCAACGCAGATCCCTGTCGGTGATCCCAGCAAGGGCCGGGCCGGTACTCGCATGGTTGGCCTCGAAGGTGCAGTCGCCCGACCCGGTTGCGCTGGTGGGCGCGGGTGCTGGCGTTGACGGTCGGATAGTAGTCAGGTTGCGTCCGCCGTTGGGGGCGATGTCGGGGTTCGTCGTTGCGGGAGAGCGGGGGATTGCCTGCACCGCCGGCAGAGTGGGCAGCGCAGACGTGCCGCTGCGGGTGCTGCCGCAGGCCGCGCCAGTCACAATGACTGCGCTCGGCAGTATCACTGTGCTGGCAGGGTGTCTCACGTGGCCTTCTCCATGAACCGTTGAACGTCGATCACGACACGCGTGACCTTACCGGCAGCGACGAGACCGCGGGGGTCATGCACCGACACCATGAAGGTGAGTCGGCGGCCCTCGACCCGTTCGAGGATGGCCTCGGCGGACACGGCTTTGCCAACTGCGGTGGGCTGGAGATGATCGATTTGCACGCGCATGCCGACCGTCGTGGTGCCGTCGTCGAGTTTGCCCGTGATCGCCGCCACGGCGGCCTGCTCGCACAGCGCCACGACGCGGGGTGTGCCGAGCACCGGTACGGACCCCGACCCGAGAGCCAGGGCCGTGTCCGCCTCGCCGACGATCAGGTGCACCTCTCCCCGCAGTCCAACCTCGATTGCCATAGCTGCGAGGTTACGACGTGCGCCACTCATCGATGGAATTGCCGAGCGCGACTGTTGGAATTCAGTCCTCGTTAGGCTGGAGGCGTGATCGAACAAGATGTGTTGGAGCGGGTACTCACGACAGCGCTGCGCAAGGGGGGTGACTTCGCCGAAGTGTACGCCGAAGATAAGTCATCGACATCGGCGGGCCTCGACGATGGTCGTGTCGAACAGGTCACGAGTGGTCGCGACCGCGGTGCCGGAATCCGCGTGGTGAACGGCGAGACCACCGGGTTCGCCTACACCGCTGACCTTTCCGAGTCCGGACTACGCGCTGCGGCCGAGGCCGCCAGTTCGGTTGCGGCACAGGGTGGTGGCGGCACCCGCACCGTGGCGCTCACGCAGTCGCCCGCACATGTCGTGAATCAGGTGCAGATCTATCCAGACGCGGTCGGTAAGGCAGCGAAGGTCGCGTTGCTTCAACGTGTGAACGACGCTGCTCGTTCTATGGGCGGCGCAATCGGCCAGGTGTCGGCTGGCTACGGCGATAGCCGCAAGACGATTCTCGTCGCGAACAGCGATGGTCTGCTCGCGAGCGACGAACAGGTTCGTCATCTGCTGCGCATCAGCGTGGTCGCGAACGGTGACGCCGGCATGCAGACGGGATTCGAATCACTCGGTCACACCGTTGGGTTCGAGATGTTCGATGAACACGACGTCGAAGAGATTGCTCGCACTGCAGCCCAGCAGGCGATCACCAAGCTGCGCGCCCGGCCAGCGCCGAGCGGTGCGATCCCGGTGGTCATCAAGGCCGGCACGGGGGGAGTGCTGTTCCATGAGGCCTGCGGACACGGGCTCGAAGCCGATCTCGTCAGCAAGGGATCCAGCGTGTATCGCGGCAAAATCGGCGAGCAGGTCGCATCGTCGCTCGTCACCCTTGTCGACGACGGCACCATGGCTGGCGAATGGGGTGCTATCGGCATCGACGACGAAGGTCATCGCAGTCAGTACAACGTGCTCATCCAAGACGGTGTGCTCACCGACTACATGTGGGATCACCTGCGCGCACGCAAGCAGGGGCATGTGCACACGGGCAATGGTCGCCGGCAGAGCTATATGCATTTGCCGATGGTGCGCATGACCAATACCTATGTGCTGAATGGCACCGAGCTGCCCGAGGACATCATTCGCAACACACCCAACGGCGTGTACGTCACAAAGCTCGGCGGCGGCAGCGTGAACACCGCGACAGGCGACTTCGTGTTCGGGATGACCGAGGCGTACCTCATCGAAAACGGTGAGATCACCGAACCGCTGCGCGAGGGCAACCTCATCGGCAATGGTCCGCAGGTGTTGCGTGACATCGATGCGCTGGCGAACGACTTTGCGATGGGTCACCCGGGCACCTGCGGTAAGGACGGTCAGGGTGTTCCAGTTGGCGATGGCCAGCCCACGCTGCGGGTCAAGTCGATGACCATCGGCGGCACCGCAGCATGAGCACTGCTTCACCGGAATTGCAGGACATCGCAGATCGCGTCATTGCTCAGGCCGCGTCGGGCGAACAGGTCGAGGCGTACGTATCGCGGGGCACCGAGACGGACATTCGCGTCTACGAAGGTGAAATCGAGCACTTCGTCAGCGCGCAGAGCGAGGGCATCGGCATTCGGGTCATCCGCGACGGCCGCACGGGGTTTGCCTACGCGGGCACGCTCGATCCATCTGCGATCGCGTCGGTGCTCGAGCAAGCGCGTGACAATGTGCAGTTCGGGACATCCGACGAGTGGGCGGGTCTCGCCGAGGCAGATGGTGTGGCCGTCGTGCCCCAAGAACTCTGGAGCGAAGCGCTCGCCGCATACCCCACTGATCGCAAGATCGAGCTGCTCAAGGAATTCGAACGGCTCACCCTCGCCGCCGATCCGCGTGTTCGCGTCGATGACGCCGACTACAGCGACGTGTCCGGTGAGGCCGCAGTAGCCAGCACCACCGGCATCCGTGTGAGCGGTCGCGAGAATGGTTGCGTTGTGTCGGTGAGCACACTGGCCGACGATGGCGACGAAACGCAGACCGGCTTCGGTTTCAGCGTCGGCCGTTCGCCCATCGAGTTCGACCTCGCCCGCGCTGCGCGTGAGGCAGCCGATCGCGCCACGCGTCTGCTCGGTGCCGTGAAGCCGCCATCGAAGCGCGTCACCGTGGTGCTCGATCCCTACGTGACTGCGCAGTTCCTCGGTGTGATCAGCAGCGCGCTGAACGGCGAGAACGTGAGCAAGGGCCGCAGCCTGTTCGCGAACCGAGTCGGCGAACCCGTGGCATCGCCATTGTTCACGCTGGTCGACGACCCCACCAATGTGCATGCATACACGGCCACCGACATCGACGGCGAAGGCCTTGCGGCGCGCCGCAACTCGCTCATCGAGGCTGGTGTGCTGCAGGGTTTCGTGCACTCCGCCTACAGCGCACGCCGCGCCGGCACCGAGAGCACCGGCAACGCGGTGCGTGGTGGCTTCAAGGGCACCCCCGGCGTTGGCTGCCTTGCCATGCAACTGCAGCCAGGCACGCGCTCGCAGGCCGAACTGGTGGCCGACGTCGACGATGGTGTCCTGATCCAGATGGTGCAGGGCATGCACAGCGGCGTGAACCCGATCAGCGGCGACTTCTCCACCGGCGCGTCCGGCCTGCTCATCGCGAACGGTCAACTCGGTGCGCCAGTGCGCGAGTTCACGATTGCCTCCACGCTGCAGCGCATGTTGCAGGACATCGTCGAAGTTGGTGGTGATGTCGATTGGCTACCCATGCGCGCCGCGGGCGTGAGCTTGGTGATCCGCGACGTCACCATGAGCGGCGCCTGATCTTTCGCTCTCGTTCAGCGCTTGGCTGCGGCGACGCCAGAACGCGTCGTCTGCGCTGCAACCGTTGCTCGTCTCAGCAGTTTGATCGGGGGAAAGTGGCGAACTTCAACCTGCCGCTCATGCAAACCCTGAAGCGAGCCGGGTGGTCGGACCACTCGGCGCGTCTACGTGTGCGCTCGTTAGGCTGCCACGCATGGAACCCGTTGACCTGTGTGATCACGCAGCCGCGCTCACCGAGTACTGGTCGCAAAAGACAGTGGCCGAAGCCAACGGCAACTTGTTCAAAGTTGCAAAAGGTATCGGCGCCACCAACTGGCACACCCATGATGATCAGGACGAGACGTTCCTCGTGCTCCGTGGCGAGATAACAATCCAACTGCGCATGGGCGACGTGCACCTCAGCGAGGGCGATCTGTTCGTGGTGCCACGCGGGGTCGAGCATTGTCCGCTCGCTGCCGATGAAGTGCACCTGCTGCTCATCGGACCGTCGGTCACCTCGAACGCCCTCGGCGGGAAGCCGGCGTGGAGTTACAGCAAACATTCCGCGTGAACGCCGCCGCCGAGCAGGCTCGGATCATCCGAGCGCTTCGCTCACCGGGCGGCACCGGAAGCCGAGCAAAGCAGCGTGCGTCGAGTCGAGTATCACGTGCGCTGGCCGATCGAGGCCGCTCTCGCCAAGCGTGCTCGTAGCGAGCCCAATCGGATCCAGACCGAGCCACATTGCGATCGCAGCGGCAAAGTCCGCGCGGCTCAACGCTTCTGGCCCGGCCACGTGCAACGGCCCCACGATCTCGGGCAGAGCGATGAGCGCCGCACACGCTGCAGCGACATCGGCGGCGTGCGCGGGGCAGCGAAACTCGTCGGTGAAGAACGAGGTCGTGGCCTCACCGCGCAGAGCTCGTTGCACCGCGGTCTGCGTCGGAGCCAGAAAGTCGGTCGCGTACATGAGTGACGTGCGCACCATCACCGCCCCCGGACACGCCTGCATGACGGCGGCCTCTGCCTCGGCCTTCATCCGTCCATAGTCGGTGGCGGGAGAGAGCACGTCGGATTCGACATAGGGCAACTCGCGTCCGCCGAATACGACGTCGGTGGACAGATGCACCAGTCGGGCCCCACACGCGGCCGCGGCCGAGGCCACGTTGCGGCTGCCCTCGAGCGTGGTGCGGCGGTCGTCGTTCTTGTACGCGAGATGAATCACTGCATCGGGCTTCCATTCGCGAATCGCGCTGTTCACCAGTTCGCGGTGGCGGATGTCGAGCGCCTGCGAATTCGGCGCGATGAGGTTCCACGAGCTCAGCGCGGCAGAACGCTGCACGTGTCGGCCAAGTAGACCCGCTGCGCCGGTGACGAAGACCGAGCGCCGACGACGCCGACGAATTCCCATCCGCCGATGATGCCACGTCGTGGGGCGGACAACCGTGCGTGCGCGTGCGACGTGCAGTACTTTGGCCCGATGTCAACGCCAACCCCAGAGGCCGTGAAACGGCATCCGCATCTGGCCGAGCCGTTGCAGCCCGGCTGGGTTCGCGTCGACATGCACAGCCACACGATGTGGAGCGGCGACTCCACCACGACGCCAGAGGAGTTACTCGACGCAGTTGTTGCAAGTGGAATTGACGTGCTTTGCATCACCGATCACAATGCGATCAAAGGCGCGGTCGAGATGGCTCGGCTGCTTCCGTGTCGCGTGATTGTCGGCGAGGAATTGAAGACGCATGCTGGCGAGATCATTGGGTTGTTTCTCACCGAGCGCGTCCCGATCGGAACTCAACCGGAAAGCGCGGCGCGTCTCATCCGAGGTCAGGGCGGGCTCGTCTACATTCCGCATCCCTTCGATCCGATGCGGCGCAACCTCGCCGAACCCGCAATGCGCGCGCTCGCCGACGACGGGCTGATCGATGCGATCGAGGTGGTCAACGCGAAGACATCGCTGCAATCGCTCAACGTGAGGGCAGCGGCTTTCGCCGAGGAGTTCGACCTCGCTGCTGGCGCCGGCAGCGACGCTCATGTGCCGCTGGCTCTCGGCGCGGCGTACGTTGAGATGCCCGATTTCGATGGTTCTGCCGACTTTCTGATGAAGCTGCGCGTGAGTCGAGCGGTCGGTCATCACTGGGACGAACATCGTCCTTGGACGCCGCGCGTCGTGCCGAGCACATCCATTCACTAGGACCACCACCGTGCCGATCATCCACGCTGTCATCCTCGGCATCGTTCAGGGACTCTCGGAATTCCTCCCAATCTCCTCGAGTGGGCACTTGTTGTTGGTGCCGTGGTTGTTCGGTTGGAACGATTTCGTGAGCGTCTCGGTCGAGAAGGCCTTTGATGTGGCGCTGCATCTCGGCACCCTGATTGCTGCTCTTGTCTACTTCCGCAAGGAGGTCAAGGTTTATGTGCGAGACGGACTGCAACTGGTGATCCATCGCGAACGCCCGACCACGCCCGAAGGCCGTCTTGCCTGGCTCTTGGTGCTGTCTGCGCTGCCTGGCGCCGCCGTCGGCGCGCTGCTCGAGAAGACCATCGACGACAAGCTGGGGAAACCGGCACTGATCGCAGTGGGCTTGATCGTGTTCGGTCTCGTGCTGTGGTACGCAGACGCATTGGCTGGCAAGCGCGCTTTCGAGGAGTACTCCAAGCGGGATGCGATCATGGTCGGCGCTGCGCAGGTCTTGGCGCTCAACCCAGGCACCAGTCGTTCTGGGATTACCATCACGGCCGGTCGATTTCTGGGCTTCAGCCGCGACGCGGCGGCCCGGGTGAGCTTCCTGATGAGCTTGCCGATCACCGCAGGGGCGGTGGCGTACAAGGGTCTGAAGCTTGCCATCGACGGCATTCCGCACGGTCTCGCCGTACCGATGTTGGTTGGCATCATCACCAGTGGCCTCACCGGATGGCTGGCGGTCTGGGGCACCCTCAAGTGGGTGCGCACGCGTAGTTTCGCCCCGTTCGTGATCTACCGCATTGCGTTGGGTGTCACGATCCTGGTCATTGTGGCGTGTGGCTGGCGCTGAGGGCCACCATAGCGAGATGCTGATTGGCTGCGTTTGCCACTGCAGCTGCCGACGTTGTCGGCACGCCCACCAGAATGACGTTGTCAGCAGTGCCGACCACTACGGCGCGGTCGCTGAGTATCTCGCCGGAGGACAAAACAGCGGCCGTGTCGCCCACCGAGAAGAGTTCGGGATGTTGGTCCGAAATTGCGATCGCGAGCCAACCCTGGGGAAGAAGCGCAAGTGGTCCGGTCGCAGCAGCAATGTCGACACGCGTCACCATCTCGCCGGCAGCAATGTATTGCCGAGCCGTCGCCCCTGTTGGAAGCAACTCGAGTGCCGTCGTGGGCACCATCGCGCTCGGTCGCGAGCGTCGAACCACGGCCCCGTCGAGACGTTCGCCCGGTGCAATCGCCCGACTGGCGACCAGGACTGCAGACGCGGTGCCCCAACGATCTCTCGTGCGATGCGCCGTGGCCTGTGAGCCCTCGATCGCCGCAGCAACAGTGAGGGCGATCGCGCCCACGCAGATCCAGTACAGCCAGGGCCGGTAGCCCAACAACATCCGCAAACGCGAAATCCAACGCATGGCGACCTCCTCGACACACACTCTTCGTGGCGGGGAAACCAAGGTCAGCCTAGCGCGGCGGCGGAGAACTCAGCCGGATGACGAGCCCGCCGATGAGCCCGATGACGAGCCCGCCGATGAGCCCGCCGATGAGCCCGCCGCCGCAGGCGTGGGCGCAGGCGTGGACGAACTCGACGAATTGGAAGTGGAATCGCTGGAACCAGAAGTTGACGAGCCACCGGAATCCGATGATGCCCCGCTGGCCGGTGTGGAACCGGCCGCGGCAGTTGATGAAGAGTTTGAGCTGGATCCACCACGGCTATCGGTCTTGTAGAAGCCGCCGCCCTTGAACGTGACGCCAACCGGCAGGAATACCTTCTTCACGGGCATGGAGACACCGCTCGCGGGGTGCACGGCCTCGGTGAGGGCGTCGTCGCTGAACGCCTGCTGCACCTCGATGGTCTCGCCAGTGTCGATGAACTTGTAGACGTAGGTGGGCATAACCGGGTCTCCGAAACGTGCTGGCACTCGCCAATGACGAGTTGTCATCGTATCGGCTTTGTAGGCTCACGCCCCATGCGAGTGCACACCGCCGTGATCCCCGCCGCCGGCCTCGGCACCCGTTTCCTTCCCGCCACGAAGTCGGTGCCCAAAGAGCTGCTGCCGGTGATCGATGTACCCGCGCTGCAGCTGATCATCGACGAGGCCGTCGGCGCTGGCATTGACCACCTCGTGATTGTGAACAGCCGCAACAAGCCATCGATCGAGGCGTATTTCGCTGATGCGCCAGAGGTAATCGACAAGCTCGAGGCCAGCGGTCGCGCCGAGATGGCCGAGCGCATGCGCGCCATCGGTCGCGACGTGCAGGTGAGCTTCGTGTATCAGCATGCTGCGCTTGGTCTCGGCCACGCCGTCGGCTGTGCGCGCGATGCCGTGGGAGACGAGCCCTTCGCAGTGCTGTTGCCCGATGAGATCATGGGCTCCAGCGAACTGCTCAGTGCGATGTGCGCGGTGTGCGTCGCAACGGGCGGCAGCGTGGTCGGACTCAAGCGTGTGCCAATGCAGGAGGTCAGCGCCTACGGCGTGATCGATCCCATCGGTGAGATCGATGCAGATGGCGTGGTGGCCATTCGCGATCTCGTCGAGAAACCCGCCGTCACCGACGCTCCGAGTGACCTGATCATCATCGGCCGTTACGTTCTCACGCCCGATGTGTTCGAGGCGATAGCAGAGCTGAAGCCCGGTGCCGGCGGTGAACTGCAGCTCACCGACGCGTTGCGGGTGCAGGCCGCCCGCGGCCCGTTTCATGGGGTGCTGCGCGATGTGCGCCGTTACGACACGGGTAACCCCGTGGGCTGGCTCAGTGCGGTGGTCGAGCTGGCGCTCGATCATCCGCGATACGGCGCAGACTTTCGCGTCGAACTCGAGCGCGTCCTCGACCGCGATCCGTCGTAACGTTCTTGCTCGTGTCAGCTGTCGCGTCGGGCGTTGCGATCGAGCTGTAAACACGGGGTGACCCAATCGAGCGGTCTCCCTGAAGGCGTATCCGACAAGCGCTCTTGTGCACTACGGCACGTCGGTTCCCGACGCTCTCGCCACCGTGAAACGGCCCTTGCGGGCCAACGCCACGCTCACCCACGACGAATTGATCGAGTTGTGCGACGTGCTCTGGTCCGCCGGTGTCCACGAGTAACGAACCGCGCGATCGAGTTCCTCGTGGCCCGCTCCGAACTGCTGGACACACACGATCTCAGCTGGATCGAGGCGCTGCTGCGCGACTCGAGCACGTGGGCGCTCGTCAATGAATTCGCCCGGCCGGTGGTCGCAGTCCTGGCGAGGCGCGACCTCTCGGTGCTCGACACGCTCGATCGCTGGGTCGGCGACGACGTCTCGTCTCGAGTCGGGTGCGGTGAAGTTGCCACCGATGTGAGGGCAGCGTGACCAAACCCCTGCCCCGACCGGCCATAACTCGACGCCTCTCTCGAGCGATTCCCACCGACCGCAGGGCTCGCGATCCGCTGCATCCGTGACCCGGCGACCCGGCCACCCGGCGCCGATGGCGTCGCTCGGCGAAGGATGCACACCATGCAGTCATACGGTGGGCGATAGCGCCAGCGTTGATAGACAGCGCTAGACGACTCGACGAAAGCCCGTCGAGATGTCGTCGGTGACATCGAGGACGAGGCCGAACTCGTCGACCTCGAACTCGATCGACACGCCAGTGTCGAGTTTCGTCACCCGCCAGCGGTGCGTCTCGAGCCGGGTGTATCTCCTGCGCGTCGGCCGCACATCGAGGGTCTCCACGTCGATGGAGGCGACCGTGATGTCGGCGCTGTGCCCGACATGCAACGGCAGCCGGCGTATGGGAATGGTGTGCGTGAACGGTGTGCAGGCAAGTTCGACATCGACGCATCCGTCGAGTTCCTCGCGGTGCGCGCCGTTCATCTCGCCCCAACGGCCGCTGCCGTCGGTGCCCAACCACAGATCCGGCTCGTCCATATCGCGGAACAGAAGGAATTGGCGCACCTGCCAGGCAGGTGAGATGCGCAGAACATATTGCACCTGCTCGCGCTCAACCGCGCCCGACGCCGTCCACGCCTCGTTGTCCCAATTCAGCGTGAGGATTTCGTCGAGTCCACCGGACTCTGCATCGACAGAAGCTGCTTGCCAGCTCGCGGAATGTCCGTCAGACGAGAACGCGCGATATGGGCGCGGATGGTCACTCACCCCTGCAGTCTGGCGGCAGTGTTGCGGTACCGTGCACCACCATGGGCGCGCCGCTTGTCTCTCTGACCGATGCTCGTGGGGTCGTGCTGTCGCACTGCCCCGTCCTGCCAGTCGTTCGGATCGATCTCGCTGACGCCATTGGGTGCGTGTTAGCCGAACAGGTCATTGCGCCCGAAGACGTGCCGCCGTTTGCCAACAGCGCCGTCGACGGCTATGCCGTTGTCTCGGCTGATCTCATATCGGGGGAGTGCGAACTTCCCGTGATCGGCGAGGTCGCTGCGGGTGCCCCTGCCGACCTCCCGCTGCATCCCGGTGCCGCCATTCGCATCATGACGGGCGCGCCATTGCCCGCCGGCGCCGATGCGGTCGTCATGGTCGAGAACACGGTGCGCCTCGACGACGGCCGCCGTGTTCGTATTACGGCCGCCGCCTCACCTGGACAGGCCATTCGCAGCGCAGGTGATGACATCGCTGCAGGCACCGTGGCGTTCGGTGCTGCTACGTTCATCCGCCCCGCAGTGGCCGGTGTGCTTGCGAGCGTGAACGCGCGATCCGTGGCGGTGATCCCCCGATGTCGCGTGGCTGTGTTGTCCACCGGCGACGAATTGATCGACGACGGCAGCCCTCTCGCGCCCGGCCAGATCCGCGAGAGCAACAAGACGATGCTGCTCGGAATGGTTGGTGAGTCCGGGGCAGTCGCCGTCGACTTCGGCATCGTGCGCGACAACGAAGCTGCGCTCGAGTCCACTCTGCGTCGTGCCGCCGACGCGTGCGACGCGATCGTTACCAGCGGCGGCGTGAGCATGGGCGATTACGATGTGGTCAAGTCAGTGCTCTCGCGTATCGCCGTGATGCATTGGATGCAGATTGCGATTAAGCCGGCCAAGCCGTTCGCCTTCGGTTTGCTCACGAACTCTTTGGGTCGGCAGATTCCGGTGTTCGGCCTGCCGGGTAATCCGGTCTCGTCACTCGTCAGCTTCGAACTGCTCGCGCGCCCCGCATTACGCCAGATGATGGGTCACTCGGCGCCGCTCCTGCGGCCAAGCCTTCGAGCGGTGGCCGACACGCCGTTGCGTCGTTCCAAAGATGGCAAGGTGCACTACCAGCGGGTGCACGGCGCCTTCGGCGATGATGGCCGCTACCACGTGTCTGCTCGCGGACCCCAGGGCAGTCATCAACTTGGCGCCACGGCGTTGGCAAACGCCCTGGCCGAACTCCCGGACGGCGACGGAGTCGATGCGGGTGGCGACGTCACGGTGTATCTGCTGTCGTTCTGACACGCTTTCCCGCCTGCTCCGCCTATCCTGCGCACATGGATCTCATTGATCCCTTCGGGCGAACCATTCGTGACCTGCGCATCTCGGTCACCGACCGGTGCAACTTCCGCTGCACCTACTGCATGCCCGAAGAGGGCATGGAGTGGCTGCCGCGCAGTGGCGTCTTGAGCTTCGAAGAGATTCATCGACTCGCCGCCATCTTCGTCGAGCGCTTCGAGGTCGATGGCCTTCGGCTCACCGGTGGCGAACCAACAGTTCGCGCCCACATGCCCGTGCTTGTTCGCAAGCTTGCCGATCTGCGCGTGCCCGCTTTGTCGGCTTCACCGCTCGCTGGTCACAAACCCGACCTGTCGCTCACCACCAACGGCGCCACGTTCCGCCTAGTTGCCCACGAGCTACGCGATGCCGGCCTTGACCGTGTCAACATCAGCCTCGACACTCTGCAGGCCGAACGGTTCCTCGAGATGACCCGCCGTGACGAACTCGTACGTGTCCTCGACGGCATCGAGGCCGCCAAAGAGGCCGGTTTCTCGCCCGTGAAGATCAACGCGGTGATTGAGCGCAACGTCAACGACGACGAGATCGTGGCGCTTGCAACATTCGGGCGCGAACGCAACGTCGAGGTTCGCTTCATCGAGTTCATGCCACTCGATGCAAGCGGTCACTGGATGAACGACAAGGTCGTCAGTCAGGACGAAATCGTCGCTGCCATACACGCCGTCTATCCGCTCGAGCAGGTGTCCGCACGTGGCGCAGCCCCGGCAGACCGCTGGCGGTACCTCGACGGTGCCGGGATGATCGGGGTCATCCCCACAGTCACCAGGCCGTTCTGCGGTGATTGCGATCGGGTGCGCCTCACCGCCGATGGACAGTTCCGTACCTGCTTGTTCGCCACCACCGAATTCGACCTGTTGAAGCTCATGCGCGGCGGTGCATCTGACGATGACATTGCTGTGGAAATCCAACGCGCTGTCGGCACCAAGTGGGCGGGTCATCAGATCAACCAGGTCAACTTCATTCGACCCTCGCGCTCGATGAGCCAGATCGGCGGCTGACGCCGGTGCGCCGCGCGTCTCGTCGCGTCGGCCAGGCTGCGGCGATCGCGGTGTTGGCTGCAGGAGCACTGTCTGCGTCGGCGACTGGCCCGCTGACTGATGTCTCCGGTCCTGCGACAGCACTCGCCCCGGCGCAACGCATCCGCACGGGGCTTGGTGGTTGTTCGATGTTCCCTGCCGACAACGCATGGAACACGCCCATCGACAACGCCGGCCTGCGCGCCGGTTCGGCGCAAACCATCGCCGAGATCCAAGCCATCGGTGGACACTTTGTGCATCCCGACTTCGGCGAGAACCCTACGTACGGCATCCCGTTCGTGGTGGTGCCGCCGACCCAACCGCTGGTGCCCGTTGTGTACACCGATGCGGGCGACGAGAGCGATCCTGGCCCGTTCCCGATACCGCTCGATGCTCCGGTGGAGAGTGGCAGCGATCGTCATGTGTTGGTGCTGCAGCAGGGCACCTGCCGGTTGTACGAGTTGTATGCCGCGGCGCGAACCGGTGGGGGATGGTCCGCGTATTCGGGGGCGATGTTCGACCTCGGCTCGAATGCGTTGCGTCCTTTGGGTTGGACCAGTGCCGATGCCGCGGGTCTGGCGATCCTGCCGGGCCTGGTGCGCTACGACGAGGTCGCGTCGGGCGCCATCAACCACGCGATCCGCGTCACGTTCGTATCGACACAGCGCGCCTACATCCTGCCCGCCACGCATGTTGCCTCATCGGACACGAACATCGATCTGCCGCCGATGGGCCTGCGGCTGCGACTCATGGCGGGCTTCGACATCAGCGGCTTTACCGGGCAGGCGAGAGTGATCGCCACGGCGTTCAAGAAATACGGCCTCATCGTGGCTGACAACGGGAGCAACTGGTTCTTCTCGGGGGCTCCTGATCCCGGTTGGAACGACAGCGACCTCAACCAACTCAAGGCCATCCCTGGCACTGCGTTCGAAGTAGTCGACACCGGGCCCACGCTGCCATAAGGAGTGCATGCTCGGCCGAGCGACCGCCGAGTCACTACGATCAAGCGTCACATGTCTGATCTGTCGTTCACCCATCTCGACCCACTCGGTCGTGCCCGCATGGTCGATGTCACCCCGAAGGAGCCCACGCACCGACGTGCGGTCGCGCGATGCGTCGTGAAGATGCGCCCCGAGACCACGGCGGCGATTGCGAATCGCGAGGTGAACAAAGGTGACGTGCTCGCCGTCGCACGCATTGCCGGTATTCAGGCCGCAAAGCGCACATCCGACATGATTCCGCTGTGTCATCCGCTGCTCATCGGGTCGGTGTACATCAACTTCGAGATCGGCGACGATCAGATCGTCGTCGAAGCCCAAGTCGACACGATCGATCGCACAGGGGTGGAGATGGAAGCCCTGCACGCGTGCTCGGTTGCGGCGCTCACCGTGTACGACATGTGCAAGTCGGCCGACAAGGCAATGGTGATCGGCGAACTCGCGCTGTGGGAAAAAACGGGCGGGCGTTCGGGCACGTATCGCCGCGCCGAGCACGTTGTGGCCGCCGAAATGCCCGTAGTAGAATCGTAATAAGGTTACGAATGTGTTACCATCGAAACCGATGGATGCAGCCCGACGCCTTTTTCTCATGCTGATCTCCCACCCTGACCAACGAGTCACGAATTCTCCCCATACGGAAGGTGAACAGTGACTCAAATCGTCATCCTCGCGGTGGCTGCCGCATGGGCAGCTGTGCTCTTGCCGCCGCTGTTGCGTAACCGAAGCGAAAACCGTCCCGGCTCCTCGGTGTCTGATTTCAACCGTCAGCTCTCAAGCCTGCAGCGGTCCGTACCAACCCGTGGTATGGCGCCGATGCGATCGATGACCCGACCGCTCACGCAGTCGCCACTGGCGCGTCCTGCAGCAAGCGGACGACCTGGCCAGATGCATCGCTCGCAGCCCCAGCACGCCACGCATCATCGTGAGCAGATGAACACCGCCTCGTTGCAACGCCGCACGCACGGCGAGCCAAGCGTCTCTCGGTCGGGTGAGCACATCCACCATCGTCAGGCGCACCTCACACGAGGCGTCGTCGGTCGCGCCGAGTTGCGGCGTCGTCGCGCCAACGTGTTGTTCATGCTGGTGTTGTCCACGTGCGCCACGCTGTTTCTTGCCGCTACAACGCATGCCAACGCGATGATGTACCTCTTTGCGTTGTCATTCTTGGCGCTGTGTGGCTACTGCTACAAGCTCGTGCAGATCAAGCAGAACGAACAGCAGAGCCGCTACGCGGATAATTCTTGGTTCCGTGCCGCCTGATTGCGCCGCTAGGATCTGGTCTCGTTCCACGGGGCTGTAGCTCAGTTGGCAGAGCGCTTCGTTCGCAATGAAGAGGTCAGGGGTTCAATTCCCCTCAGCTCCACCCGTAGACGTACAATCAGCCGGTTGCCTCCCACGAGGCAGCCGGCTCGTTTGTTTCGGACCGCCGTGAGGCGCAGTATGGTCGTAAGACATCGCAAGTTGCTCCCTCGTCGGTCGTAAGAGGTTTATGCGTCACGTACTCCACCGGTGTTTCGCAGTCGGATGCGTCATCGTGCTCTCAGCCTGCAGTTCGGCGACACGGGGGACGACGGGAACGACGCAGGGTGCCGCGCTGCCCGAGATCACGACAGCTGACTCGAGCGCGCCATCAATCGCACCGTCAATCGCACCGTCAATCGCACCCGCCGCTCTCACGCCGCGCGCGTGCGACACATCAGATCAGCTCGCACCCACTGACTGCTACTGGCTCAATGTACCCGAGCGTCGCGACCGTACCGGGGCACACACCATCCGGCTCTGGGTGGCGGTCGTCCACGGTGTCGGCGCATCCCCCGATTCACTCCCGTCGATCTATCTCAGCGGCGGCCCCGGCTATGCGGCGTCCACTCCGTTCGTCTCGGGCCACGTCACCATTGCTGGCAGACCGACCGATGTGGTGGTGTTCGACCAGCGTGGTGTCGGGCGCAGCGAACCGCATCTCGCCTGCCCTGAACTCGATGCTTCACTCGACGCAACTCACCCATGGGCCGAGCGGCTCGCCTACGCGAAGGTCGCTGCTGGCCAATGCCGTGACCGACTGATTGCGCAGGGTGTCGACCTCAACGGCTATGACGCTGTTGAAAGCGCTGCCGATGTGGTGGCTCTCCGCAAGGCGCTCGGCTATGCGAAGTGGACCGTCACAGGTTTCAGCTACGGCGGCCGATTGGCGCGAGAGGTGTATCGGCAGGACCCAGCGGGTGTCGCTGCCCTTGTGCTCGACAGCGCCGTGACCACGGCGCCCACCGGGCCGGCGAGCCTGGTGCACGATGCCAACGATTCGATTTACCGGCTTGCGGCTGCGTGCGCGGCGCAACCCAAATGCAGTGCTGTTCACGGTGACCCGGAGACAAATGTTGCGTTGGCGGCGGCTCGGCTGGATGCGCACCCCCATCAGGTGGCGGCCGCCGGCGCCGCCGCGGCGGTCACCATCTCCGGCAAAGATCTCTACTCAGGCGCCTTTCAGGCGATGCAACGCACAGACCTCATCTCGTTGCTACCCGCAGTTGCTGCTTCGCTTGCGAACGGTGATGACTCGAGTCTCGACGGCTTCTCTTCAACGTTGACACAGGCGCCCGCTGACGATCCTCGCGACGACTTTGCACGAGGCGCTGATGAGGTCTTCAAGTGCGCCGACGAAGCGAGCGCATTCACTGATGCCGACCGCCAGATCTTGGCCGATCCCGGCAAATGGGCGAACGTTGTGTTGACCTGGGGCTGGGCGTTGTGCGACGTCTGGGCCGTCGATCCGGTAGCCGGTGGTCACCTCGCGCCGGTATCGGGATCGGTGCCGGTGCTGGCCGTGAACGGCACCCTCGACCCAGCGACTCCGCCGTCGTTTGCCGATGAGATCCGCACGCAGTTCCCCTCGGCAGTCATCCTGCAATATCCGGGGGGCGGACACGGCGTGCTGTTCATGAACGACTGCGCTACATCGATTGCTGTGGCTTTTTACAACGACCCGGCAGCGCCGCTCGACACCTCATGCGTCGCAGCGATGCCCCAGCCGTTCGCGTCCGGCTGATCACGTCGGGCTCTCGTACGACGTGGGTTCGCTACGGGCGCGGTGGGGTTGTGCCCACTACAGTTTGGGTCATGCGTCACCGTGCACGAATCCTCGTTCTTTTGGGTATGGCAGGGGCGCTGCTAATGGCGTGTTCCAGTACGAATGCGAGCGGCGTACCAACCGCCGCCCGTTCCATCGGCTCTACACCGGCGCCCGTTGCAGTGGCACCGCCAGACACTGGGGCGGGTCCGACGATCACCGATGTGGCCACGACGTCAACCGTGGCCGACCGGCCAATCCAGGCGGGCGCGACGCGAATGCATTTCGAGATCGGGCCCATCGACATTCTGCCGGGCCAGAACAACATCGACTTCACAAAGGGCAAGATCCCCAAGCCAACCGTCGACGGCTGGATCGTTCGAATTGCGCCGAACCTGCGTCTTGCCGACGGGTCGATTCCCGGCGTCGACGTCATCCATCTCCACCATGGCGTGTGGTTGAACGGCTCCGCGGGTGATTCCACATCGGCGCTCCCCGAACGGTTTTTTGCCGCTGGTGAGGAAAAGACCACAATGGCCCTGCCAGCCGGGTACGGATACCACTACAAGGCCTCCGACAGGTGGACGCTGAACTACATGATCCACAACCTGTGGCCCGATCCCAAACAGGTGTGGGTCACCTACGACATCGACTTCATCCCGGCCGATAGCCCAGCGGCCGCAAGTATTCAGCCGGCGCGCCCCATCTGGACCGACGTGCAGAACGGCAGCATTTATCCGGTCTTCGACGTAATTAAGGGTTCGGGTTCGAATGGCGTCTACACCTACCCTGACGATGCCGCCTCGCCTTATGGCACCGCGCCGGCGAAGAACCTCTGGACGGTCGACCGCGATGGCATCTTGCTCGCCACGGCAGGCCACCTGCACCCCGGAGGTCTGCACACCGATCTCTGGCTGCAACGTGTCGGCGCCACGGCACTCACGGATCACGCCAAGACTGGCGCCACCGACACGGCGCACGTGTTCGAATCGATCGCCCACTATTGGGAACCAGCGGGCGCTGTGTCGTGGGATGTTGCGATGGGCGCGACGCCCGACAATTGGCGCGTCGCAGTGCACAAGGGCGACGTGCTTTCCACCACGGCCACCTACGACAGCGGTAAGGCGTCGTGGTACGAATCGATGGGCATCATGATCGTGTGGATGGCCGACGCAGCCACACAGAAGGACACGCCGGCCCTGGATCCGTTCACCAACGCTGTCGACGTGAAAGGTGAGCTCACTCATGGCCACCTTGCCGAGAACGACAATCACGGTGGCGGGCCGGACCCGACCTATTTCGACGCCGCAAAGCTGCCGTCTCAGCCAGCCTCGAATCCGATCCCGATCGCCGACTTCATATATGGCCAGGGCGACATGCTCCGTGGCGACGCCATCCCCACGGTGGCGCCGGGCGGCACCATCACCTATGACAACAAGGACGCTCCGCTGGCCAATGGCGAATGGCACACCATTACCGCGTGCAAGGCACCATGTAACGCAGCCACGGGAATCGCCTACCCGCTGGCCGATGCCGATATCTCCTTCGACTCGGGGCAGTTGGGCGCCGTCGGCCCGCCGACGGCTGGACGCGTGACCTGGTCCACACCGGCAAACCTTCCTGCCGGGACCTACACCTATTTCTGTCGTATTCATCCGGTAATGCGTGGCGCGTTCCGTATCGCCGCCACGTCGCCGTGATGACCGCAGATGAAGATCGCGAGGTGGCCGCGTGACAATTCTCGACAAGCTCGACATGACGCAGCGGCTCGATCGCGATCAGTACACCGCTCAGCTCGAACGTGAGCAACGACGTCTGCTGCAATTGCGGTTGCATCTTGGCGGACACATGGGCACCGGCGAGGTTGGACCCGGATTGCTCGTTGTGTTCGAGGGGCCCGATGCCTCGGGCAAGGGTGGCGCCATCAAGGTCGTCGTCGGCCATCTCGACCCACGGCACTACAAGGTGCTCAATTGTGGAGTACCAACAGCAGTGGAGAAGCGGCACCACTTCCTGTGGCGCTTCTACCCCGATATTCCGGGTCTTGGTGGCATGTCGGTGTTCGACCGCAGTTGGTACGGACGCGTCTTGGTGGAGCGCATCGAGGGCTATGCCACTGATGCGGAGTGGCGACGCGGGTACAAAGCCATCGTCGACTTCGAACGTTCGTTGGTGCTCGAGGGCGTGATCCTCGTCAAGTTCTGGATGCAGATCAGCGACGAAGAACAGGCGCGCCGGTTCCAGGCCCGGGCCACCGATCCGTTGAAGCGTTGGAAGCTCACGCCCGAGGATTGGCGCAACCGTGATCGCAACGCAGATTACGCCGCTGCGGCAGAGGACATGTTCGCACGGACACATCATCCGCACGGCCCGTGGGACGTGATTGCTGCAGAGCAGAAGCGGTTCGGGCGTGTCGCAGTCTTGGAGACGCTCAACAATCGCATCGAGGCCGGGATGCGGCGGGCGGGCTTCCCAGTGCCACATATCGACGATCTGATCGACGACGCCGACTCTTGAACCAGGTCCGGGATCACGCCCGGGACGATGCCGGGAAAGCGGCGCGAAGCCGAGCGCGCCTCGACGCTCGCCGTGCGAGTGTGCCGGCTATTGCGTACCCCTCGTCGCTGCCGATCAGCGCTCGACGCAACGACCTCCTCGCGGCGATCCGCGATCATCAGGTGGTCATCGTGGCCGGGGAGACGGGTTCGGGTAAGAGCACGCAGCTGCCCAAGCTTTGTCTGGAATTGGGCCGGGGCATCACGGGCCTCATTGGGCACACCCAGCCGAGGCGGGTCGCGGCGCGCACCATTGCCGAACGTGTTGCCGAGGAGTTGCAAACCGAACTGGGCGCGCTGGTGGGCTACACCGTTCGCTTCACGGATCGCGTGAGCGACGCGACTCTGGTGAAGGTCATGACCGATGGCATCCTGCTCGCCGAGATTCAACACGACCGTCTGCTGTCGCGCTACGACACGCTGATTATCGACGAGGCGCACGAGCGCAGCCTCAACGTGGATTTCCTGCTCGGCTATCTCAAGCAGTTGTTGCCGCGCCGTCCGGATCTGAAACTGATCGTTACCTCGGCCACCATCGATACGGCGCGGTTCGCCCAACACTTCAGCGCCGCGCCGGTCATCGAGGTCACGGGTCGCACCTTTCCGGTGGAGATTCGCTACCGGCCGTATGGGGCATCGCTGATCGCCGACCTCGACGACGATCGCGACCAGGTGCACGCGGTGTGCGATGCCGTGAACGAACTCCGCCATGAGGGCCCGGGCGATGTGTTGGTGTTCCTCAGCGGCGAACGCGAGATTCACGACACCGCCGACGCGCTACGCAGGCTCGAGTGGACGAACACCGAGATCCTTCCGCTCTACGCACGGTTGTCGGCACCTGAGCAGCACCGCATCTTCCAGTCGCACACCGGACTGCGCGTGATCTTGAGCACAAATGTTGCAGAGACCTCGCTCACCGTTCCGGGCGTGCGTTACGTCGTCGACGCCGGCGCGGTGCGGATGAGCCGGTACAGCCATCGTCTGAAGGTGCAGCGTCTGCCCATCGAACCGATCTCGCAGGCATCGGCAAACCAGCGTGCCGGTCGCTGTGGCCGGGTGGCCGCGGGTATCTGTATCCGCCTCTACGCGCAGGACGACTTCGAAGTACGCCCGGAGTTTACCGAGCCAGAGATTCTGCGCACGAATCTCGCATCGGTGATCCTGCAGATGACAGCGCTCGGTTTGGGTGACGTCGACACGTTTCCATTCCTCGATCCACCCGACAGCCGTGCGGTGCGCGATGGTGTCGCCGTGCTCGAGGAATTAGGCGCGCTCAACGCGAGCCAGCCTGCCGATCAGCGCAGGCTCACGCCGCTGGGACGCCGCCTGGCGCGGCTGCCGCTCGACCCCCGACTTGGTCGGATGGTCTTGGAGGCAGACCGGCATGGCTGTGTGCGCGAAGTGATGGTGATCGCAGCAGCGCTGTCGATCCAGGATCCTCGCGAGCGCCCCACAGCGTCGCGCCAGGCTGCTGACGAGGCACACGCCCGGTTCGTGGTCGACGGATCAGATTTCCTGGGAATCGTCGCATTGTGGGATTACCTCCGCGAACAACAGCGGTTGATGTCCACGAGCCAGTTTCGCAAGCTCTGCCGCACTGAATACCTGAACTACCTGCGCGTGCGCGAGTGGCAGGATTTGTTCAGTCAACTCCGCCAGATCACCGGAACGTTGGGGGTACGCCCGGGAACCGAACGTGGCCATCCCGATCAGGTGCATCAGTCGTTACTCGCCGGCTTATTGTCGCACCTCGGGATGCGCGACGGCGAGCGTCGCGAATTCAAAGGTGCCCACGGATCAAAGTTCGCGGTGGTCCCCGGCTCGGCGCTTGCCAAGAAGCCGCCGCGTTGGCTGATGGTGGCCGAGTTGGTGGAGACGAATCGCCTGTGGGGCAGGGTCGGCGCGAGCGTGCAGCCCGAGTGGGCAGAGCGACTTGGTGGCTCGCTGGTGAAGCGCTCCTACGGCGACCCGGTGTGGGATGTGCGAGGCGCGCGCGCCATCACCGTCGAGCGGGCCACCCTCTATGGTCTGGCGATTGTTACGGGCCGACGTATCGGGTACGACCGCGTCGATCCTGGCGTGGCACGAGAGATGTTCATTCGCCATGCACTGATCGGTGGTGACTGGGTCACGTCTCACGCGTTTGCCGCACAGAACCGGACTTTTCTCCAACAGGTGCGGGCATTGGGCGACAAGGCTCGCCGCGTCGATCTGGTGAACGACGCAACGCTGTTCGGCTTCTACGACCGACGCGTCGGCGCGGAGGTCGCCTCGGGACGGCACTTCGATCGCTGGTGGAAGGACGAGCGCAACGCGCACCCGGCATTGCTCGACCTCGCGGCATCCGATCTCGACATTGCGGGACTGAGCGCGAGTGACGAGGGCGTGCTTGGTACGCACGAGTTCCCCGACTCGTGGCGTCAGGACGATCTCACCCTGCCTGTGACATATCGATTCGATCCGGGCGATGATCTCGATGGCGTCACGGTTCACGTGCCCCTCAGCGTTCTGAATCGCCTGCGCAGCGACGGATTCGACTGGCAGGTCGCAGGCTTTCGCGAACAACTCGTGGCGGCGCTCGTGTGGACGCTTCCGAAGGCGACCCGTCGCAATCTGGTGCCGGTGGCCGAGAGCGCCCGGCGAGCCAACAGTCGCCTGTCGCCGAGCGATGCCCCGCTCACCGAGGGTCTCGCCGCCGTCATCGGCGACATCGGCGGCGAGCGGGTCACGCCTGGGGCGTTCGACATCTCGCGCGTGCCGGCCCATCTCAGGATCACGTTCTCCATCGAAGGCGATGACGGCCGGTGTCTTGCGCTTGGCAAGGATCTCGATGCGCTCCGCAAGCGACTGAGCGGCCGTGCCCGCGAGGCGATCGCAGCAACAGCGCCGGGCATGGAACGCGGCGGCATCGTCGACTGGGATATCGGCACGCTTGCTCCGATGATCGAGACGACCCGTGATGGTCATGTTGTACGGGGGTACCCTGCGCTCATCGACGATGGCGACAGCGTCTCGGTGCGGGTCTTCACGAATGCGCAGATCCAGACGAGGGTGATGCGTGCCGGTATTCGGCGACTCCTGCTGTTAACCGTGCCGATCTCACGCAAGTCGATCGGGCGCGAGATCAGCAACGATGCGTTGTTGGCAATCGGCCGTAACCCGGCGGCGACCTTGGGCGAACTGGTCGATGACTGCATCACCGCTGCGGCAGACCGTGTGATTGCCGGCCACGGCGACGGAGTGTGGGACGAAGCGGCCTTTCGCCGCCTGCAGCAAAGCGCACGAGCGACACTTGCGAACACGGCAAGCACGGCGCTGGGGCGAGTTGGCGAGATCTTCGTGGCTGCGGCGCACGTGGAGGAGGCCGCGAGGCGACTCGTCGCGCCGGCGCTCGCACCGGCACTGGCCGATGTTCGTGCTCAGGTGGGCCGACTTGTGCGCCCCGGTTTCGTCACTGCAACGGGCGTCATGCGTCTCGACGATGTGTTGCGTTACCTGCGCGGCATCAGGCGTCGCCTCGAGAAGCTGCCCACCGAAGTCGCCCGCGATGGTGATCGAATGGTCACCGCCGTGCAGTTGGAACGCCGCTACGGCGCGCTGCTCAGCCGCCTCGAACCGGGTCAGATGAACAGCGACGTCATCGACCTGGGTTGGATGCTCGAAGAACTGCGGATCGGTCTGTTTGCACAGGTGCTCGGCACCGCGAAACCCGTGAGCCCGCAGCGCATCACCCGAGAACTCGTCCGCCTCGAGCAGTTGGGCTGAAATGCACGATGTTGCGGTGGCGTGGCGAACTACTCGAGGGCCGCAGCGAGGTCGGCCCAGAGATCGGTGATGTCCTCTATGCCCACGCTCATGCGCAACAGACCGGGATGCACGTGTGCATCGCCTGCGTACTTCTGGCGCCGTTCGATGGTGGTCTCGACGCCACCGAGGCTGGTAGCCGCGACGATGACCAGAACACGATCGCACACAGCGTCTGCCGCCGCAGCGCCACCGCGGACCACGAATGAGACCATCGCACCTTGGCCTGGGTAGCGGACGTCTTCGATCGCCGGGTGGTCGCGCAGATGCGAGACGAGCAGCGCAGCGTTGTGTTGCGAGGCCTCGAGCCGCAGCGGCATCGTACGCAACCCGCGCAGCGCGAGAAACGCCTCCAATGCTCCGGGCGTGGCTCCCTGCAATGTGCGGGCCTTGTGCAGCCGGTCGAAGACGTGATCGTCGGCCGTGACACAGAGACCAATGAGCAGATCGCTGTGCCCGCCGATGAACTTCGTGCCGCTGTGGATCACGATGGCAGCGCCGTGTTCTATGGGGCGCTGCAGCAATGGCGTGGCAAACGTGGAATCCACCACCATCTGTGCGCCGGCCTCTTTGGAAATGTGGCCAATGGCTTCGAGGTCGGCCACATCGAGCGTTGGGTTGGTCGGTGTCTCGACCCAGACGACATCGGCACCGCGAGCGGCCTCGGCCACGGCGGTGGTGTTGGTGATATCGACCGGCCGTAGTTGCACCTGGCCTTGAGTCTCGTATTCGCTGAGCAGGGCTCGTACCCCCATGTAGCTCACCGAGGGCACGACCACCACTGCAGGCGCGAGCGCGTAGATGGTCGCCGCAGCAGCGGCCATCCCGCTCGCGAAGGCAACGGCTCGTCCACCCTCGAGATCGCCGATGGCTGTCTCGAGCGCAACCCAGGTCTCAGTGCCCTGGTCGCGGGAGTAGTTGCCGCTCGAGCGGAAGTTCGAAGCAAGCACGATGGGCTGGTTGAGCGGCGAACCGACTCCGGTTGGGCGGCCCGACGTCACAGCAACCGTTCGTGGCGAAAGGCTGTGCTGCGTTCGAAGACGCGGTGGAAACTCACGTGCGGTCATACCGTCATGCTGACACAGCGAGCATGCTGACACAGCGGGCATGCTGACACAGCGGGCATGCTGATACGGCGGGCATGCTGATACGGCGGGCTACAACGCGCCGTATCTCTCGACGGCTGCTCCCCGACGACCGGTCGAGCGAAGGTGCGCTGTTCTACAATTCGATCACGCTCTCGTTTGTTCGGGAGCCCAAAGTCGTTCCGAGGAGAGACTATGAAGCGCTACGACGTGCTCGTGATCGGCGGTGGCATTGCCGGAGTGTCTCTTGGTTACGAACTCGCTGCAGACCGATCAGTGGGCCTGGTCGAGATGGAGAGCACGCTCGCGTTTCACACCACGGGCCGCTCGGCGGCCACCTTCCTCGAGAGCTACGGCGGCCGCGTGATTCGCCTCCTCACCACGGCGAGCCGAGCATTCATGGAGAACCCGCCAGAGGAGTTCGTACGCCCCTTGCTGTCACCAATGCCGCTGTTATGGATCGCTCCACATGGCGGCGCCGACGAACTGCGCTCGATGCGCGACGAGGTCATCGAGTTCGTTCCCGACGTGAGTTTGCTGTCGCCGAGCGAAGCGGCGACGTTTTCTCCAGTGATTCGCGAGGAGTGGCTCGAACTGGCGATGCTCGAGCCCGGTGCGAGCGAGATCGATGTTGCTGCGGTGCACTCGGGCTTTGTCGCGGGTCTTCGCAATCGTGGCGGCGATATCCATACCTCGTCGGGCGTCGTCCAACTGCAATTCGTGAGCAACGTGTGGCGCGCGACCACTCGCTCGGGCGACGTGATCGAGGCCCCGATCGTGGTCAATGCCGCCGGCGCGTGGTGCGACGACATCGCGCGGATCGCGGGTGTCGAACCGGTGGGGATCCATCCGTTGCGCAGAACCGTCTTCATGGTGTCCGGCCCGGGCGATTCAGGCACCAGAACCGACAACAGCACCGACAATCGGGGTCTGCCGTTGGTGGCCGATGTCCGCGGCACGTTCTATATCAAGCCCGAGGGCGCGCAGTATCTCTGTTCGCCCGCCGATGAGACACCATCGGTGCCGTGCGACGCGCAACCCGAGGAGATCGACATTGCCCAGGCAATCGAGCACATCAACGATGCGACCACGCTCGACATCCGCCACGTTCGTTCATCGTGGGCAGGCCTGCGCAGCTTCGTTGGCGACCGTTCGCCCGTGGTTGGCTTCGATGATCACGCCGATGGTTTTTTCTGGTTCGTCGGTCAGGGCGGCTACGGCATCCAGATCTCTCCCGCGTTGGCACGAGTGGGCGCCGCGCTCATTCGGTACGGCGAGATTCCTGCGGAGCTGCGCGCACATGGACTCGAAGCCGAGCACCTCGGGCGCGGTCGTCTGGTCGGCATCACCGGGATCCAGGGCCACTGAAGATGGCCAGCGCTGCTCACAGCGACCCGCTTGAGTACCTCGCAACATTCGCGGTCGGGCTCACGTGGGAAACGATTCCGGGCGCCGTGAGACAACGTGCGCAGCTCGCACTGCGCGACACCATCGGCACTATTCTGGGCGGGGCCGGCACTCGGGCGGCGCGGCTCGCATCCCGAGCAGCGGTGGCCCATGGCGGCCGCTCGCCCATCATCGGCTCGCCGGGCGCGTCATCGGCACCGCTCGCAGCGTTCGCGACGGCGGTCTCCGCAAGCGCGCTCGATTTCGATGATGGTCACTATTTGGGCGGCGCGATCCATCCTGGTTCGGTGATCATCTCGGCTCTACTCAGCGAGGCCGCGTCGCAGCAAGACCGCAACACAGGCTCGCGTGTCGGAATGGCCGAGCTACTCACGGCGCAGGTCGTGGGCTATGAGATCGCGCTCCGGGCAGCCCATCTGCTCTGGCCGCGCCACGATGCGGCCGACTATCACTGCACTGGTACTGCGGCGACGTTGGGTGCAGCGGCGGCGGTGATGAAGCTGCGCAGCGGCGACACCGACGAGATCGCTCGCTCGATCGCGATTGCATGGGCGCACGCACCGATGGCCACCTTCCAGTTGCCGATGGTAAAAGAGAGCATCGGCTGGTCGGCTGCCAGTGCGTGCTTCGCTGCCGACCTTGCGGCGGTGGGTTTCATGGACGGGCACGTGACAGCTGATGCCGACACCCTTGCGATTCTGCCGCCCACACCGTTCCATCGAGACGGGGCGATGGAAGATCCATTCGTTGCGAGCCTCGGCTCGGTCTTCGAGACGGCCAATACCTACTGCAAACCATATGCAGCGTGTCGTTACACCCACACTGCCGCACGTGCGCTTGCCGACCTGATGGTCGAGAATGCGCTGACCGGTGACGACATCGTCTCCATCGATGTGCATACCCATCGCGGCGCCCTTTTCCTCCACGATCAGCGGCCTGCCACGCTTGAGCACGGCCAGTACAGTTTCCCGTTTGTGTTGTCTGCAATCGTATGCGAGGCGGCCGCGAGTCATGTCGAGATCAGCGAGCAAGCACTGACCGATCCGCGACGTCTGGCGCAGGCGGCCAAGGTGCGAGTGCATCACCAGGCAGATCTGGATGATCTCTATCCGCACCACTACGCAGCGCGCGTTGTCGTGAGGACTCGAAACCACGGCGCAATTGAGGCCACTCGCATCGTTGCGCCAGGTGACAACGACGACCCGATGAGTGCCGACGATCAGTGCGCCAAGTTCATCGCGCTTGCCTCGTCGGCACTCACCAGCGAGGCGATTCGACTCGCTCCCCAGTTGGTCGCAACAGAACTCGCAGACCTTCAGGGGGTGCTGGCGCTGTTGACCTCGGTATCGGGTAGCGGCTGACCGTTCATCGTCCAACCAAATGGGCGACCTCAAGACGTGGCGAGGCGCCGCAAGCCTGACGAGTTAGTGGTGCTCACTGGGTGACTCGGGCATCACGGGCACGCTGATGAGTTCATAGGTGGGGTTGACGATCGTGCGGGCGCCATGCTGCTGACTCGCAACACCTGCGACCGACATGATGGTGCCGGTACGCACGCCCCCGAGCGAACGCCGCCCGAGGAATGCCAACGTGATGCTGCCGGTGTCGTCAGTGAGCGTGCATTCGAGCGTTGGTGCGTTGCCCCACGGTTGCACACGGATTCCAGTGACACGACCGGCCACCATCGTCGGCTGGCGAAGCTCGACCTCGCTGATCCTGATCCGGTTGGCAGGCAGATCAGAGTCGTCGAACGCCATTGCGGCGCGCTGCTTCTTCGATGGCTCCTTGCCATGTCCATTGGTCGTCTGTTTGCTCGTCTCTGCGAGCACCAGATCGGCTTCTGCTGCGCTCGAAACCCAGCTACCGAGGTGATACGGCACGACCGTCACGTTGCAATGCGGCAGAGCAGACAGAGCCTGAGTGATGGAGTCCGACGACCGGTCGTGCAGGAGGCGATGCCAGACCTTGGTGTATTCGCGGCGGGGGATGAGCACGCTCACCTCGGTCTGGTTGTCGCGGGTCAGTGTCGCCGCAAACTCCAACGCCGCGCGTGGCACGCGCCGATCGGGGCACTCGATGATGTCGAGGGGGAAGCGGTTGAAACCCAGCTTCTGCCATGCGTCGGTGAGGATGTCGGTCTTCCAGGGATCGAGGTCGAAGTGCACAGCGCGCAGTTCGTCGGGGAAGAGGGTCTTTGCATACTGCATGGCGCGAGCCGTGGCAACGTCGAGCTTGTCGACGAGCACCACGACCTCATGTCGGCGCAGTGCAGGAGTCTCGGCAGCCGTCTTGGCGTCTTCCTGTAGTTCGAGATCTTCGGCAACATAGGCCTTGTTGAGCCGCACGAGACCGAACACCATGATCGGCACGAGGATCAAGATGACCCAGGCACCTTCTTTGAACTTCACTGTGGTGACGATCGCGAGCACGATGAGCGAGAGCATCGCGCCGATGCCATTGATGACCAGTCCCGATCTCCAACCCTGTTCCTTGAGGCGGATGTGGTGCTTTGCCATACCGGCCTGCGACAGCGTGAAGCTAGTGAACACACCAATTGCATAGAGCGGGATGAGCCGACTTACCTCGCCACCGGTGGCAAGGAGCGTGACGATGGCGGCAGAGGCCAAGAAGATGATGCCGTTGGAGAACACGAGCCGGTGTCCACGAATCATGAACTGACGTGGCATGAAGTTGTCGCCGGCGTGGAATGAGGCAAGTCGGGGGAAGTCAGCAAAGCTTGTGTTCGCAGCGAGTACGAGAATCAGCATTGTTCCGGTCTGGAGCAGGTAGAACAACCCGCGACCCACACCGCTGCGGCCGTAGACGAAATCGCCAACCTGGGAGATGACGGTGGGCGTGCCGCCCTTGTACGGCATCGCGTGGGTGTGTGCAGCCAAGATCGAGAGCCCAAGGAACATGATGCCTAAGAGGGTGCCCATGATGACCAGAGTGCTGCGAGCGTTCTTCCAGGCCGGCTCGCGGAAGGCGGGCACGCCGTTGGAGATGGCCTCGACACCTGTTACCGCCGCACCGCCGGAACCGAATGCTTTGAGCACGATGAAGACCGTGGCGCCCATCAGCAGTCCGCTGCCTGTGTGCGACCCCATGTCCTCCATCCCCTTGATGTTGGTGGGTCCCTGAGGGAGCGACGAGAAGATCAACTTGTAGGTGCCCACGGTGAGCAGCACCAGCATGTTCACGATGAAGAAGTAGGTGGGTGCCGCAAAGAGCTTGCCCGACTCCTTGGTGCCGCGCAGGTTGCCGTATGCAATCAGGATCACGAATCCGATCGCGACCCAGTGTTTAAAGGGGGCGATGGGTGCGATCGCCGAAGCGAGTGCGTCGCTGCCGGCAGCCACAGAGACGGCCACTGTGAGCACATAGTCGGTGAGCAGCGCTACACCGGCCACCTGCGCAGGCATCAGCCCGAAGTTGTCGCGGGTCACGATGTAGGCGCCACCAGCCGATGGATAGGCCTTGATGGTCTGGCGGTACGAGAGGATGAGGAACCCGAGCACGACGAGCAGGGCAATGGTCACCGGCGTGACGAGCGTGAACGCGGCCAGACCGATGTAGGGCACGAGTACTCGCAGGATTTCTTCAGTGGCGTAGGCGCATGATGACAGGTTGTCCGATGCGAACACAGCGAGCGCGGTGGGCTTGCCGAGGCGCTCATGTATCAGTTGCTCGGAATGCAGAGGAGGTCCGAGTACAGCGTTCTTGAGCCGATAGCTCAAAGGCTCAGGGATCTGCGGGTGAGCAGCCACGGGTGGCCGCGCGATCGGTTCGCTGGATGGGGTCGTTGAGATTTCTTTCTCGGACAGCACCATTTCAGTGAACTCTGTTGACACGGCCCTAGCCGTCAAGACCGCGCATAGAGGCCGCCGCTCGGTGTCAAGAACGCGCTAAGAGGGCTTCGACGGGGCACACTGAGATGATGACTCGGGGCGTTCTGCGCATATACCTCGGTGCGGCACCAGGCGTCGGCAAGACCGTGGCGATGCTCGACGAGGGCTGGCGACGATCTCAACGCGGCGCCCATGTTGTCATTGGATTTGTCGAGACTCACGCACGAGAGAACACACAGTCTCGGATTCGCGATCTCGAGACGGTTGCCCGACGGTGCTTCGATACCGCACACGGATCTGTGGAGGATATGGATCTCGACGCGGTGCTTGCGCGATCGCCGGATGTGGTGCTTGTCGACGAAATCGCCCACACCAATGCTCCGGGCGGGCGTCACACAAAGCGATGGCAAGATATCGAGGTGCTGCTCGAGGCCGGTTGCGACGTGATCTCAACGTTGAACGTCCAGCACCTCGAATCGTTGAACGATGTCGTCGCAAAGATCACGGGCCATGTCGAGACCGACACGGTGCCCGATTCCGTTGTTCGCGCCGCCGACCAGATCGAACTCGTCGACATGAGCCCCGAGGCTTTGCGCCGACGTCTTGCGCACGGCAACATCTTCCCGGCCGACGAGCTCGACGCAACGATGGCGCACGCGTTTCGGCCCGGCAACCTCGGTGCGCTGCGCGAGTTGGCGCTGCTCTGGGTCGCCGACCGTGTTGAGGAACGACTGCAGACGTATCTGGTCGCGCAGGGCATCACCGATTCGTGGGAGACACGAGAGCGGGTCGTCGTCGCGCTCACCGGGGCAGCCGGAGGCGAACACCTCATTCGCCGCGCAGCCCGAATTGCTGGTCGCCTGCAGGCCGACCTCATCGGTGTGCATGTTGGCTCGATCAATTCCGCGGCTGGGCCAGCGCTCGATCGACAGCGAGACCTGCTCGGTGAGTTGGGCGGGCGGTACCGCGAGGTCGTCGGCGACGACGTTGCCTTGGCGCTCGCTGGCTTTGCGAAGGCCGAGAAGGCCACGCAACTGGTGCTCGGTGCCAGCGCGCGATCACGGACCAGCCAGGCACTGCGTGGTTCGGTGACGACTTCGCTGCTTCGTCACATCGATCAAATCGATGTGCACATCATTGCGCCGGAGGCACCCATCGCTCCGTCG
The DNA here is from genome assembly GCA_025360105.1 of Actinomycetes bacterium. Lineage (GTDB taxonomy): Bacteria > Actinomycetota > Acidimicrobiia > Acidimicrobiales > Ilumatobacteraceae > WLMZ01. The sequence continues at coordinate 44,033 of JANYCT010000091.1, read as the reverse complement.
TGGTCGTCGCTTCCCAGAATGACCCGAATGACGCCGTTGCCGCGTCGTCGTCGAGTTGCGGCGTGGTTGATGTGCTTGATCGGACTTCCCGCAATGACACTGGCACTCACGCAGATCCGTGGGCATGTGGGCCTCGGCTCCGAGTTGCTGTTGAGCCTCGGTCTGGTCGTGGTGATTGCGGCACTCGGGGGACTCGAAACCGGACTCGTTGCCTCCGTTCTCGCCTTTCTACTCATCAACTGGTTCTTTGTGCCGCCATATCACACTCTCACGGTCAGCGAATCGAGCAATATCGTGATGCTGTCGGTGTTCGTGACTGTGTCGGTGGTCGTCAGCGTGCTCGTCAACCGGTCGGCCACACGGGACCGTGAGGCACTGCGCGCACGAGCCGAAGCCGGCGCGCTGGCGCGAAGTGCGGGCACGCTTGTGGGTGCCGTCGATCCACTGCCCGAACTGGTGGATCAACTGCGGGTCACGTTTGCGCTGGATGCCGCTGCGGTCCTCGAACGTGCGGGCGACGGGTGGGCCGTGAATACGGGCGTGGGCGAACCGATTCCCACCCAGCCAGCCGACGGCACCTCGCTGGCGCTCGACCCGAACGGCGATGTGCAACTCGTGTTGATGGGCGGTGCGATCGGAATTGATGATGAGGCCATCCTGCGCGCCTTCGCCGACCAGTTGGCCTTGGCGCTCGAAGCCCGCAGACTTCGCGCCGACGCCGAGACGGTGGCCAGCCTTGCTCAGGCCAACGTGCTACGGACGGCGCTGCTGCAGGCCGTGTCACACGATCTGCGTACCCCGCTTGCTTCGATCAAAGCATCGGTGAGCGGGCTGCTCCAGCATGATGTGTCGTTCTCCGACGATGATCGCGAGAGCCTGCTCCTCAACATCGACGGCGCCGCTGATCGCCTTGATCGCCTCGTTGCCAATCTGCTCGACATGAGCCGTCTCCAGGCGGGAGCAGTGGTGATCGCAAAGCGCGCCGTGGCCCTCGAGGAGGTCGTCGCAGCTGCGCTCACGAGTACCGCGCATGCCGGAGGCCGGGTCACGATCGATGTGCTCGAGAGCCTTCCACTGGTGGTTGCCGACCCGGCGCTGCTCGAGCGCGCCATCGCCAACATCGTGTCCAATGCCATCGCCTGGTCTCCGGCGGACGCAACAGTGCGTATCGAGGCCGCCGAGGTGCACGGCCGCGTGGATCTTCGGATCATCGACCGCGGGCCCGGTATTCCCCTCGACGCTCGCGAGCAGATCTTCGAACCGTTCCAACGTCGTGGCGATCGATCCAACGACGCTGGCGTCGGGCTCGGCTTGGCCATCGCTCGCGGCTTCATTGACTCGATGGGTGCGACCCTTGAGATCGACGACACCCCAGGCTGTGGGGTCACGTTCTGTATCGGACTTGCGGTGGCCATCAATCAGTATCCCGTCGAGCAGCATCGCGACGAGCAGCATCGCGTCGAGCAGCATCGCGTCGAGCAGTATCCGGTTGGCTCATGAGCGCAACACCACTGGCTCGCGTCCTCGTCGTCGACGACGAGCCGCAGATCAGAAGCGCGCTCGATGTCAACTTGCGGGCCAGGGGTTATGTGGTGGACCTCGCCGAGAGTGGCGAACAGGCGTTGCATCTTGCCGCGACGCATCATCCCGATCTCGTCCTGCTCGACCTCGGACTCCCCGGTATCGATGGCATCGATGTCATTCGCGGTCTTCGCGGTTGGACGGCAGTGCCGATCATCATCTTGTCCGTGCGTGAGGCCGAGGCCGACAAAGTTGCTGCGCTCGACGCTGGGGCCGACGACTATGTCACGAAGCCCTTTGGCATGAACGAGCTGCTGGCAAGATTGCGCGCCACGTTACGCCGGCATCAGCCCGGCCCCGAGCAGGCGACGATTCGTACCGACGACTTCGTTGTCGACCTCGTCGCCAAGCGGGTGCTGAGAGGCGACAGCGACGTGCACCTCACCCCGACCGAGTGGGCGATCGTTGAACATCTCGTTCGCAATCATGGTCGACTGGTGACGCAACGTCAGCTGCTTCAGCAGGTGTGGGGGCCACAGTACGAGTTCGAGACCAACTATTTGCGGGTGCACCTCGCCGCCGTGCGCAAGAAGCTCGAGCCGGTTCCCGGTCAACCGCGCTATTTCATCACGGAACCGGGCATGGGTTATCGATTCGACTTCTCAACAGCGGCAAATGGGCGCGCTTCACTCAATGCTGACGAGCCCTGACAAGCCACCGTTGTTGTTCGGAGCCTAGATTTGCTCCGCTGCCAACTGGCACAAGATCGAGGTCATCCACATGGCGGGTACACGCAACACTTCCACGCATCGTTTCGCGCTCGTGCGCGGTTCTGCGCGCGTGGGGCTGGTTGCAGTATGTGGGTTGCTGGTCGCAGCCTGTGGCGGTTCGAGTGCTGGCCCCTCGACGGACCTCGGCTCGTCAACAACTGTGGACCTGATCGCATCAGAGTCCACCGACTCGATTCCGACGACCCCGGGCGGTTCTGCTCCGGTGATCTCGACGCCGTTCAACGTGTATTCGCACACAGCTGCCGGCGACATGAGCCCGGCGGCGGCCCGTGCGCGATCACTCGTGTATGTACCGAGCAACGACAACGGCTCGGTGACGGTGATCGATCAGAAGACGATGAAGGTGATTGATCGCTACACGGTCGGCAAGCTGATGCAGCATGTCGTACCGGGCTGGGATCTGAAGACGCTGTATGCGACCGCAAGCGACTCGAACAGGCTTGTGCCCATCAACCCGGTAACCGGCAAGCCCGGCAAGGCGATCCCTGTGCAGGCGCCGTACAACCTGTACTTCACCCCTGACGGCAAGAAGGCGGTGGTGATGGCCGAACGCCTCGAACGCATCGATTTCTACGATCGGGTCACGTGGAAGCTCCTACAGTCGATTCCGGTTCCGTGCTCAGGTGTGAATCACGCTGATTGGTCGCCCGACGGCTCGTGGTTCGTGGCCACGTGCGAGTTCTCCGGCGACATCATCAAAGTCGACAGCAACACCGGCGCGATCCTTAACGTACTGGCGCTTCCTGCGGGGTCGATGCCACAGGATCTCCGCCTGGCCCCTGACGGCACGAAGTTCTACGTGGCTGACATGATGGGCGCCGGTGTATGGATTCTCGACTCGCAGGGCACGAAGGTGATCGGCTCGATCAAGACCGGTGTCGGCGCGCACGGCATCTATCCGAGCCGTGATGCCAGCCGCATCTATGTGACCAATCGCGGCCGCCTCGCGCACGACGTCACCCGGAAATCACAACCCGGCGAAGGTTCAGTGAGCGTCATCGATCCAACGACCGACACCGTGGTGGCCACCTGGCCGATCCCAGGTGGCGGATCTCCCGATATGGGCGGTGTCTCTGCCGACGGCACGCGGTTTTGGGTGTCGGGTCGCTACGACGACGTCGTCTACGTGTTCGATACCACTACCGGTCTGCTCCTCGAGCAGATACCCGTGCCCTCGGGGCCGCACGGCCTTGCGGTCTTCCCGCAACCCGGGCGCTATTCGCTCGGTCACACCGGGAACTTCCGATGACTGCAGCATCGAGACCACTCATCGGTCGTCGCGCCTTCGTGATGGGTGGGGCGGCACTCGCAGGTATCGCGGTCGTCAACAGTTGCAGTGACGCTAAGAATACGTCAAATGGTGCGACCACGGCAGCGTTGGCCAGTGTCACTTCGATCAACGGTACAGATGTCGTTGCAGGTGCAACTACCGTGCCCACCACTGTGGCGCTGGCAACGGGCGCGCCCGCCGCCTACGTGAGACAGGGCAGCGCCACAGTGAACAAAGTGGCGATCACTTTTCACCTCGGTGGCGATCCCGCCCTCGTCACCGAACTCCTTGATTTGATGAAGTCAAAACAGTTCACGGCCACGTTCTTCGCGATTGGCACGTGGATCACGGCGCACCCGACGCTGGGCCATCGTGCCGTTGCCGACGGCCACGAACTCGGAAATCACACGCTCAACCACACCGACATGCTGACGCTCACACGGTCTCAGGTGTACGACGAGATCTCGGGCGGCGGACAGGCGCTGGTGCCTTTCATCGGGTCGATCGGCAAATGGTTCCGGCCCTCTGGCACCGATGTGCCATCGCAGACGATCCTCGACGAAGCGGGTCGGGCGGGGTATGCCGTGTCGGTGGGTTACGACGTGGATTCGCGCGACTTCAAAGAGCCCGGCTCGAAGGCGGTGATCGCGAAGGTGAACGCTGAGGTGCGTGCAGGATCCATCGTGAGCATGCACTTTGGCCACCGTGACACCATTAAGGCGCTGCCGGTGATCCTTGAACACCTTGCAGCGAACAACCTCACCCAAACGACGGTCACGGGATTGCTGGGCTGAGTCCTCCGGCGCGGCTAGTACACCGCGCATTCGCGTGGGATCACGATGACAGCGAGCGGGTTCACTGCAGCGCCTCCACCTGGATGCCACTCGAAGTGGAGGTGGTAGTTGCCGGGACCGGCATTACCCGTGTCGCCGACGTAGCCGATGAGTTGTCCCCGACGTACCACCGAGCCGGCGCTGAGGCCAGCAGCGAAGCCGGACAGGTGGGCATATACCGAGTAGCTACCGTTTGGTGCGGTGAGAGTCCAGAGGTTGCCTGACAGACTCGCGCCGGCACCTGAGCTGCCAGCGAGTACCTGCAGGGTGAGCGTGCCGTCGGTTACCGCATAGATCTCTTGGTCACGTGTGGCAAGAATATCGACGCCCTCATGGGTGCGACCGCCCGAGCGGGGGTCGGCGAAGTTGTCGAGGATGTCGCATCGCGGTGTGGTTTGCATCGGGAAGATCGGACCGTCGCCGAGACGCAGGCGCTGCGCCGGACGGGCCGCATCGGCAGGAACGTTGACTGGCGTAACCACGATCGCCGTCGTCGCGGCGGTAGCGCTTGCTCGGGTGCTCGCGTCGGGCCAGCTCAGCATTGCTACACCTGCAAGCGCAGTCGCAACGATGAAGCGCGTGCGGGAACTGTTCGGTGTCATGCTGTGCACTCCATGGGTCGACGACGTTGATCCCATCCGCGGTTGGGCAGTCTACTGAGCCCCACTGTCGCAGCGCATCGAGTCGGCCAAGGCGACGTCTCTCGGGGAGCCCGCGGCCAATCGCAGACTCGTGCCCTGCTGGTCGATCGCGTTGCGGTTCTGACTGAGCTTTCGTTTGGTGACCATGTCATCGATCGTGATCTCGAGGCCGACGATGCTGCGCACCATCTGCTCAATGAAGCCCGCAGGCGCGTCATCGACGTGCCATGGCGTTGTTCTACCGGCCTCAAAGTGTTCGGTGAGGCGACGCACGACCCGTTCGGTCCATGCCGTGTCGTCGCGCACTGTGAGTACGCCGCGGACCTGCACCGTCTCATAGTTCCATGTGGGCACCACGCTGGGATTGGTGACCTTCGATGGGTAGAAGTCGGGCGAGATGTACGCGTCCGCCCCGCTGAAGATGACCAGCGCGGAGCGCACGCCGGCGGCAGCGCTGCACGGGTTAGCGCGCGCGAGATGACCGATGAGGCAACCGGACTCGACATCCACAACGAGGGGTACTGGTGTCGCCATGGCGGTACCCGTGTCGTCTACCACGATCAACTGCGCCAACGGATAACGGGCGATCAGACTGAATCCGTCGTCGGGGTCAGAGGTCATGAATGCCGAGGGCCGATACATCAGCCGCGCAGCGCCGTGGCGAAGTCGGCAGCGTCTCGTTCGCGAAACGCTGCGTTTACTCGTTGACGTTCGAGCACCTGCGCCAACGAAGTCGCGGATTGAGTGATGGGGTGTTCGGCGAAGAAACCCTGCACGTCGGCAACCGCCGAGGGTGTGTTCAGATGCTTCACAGGATCGACCATGCGGATCATCGATGGATCCGGGAACCGACGGCAGGCGGTGTCCCAGTTCTTGCGCACAATGGTCCATGCCACCGCGCCGTGTTCGCGGTTGGCGATGCACCGGGACAGCAGGTACGGAGCGTTTTGCGAACGCACCTCGCCACTGAAGGCGAATTCGCAGGCGCGCTCGACCAACTCGGCGCTGTTGAATTCGGCGAGTGCGTAGAGGTTGCGCAACTGCTCCTGGGGGGTAGACGCAGAACGGAAGCCGTGTACAAAACGCTCGAAGTCGTCGACGTCTCCGGTGGACGCAACAACAGTGATCGCAGCTGCGCGCAACTCGGGTTCGAGAGCCGACTGTTCGCCTTCTAACAGGGCGCGGCATCGGTGCTGAACGTCGATGTTGTTGCCCAGAACGGCCGTCGTGGTGACCAACAGTCCGCGAAGCTTGGCGCGGAGGCCATCATCGCGGTCGCTGGGCGTCCAGCCCACTTCGGTCAGAGTCGGCGAGACGAACCTTGATACCCGGGTCTGGAAAGCCGGCAGCGTCTCGTGGTCGATGATTCGACTGAGACGACGGAGCGATGCCACGATCGCCTGCCATACGGCGAGGTCCTGCTCGGCCTGAAAGCCTTCGAGGAAGGTCAACAGCTGGTTGGGCTCGAGTCGACCGGCGACACACGCAGCACTGGCGTCGTCGACAAGGTTGTATCGCTCGATGGTGTTCAGCGTCGCGAGAACTCCGGGAGTCAACCGAGAGCGCAGGGCGTCATCGTAGGCCACCCTGAAAAAGCCGTGTCCCCCGGCATTCACCACGATCGGTGCTGTGGTATCGCCGATCGACAAGCGGGCCTCGGGACCATCCAGAAGCACCATGTGCACCACATCGCCAACGCGAACAGCAACGGGTGTGATGAAGATCGTGGTGTCGCCGGATTCTGGGCTGAAGCTGAACCGTTGTTGACTCACAACCAGCTCGGGGCCCGTGAGTCGAGCTGACACCAGCGGGTATCCGGCCTGCCAGATCCAGCTGTCCATAACCTCGCGCACCGGTTCGTCGCCGCCGTCGGCGGTGGTGACTGCTTCGATGCCGTCCCACAGATCGCTGGTGTCGGTACTGCCGAAGCAGTGTTGGCGGAGATAGTGATTCACGCCTTGGCGGAAGCGCTCCTCGCCGAGGTACTGCTGGAGCATGCGCAGCAGCGCCCCACCTTTTTGATACGTGAGCACGTCGAACATGCCGTTGCACTCCGCCGGGGCTCGAACATCGAACTCAACTGTGCGAGTGCTCTCGAGCGAATCCACTTCGAACGCATCGGTCCGTTCGAGACTGAACGCGGTCCACCGCTTCCAATCGGGCCGGAAGATCTCGACAGCCATGGCTTCCATGAACGTGGCGAAGGCTTCGTTGAGCCAGATGCCGTTCCACCAGCGCATCGTGACCAGATCGCCGAACCACATGTGCGCGAGTTCGTGGCTGACCACGTCGGCAACCGCCTGTCGCTCCATCTGGGTACTCGTCTTTGCGTCGATCAACAGCAGCGATTCGCGATAGGTGATGCAGCCGAGGTTCTCCATGGCGCCCGCCGCAAAGTCGGGAAGCGCGACCATGTCGATCTTGCTGCCGGGATACGGGATGGCGTAGTAGCCCTGAAACCACTCCAACGCCGAGGCGCCGGCGTCGAGGGCGAACTGCGTGAGGTGGCCCTTGCCGGGTACGTGCACGATTCGGAGCGGGGTGCCGAGGACATCCACCGGTGCGGTTGCCTCGAGTCGCCCAACGACGAACGCGACGAGATAGGTGCTCATCGGAATCGTGTCCTCGAAGGTCACGACCCACCGGCCATCTGGCCGTTGGCGCCGCGCTGCCTCGGCGCCGTTGGAGAGCGCCATCATGGCCTCGTCGACAACGAGCGTCACTTCGAACCTGGCCTTGAAGTCGGGTTCATCGAAGCAAGGAAAGGCTCGGCGACAGTCGGTGGCCTGCATCTGCGAGCACGCAATCACGTGTTCGGTGCCGTCAGCGTCGCAGTAGGTGCTGCGGTAGAAACCGCGCAATTGGTCATTGAGCACACCACGAAACTCAATCTCGACCACTGCCGATCCGGGCAGTACCGATGTCTCGATGAACAGCCGTTCCGTGACGGCATCAAGCGAGTACCCCACGTTGCGACCGTCGACGAGTACAGCGTTGATGTCGAGCTCGATAGCGTTGAGAACTATCTGGTCGACGGGCTCGGTGACATCGACTGCGATCGCGACGCGGCCGCTGAACGTCGCGTTGCTGAGTTCGGGTTCGAGGCTCACCGCGTAGTGTTTGGGGACTACGGAACGCGCAAGACGATACGGGTCCAGATTCACGTGAAGCAGGCTAGTCGGCCGCTAGCGTCAGGTGCCGTGCCAATGCCTGAGTCAGACTTTGCCGAGTTCGATGTCGTCGGTATCGGCAATGCCCTTGTCGATGTGATCGCACACGCCGACGACTCGTTCATCGATCGCGAATCCCTGGTGAAAGGGTCGATGACCCTGATCGAGACAGAGCGAGCTGTGTCCCTGTACAGGGCGCTGGGTTCGGCGGTCGAGATGAGTGGCGGGTCCGCGGCGAACACCATGTGCGGCGTGGCGTCGTTCGGGGGTACGGCGGCCTACATCGGCAAGGTCAGCAACGACGAACTCGGTGAGGTGTTCGGTCACGACCTGCGCGCTGTTGGCGTTGCTTTCCGACCTGGTGCACCTGAAGTCGAGACGCCCACGGGTCGCTGCATCATCGTGGTCACGCCCGATGCGCAGCGCACGATGAATACCTATCTCGGTGTGTCGTCAATGCTGTGCCCCCCCGACATCGACATGCCCACTGTTGCTTCGGGGCGGGTGCTGTACATGGAGGGTTACCTGTTCGACCGCGACGAGGCCAAGGCGGCGTTCCGCCATGCTTCGCGGGTTGCCCACGAACACGGCCGCATGGTGTCGCTCACTCTCAGCGATTCGTTTTGCGTCGATCGTCATCGCGACGATTTCCGCGCGCTCGTGGCCGACGAGGTCGACATTCTCTTCGGCAACGAGGACGAGTTGATGTCGCTGTATCAGGTTGACTCTTTCGACGATGCCGTCGCTGCGGTGCGTGCCGATTGTGCACTTGCGGCGATCACGCGCGGACCCCAGGGTTCCGTCATTGTCACTGCTGACGATGTCTTGGTTATCGCTGCGGAACCGGTGGAACTCGTGCTCGACACGACGGGCGCAGGCGACCTGTTCGCATCGGGCTTCCTTTACGGTTACACCCGCGGCATGGATCTCGTCGAATGTGGCCGGCTCGGATCCATCGCCGCCGCCGAGGTGATCTCCCACGTCGGCCCGCGACCATTGGTCGAATTGCGCAAGCTGGCCTGATGGGCAACGACGCTGTTCTCGATCGGGCGCACGTGTGGCTCGCGGCCGAACCCGATACCGATGTTCGGGCCGAACTCGCCGAACTGATTCACGCATCGGGTCCCGAGCTTGCGTCGCGATTCAATGGACGATTGCAATTCGGCACGGCTGGGTTGCGTGCCGCGATGGGCGCCGGACCGTTACGTATGAATCGTCTCGTTGTGCGCCAAGCGGCGGCTGGTCTGGCTCGCTATGTGCTCGAAACGTGGCCCGATGCTGCCGATCGAGGCATCATCATCGGCTACGACGCCCGCCACAAGAGCCGCAACTTTGCACTCGATACAGCACGCGTCGTCGCGGCAGCGGGTATCCGTGCGCTCCTTTTTCCATCGGCGCTCCCCACTCCGGTGCTTGCGTGGAACATCACCGAGTTCAACGCCATCGCAGGGGTGATGGTCACCGCAAGCCACAACCCGGCGGCCGATAATGGGTACAAGGTCTACCTCGGAGATGGCGCACAGATCGTGCCGCCCCACGACGCCGGAATCGCAGCCTGCATCGACAAGTTCGATCCCTGTGCGGTGCTCCTCGCCGATGCCGATGATCCGCTGATCGAACACCTCGATGACTCGCCATCGTCGAGGTATGTTCGATCGGTGCGGGCGGTTCGGCTTCGTCCGGAACTTCGCGGTGTCACCGTGGCGTACTCCGCGATGCACGGCGTCGGCGGGGCCACGTTGCTCCAAGCATTTGCGGCTTCACAGTTCTCGGCGCCGGTGGTCGTCGAGGCCCAGCAGCAGCCCGATCCCAATTTTCGCACGGTGGCATTTCCGAATCCCGAGGAACCCGGCGCGATGGACCTGCTCCTCGATCGGGCGCGCGAGTCAGGTGCGCTCCTTGCTCTGGCCAATGATCCCGACGCCGATCGGCTGGGCGCTGCAATCCCAACCCCTGATGGTGGCTGGCGCCGCCTCACCGGTGACGAACTCGGCTGGCTCCTCGCCGATCACATCCTCGCTCACACTGCAGGCGACGACCGTCTGGTTGTCACCACGCTCGTGTCGTCGTCGATGCTCGGTCGCATGGCGGCCGACCATGGCGTTCACTTCAAGGAAACCTATACCGGCTTCAAGTGGATCGGCCGGACGGTGCTCGATCACCCAGAGCTTCGATTCGTGTTCGGTTATGAGCAGGCGCTCGGCTACCTGGTTGCGCAGCAACCGATGGATAAAGACGGCATCTCTGCAGCCGTGCTGATGGCCGAAGTCGCAGCACTCGCCGCGTTCGATGGCGTGTCGCTGCAACAACGCCTCGACGCGCTAGGGGCGCGGTACGGCCATCACATCACGGCCGAGCAGTCGGTTCGTCTCGATCCCGTTGTTGCCGCAGAACGAGTAGCCGCATTACGTGACTCGCCGCCCGCTGATGTTGGCGGACTTCTCGTCACGGGCGTCGAGTGGTTCGACGAAGCCGGATTGTTGCGCGTGTGGCTCGGTGACATTCGTCTGCAGGTTCGCCCGAGCGGAACCGAGCCGAAGGTCAAGTTGTACGGCGAGGCGATTGGCCGCGACCCTGAGCCGTATCTCAGCGCTCTGGCTTCGTCGTTGTGAGCGGCCCGCCCAGGTGGCGACGGGCGTCAGGCAGCACCGAATTGGCGGTCGCCCGCATCGCCGAGGCCCGGCACAATGTAGGCGTTCTCGTTAAGGCACTCGTCGATGGAGGCGGTGAAGATTTTAGCGTCGAGACCTTCGTGCTCGATGGCGGCGATGCCCTCTGGCGCGGCCAGCGCGCACACCACGATGATGGGCGTGTTTGCACCGCGTTCGATCAATAGCCGGCACGCCAACGCCAATGATCCGCCGGTTGCGAGCATCGGATCGAGCACGAAACAGGTGCGCCCCACCAATGACTCGGGAAGCTTGTTCACGTATGGCTTCGGCTGAAACGTTGCCTCGTCACGCGAGATACCCACGAAGCCGATGTCTGCGCCGGGCATCAGGGTCTGTGCTGACTGCAAAAAACCGAGGCCAGCGCGCAGGATCGGCACGATCACCGGCTCACTGGTGAGCGCACGACCGCTGGTCATCTGGATCGGCGTCTTGACCGACACCTCGGTGGTGGCCAACGACTGGGTCGCCTCGGCAAGCAGCAATGTGCCGATGCGCTCAAGCTCCTGACGAAAGATCGTGTTGGGGGTGGATTCGTCACGAATGCGGGTGAGCGCAGCAGCGATGAGCGGGTGTTCGACGACGTGAACCTGAACGGACATGGCCGTCATTCTGACACGCTGCTGCTCTTGCGCAGCAGTGCGTAGCGGGGCTTGACCAAACCGTTGATGATGCTGAGTCGTTCGGGGAACGGCGCAAAGGCACTCTTCATCGCGTTGATGGTGAGCCACTCGAAATCGTCGAGACCCCAACCGAAGGCATCGGCGAGTTGCGTCATCTCCTTGGTCATTGAGGTATCGCTCATCAACCGGTTGTCGGTATTCACCGTGACGCGAAACCGCAGCCGGCGTAGCATACCGATGGGGTGCTCTGCGATCGATGCGCACACGCCGGTGCCCACGTTCGACGTCGGGCACAGCTCGAGTGGGATACGCCGGTCGCGCACATACGCGGCGAGGCGGCCCAGCGTCTCGTCGCCCGGGGTTCCGGTGATGTCGTCGACGATGCGTACGCCGTGGCCGAGGCGTTCGGCGCCGCACCATTGCACGGCCTCCCAGATGGATGGCAGCCCGAACGCCTCGCCTGCGTGGATGGTGGCGTGGAAGTTCGAGCGCTGCACGAATTGAAAGGCATCGAGGTGACGCGTGGGTGGGTAACCAGCTTCGGCGCCTGCGATGTCGAAACCGACCACGCCCTGATCACGCCAGCGCACGGCAAGCTCGGCAATTTCGAGTGAGCGCGCCGCGGTGCGCATCGCACAGCAGATGAGATAGATCGTCAGGTCGGTGCCAGCGGAGCCTCGTTCGAATCCAGCAAGAACCGCCTGAACAACCTCGTCGAGGGTGAGTCCCGCCTCGGTGTTGAGCTCGGGGGCGAAACGCACTTCGGCATACACGACGCCATCTGCGGCGAGATCGACAGCGCATTCGTAGGCGACGCGCTCAATCGCGTCGCGGTGCTGCATCACGCCAACAGTGTGCGCGAACGTCTCGAGGTACAGCACCAAATCGTTGCGCTTCGCGCCGCGGTTGAACCAGTTCGCCAGCTCACTGACATCATGAGTGGGGAGGTTGCGATAGCCGTATTCATCGGCGAGTTCGATGACCGTCTGCGGCCGCAGCCCACCATCGAGATGGTCGTGCAGCAGTGCCTTGGGTGCCTGATGGAGGAGTTCGTGGTTCACGCCGAAACCCGATCGGAGCGATCGAGTCGACGCAGTGGAAGCTCGGGTGAGCGCTGCAGCCAGTTCGACGCCGGGTAGTCGGCACCGGCCGAGATGCAGTGCAGTGAGAAGGCGTGACGGCTCTTGGCCGAACGGTTCACGTCGCTCCAGTGTGGCAGCAGCCCGTGGAGTATCACCATCGTCCCGGCGCTCACCTGGAGCGGCACCAGATCGCTGGGCGATGGCAGGGGAGCGGGATCAAGTTCGTCGAACATCGTGCCGCCCTCGTTGTCGGAACCAGCGCGCTTAAAGATCTTGCGCAACGTGGTGCGATGCCCGCCAGGGGCGGCCCACAGACACCCGTTCTCGAGCGTCGCGTCTTCGATCGCAAACCAGAATCCGGTGACAGTCATCGGCTCGGTGTACAGGAACGTGGCGTCTTGATGACAGCCGACCTCGCCACCGATGTGAGGTTGCTTGAAGATGTACATGCTCTGCAATGCGAGCGCATCGGTGAGGCCGATGTCGGCTGCTACGCCGGCGAGTTCGGAGGTGTAGCTGAACGATTCGAACACGGGGTCGAGGTCGTGCATCGCATGGCCGATCTTGTTGATCGAGAGCGACTTGTCCTGGCGCAGTTGCCCGTCGGCACCAAAGGCTTCTTCCTCGAAGAAGCACCACATGCCCGTAGCGCTGTCGAGGAATTCGCCGTTACTGATGCGGTCCTGTTCGTTGGTGGTGAACACCGAACGACGATCGCTTGGCTGGAATGCATCGACGATCGCGACTGCGCGTTGGCGCAAACCAGCGCAGGCATTGGCGCTGGCAAAGTCGGGCAGCACCAAGAAGCCGTCGCGATGATACGACTCGATCTGGGTATCGGAGAGAACACTTGGCATGTCTCTACCGTAGCCTTTCTCCCCATGAATCGACCCGAGTCCGAACAGCTTCCCGAGCCCGACACGCTCACGGTGCTCGGCAGCACTGTGCGTCATGCCATCGACCATGTCGAGGTGTTCCCCGCGCCGGCTAACGTCACCTCGGTTCGTTTCACCTCCGATGAACTTTCGAGTGTGTGCCCGGTGACCCAGCAGCCCGATCTCTCGCACGTGATCATCGAGTACACACCCGATCGGCATTGCATCGAGAGCAAAAGCCTGAAGCTCTACCTCTGGAGTTTTCGCGACCGGGCCGTGTTCGCCGAAGCGCTCGCCGCGGAGATTGCCGGTGAGGTGATGCTCACCGCCCAGCCGCAGCGGGTGAAGGTCACCCTCACCCAGCGGCCCCGAGGCGGTATCGAGGTGCAGGCGGTCAGCGATCTCGAACGCTAAACGCTCAACGCTCAACGCTCAACGCTCAGTGACTCTCGCCCGGTCGATACGGTCGACCCGCGTACGCCGGTGGCCGCAGGTGCTGACTGGCCGTGGCCAGTACGAGCAACGTAACCAGATACGGGGTCGCCTGCGTGAGCGAACTGGGCACCTTGTTCACGGTGAGGTACGTCACCAGGAAGAGCACTCCGAACGCCCCGGCCAAGACGCCCGGTATCAGCCGCTTGCGATAGATCGACAAGACCATCACCAACGCGGCGATGAAGCTGATGAACAAGAACAACGCAGGGATGCTGTCGTCGCGCCGCAATTTCAACGCGTCGGAGAAGCCGAACAGCATGGCGCCACCAAGAACACCCGATGGTCGCCAGTTACCGAAGATCATTGTTGCCAAACCGATGTACCCGCGGCCAGCTGTCTGACCCTGGCGATATGCCGAGAACGACACCACCGACAGGTACGCCCCGCCCAAACCGGCGAACGAGCCACTGATGATCACGCCCAGGTACCGCACGCGAGTGACCTTCACGCCGAGGCTTTCTGCTGCGAAAGGGGCCTCGCCGGATGATCGCAGGCGCAGACCGAAGCGGGTTCTCCACAGCACCCAGGCAGTGAGCGGCACCAGGCACAACGCAAGCAGGGTGGCCCACGACATGCCGAATGCAAAGCCGCGCAGAATGCCAGCGAGATCGCTGATCACAAACCAGTGCTTGTCCTCGATCGAGCCGAGCATGTCGGGTGACTTCCACCCGAATAGTTTGCCGCCAGCCAGGAAGGGAACATCGAAGGTCGGGATGGCCGACTTGCGAGGTGGCGACTGGCTGATGCCGCCGCCCTTTTTTCCGACGAAGACAAGTTCGCTCATGTAGCGCATACCGCCCGCCGCGAGCAGGTTGAGCGCAACACCGGAGATCACGTGATCCACGTTGAACCGTACGGTGGCAACCGCGTGGATCAGGCCGCCAATGGCGCCGCCGCCCACGCCCATGAGCAGGCCAACCCACGGTCCGAATTGCCACGCCCCGTAGGCGCCGAACCAGGTGCCGAAGATCATCATGCCCTCGATACCGATGTTCACGATGCCGACCCGCTCGGACCACAGCCCTGCGAGGCCGGCCAACAGGATCGGGACCGTGAGGCGCAACGTGGTGCCCATTGTCCCCGACGAGGTGAGGTCGTCGGCGCCGGTGATGAGCCTGGTGATCGACAACAGCACCAGCAGCAGGGTGCCCGCGGTGATGAGCCGTAATCCGTGTCGGCTGTTGATGATCGCAAGAAGATTGGGCTTGGTTGCGGTTGTGGTCTCGGCGGAGAGTTCGGTTGTGCTCACGCCAGTGCTCCTACCGGTGTGGCTGCCTGTAGCGCCATTGAAGTTCGGGCTGCCGTTCGGCGATTCATCCAGCGGGTCACTGCCTCATTCACGATCACCACGGTGAGCACGATGATTGCTTTGATGACGTCGATGATGGAACTCGGCACGTGTTGGATTTGGAGCACGCCCGCAGTGGCGTCGAGGAAGCCGTACAGCATTGCGGCAGCAATGATGCCAACCGGATGGTTGCGCCCGAGCAGGGCCACGGCAATGCCGGCAAAACCGAGTCCGTCGGGCACCCCTTGACCGTACGCGTGGATGTCGCCGAGCACCGATGGCATCGCTACCAGCCCGGCAACCGCGCCCGAGATGATCAACGCCGTGAAGATCATCCGATTGCTACTGATTCCTGCGGTACGAGCAGCGACTGAGTTCAAGCCTGACGCACGCAGACGAAATCCGAATCGGCTCTTGAACACGACGATCCAGTAGGCAAACACCATGACCAGCGCGACGATGAACATGCTCGACAAGCGACCGCTCGCAAGGTCGGGCATCCATGCGCTGCGCGGCAGGATCTTGGTCTTCACGTTGAGGTCGCTCTTGGAGCTGTCGCGGAAGAACGAATCGAACAGCCACTGGATCACCGAGAGGGCCACGTAGTTGAGCATGATTGTGGCGATGACCTCGTTGACCCCTCGCTTCACCTTGAGAACTGCTGCGATGCCGGCCCAGAAGGCGCCTGCTGCCATCGCCACGACGAGAATGAAGGCCACGTGAAGCGGTGCCGGCAGGCTGACGGCGGCACCGACGACGGCGGCGATGAGCGCGGCAAACAGGTACTGGCCCTCGACACCGATGTTGAACAGGTTCATCTTGAATCCAATGGCCACCGCCACCGCCGACAGCATCAGCGGCGTGGCGCGCTGCAATGCCTCGAGCATCTTGTCGCTCTGGAAACCGGTCTCGATCATCTTGCGATAAGCCGCGATCGGATCTTTGCCGGTGAGCTTGAGCATGATCCCTGAGATCACCAGTGCGAGCAGAACCGCAGCGATGGAGCTGGCCGTGGTGATGAGGCCGTTCTTGGAGTTGTGCAGCTTTGGTGTCATCAATTTTGATAGCCCGCGTCCAACGCCGTCGGCAACGGGAATGCGTGTCTCTTCGACCATCACGCCACCTCTTGCTTTCCGCCGGTCATAAAGGTTCCCAACATCTTCGGCGTAGCCTCGGCGGGGTCGAGCGTCGCGGTGATCTTGCCGTCGTACATCACCAGTATCCGGTCGGAGAGGCCGATGAGTTCGTCGAGGTCTGCAGAGATGAGCAGAACGGCCAGGCCGGCGTCGCGAGCCTTACGGAGCTCGGCCCAGATGGCTGCCTGCGCCCCGATGTCGACGCCGCGCGTCGGGTGAGCTGCAAGCAGGATCTTTGGACGGTTACTCAGCTCGCGCCCCACGAGCAGCTTTTGTTGGTTGCCGCCCGACAGAGCGAATGCCGGCACGACTTCGCTGGGGGTGAGGACATCGAATCGCTCGATGATCTCGGTGCAGTCGCGGTGCGCCTCTGCGGTGTTGATCAGCGGGCCACGCATGAAACGGGCGTCGTCCTCACGCCCGAGCAAGGTGTTCTCCCACAGCTGAGACGTGAGCATCAGGCCCTCGCGGTGGCGATCGAACGGGATGTAGCTGACCCCGGCCTGTTTGCGCTCGCGGGTCGAGCTCTGGGTGACGTCGTGGTCGCCGATCTCCACGGTGCCCGACGTGATTGGGGTGAGCCCGAGAATGGCCTCGCACAGTTCGAACTGGCCGTTTCCCTCGACGCCGGCGATGCCGACGATCTCGCTCTCGTGCACTGTGAAGGAAACGTCGTCGAGGATCTTGCGTTGACCCGGCGCATCGACGGTGAGCGCTGTCAACTGCAGGCGCACGGCAGCCCCCACCTCTGACTCGCGGCCTGCCGGTGAGGGCAACTCGGCGCCCACCATCAACTCGCCGAGCTTGGCCCGATCGACATCGCGAGGGAGCACCGTGACGACGGTGGTGCCATCGCGAATCACAGTGATCTCGTCAGACACGGCTAGCACCTCGTCGAGTTTGTGGGAGATGAAGATGATGGTGGCTCCGTCGTCAACAAGATGCCGCAGCGTCGCGAACAGTTCATCGACTTCTTGGGGCACCAAGACAGCTGTGGGCTCATCGAGGATGAGGATGCGCGCGCCGCGGTAGAGGACTTTGAGGATCTCGACGCGCTGACGTTGCCCAACGCCGAGTTGCGACACCGGTGCGTCGAGGTCGACGTGAGTACCCGACGCCGTGGCGATCTCGGTGATGCGCTGGCGCGCAACGCCTTTGGAGAGCACGCCGAGGTGGGTGGGTTCTGCGCCGAGGATGATGTTTTCGAGGACAGTGAAGTTGTCGGCGAGCATGAAGTGCTGATGCACCATGCCGATACCGGCCGCGATTGCGTCGCTTGGCGACTTGAAGTGCTGCACGTTGCCGTTCACGGTTATGGTGCCGGCGTCGGGCTGATGCATTCCGTAGAGGGTGTTCATCAACGTTGACTTGCCGGCACCGTTTTCGCCGACGATGGCGTGGATGGTGCCACGTCGCACTGTGAGGCTCACGTCATGATTGGCGATGACCCCGGGGAATCGTTTCCCGATGCCGTCGAGTGCAACGGCGATCTGATTGCCTTCGGTATTCATCGTCCCCCTTGTTGCCTGCGCAATGGCTGTTCTATCAGATCGGGTCGAATGGGTAAGAAGAAAGCCCGGGACCGAAGTCCCGGGCTTTCCCACACTGTTGTATTGAGTTATCGATGACTCGTGTTGACGGATCAGGGAGCGGTGGGAACCTTGATGGTGCCGTCGATGATCTGCTTCTTGAATGCTTCGAGCTTGTCCTTGACGTCGTCGAGGTAGCCACCCGAGGTTGCGTAACCCACGCCGTCGACCTTGAGGTCGAACACCTGCACGCCACCCTTGGTGTCGCCGCTCTGCACAGCCTTGGCTGTTTCGAACACGGCCACGTCGACGCGCTTGATCATCGAGGTGAGGATGTGCTTTTGCTGGTCAGGCGTGGCCAACACGTACTGGTCGGAGTCGACGCCGATGGCCCACTTGCCGGAGGCAACAGCTGCGTCGATGGTGCCTGCACCCGAACCGCCGGCGGCGGTGTAGATGATGTCGGCGCCTGCGGCGTACCAACCATTGGCGATTTCCTTGGCCTTGTCAGGCGAGCCCCATGCGGCATTGTCGCCAGCAGCACCGAGGTACTTGACGTCGATGACGATCTTGGGGTTCACGGCCATGGCGCCTGCGGCGTAGCCGGCCTGGAACTTCTTGATCAGGTCGATTTCCTGACCGCCGATGAAACCGATGTGACCGGTCTTGCTCTTGAGTGCTGCTGCGGCACCGACCAGGAACGAACCCTGCTCTTCTGCGAACACAAGGCTCTTCACGTTGGGCGCATCGACAACAGAGTCGATGATGCCGTAGGTGGTCTTCGGGTTGGCGGTAGCCACGGTCTTGAGGTCGTCACCGAACAAGAAACCAACCGCGATGACCGGGTTGTCGCCATTCTTGGTGAGGGTCTCGAGGTTGGGCTTGCGGTCCTGATCGCCAGTTGCTTCGAGCTCGTCGAGCTTGGCGCCCAACTCGGTCTTGGCCTTGTCGCCACCACGGGCCGCGGAGTCGTTGAATGTGCCGTCGCCGCGTCCGCCGGTGTCGAATGCGATACCGAGGTTGAGTGGCGTGGAGCTCATCGTGCCGCCGGTGGTTCCGGCCGTGGCGGTGGTTCCGCCGGTGGTGCCCGATGTGGCGGTCTTGGTGTCGCTACCGCATGCGGTAGCGAAGATGCCGACGGCGGCAAGCAATGCCACCCCAGCGAAACGCTTGTTCTTACGCAAAGTTCTCCCCTTTGGGTATGTGGTTGTGGTGTACAGCAGATGATCCTACTCGTGCGAGAGCCTAGCCGAAGCTGCATGACCGGCGTCGTTCCTGACAAACACGTAACGTTGGAACACGATGGGCCACAGTTCATGGAATCGGGGTGCTTGTACCGCTGCAGTTGCGATCGATGCATCGACGACGCTGCGCCGATTTGGTTCCCGATTTGGTTCCCTATTTGGTTCCCTGTCGGTGCCCCTGTGGGCGAGATGACCTCAGACCCTCGACGTTCCCGGCCGACCCGGCGCACCTTCATGATCCGCAGATTCAGTGTGGTGGTCGCCGTCGTGGCACTGCTCTACGCCGGGATCGCCGGGGCCGAGTCGTTGTTCGGTGGTGGGAGCAACCGATCAATCACGGGCGCCTCCACACTCGCACCTCTCGCTGGCTCGGAGGCGGGTGGCACCGTGACGTCGTCGTCATCACTATCCACCGTCGCGACACTTGCGCCCACGACACTTCCGGCCACCACGGTGCCCGACGCCGGCCGAACCCCCACGGCGGCGGATCCGGCGCGGATCTACATTGCCGGTGACAGCGACGCGGGGGCATTCGCTCCCTATCTCGAAAAGCTGGTCGGAGACACCGGAGTGGTCACGACGACGCTCGACTACAAAGTGTCATCAGGCTTGGCCCGCCCCGACTTCTTCGACTGGCCCGCGCACTTCGCCGCGCAGATACCCATCGTCAACCCTGACATCGTCATCGTCACCTTCGGCGGTAACGACGGCCAACCCATCCACGGTCTGAACAAACAGGTGGACTCGCCGGAGTGGCGGGCTGAATACGGCAAGCGGGTGGGCGCCGTCATGGATCTCCTCGGCGGCAATGGCCGCACACTGATTTGGGTGGGTATCCCCAACGACAACGAACCGGTGAACACCGCCCGACTGAAGATCCAAGACGGCGTCGTGCGCGATCAGCTGGCCAAACATCCCAAGGTGATCTTCATTGATTCATGGAGCGTCTTTTCGGGCCTCGATGGCGGGTATGCCGAATACGTCATGGATCCTCGCGACGGTGTCAGCAAGGCCGTGCGCAGCAAGACCGACGGTTTCCACCTCAACACCACCGGCGCCGAGATACTTGCTTTACATATCGCCGTTGCGGTGCAGGCAGACCTGCGTGATCGCGGTGCCGCGATCTGATTGGCGAGCTCAATCAACGCTCTGGGCTGGGATCTTCTCGGAAATCGGCTCCGTCGAGAGCGTCTGGCACGGCGAGACGGAGAGTAGTGCGTTCGGCCCATTCGCGATCTGGCTCTTTACCACAGCGTGTGGTGGTCGGTAACCTTGGGTGGTAAGGGAAGCAATGATCCATCGAGCGACGAACATGGTCGCGAATGCTTGGTGGGGAGCGAGCGCGAAACCGGCCCTGCAAATGCACTCACATCTGGAGGGCTGGCATGAGGCAACTGGTTTCGAAACTGACGGTGGGCGCAGCGATCGTGTGCGGTGTCATCGGTATCGCTATGTCGCAGGCGTCTGCGGTGGGCTCGGCGAGTGCGCACACGGTTGCTTCGGTCGATGTCGGCACCCTGTGCGCGAGCGAGCAGCATTCGTGGTCGGGGAACACAGCGCTCGGCGGCGGCGAGGCATTCTTCACGGGAGTGAGCGTGGCCGCCCAAGCTGGCACCGAACTCACTGTCACCGCTGTTGCCGCGTCGACCGACGAAGGCTCCTCAGCGATTACGGTACAGATCGGCGACAGCGCCGCAACCCAAGGTGGTGCCACGAACGGCGGCGGCATCTCTGTGGTCAACAACGAAGTTGATGCCGTGCACGTCACCTCGGTCGACGTGGTCGTCAGCCGGTGCCAACAGGTCGCCTCTGCCGCTGTGCAATCGGTGCCCCAGGTTTCGGTCGAAGCCAGTCGTCCCGCCTCAGTGGTGCTTCCGACAACGGGTGCCGCGTCCACCGGCCTCGTAGTGGGCGCGTTCCTGCTAACGCTGGCGGGCATCGCAATGGTGGCCATCAGTCGCCGCCGCCACCGGCCAATCTGAGGTATCACTGGGCGACAAACGGGGGTATCCCTGGGCTATTGGTCGCGGCCGCGCGACATGATGCTGTCGCGTCGCTGCGCAACCGTGTCGGGGCTGAACATGGTTCGTGACCATTCGGCACCATCGCGAGACTCGATGTCCCACCCCTGCTGATCGCGGGTGATCGCCGCGTAGGTGCGACGAATCTGGCGCACCCCCGCCTGATCGTTACCGACAATGTCTCGCGCGAGCCCCCGCGCCGTCGCGATGAGATCGTCGTGGGCGACGACGTGATTGACGAGTCCACAGTGGAGCGCTTCGTCGGCGCTCAAGAAGTTGCCGGTGAAGCTCATCTCTCTGGCGCGTCGAACGCCGATGGCCTGCGGCAGCAGCACCGTCAATCCCCAGCCGGGCATCACGCCGACCCGGGCGTGGGTATCGCCGAACTTGGCCCGCTCACTGGCCACCAGAAAGTCGCAGTTCAGCGCTAGCTCGAAGCCTCCGGTGACGGCGACGCCGTTGATTGCGCCGATCACGGGCTTGGTCATCGAGGGAAACGGGCCGCGCATGGCGTCGCTGGTCGACTCAGGCGACTCAACCGCGGCGCGGTCGGGTGAGCGGAGATTGCGTCCGGTGCTGCCGAGTTCTTTCAGGTCGAGCCCGGCGCAGAATGCGGGGTCGGCGCCAGTGAGGATGACCACATCCACGTCGTCGCGCGCATCGGCCTCGCGCATCAGTGCGGGCAACAAACGCAGCACGTCGGTACTCAACGCATTGCGTGCGTCGGGACGATTGAGCGTGACGGTAGCAATTCGATCGCTCACTTCGAGCAGGACACAATCAGACATGTGCCGATGCTCGCAGGCGGTGGTGTCGCGCTACGAGTCGACGTCGTCGGCCGGCAAGAAGTTGAGTTTTAGATCGCCAAGTTTGACCAGCGTCGTTGCGATCCATGCCCCCAGCGTGCCGAAATGCTCGTCGAGCAGTTTGCTCGCGCCGTCGGCGAGCGTTTCCTCGGCGAGTTCGTAGATGCCCTCGTAGGTGATTTCGATGCCGAATTCAGGTGGCTGGTCGGGTTCGGCAAAATAGCCGATCTCGACGGTGGCGCCGGCACGTTCGAGCCGTTCGTTGCCGATGAGCGGGCTCGACTCGGGGAGTACCGCCTGCACTTTGAACGGATCGGGCTGTTCGACGAGTCGTTGTACGCGGAACACGATCTCCATCTCGATCGATGGTTGCTCGTCGAGCACCTCGTCGACGTACCAACGCCGATAGGCGGTCTGGCTCCAGGTGGGCCACTCGAAGGTGATGTGGGCGACGACTCGCGGCGGCAGTCCTTCGCCGGGCAATCCGTAGCTGGTCTCCCATGTGATGTCGCCGAGGAGGACGTCGATCTGAAAGTGTTCCTCGAACGCCTGACGTTCGAGGAACGCACCCTCGAACGCGTCGCGGAGCGCACCGATGGCGTCGGTGAAGACATGGTCAAGCATGAGGTGTCCGGTCCGTTTCGTCGAGCGAAGCGAGGATGCGATCGCGTCGGTTCATGGTCCTCGTCACTGACGCCCGCCCTCACGGGAACCTGTAGGAGTGCGTTCATACAGAGAGGGCAAACCGTTGCGCATGAGCATTCGATGACGCGGTCCGGCGGCCGAAGCGTCGGCAGAGTCGTAACCGGCATCGCTCTCCCACAGGAGTACCACGTTGCCATCGTGTTGTGCTGGCACGGTGACGAACCGCTCGATGCCGCGTTGGTCGATGAGTTCGCGTAGGCCGCGGAACGAACCTGCCTGGGCGAGCGTGACGAGAGTGACGTGGGTGGGCGGCGCCATTGGCAATCCATCTGCGATGGCATCGGCTGGTCGAATCCAGCGCGCGTCGACAATTTCGTGGTTGTCGATCTGCACATCGTCGCCGACCCAGGGGGCCACGAAGAACCATGTGGTGTAGCGCTTGGGTGCGATGGCGGGTGGTGTCCAGTGCGACAGAACAATCAGGCTGTCGGGCTGCACCGTGACAGCGACCTCCTCGAAGGCCTCGCGCACGGCGGCAGCCGCGGCCCGTGCCACCTCGTCGTGGCCCTCGTCAAGGTCGTCGACGCGCCCGCCGGGGAAGACCCACATACCCGCGAAGGCACCGATCTCGCTCCGCTTGAGAAAGAGAATCTCGAACTCACCCGAAGACTCCCGGGCAACGATCACCGTCGCAGCCGGTCGTGCCGGAGCAAGAGGCTCGGCGATCACTTCGCGTGCGTTCACGCCGCCACCTTGTCACATGCGACAATCGGAACATGAGTCTTGTCGAAGTCACCATCAGCGACCGCGTCGCCACACTTACGCTCAACAACCCTGCCGAGCGCAACACGCTCACTTCACCCATGGTGGCCGAGATCATCGCTGCAATGGATGAAATCGAACCCGACGACGGTGTCGGCGCCATCGTGGTCACCGGTACGGCTCCTGCGTTCTGCGCAGGGGCCAATCTGGGCAACCTCGCTGAATCGTCCGAACAGAGCCTGGGCAGTATCTACGAGGGATTCTTGCGCATCGCGCGGAGCCCGTTGCCGACGTTGGCCGCCGTCAACGGCGCTGCGGTTGGCGCGGGGATGAACCTGGCGCTTGGTTGCGATGTGCGTCTCGCCGCCCGCCGCGCCAAGTTCGATACTCGCTTCCTGCACATTGGAATCCATCCCGGTGGTGGGCATACCTGGATGCTGCGCCGTATCGCTGGCCCACAGTCAACGATGGCCGCGGTGATCTTCGGCGAAGTGATGGACGGAGCAGAAGCCGAGCGCGTTGGGCTCGTGCATCGCTGCGTCGACGACGATCAATTGCTGCAAGCAGCTCAGGCAATGGCGGCGCGCGCGGCGTCGGCCCCGCGCGAATTGGCCATCATCACGAAGCGAACCATTCAGGAGATGGCCGATGTGCACACGCATCCGGCCGCGGTGCAGCAAGAACTCGATCCGCAGGTGTGGAGTACCCGACAGCCATGGTTCGCCGAACGCATCGCAGCACTGCAGCAAAAGATCTCGTCAAAAAACTCGGAGTGATGCTTTGTCTGTGCCGACGCTTGGGTGTACGTTCGCCACACGGGGAGACTCAACCGTACGTTCCTACAGGAGGTACCAGATGAGCCAACGTCATCACATGCAGGAAGCGGTTCCGCCGCCGAAGATGGATCTGCGTGCACATGCCCACAACGAGAGGCATCGCATCAACAGCGAACTGCACTCTGTTGCCACCCAGGTCAGTAGTGGCTTGGAGCCCGACGATGTGCACGAGCCAGGTCGGGCATGGGTGCCTTCGCATCACCACGATGCGGCCAAGGGGAAGGCAAGCGCCTTGAAGCGAGTGCCTCGCCACTGGAAGGTGAAGGCGTGGAAGCGTCGCACCACCGTGCGCAAGGCCAAGGCGGCCGTGACGAGAATGGTCGCCGAACAGGCCTGAACACTGGTGATCCGTCGGTGGGTGTCGTGAACCCGCCGGCCGGTCTCAGAACCAGGCCGAGGCGAGTCCATCGCGGCGCGCCTGCCACTCGTCGATGGTGATGGCGTACCGCACGTGGTCTTCCCACACGCCGTTGATCTCCAAAAAGCGTTGGGCGATACCTTCTTCGCGCAACTGAAGTTTGTCCATCACGCGGCGACTGTTGTGGTTGCGCGGAATAATGCAGACCTCGAGACGATGCAGTCGTAGTTCCTCGAACGCGAATCGCATCACCGCACAGACACCCTCTGCCACATAACCGTGCCCTGCCCGGGACTGGTCGATCCAGTAGCCGATCGTGCCGCTTTGTTGCGCTCCACGCACCACGTTGTTGAGGTTCACCTCGCCGCAGACTCCGCTGTCGACGAACAACCCGAACGCGTAGGCAACCCCCATCTGTCGGTCGCGATCGCGAGCCGCGCAGCGAGTCGCAAAGGCGTCGCGCTGGCGGGTGGGGTCGCCCTGGTTGGCCAATCGCGACGGCTCCCACGGCACGAGCCACTGCTCATTGCGGATGCGCACATCGCTCCACACCGCAAAGTCGGGGGCGACCAGTGGGCGCAGCATCACGCGTCGACCGTAGAGCCGAAGCCCGTTGCTCGGCGGCGCCGACGGGTGATTCATGGGTGGCCCGCGTTCATACGACGTCGCTCATTGAGATGGTGACGTTGTCGAGATGGAGACAGCGAATGAGGGCAACCAGGGCGCAGCATCCGCCGACGATGCTCTCGACGTGCACCCCGGGAAGACCGGGGTTGTGACGGCGATCGATGATCGGTTCGGTTGCGAGGGTGCGAAAGACATCTTCTGCAGCGCCGCGACTCAGCTCGAAGGTAGCTGCGCCGATAGCGGCACCGTGCTCGACCGCCGCGATGGTGCGCGCGCACGGTCCCGACACCACGATCGTGTTGGCCGCAGCCAACCACGGGAGTTCGCGAACCGCGTCGTCGAGATGATCGATCATTTCGCCGATGGCGTTGGTGAGATCTTCGGGCAGTGGCGGGTCAGAGGTGAAGTGGTGCCGACCCAACGATGACATGCCGCACGGGACGACCCATTCGTTGGAGTCCCCGGCGTTGTTCGCGCTGGAGATCACGGTGCGGTCGTCCTCGATACGCACGTCGACGGTTGTCATTTTTCGTACGCTTCGATGCGATCGGCCACCCATTGCCCGACGGGGTCGTCGCCGCCTGCGAGGAACCATGCGTAGTGGGCATGGAGACACTTGACGCCCAGTCTCGTTCCGCCGACACCGGCGCTGGGGCGTGGCCCCTGATACCCGCGCGGAAGTTCGGCGTCTCGTTCGGCCTCGTACCGAGCGTGAGCTGCGGCGAGCAGATCTGGATCGATCGCAGCCTCGGCGTCGCGCACGCCCCCGCCGGCCTCGATCCGACCGATCGTTGCGTTCAACGATTTGCTCACGAGCCAGTATCTCGTGGGCATGGGGGTGCCGTCGTCAAGAAGGGGATCGTTGCGGAGCACAACGGGGTCGCCATGAGCGTCGCGGACCACGACCTCGAACGAGCCACGGGGCTCTCGCCCGAGCAGCTCGCGAACACGGTCACGGTCAGTCATGTGCTGTAGTCATGTTGTGCGTGAGCGTGATGTCTCGGGCTTACTTCGCGCGGCGACGCAGTACCAGCAGCAGGAGCACGAGCCCGCCGACGAGCGGCAGTAACCGCTTGAGCATGGCGCTACCGCCGAGGCTGAACGCGTCGATTGGTTCTGCGGCTGGTCCGTTGATGGTGCGCACGGTGGCCTTGGGTGTTTGTGGGGCCACGGGCTCGGCCGCTTCGGCATCGGTTTCGGCCGAAGCAGCGTCGCCAGATTGCGACACGGCGGGCTCAGACACGGTGGGCTCGGCGGGCGGAGCTGGCGGCTGGATGGCGTCTTTGGCGAGCATCTCATCGAGGTTCTTCGCAAATTGCTGCATCAGTTTCGAGCTGATGTCGGCCAGGGCACCACGACCGAATTGGGCGACCTTGCCGGTCATGTCGAGCTTGGTGTGTACGACGCACTTGGAACTCGTTGCCGATGTCGGTTGCAGTGAAGCGGTGATGAGCGCCGAGGCATTGCCGTTGCCTTTCGTGTCACGACCCTCACCCTTGAGTACGGCACGATGGTTGGTGTCGTCGCGCTCGACGAAGTGCGCTTCGCCCTTCAGTGCTGCACTGATCGGGCCGACCTTGACCTTGACCACCCCTCGATACTTTTCGCCTTCGATCTCTTGTAACTGCGCGCCCGGCAAACAAGGAGCAATGCGCTCAACATCGGTGAGCACAGCCCATGCCTCGTCGATCGGGCGGTTTACGGTGAATTCGTTGACGAGTTCCATTGCTGGAGATCCTCCATCGTGTCGATGTCGGCTGGAGAGCCCGTACAGGCCACTTCTCCAACCAGTTCGGGAAGTGTGGACATCAGGCTACGGGCACCGTGGTCGCCTTCGGACGGTAAATCAGACCAAACCGAGCGATGAAGCCGCACAGGATTGGCGCGGACACCCTCGTAGGTTGCCACCGCGATGGGATCCGTCGACGACGCCACGCGCACCCACGCCTCGGTGGTGATGAAGGGCTGGTCCGCTAAGCCAACGACAACGGCATCGACACCCAGCGCATCGGCAGTGGCGATGCCGCACTGCAGCGAGGTCGCCTGTCCGTTGGCCCACCAAGGATTGTGTATGGAGATCACCCAATCATCAAGATCAAGATCGACAGCGCCGGTCACCACAATGACGTGTTCGAACCCGGCGGCGCGCACTGCGTTGAGCGCATGGCGGTAGATGGCTCGGCCGTCGATCAGTGCGAGCAGCTTGTGTGACGAACCGATGAAGCGAGAGCCGCTACCGGCAGCAAGCACTACCGCGCAGGTGGAGGTTGGCGCACACATGCCCTCAGCCTGCCAGTTCGTCGGCCCCTTCGTTGTATTCGGCTGAGGGCCTTCGGCTGAGGGCCTTCGGCTGTGGGCGAACGGTGGGTCGAACGCAGGATGACGAAAAGGTTACGGGCGGGTTGATTGTTGCAGTTTGGTGTCGATAGTGTGTCGACTTATGACGAATGAGCCGTGCGGTGCACGGCGTGTCATGAACCAACGTGGCGCTCTCGTTTGGCGCAACGTGACCTGAGCGGGCGAACGCTCAAGCCACGACATCTCTACCCCAGCGGTGGGATGTTCAAACGGAGGTACCACTCGAATGCAGCACCAGATCACAGGCCCCGGCCGGAAGCGAATGCGCAGGAACATCTCGCTCATTGCGCTGGCCACGGCGTCGTGCATGGGCGGTCTCGCCGTCTCGGTGCCCGCTGCCAGCGCGGCCCCCGTGCGGGCCCCGGCGATGCGCAACGACTTCATGGCGGTGGTCGCTTCGAGTGCTCTGTCCGATCTGCAGACGTTTCAGAGCACCGGCGATCGCGAGGCCCGCGACCGTTTCGTGTCCACCCGTGACGCGCTCGCCGCTTCGATCGCCGTCCGCCTCGGCATTGATCCGGCCCGCATGAAGAACGCGTGGTCCGATGCAGACATGCCACACCAGACCGCACTGCTCGCTGCGCTTTCCCAGTTGGGCGTGCCCTACCGCCGCAACATGAGTGCGCCGGGCGTTGGATTCGACTGCTCGGGGCTGACCGCCTATGCGTGGAGCGTGGCCGGACAGGACATTCCTCATCAGTCACGCACGCAGATCAACGCCGCGGGTTCCCGCAACGCGAACACGGCCCAAGCAGGTGACTTGGTGTACTACCCAGGTCACGTCATGATGTACCTCGGCGTCGATTTGGCCATCGTGCATGCCCCGAACAGCGGTCGTACCATCGAGGTCGGTTTCGCTCCAGCGCGCCGAGGCGTTCGCTTCGCCAACCCAATGAGCTGATCCCGTGGCCTGGGTCGGTGGCCTGCATCGGTGGCCTGCATCGGTGGTCTGGGTCTCGCGGCACTCAGGGAGCGCTATGGATGGCGCCTGAGCCGTCACGTAACGATGGTGTCGAGCGACCCGTTCGGCGGGCGATGATCTCGGCGCAGATCGAGATGGCTGTTTCCTCGGGCGTGCGAGCCCCGATGTCGAGCCCAATCGGCGACATGAGGCGGTCGATCCGCACTGCCTCGGTGAGGCCGGCCTCGGCAAGGCGATCCATGCGTTTGGCATGGGTCTTGCGGCTTCCCATCACACCGATGTAGCCAACCCGTGTATCGACGGCACCCATCACCGCCGGCACGTCGAACTTGGGGTCATGAGTGAGGATGCAGACCGCATCGCGCTGGCCGAGTTCGTGACCGCGTTGTACGAACAGCGGCATAGGCCAGGACACCAGCACCTCGTCGGCCATGGGGAACCGGCGTCGAGTGGCGAACACCTCGCGTGCGTCGCACACCGTGACCCGGTAGCCGAGCACCTTGGCTACCTTGGCGAGCGAGGCGGTGAAATCGACGGCACCGAAGATCCACATCTGCGGCGGTCGCGCAAAGCTTTCGACGAAGACGCTGACGGTGTCTGTGTCGATCAGGTCCTCTGGGGTGGTCTGGCCCTGGGGACCGTAATGACGCACGCCGCTGCGGCCCGCCTCGAGCTCAGCAAGGGCATCGCGTGCGACGATGCGATCGAGTTCGGGGTCACCGAGCGAACCCTGCGCTGGTTGTTCGGGCGCGATGAGCAACTTGGCCCCGACGCTGGGGCCTTCGATGACCGTGCAGAGCCCAACTGGTTGTTCGGTGCGGATGCGATCACGGAGTTGCTCGTAGATCGTTGGGGCCACCATTGGTTCGTCCGTCACCAGTTCAGCGGTTCGAGGAAGAGGTGGATGATGCCCCCGCATGTGAGGCCGACGGCAAAAGCGTCGTCGTCGCTGTAACCGAACGTGACGAGTTTGGGCTGGCCGTCGCCGTGGAGGATGGCCAACGCTTCGCCGACCACGGCGCCCTCGACGCAACCGCCGCTCACCGAGCCGGCTACTTCGCCATCTTCGTTCACGGCCATCGCCGCTCCGGGGTCGCGTGGTCCAGAGCCTTCGATGTTGACCACCCGAGCAACCGCGACGCGTCGTCCGTTCTGTCGCCACCGTTCGATGTCGTCGAGAATCTCACGCATGAGCAGCCCTTGCGGTTGTGCCCGAGATGACCTGGGCGAGTTCTTCCATGGCAGCCAGTGAATGGCCCTCCACGAAGTGATCAACATAGGGTAAGGCGGCTGCCATACCACGCGCCAACGGCGCATAACCCGGCGTGACCTTCAGCGGATTGACCCAGATCAGATTGTGTGTGATGCGTTGCAGCCGTTGCATCTGCTCGGCCAGCAACTGTGGGTCGCCGCGGTCCCAGCCGTCGCTCAGCACGACCACAATGGCGCCTCGAGCCATGCCGCGCACGCCCCATTCGTCGTTGAAGCGGCGCAGGCACTCTCCGAGTCGGGTCCCGCCGCTCCAATCGCTGACCCGATGACTCGCCTGGCTCAACGCCTTGTCGGGATCGCGGCTACTGAGCTCTTTGGTGACCCGGGTCAGTCGGGTACCCAGCGCGAAGGCCTCGACTCGTTGGCGCCCTGCGACCGCAGCCTGCACGAAGCGCAGCAGCGCGCGTGCGTAGGGCTCCATGGATCCGCTCACATCGAGCAGCAAGACCATTCGCCTCATGCGTTCGCCCGGCTCGCGGTAGTACCGACGCACAGGTTCACCACCGCTGCGAAGCGAGGCCCGTACCGTTCGGCGCAGGTCAGGTCGATGCCGTTGCCGCTTCGATGCAGCGAGACGCAACGACTGGCGGGGAGGACCCGCGAATCGCAGACTACTCATCAGCTGATGAGCCAGATGGAGTTCGTCGTCGCTATACGCGCCAAAGTCCTTGTGGCGCAACATCTCTATGGCGCTGAACCGAAGATGAATCGTGGGATCGTTGTCGGGGGGTGCGGCGAGGCTGCCGGCGTCGTCGCTGTCGGCGTCGTCGCTGTCCATCACAATGGTGATGTGTTGCGTCTCTGGCTCGGCCGCCGGTGAGGTATCGCCGCGCTTGTCCTCCCAGAACACTGCGAAGGCGCGATCGAACAGCGCCAGATCCTCGGGTCGACGAACCAGTGTCGAGCGTGCCGCCCAGTACACCCGGTCACGCTGGTTCACGCCGACAGCTCCCAATGCCTGAGCAAAGGTGAGTACACAACCAATCGGCACACTGAGGCCGAGGCCTCGTAACACCCGCGCAAACGCTGTGGCCATCCGCTCGGCAGCGTCGGGCGACGCCGTGCGCCCGCCGTGTGAGACAGGTGGTGCAAACCCAGCCATCGGGACTGTTAGAGACCGCGCTCGATGGCCTGCTTCACCAAATCGGCCACGCCGTGTTGCTGTACCCGCTCGAGGTCTTCGCGGTATTTGAGAACCGTCCCGAGAGTGGTCTGCACCGACGCATCCGAGAGTGCGCTGAGACCGAGACGCCCGAGCGCCGTTGCCCAGTCGATGGTCTCGGCAACGCCGGGCGGTTTGTAGAGATTGAGTTCGCGCAGCGTCTCGACC
Source organism: Actinomycetes bacterium (assembly GCA_025360105.1). GTDB lineage: Bacteria > Actinomycetota > Acidimicrobiia > Acidimicrobiales > Ilumatobacteraceae > WLMZ01. The sequence goes on along the minus strand of JANYCT010000091.1, from coordinate 12,929 downwards.
GCAGCGGCTACCTGTCTGGCCAGCGTCTCGCTCACGTAGGGGACGCGCAGCCGCACGATCTGGACCTCGCGCTCGAACGTTGGGTGCTCAACCCAGTGGTACAGGCAGCGACGTTTGAGCGCGTCGTGCACGTCGCGTGTGCGGTTGCTGGTCAGGATCACGATGGGCGGCCGTTCGGCGCGGAACACCCCGAGTTCGGGAACCGTAACCTGAAAGTCGCTGAGCACCTCGAGCAGATATGCCTCGAATTCGTCGTCGGCTCGGTCGATCTCATCGATGAGCAGCACCGGTGGTGGGCCTGCAATCGGACTGATCGCACGGAGCAGGGCACGCTTCAGGAGGAATCGCTCGTTGTAGAGCTGACCCTCGAGCGCCTCGGTGCCAACACCTTGGGCCTCGCCGCTCGCTTCGGCGGCACGCAAGTGCAGCAGTTGTCGGCTGTAGTCCCAGTCGTACACGGCCTGGCTCACGTCGATGCCCTCGTAGCACTGCAGCCGGATGAGCTCGCCACCTGTCCAGCGGCTGAGCACCTTTGCAACCTCGGTCTTACCGACGCCAGCTTCGCCCTCGAGCAGCAGCGGTCTGCGGAGGGCGAGTGCGAGGAAGATGGCGGTCGTCAATCCTTCGTCGGCCAGGTAATCGTGTTGAGCGAGCGCCTCGGAGACTTCGTTCACGGTCAGGGTCGTTTGCGACATCGTCTCAAATCTAGGGGTTGGCGACTTCGCCTAGCGCACTCACGTGGGCGAAGATGTGCGCATGACAGCAACATGGGAGTCTTCTCGGCACTGTTGGGTGGTCAGCCTGTGGAGCGACGCGGCCAACTCGGTAACTGTGCATGTGGTCAATCGCGCCGATCCGTTCACGAGTGTGCTCGACGTCGACATGGTGCGCGAGGGCGACGTATGGAGTGCCGTGATCGCTGCCAGCGACATTGGTGCTGCTGATCTCTACGGGTTTCGAGTCGATGGACCCGTCGGCGATCATGGGTTCGACCCATCGAAGTTCCTGCTCGATCCCGAAGCCACCTCGGTGTGGTTTCCGCCCGGGCACGACCGCGGGCGAGCGAAGATTCGCGACATCGATACCATCGGCCATGCCCCGATGGGAGTGCTCCGCAAGATTGGCCCGCCTCCAGCCATGCCGCCCGGTCCCCGGCATGCCGTTGGCGACCTCGTGATCTACGAGCTCCATGTCCGCGGCGCAACACAACAAGCACCTCACGTGCCCGCCGAGCTGCGCGGTACGTTCGCTGGCTTGAGCCATCATGTGGACTACATTGCATCGCTCGGCGTCACGGCGGTGGAGTTGATGCCCATTCACCAGGGCGATCCGCAAGAGGGCAGCTCGTGGGGGTACATGCCCTTGGCTTGGAACGCGCTACACCACAGCTACGTTGCGGGCGACGACGCCGAGTCGGAGTTCTGCGCGATGGTGCAGGCCTTTCACGACGCTGGCATCGAGGTGATCCTCGACGTGGTCTACAACCACACCACGGAGGAGGATCAAACCGGCCCCTGCTACCACCTGCGCGGTATCGACGACGCGGCCTACTATGTGTTGAACACAGATGGCGCGTACAACGACGACGCCGGCTGCGGCAACGTCGTACGCGCCGCACACCATGCGTCGGCTGCGCTCATCATGGGTTCGTTGCGTCGCTACGCAGACATGGGCGTCGATGGCTTTCGATTCGATCTCGGTTCGCTGCTCGGCCGCGACCTCGATGGCAACGTGCAAGAGCGCAGTGCGCTCATCGACGAGATCACCACATTCGCAGCGATGCGAGGTCTACGCCTCATCACCGAGCCGTGGGATATCGCCGCATATCAGCTCGGAGACGCGTTCCCGGGTCGCACGTGGGCGCAGTGGAATGGTCGCTTTCGCGACGACGTCCGCTCGTTCGTGCGCGCCGAGGAGGGCTTTGTCTACGCACTGTCCCAACGGGTAGCGGGTAGCCCCGATCTGTTCGGCGACCAAGCAGCGCGCAGCGTCAACTTCGTCACTGCTCATGATGGATTCACTCTGTACGACTCGGTGAGCTACGAGAGCAAGCACAATGACGCCAACGGCAACGATAACAACGACGGTACCGACGACAACCGAACGTGGAACTGCGGTTGGGAGGGCGACGACATCGACCCCACCGTTGCCGCCGATGTCCTTGCGATGCGTAACCAGCAGATGCGCAATCTGTTGTGCGCGCTTCTGCTCTCGAAGGGTGTACCGATGCTGCTCGGTGGCGACGAGTTTGCGAATAGCCAGAGTGGCAACAACAACGCATACAACCAGGACAACGAGACATCTTGGCTCGACTGGGAGCGCGCCTCGGCGCACGCTGACCTCACCGACTTCGTCCGATCGCTCACGGCGTTACGTTCGCTGGGTAGCGATCGCGCCGTCGTGCTGTTCGGTACTTCAGGCGACGCTGACGTGTCGTTCACTTCCCGTTCCCTGGCGTGGGAGTGGGGCGACCTGTACGTCATGTCCAATGCATGGTGGGAACCACTTACCTTTACCGTGCAGAGCAGCGGCGCATGGGATGTGGCGTTGCACTCGTGCTGGGAAGCCGTCGCTATTATCGAGGGCAACGTGGTCGTGCCGGCACGTACCACGGTTGTGCTCAGGCGTTCCGACGCTTCGGTCTGACCCGTTCTCTCGCTCGACCCGGCTGACCCTGAAGGAAAACGACCATGGCATCACGACCGCTCCCGACTACGGACTGGAAAATCCTGAAGCACCCCGCAGCGGCGCCGAGCACTTCTGCCGATCCCGCTGTGCAAGGCATTGTCACCGAGATGTTGCTCACTATCGAACGCGATGGCATGGATGCCGTCCGACGCTATTCGCGTGATCTCGATCGGTGGAACCCGCCCAGTTTCGAGATCAACGCTGCCGACATCGCTCGATCCGCATCCACGCTGCCGGAGGCGTTTCGTGAAGCGTTTCAGCGCAGCGTCGACACGGTCCGTTCGTTCGCCGAGCATCAGCGTTCGTTGCTCGTAGACACCGAGTTCTCGCCGATGCTCGGTCTGGTCATCGGTCATCGTCAGATCGCTGTGGAGCAGGTCGGCACCTATCTTCCAGGTGGTCGTTACCCGATCGTGTCGTCACCGTTGATGAGCGTCGTGGTGCCAAAGGTGGCCGGCGTCGACCGGGTCGTCACGTGTTCTCCGCCGATGCCCGACGGCTCGGGGCCATCGCCGGCGATGACATGGGTGACATCCACCGCCGGCGCCGACGCGATGTTCTGCCTCGGAGGTGTGCCGGCGCTTGCCGCGATGACCTTTGGTCTCGAGGGTATGGGCCCGGTGGACATGCTCTGTGGAGCGGGCAACAGCTTCGTGGCCGAGGCCAAGCGTCAACTCTTCGGCAGAGTCGGTATCGATTTGTTGGCGGGTCCATCTGAGGTTGCGGTGCTCTGCGACGATTCCGCAGACGCCGAACTCGTGGCTGCTGACCTGCTCGGTCAGGCAGAGCACGGTCCCAACTCGCCGGCATATCTGATCGCTTTCAGCGAGACGTTTGCCAACAGTGTGATCGCCGAGATCGAGCGCCAACTGCCCGCGCTAGCCAACCGCGAGGTTGCGGCCACGGCTTGGCGTGACTTCGGGATGGTGTTCGTGGCCCGCGATCGCGACGAGTCGGCCGCAATGGCCGACTGGATTGCGTGCGAACACCTTGAGATCCATACCGCAAACGACGAGTGGTACCTGCAGCGTCTGCGCAACTACGGCTCGTTGTTCCTCGGCTCCGACGCCACAGTCACCTACTCCGACAAGGGTTGCACGGGCACCAACCACACCCTTCCCACCCAGGCTGCGGCTCGGTACACCGGTGGCCTCAGCGTGGCCAAGTTCTTGAAGACCCTCACGTGGCAGCGCGTGACAGATCCTGTAGCTGCTCGTCAGATTGCACTCGACGCCGCCGCATTCGGTGAGGTCGATGGTCTGCAGGCGCATGCTGCCACGGCCCAGATTCGGCTCGACCGCATGGCAACCTGACGCCAACAGCGAGTCATCGCTTCATAGCCTCGCTACGAGTCGAAGCCGAGCCCTGCCCGGTCGAGGCTGCGCAGCCACAGGTTGCGTTTGCCGGTGGCGTCTTCGTGATTCAGGGACCAACGCGTGGCCTGGATGCCGACGAAGCGGAATGGTTCCGGCGGGAACGGCAGCGGCTTGTCCTGCACGAACGAGGTTTGGGTGGCTTTGCTGCGCTTGCCGTCGAGCAAGTCAAGCATGACCTCGGCACCGAAGCGGCTGGAGGCCACGCCGAGACCGGTATAGCCGAGCGCATACGACACCCGGCCACCCATCGCCGTGCCCCAGAACACGCAGAACCTGCTGCAGGTGTCGATGACCCCACCCCACGCGTGCGTGAACTTGATGCCCTCAAGTTGCGGGAAGGTAGCGAAAAAGTGTTTCGACAACTTGGCCCAGGTCTCGGGCCGGCTCTCGAGTTCGGAGTTGATCTTGCCGCGCCAGTAATAAATCACGTCGTAGCCACCCCACAGAATGCGGTTGTCCTCGGTGAGGCGGTAGTAGTGGAACTGGTTAGAGATGTCGCTGAGGCCCTGACGGCGAGTCCAACCGATGTCGGCCAGCTGCGCTGGAGTGAGCGGCTCGGTGACCATGCAGTAGTCGTACACCGGGACCACGTAGTGGCTGAGCCGCTTCAGGAGCGGCTTGAACGCATTGGTGGCCAGCGCCACCTTGCCGGCCCGCACAGCGCCGAGCGGCGTGTGGATGATGACTCCGACGCCATCTTTGTCGATCGACGTTGCCTTGGTGTCTTCGTAGATGATGACACCCAACGATTCGGCTGCCGCCTTGAGTCCCCACACGAGGCGCGCCGGATCGACGATGGCGGCGCGGTCCTTGCGCCACAGCCCACCGGTGTAGGTGGGGGAGTTGACCTCGCGTCGCATGGCCTCGCCATCGAGCAACTCGACCTTTTGACCGAGCGAGCGGAGCTGCTGATAGTCGTCGCGCAGTTCCTCGAAATACGACTCGCTGTGGAAGGTGGTGGCGATTTCGATGACTCCGGTGCGCTCGTAGTCACAGTCGATCTCGTACCGCTTGATCGCGGCTTCGATGTCGTTGAGATTCTTCAGGCCGAGTTCTTCGAGCACATCGAGTTCGTCGGGGAAACGGGCCTGCGCGTTGGCGATGCCATGGGTGAGGCTGCTCTCCATGAATCCACCGTTGCGACCGCTTGCCGCCGAACCAACTTCGTGGGCGTCGATGAGGATGACGTCGCGCGATGGGTCGCGCTCTTTTGCGATGATGGCCGTCCAGAGTCCGGTGTACCCGCCGCCGACGATGCACAAATCGCAGCTGACCGTGCGCACCAACGTGACATTTGAATCAGGCTCGTCAACGTCCTCGTACCAGTAGGGATAGGGATCTGCGTCGGCAATCGCGTCGAGATGAAATTCGTCGACCGCGGATTCGTCCATGGTTTCACCACCTTGTGGCCGCCAGCCTAACGGGGACACGGCTACGGTCACCTGCATGGATTTGGGTATTGCAGGACGGCGTGCGGCTGTTGCCGGCGCATCATCTGGATTGGGACTGGCCACGGCCAAGGCACTCGCAGCCGAGGGCGCCGAGGTGTTGATCTGCGGCCGCGACCAGGCTCGTATCGAGGCCGCAGCGCTGGCGGTTGGCCACGAATGCATTCCCGTCGTGTGCGATGTTGCGACGGCCGGCGGCGGTGAGGCGTTCGTGGCCGCGGCAATTGAGGCGCTGGGTGGAGTCGACATTCTGATCGCAAATGCGGGCGGGCCACCGCCTGGTACGTTCGCGTCTACCCCGCTCGATGTGTATCAGGTGGGTCTCGACCTGAACCTGCTCAGCGTGGTCGGAATGTGTAAGGCAGCGATCCCTGCAATGCAGGCGCGCCGATGGGGTCGGGTGATTGCGATCACCTCGGTTGCCGTGCGCCAACCCATTCCTACGCTCATCCTCTCGAACACCGCGCGTGCAGGGGTCACGGGGTTTCTCAAGACGGTGGCCCGAGAGGTCGCCATCGACGGGGTCACCGTCAACACGGTGCAGCCCGGTTTGCATCTCACAGGTCGAGTGACACAGTTGTACGGTTCTGCGCCCGACGCCGCTGCGATGGGAATCCCCGCGGGTGTGATGGGTGACCCTGACGACTTCGGTCATGTTGTCACGTTCCTGTGCAGCGACCACGCCGCGTTCGTCACTGGCGTACAAATGCACGTTGATGGCGGCGCGTATGGTGGATTGCTGTGATCACCCACGTTGCGTTGTTCCGATGGAAGCCCGAGACCACCCCCGAGCAGATCGCTCGCATCCAGGCGGCGCTCGAAGCCCTGCCGCCGCTCATCCCCGAAGTCGTCACCTATCGATGCGGCTCCGATCTCGGCGTGCACGGGCCAGCAAACATGGACTTCGGGATCGTGGCAACGTTCGACTCCGTTGCGGGTTGGCAGGCTTACGACGCACATCCGGCCCATGACATGGCACGCACTGAGGTCATTCGCCCGTGGATCGCAGAGCGAGCCGCGATGCAATTCGCGGGCTGACGCCGCAGCATCGGCCCTTGCTTGCCACAACCGGACAACGGCGCGACACTGAATGTGCGGATGCCACAGGCGTCAGCAAGGAGGTCGTGATGAACGCCCGAACCAACACTGTGAGCGATTCTCGCTCGACTCGATTTGTGCGGCCGGCCTCGCTGATCGCAGTGATCGCCGTGGGCCTTGCGTTCTCGAGTTGTTCCTCGTCGAGCGCGCCGAACGCCACGAGCCCACCAACGGCAGCGCCCACCGCAACGGCGTCACCCACGACAACGGCGGCGCCAACGACCACGGCAGCATCCGCCACGACCTCGGCGCCCACCACGCTGCCCGCGCCGACAACGACTCCGGTTCTCGATGGTGCATCGACAGACCCGGTGATGGTGCCTGCTGGCGGTTGTTGCGATCCTGGTCCAACGGTACTGCTGAGGGCGGTTGTCGCCGAGCACCTCGCTGGCGTGGATCGCATCACCTTCTCCTTCTCGGCGCCCGTGGCCAACTACCACGTGCGTTACGTGCCATTGCCCGTGAAGATGGACCCATCGGATCAGGTGGTGGCTCTTCAGGGCGACAACGCGATCCAGATCAGTATGGGCGCGACCGGCACTGACCAGAGTGCGAATCCTCCCCAGCAGACATACACCGGTCCCACCCGACTGAGTGTCACGGGTGGAACCGTGATCGAGTTGGTCCAGATTGGCGATTTCGAGGCGGTGTCCAATTGGGCCATCGGAGTGCATGGCAAACCCGTGTTTCGCGTGTCGGCTGGCTCGAGCCCGTCAACGCTCGTGATTGAGGTCGCCTCAGCCTGACTGTTCGTCGATAATGACCTCAAGGGTGAAGTCGTCGTAGTCGGTACTGCCGTCTTCGTAGGCAACGGTGGCCACCGTGCGAATTCGCTCGCGCGCAAGCATCACCAGGGTGAGCGCGCTGTGCGCCGGCACCGCTGCGTCAACCCGTTGGGCGGCCGAGCGATGTTGGCGCGACACCCAGAGCGTTTCTACCGGGGCGAGCACGCTGCGCCGAATCTCAGGGGGTAGTTCAGCGAGCGTGCTGGAGAGCGCGAACAAACGATTGGTCCGGGCCGTGTACCCATCGATCAGCGTGCGATATGTGGAGGTGGCGCATGCGTGCGAGGCCGACCCCGTATCGGCGAGTGCGGCCACGAACGCATTGTCGAGCAGGATTGACCGGGTGCTCACGCCACCGCTGCCTCGCTGGCGACGACAGCGCCGAGTGCGATGGTGGCGCGCGCCGCCCGATTGCGCAGTTGACGCCGCTCGCGCCATCCCCAGAACAGGAACGACGAGCCCACGATGATCCAACCGGCAAGTGCGTCGGCAACGTAGTGCTCGCCAAAGTAGACGAGCGACGCCGCCATGATGATCGGAAAGGCGAGCACGAGTGCCTTCAGCCAGATCGGTTTGATTCGTGGCAGGAAGAATGCTGGCACGAAGAGCGCAAAGCTGGCATGGAGTGATGGCATCGCTGCGATGGCGTTGCCCCAATCAAGCGCAGTTTGCCAGGTGTTGACGAACCCCTTGAGACCTAATGCTACGAAACCACGCCCTGTATGGCGGGCGAGCGGTTCGAGGATTTGGTAGTGATAGCTCTTGTCCGCCGCCATCCACGGTGGCACCGTGGGGAGCAGCACGAACATGGTGCAGGCCACGAACAACAAGGTGGCGAAGCGCTTCATGAACCGTGCCCATTCGCGGTGGCTCGTGACCCACAACACGGCGAGCGCGATGACCGGGAAGATGAAGTGCGTGAAGTACGTGGCCGATGCAACCTTGTCGTACCAGTGGATGGTGTAGCGATCGTAGAAATGATGCTGTAGCCACACATTGGGGTCAGTACCGAAAAACAGAAAGCGGTCGATGTTGCGCGGTGCCTCGACCTGCAAGGGAAAGCCAGCACTGTCGGCCCAACCGCGGCTTTCCTCGTACGCGAACCACATCACCGAGTAGCAGAGCAGATCGAAGACCAGCTGTGCCCAACGCCGAAGAGGTCGTCCGAGGTGGCCGATCACGATGAAGATGACGACGCTGATCGCGACCGAGATGCGGTCGATGATGAGCCCCTCGACGAGGAACCACCAGAGATAGCCGATGGCGAAGATGGCGAACCCAACAAGGCGCACCACGAACCACGGATCCCGGGGGACCACGGTCGATAACTCGCGGCGCGACGGAGCCTGGGGTTCCCGGCCCGTCGGTGCCGCTTCGGGCACGGGCGATGCAAGGGACGTTTCAGGCACGATTCACAACGCTACACAGTGAAACGGCGCGCGTGGCGTCGTCGACAGGGCGGCGTCAGGTCACGATGAAGCGTCGAGCGCGCGCCGCACCAACACCTCGGCGAGGTGCTCGCGGTACTCGACGCTGGCGTTGTTGTCGGCTTGCGGGTCGGCATCGGCCGAGGCGAGCTTGGCAGCATCGGACACGCTGGCACCGTGGGCAATGGCCTCGGCCACGCTGGTGGCAAGAATCGGCGTGGAGCCCATGTTCACCAAGCCAACGCCCGACTCGTCGCCACGTCGCCACGCAGCGACACCGACGATTGCCCAGTCCTGAGCGCGTCGGTTGAACTTCTGGAAGTTCCATCCCGCGCCGGCCATCTTCGGGACGCGGATTTCGGTGAGGATCTCATCTGCGGCCAGCGCCGACTCGAGGAAACCGATGTAGAAGTCCTTCGCGGCGATCTCACGGGTGCCGTTGGGACCCTGCACGACGTAGGTGGCGCCGAGCGCCAAGGTGGTGGCCGGGAGATCGGACGCAGGGTCGGCGTGAGCGATGCTGCCGCCGATGGTGCCACGGTGACGCACTTGAGCATCACCCACGTAGGAGGCGGCGGCGGCGAGCAATGGCGCGTGTTCGGCGAGCACTGCGGAGTTCTCGACGTCCATGTGCCGGGTGAGCGCACCGATCGCGATGTGGTCACCGGCGTCGCGAATGTAGGAGAGGTCGGTGATGCGACCGATGTCGATCAGCATCGTGGGTTGCGCCAAGCGCAGCTTCATCAGCGGGAGCAGCGAGTGGCCTCCGGCGAGGAACTTGGCCTCATCGCCATACTCTCCGATGAGCGCGATGGCTTCGGCAGCGGAAGATGCACGCTTGTAGTCGAACGGTGCCGGAATCATCAGTGACCCCCGGAAACAGCAGCAGCGCCAGCACAGGCCAACACCGACTTGACGATGTTGTGGTATCCAGTACAGCGGCAGAGATTACCCTCGAGCCCCAGGCGGACTTCTTGCTCGGTTGGATTGGGGTTCTCATTCAGCAAGCTGATCGAGGCCATCACCATGCCGGGGGTGCAGTAACCACACTGCAGCCCGTGATTTTCCATGAATGCTGTCTGCATCGGGTGCATCACACCATCGACAGCAAGACTCTCGATGGTGGCAACGTGCTGGCCATCAGCCTGCACAGCCAAGACGGTGCAACTCTTCACCGCTTCGCCGTTGAGGTGCAACGTGCACGCGCCACACGATGATGTATCGCAACCGACATTGGTGCCGGTGAGGCCCAACTGTTCACGGACGTAGTGAACCAACAGCGTTCGTGGTTCGACGTCGCTGTCGTGTGTGGTGTCGTTGACTGTGACACGTATCTGCACGATGCATCCCCTTCGATCGATGGCCAAGTTTCTGGGAGAGTCAGTGCCCCCCGTTGGCGAGTGCAATCATGCCTCATCGGAGCACCGTCGTGCGATACGACCGGCGAGATTGTAAAAAACATCCTGATCACCAGCCAGTGTGGGGCTGGTGAGGTTGGCTGATGAGCCGGGCTATTTGTCGAGTCTGTTGAGCCCGCGGCGGGCAAAGAACAGCATCAGCGATGACAGAACGATCATCGCCAGCAGTCCCGGCCACGTGTTCGCCCAGGTCACTGTGCCGCCAACGGTCACGCCGTTCACCGTACGGTTGAGGAAACCCTGTCGGGCCATACGCAAGATGTTGGTGATGGGATTGATCGATGCGACGGTGTGGAGCCAGCCGGTCATCACGTTCAGCGGTGCCTGCGCGGTGGACAGGAACATCGACATGAACAGCCCTAACTGCATGATCGCGGCACCGCGCATGTCCTTGAAGATGTAGGCCAGGCCCAGTCCCCAACCGGTGGCGATCGTGGCGATTCCCATGGCGGCGAGAAAGAGCACGAGCACACCCAGGACGCCGCCGCTGAGCTTGGCGCCGAGCATGAAGCCCACGCCCATCACGACGGTGACGACGATGAGTGTGCGGAACCATGCAGTGAACATCGGCCCGAGGATCAACGAGTTGCGCGGAGATGGGGACATGCGCAGCCGATCGAAGAATCCCGTCTCGAGATCGCGGATGAGGCTGAAGCCCAAGCCGACGCCACTGAAGGCCGAACCCATCAGCACGCCGAGGGGCATGAACCAGTTGATGGATCGGTCGGTGGGGAAGCCAGGAACCTTGGTGATGGCAAAGAAGGTGCCGCTGAAGGCGATGCTCTGGAAGATCGGCATCAAGATCGCCGGGAAGAACGCCGATGGCAGGCGGACGATGGCGTGGAGTCCGCGCAGCATCAGACCCTTCGCGGCACGCACATTCGACGTGCGCGTGGCGGGTGCAGTGGAGAGGATGGAGGCGGTCATACCGCACGCAACCTTCTGCGCAGGGCCATGAGCGCAAGCGGTATCGAGATGAATCCGATGGCGACAGGGATGAGCAATGCCTTGGCGACTGCCCCGACGGACCAGCCGCTGATCACCAGGTCGCGCATGCCCTCGTAGAGATGTGACATCGGGTTCCAATTGGCGATACTGCGATAGACGCCCTGCATCGTCTCGCGCGGGAAGAACGCCGACGAGAAGAACATGCTGACGAACAGCAGAGGAAAGATGCCCTGCACCGCTTCGGCCGAACCGGTGCGCAACGCCATCGCCGCCATGAAACCGCCGATGGACATGCCGATGAGGCCCCCTGCGATGGCGATGACGATGACGCCGCCGACGCCGGCGCGCACGTTCACGCCGAACGCAATCATCACAAACGTGAAGAACAGCGCCTGCGCGGCGCCGAACATGGCACTTCCGGCGAGTCGCCCAACAAGGATGCTGATTCGACTGGTGGGCGACGCGAGCAGTCGGTCGAAGAATCCGGTTTCGATGTCGACCGCGAGCGCTGCGCCACCGTTCACCGAACCGAACAACACACCCTGCAGCACGCTGGCAGCCAGGGTGAGCGCGAGGAATGAGTCAACCTTGGGGAACCCGGGGAGTTGCGTTGCCTTACTGAACGACGACGACCCCAACGCTGCGAAGAAAAGCGGGAAGACGAGCGAGGGAATGACCAGCGCGGGCTGACGCACGATTGCGAGCACACTGCGCCTGGACATCGCAATCGTCTGTTGCCACACGTGGCGGGTCTCGGTAGAGCGCGAGAAATCTCGTGTGTCGCTGAGGACGGCGGCGGTCATACCGCACCCTCGGCAGTTGCCTTCTCGCGCTTGCGGCCGCGTTTGCCGGTGCCGCCTTCAGCGCCCTGTGCCTGGGGGAGACCCGTTGCAGCGGCGGCGCCTTCCAGTCGATATCCGGTGGCCTCGGCGAACACGTCGTCAAGACTCGGCTCGTTGAGTTCGAGGTGCTGCATGTGCAGACCCGCCTCATCGAGTGCCCGCACGACCGAGGGAACCGCCTCTGCGCCGGCGCTCAGCCCGACGCCGAGCAGGCCTTCTGCAGTCGGGCGTAGCTCGCCGAATCCGCGCAGCACGTCGCGGGCTCGATCGATCTCTCCGGCCGGCACCTGCACCACGAGCGTGGGAGCACCGACCTGAGCTTTGAGTTCACGGGGCTCGCCCTGACGCACGATCTTGCCGTGATCGATAATTGCAATGCGGTCGGCGAGCTGGTCGGCCTCTTCGAGATACTGCGTGGTGAGCAACACCGTGGTGCCCTCGGCGTTGAGGCGGCGCACCTCTTCCCAGAGTGCGAGCCGGCTCATCGGGTCGAGGCCCGTGGTGGGTTCGTCGAGGAACAACACGGTGGGCTGATGGATGAGCGAGAGAGCGAGGTCGAGGCGGCGCCGCATGCCACCTGAATATGTGCCGACGCGTCGGTCGGCAGCGCCGGTGAGGCCGACACGCTCGAGCAGATCGTCACTGCGGCTCTTTACGTGCGACTTGGGGATGCCGTAGAGCACGGCCTGCAGCGCAAGGAGTTCGTGACCCGTCATCAACGGATCGATGGCTGCGTCCTGTAACGCCACGCCGATGCGTCGACGAACCTGGTCAGCCTCGAGAACGACGTCGAAGCCCGCGACGCATGCCACGCCCGCAGTTGGCCGGAGCAAGGTGGTGAGCATCCGTACCGTGGTGCTCTTGCCGGCGCCGTTCGGGCCGAGGAAGCCGAACACCTC
>JANYCT010000065.1 GCA_025360105.1 Actinomycetes bacterium | reverse complement strand
GACGAGTTGGGTCGCGCTGGTATCTTCATGTTCCCGATTCGGGGCTGTAGCTCAGTTGGCAGAGCACTTCCATGGCATGGAAGGGGTCAGGGGTTCGATTCCCCTCAGCTCCACAAAGAAACCGCAGGTCAGAGGCATGATTTTCTCGGGTCGACCAATCGGCCGCCGGCGCTGACACCTTAACTGACACCTTCCACGATGGGCTTCGGCCGACCTGCGCGATTGGCATGCGGTGGCCGAGGATCTGCGACCGCGCGCATGCCGACGCGACTCTTGGCCCCGCAGAGCACCAAGTGCGGCAGTCAGTGCTGGTCTTTCCACGCTGGCGTAATCGCAGTTGAACTTGATGACCTTCGTCCAACCGCCAGACGATGAAGCCGACTGCTCCGAGGATGGACATCCTGCGTCCTTCAATGGCGAGGGGCGATGGAATCGGTCGCTGTGATTGACCTGGCGGGTCGATGCCAGTGTCGACTGCAGAGCCTCGGAACCTTTCGTCGTTCGGCGCTGCTCTTTGACGTGGTGGCTATCTGGGGAGGCCGGTTGCGTGGCTTTGACCGCCTGTCGCGCGGATGCTCGCGTTGTCCTGATGGGAGGCGGCCAACCGCTGACGGACGAAAGCCTCAAGCTCTTCGATCGGGAACCTCACGCTGCGACCGATGTGGATCGGGGTGAGCTCGCCGTTCCAGATCAATTGGTACAGAGCGGTGCGCCCGATGCAGAGGATTTCGGCAGCCCTTGTGGCGTTCACCAGCAGAGGACGAATCTGGTCGGGCTGAACCGTGCTGGTTGCGGTCGCGCGTTCGTGGAGAGTCATCGCGTCAGTGTCTGCGCGGGGTGTCACGGATTACTACCCAAGTTCGACGCCTACTGCGGCGGGCGCCATGGTAGGTGATGTCGGCGCTGGCCATGCGGTCGGTGCCTGGCCGTGGAGGTCGCGGTGTGCTGCTGTTTGGATGAGTTGGGTTGCCAGTTCGCTGGCGCCGATGATGGTGAGCTGGTGGTTGTCGTGCAGGCTGCGGACGTGATCGATGACCCAGGTGGGTTGGGTGGTGAGGGTATCGGCGGCGAGGGTGGCGATACGGGTAGCTCGTGCGTCGTCGAGGGGGTCGGGCAGGTACCTGTTGTAGGCGTGGTCGACGGCGCGTTCGCGGCGTGCTTGACGGAGTTCGACGCTGACGGTGACGAGTTCTTGGTGCAGCGCTTCGGCTTCGACCGGTGATGTTGTCTGCTGGCTGATCCGTTCGAGATGAGAGCGTCGCGCTTCGAGTCGGAGGACGGCGTCTTGGTCGGCGGCTTGTTGTTCGAGTTCGGCAAGGGTGCGTTCTTCGCGCTGGTCAAGTTCGGGCGCGAGGTGTCGGAGTTGATCGAGCATGGTGCGCACCGGGTCGGGTTGTGTTGCCGGCCAGTGGGGCAGGGTCTGCTGCGCGGTGATGAGTTGCGTGACTTGTTCGAGTTCAACGATGTGGGGCCAGTTGGTGATGATCCAGTCGCGCCGTGCGGTCTGCGCTGTCATTGCAGCGGTGAGGTATACGTGCATTTGGGTGGCGTCGAGTGCGGAGTGGACGATGCGGTCGATGAACTGGCGCTGATCTGCGGGCGCCCCATTGAGGAGGCGTTGTAGTTCAAGTTGGCGGTCGATGAGTTCGGTTGGTGTGCAGGTGGCGAGCGGCTCGACTATTGGGGTGGGGTGGTTGGAGAGCCAGATGCGGTCTTCCAGTAGGCGAAGCATCAGTGCTTGCCACCGGTTGGAGTCGGTCGGGTCAGTGGGTCGTGCTCCGATTCCTGGTTCAGTGTCGGGCGTTTTGTGGAGGAGCCGGTGGTGGGCGATGCGGGTGGTGGCGTCGTCCCACACCGAAGCGGCGGCCGGGGTGGCGGGTCGGTGTCCGAGCCAGGTGGTGAGCCATTCGGGTGGTTCGGCTTGCAGGCGTCGGGCGGCGTGATCGGTGGCGGTGTGCACGGCGCGCCGGTACAGGTCTGCGTCACCCGGTGCGACCTCGCGCATGGCGAGAGCGTCCGCCCATTCGCGCTCGGTGTGTGACAGCAGCGCGGTCCGCTGAGCGAGCGTCTCGGCCGCTGCAGGAGTGAGGTTCACGGGGTCGGGGGTGTCGATGGCAACGAGTCGTTCCCAGTCGAGGGTTCGGATGGCGACTCGTCCGTCGACACTTTCGAAGTGAACGGTGCAGGTTCCGGCGGTGTCGTCGATGTCGTGGACGTGGCCGACGTTGTCGCGATCAATGGCTCGTACGCGGCGGCCGATCTCGATGTGGGTGCGGGTGACGATTGCTGCGTCGAGGTTCGCTTGTTGTGGGGCGGGGTTCTCGACGCCGCAATTCAGTTCGGTGTCTGCGGCGTGGCGTGCAATACGGAGCAGCTCGGTGGCCGGGAGAGTGGCGACAAGCTCGGCAACTTTCGCGGCGGCGGGGTCGTCGACGATGACAAGGTTCTTCGCAGCCGACTGTTGGAGACGGGCCATCAGCTCGGTTTGTGGGTCTGCGGTCGGTTCGGTGGGGAGGGGGATGCCGTGCTGGTGGCGTTCCTCGATGCCGGCGGCTTGGGCGGTGGTGGCGTAGAGCCGGGCTGTGTCTCGTGCTCGGGACAGCGCGACGTAGGCACCTTCGCGGTACAGGCCGGCGGGACCGACGACGAGGACGTGGTCGCAGGTCACGCCTTGCGCTTTGTGGATCGTGAGCGCATAGCCGTGATCAACCCAACCGGACTCGAGGTAGTCGCGGTCGAGTACGACGTTCTCGCCGCTGGTGATCCGGACGGTCATCTGCTCGGTGGACACGTTGTGGATGGTGCCGCGCATGCCGTTGTCGACAGCGAAGGTTTCGCCGGATGTGAGGTGTTGGCCGGCATGGTTGCGGCCGAGCACGACCTCGTCGTGAACAGCGAAGTTGCGCCCGCCGATCTCGACCTGCCCGTCGAGGTCGAGTTCGCCACGGGCGGTGAGGATCTCGCGGGCGTGGCGGTTCAAGAGTCGTGCTTCGGCACGTGTGCCGGCGAGGAGCAGTGTTGAGCCGGTGGTGCGGGTGGTGGTCCAGTCGGCGAGGACAATGGTGTGGAGGTCTTCGGGCGTGTCGGTGATGATGACGCGGCCGTGTTCGACGTAGGCGCGGAACGCAGTTGGTACGTTGCCGTTGCGTAACTCGTCGAGCGCATCCTGTTCCCACTTGTGCTTCTGGCGGCGGTTGATGGTGAGTTCCACAACTCGGTCGCCGAGTGTGTCGAGCGCGGCCCGGAACGCACCACCGGCGGCGACTTCTGGCAGTTGGTGGTGATCTCCGACGAGTACCACCTTGGCTCCGACAACACTGGCTTGGTCGATGAGCGTGGCGATGTCACGCGTGCCCGCCATCGCGGCTTCATCGATGACAACAAGGGTCGTGGCGCTGATGGTTCGTTGCTCGACGCGGTGACGGGCGATCGTCGTTGAATCGATCCGGGAGCCGTCTTGCAGTTCGCGCGCGGCGCGGGCTGAAGGAGCGAGCCCGATCACATCCCAACCAGCGTCCTCGTACACGGCGCGCAGGGTGCCCAATGTGTGGGTCTTGCCGGTCCCGGCGCGACCGACCATGACCGCAACCCGATCGCCGGCGGACGTGAGGACTCGCACCGCCGTTGCCTGGTCTTCGCCCAACGTCGACGTGGCGATCGCCAACTCGACCGCACCCTCGTCGAGCACACCCGTGCCCGTCTGCGATCCGGTCGACAATTGTGCCAGCAGTTGCTGCTCGACGGCGAGGAGCGACCGTGATGTGTAGAGCAGTTCCCGATCGTCGGGAATCGTGCGATTGGGGGCATCGACAGCTCTGCGTTGCGTCCAGTGATCGCCGACCTGAACGACGATGGGGGAGGCGAGCGCCCGACTCGTGGTGGCCTCGACGGCAGCGAGGGTGATGCTGGTGGGGAGTGCTGCAGCGATGGCCTGAGTGAGATCGAACCGGTTGAATGTGCCCGACTTGTCGGTGACACGGGTCGTCAGCAACCATTCCAACCATTCGTCGAACGTGACGACTCGGTCGTTGGGTGTTGACTCGCCGCGACGCCACGTCGTGTCATGAATGATCCATCGGTCGCTGTCGACCATCACCGGTGTTGGGGCGGTCGCTAGTAGGGCTTCGAGTTCAGTGGCGCCCCAACCGAGGCGATCGGCCCGATCGCGCCAGTCAGCTTCGACCACAGAGAAATCGGCGACGGCATGCTTACGGGTGCGAGTCACCAACAAGGCAGCGTCCTTCGCCGGTTGGCCATCGACACCGTGGGCCTCCATCCACTCCGCGATCTGCTCGGTGCGTTGCGAGAACTCGCGCATCACCCTGACGGGCACGCCAGCGATCTCTGCCGAGTCTTTGTGCATCGGTCCCCACTCGACCCCGAGCCTCAAGGTGAGCTCGCGGCGCATCACGGTTTGGAACAACACCCCCGCGGTTCGTTTCGCTGCGTACAAGGCGGTGCCGTCGAGTGCGCTCCAGCGGCCATCGATCCCGCGGGCCATGTTCGACACCAAAACGTGCCAATGCAGATGCGGGTCACCGAGGCGTGAGGTGCGATGCCGAAACTGCGCGGCCACGAACCCATCCGCCACCATACGCCGGGTACCGAACCCGGCAGGATCGGCGACCATGCGCCGGTTGTTTGTGCCGCGACGCACGAAACACGCCTCGCGTTCCAACCACGCCAACGTCTCCGCGACCGCCACCTGACAAGCGTCAACGACTTCGGCTTGCACAAGCGGATCGCCGAGCGCGTAGACGACCGACACCGACTTGGGGACAGCGAACGTCAGATCGAAACCCGGAGCCCGTCGGGCATGCGCGACGAGACGGGCACCGTTCGGAGTTAGCCCGGTGCCAGGGGCCAACCCAGCCAGCACCGCCCTGAGTTCATCGGCGGCAACCTTGCCGGATAAGCCGAGACTGGCGACACTGCTGCCGAGCCACACGCCGGGCGATTCGCCTCCACCGGTGTAGTACTCATCCAACCCCGCAGCGACTTGAGCGAGGTAGTACGACTCGACTCCGACCCGGAGTTTCCACAACGACATCATCACCAACACATGCCTGCGAAAATGCGATTTCGTGGCGCGTGCGGGCACCATTGGTGCACGTGTCCAGAAGGTGGCGAGTTCTCTTGGTTCTCTTGAATGCACGATCTGGGTGGCGGTCGGATCGTGTGGCCTGGTGGGCTGGTCGTGAAGGGGTTTGATCACGTCGAGGTAGCGGACGACGAAGGCTGAGGCGAGGGATCGGTGAGCACGTCCTGCGGCTGTGGCGGCGGCGAGCGCGACGGTCATCGAGGTGACTCGCTTCAGGTCGGCGCGGGCAACGCGTCAGCTACTGATGGCCGGCGTCGTCTGCGGAGTAGTTCGCTGATCCACGCTCTTCAGCTGTGGGCGCGGCGAGTCGATCAGAGTCGCCCGAGTGCCCGTATCACCGTTGCAGGCCATCCTGTCGGGTCGCCGCCGCTCGGTGGGCTCAGCGTGGTGCGGCCGTCAACGTAGACCTCGAGCCAGCGTCCGTCACTGGCAGCGATAGCGGCGTATCGAGCCGGGTGGTAGCGGGCGACGGCGAGCGCTGTTGCGGCGGCGAGTGCTGGCTCAACCGTGACGGCAATCGGATGGCCATCCGGTGTGACGACACCAAACCGGATCTGTCGGCCGGATGTCGGTGGCACGTACAGCAACGCCGGGCTCATCGCTGGTCGAACTGCCGGGTACTGCTCCGGGTAGTGACTCGGGTAGTGATCCGGGAGGCACCCCGATTCGTCATCGGGGCACCGGGGGCGCATCAGGCAGCTTCGGAAGTCGTGGCGTCGCGCAGGTAGGCGGGTAACGCCGCGAGCCATCGCTGGGGGAGCGGCGGGACGTGCATGCGCACCGCCAGAGTGGACGACCCAATGGTGGCGAAACCGAACCGGGCGAGACGGGTGATCGCCTTCGTGGCGAGTCCGGTTGCCGAGTTCGTCGACATCCCGAACGTGGCGGCGAACACTCCCGGCTCCCACGACGTCGGTCCCGATGTGGCGTACCGAGACAACCGATGCAACACCAAGGTGGCCGACGGGCCGAGCACCGGACAGAGAATGACAAGCGCCTCGTCGCTGTCCGACGGGACGCCGTGGGCGCACACCGGATCGAGCCATGCGATCACGTCGAAGGACGGACGAGACAGAAGTGAAGTGGCGAGCTGATGGTGGTCCATCGCAACCTCCGAACGAGAGGGGGAAAATGCGGGCCGTGTGGCCGAGAGCCGGGTCGGTGCCGCCTCGGCCTTCCCCAAGGTGGCGGTCACCGGCCCGGCAGCTCAATACAATCAAAAATACTCGTCAGCGTCAAGTATTTTCATCTGTAAGGGTCTCGGGCCTGTTCGGCGCTCAGCGCATGTGTGCGTCCCTGAAGTGGTCAGTAGTTCCAACCGCGGCGGGGGCGAAGCTCCACGCCGGCATCAATCAGTCGTGCTCTCACCGTGGCCGGACTTACGCCAGCTGCCTCGCCGATTGTGGCAAGGCTTTCGCCATCTCGGTAGCGCTTAGCCAGCGCAGCGGCGTTGAGCTTCGCAGCCTGCTTGCTTGGCCGCCCTTTTGGCTGAAGCTCGACACCCGCATTCGTCAGCCATCGCCGGGCGGTCTCGAAGGCGACGTCGGATTCCGCAGCGACGGCGGAGATGGTGCCGAGTCGGCGATATGACTTTCTCAGTTCCTGGTCGGTAGGTCGGTTACTCATAGCGTCCGTCAGGATGATACAGCTGAAAATACTTTCGATTGGTGAGCTTTCGGCCATCTGGAACGACGCGGCGATATCGGCAGTGCTTGTTGTTGCTGCCGCGTGTGCCGACGTCGTTCCCAGAATTCGGTTTGTGGTGTTGATCCCGACGTCGGCACCCGATCAATCGTGCTTGGGCTACGGTCGGTGAAATGACAGTCGGCTGGCTCGGAGTGATCACCGCAAGTGCCGCGCAGGACGGCTACGTCCAATTCGATGACCAGTTCGACTTGTCGCCGTGCGGCAACGATGCCGAGTGGGGTATCTCGGCGCCCACGGATCTCTGGGTTTCGGCTCCGACCGGCAACGGCAGCTGGACGCTGACACCCCCCAACCCGGTCCCATCACACTGACGGACGGGTGGTCCCATCAAGCTGGCGGGCGACAGGCTGCGCTTCTGACTCAAGCCTATGAACTGTCGTTGACGAGATTCTCGACCTGACCGCTCTGTTCGGTCCGCAGCTCCGGCGCTGCGGAATAATCATCTGACCGTCGTCACGAAATCGCGTTTCGCGAGGCATGTGTATGTGTGAGGAACTATCAATGCGCGGTTGCTCGGCGCTCTGACCGACGGTGCAGTCGTCGAGCATCCGCTTTCTCGCGCCGCGTGAGCTCGGTGTCGAGCGCCGCGATGAGTAGCGCCTGGAGCGTGATTTCGTCGGTTGCGGCGCGGATGCGTGCGCGCTTGAGCAGCGAGCGCGGGAAGCGGACGGTGGTCTGCGCCATCGGTTTGACAGCCGACAAGTTTGGGCGAGGTGGCATATGCCCTCCTCTATACGTGAGGTTCGTGACTGGCCGCCGATGTTCTCGTGGTGCGGCGAGATTGACGGCCCATCGTGCGCTCTCCCGAGTCGGTTCGTCAAGGGCGAGTCATTGCGATGAAGCAACCAATATCGCTTCACTCTTGACAGATCGAGCCGCGAGGAGAACTCTTGAGGCTTCAATCCAACTTCCATACGCAGGGGGTCCCATCGTGGACGAACCATGTGCAATCGGAACGAGGGTGGGGCCGAGGGGTGGCCGGTTCTGCTCAGGCACGGTGCGGTGCTATTGCACGGTCCCGATGAGCTCACAAGGAGGTGGTCGCCATGGCTGTCGTTGCTCCTGAAACGCGTCCACGAGACGGGTCTGATCCTCCTCGGAGGCGGGCGCCCCAACGGCGTCGCCGGCCGGCCTTATCGGAGCGGCTGACCCTGAATGTCGTTATCGGGTTGGTGGCCGCACTGCTTGCGTTCGTGTTGGCGGTTTCGCTTCTGCACGATCGCCGGGCGATGGTCACGGTCGCCGTCGCACGCGAGCGCATCCCTGTGGGTGAAGTCATCACGCTGGCAATGGTTGCGAGCGATGAGGTGCCGGCCAATGCGGGCTTCGCCGGCTCGCTTGTGCCATTCGACCGCCTGGCGGCAGGGTCGCTGGTGGCCACTCGAACGGTGCAACCAGGTGAGCCGTTGACTTCGTCTGCCGTCGGTGCCTCGGGGAGCGTGTCGGGCAGTCGGGTGATGTCGATTCCGCTGAAGTCCTCACAAGCTGCGAACGGCGAGATCCAGATTGGCGACCAAGTCGATGTGATCGAGACGACCAAGACTGGTACGCGATATGTGCTGACAGGTGCCGCAGTTGTCGGCCGTTCGAGTGGCGACGGCGGTGGTGGTCTTGCCGGAGGTGTGCGCTCTGGTGAACTCGTCCTGTCCGTGGAGGTCGATGCCAAGCAGGCGCTCGAGCTGGCGTCTGCGATCGAGACGGGAACGATCAACGTGGTCCGCTCCACAGGCGCACCACCGGTGGAGGCAACCGTCACTACAGGTTCGGAGCCAGGCTCGTGAGCGCCAAACTCTTCAAGGTTGGTGTTGTGCTTTCACCGCGTCCGTGGTCGGGCCGGCTCCACGCCTTCATCGCCGATCACGTGCGCGACGTGGAGTTGATCGTGGTGCGTGACCAGCGTGCAGCGATCGAGGCAGCGACGCATCTGTTGTTGGTGGATGACTCCACGCCGTGGTTGAACCCGTCCTTTGTTAACGAGGCGGAGCGTCGCGGGATTCGACTCGTCGGTGTGTACGACCGCGACGATGGAGGTGCCGGACGCGCGCGACTCGCAGCGTTGGGGTTGACGCATTTGATCGAGGAGGGGATGCCTCCGGACGACATTGTGTTCCTGCTCGATCGTGTCCGCCCGGTCGGTGGCCACGACGTTGCGACGCAGCATTCCGCCGACGAGTTCATCGACGTGCGTGCCACACGCGGTGCGATGATCGCCGTAGGTGGTCCCTCCGGTTCAGGCGCTCGTGAATTGGCGATCGGTCTTGCCGCCGAGTGGGCGGCCAACGGCTGGTCGACGTTGTTGGTGGATGTCAACGAAACAACTCCGGGTGTGTCGCGCCGGCTCGGTCTTGGGATCTACCCTCACCTGCTCACTGCGATCGATCGCGTTCGCGCCGATGGAATGCCAGGCATCGCCGGTGCCCTCGCCGACCGTGTGCCCGCTGTGTCGTTCGACGTGATCGTCGGTCTGCCGACACCACGGGATTGGGACCGTCTCGTCGGAAACGATGTGGAGACCCTGCTCGACGCCTGCCGAGACGGGTGGGAGCGAGTGGTCGTCACGACCAGCCCGTTGATCGAGGATTTGCAGCGCTGGGGTGACCGCTTCGGCGTCTCGCGCCGCGTGCTGTCAATTGCCGATGTGACCGTCGGTTGCTGTGAGCCATCGCCACGTGGCGTGCTGCGCTTTCTCGACTGGATCGCCGAGGCATCGGTGCTTCGTCCGACGGTGATGACGGTGATGAACAAGACGCCAAAGTCCAAGCGCATCGTCGCCGAGGTGACTCGCCAACTCGCAGATGTTGCTGGGGTATTGATCGACGATGTCGTGGAAGTGCCATTCGATCGCGCTGTAACTGCGGCCGAATGGGACGGGGTGGTTGTCAAGCGCGGTGGTTTCCGCAAGGCGATCGCCGCGCTTACCGCCGACCTCGACCGCGCGTTGTGTTCAGTTGAGGTGCCATTGTGAACGCCGTACCAAGCCTTCACCTCGTGGAACCTTCGGACGGACGTGCACCGCGCAGCGACGTCGCTCCGGGGGTGTCGACCTATGAATTGTTGCGGTTGTCAGCGTTGGAAGAAGTCGCACAATCGAAAGTAGATAGCCGTGATCCTGTCGCAGTGACGGCCTTGGTGCGTGCACACGTCGATCGCCATCAGCGAACTGCTGAATCGGGGAGTGGCCTGCGCTTCGCGAACCCTGAAGACATTGCCGAACGTTTGGTCCGGTCGCTTATTGGGGCGGGGCCCTTCGAGAAGTTCTTCCTCGCGCCGGACATGGCCGATGAGGTCAGCTTCAAGCGAGACGTGATCACCTACTTCACTCGAGACGGCCGACAGATGGTTGACCGCGAGCCAACCTGCGAGGCAGAGCTCACAGCGATCTGTCAGCGACTCCTCAGCGATGCCGGAGTCTCCGTAGATCTGGAGAACCCGGTGGTCGTGCATCAGGTGTGGGGCAACCAGGTTCGGGCCTCCGTTTCGATCCCGCCCGTGGCGGACTGTCTCGATGGCACGTTCCGTATCTATCGGCCACATCGCACCGATTTGGTCGATCTGATCGAGCTCGGGTCGCTGACTCCTGCAGCGGCGAACGTGTTGGCGGCGTTCCAACGTGCCCCAACCGGGGTGTTGGTCACCGGCGGTCCGGGGAGCGGGAAGTCCACGATTGCCGGCGCGATGCTGCGAGTCACGCCTGCGACCACAATCGCTCGGATCGTGCAAGAGGTGCGCGAACTCGACGCGCCCCATCTGCCGGGTGGTCGCTGGTCACCGGAGGCGGGAGGGCACACGATCCGGTCGTTGGTGCGCAGATCGTTGCAGTTCGCTCCGCAATTGTTGGTGGTCGGTGAGACGCTCGGCGAGGAGGCTTTCGAACTGTTGAAAGCTGGCAATGCCGGCTGTGGATTCTTGACGACGTTGCATGCGAACTCGGCGCAGCTTGGGATGCAATCGTTGGTGACGGCCGCCTTGATGGCCGGTGAGAATGTGCCCGAGCGGGTGGTGCGTGTGACGTTCGCACGCCTGATCGATGTGGTGATTCACTGCGAGGCCGAGCCGTTGCATCGTGTGCAGACAGGTGGGCGACGCCGTCGACAGGTGATGGAGGTAAGTGTCGTGCCAGCGCAGATCTCCAACGACGAGTTCGTGTTGGAGCCCATCTTCGTGCGCGAGGACTTCGGACGACCCCTCGAATTCATCGGTCATCACCTGCCCGACGACCTCGAACGCCGCCTTGACCGGGCACTGCCGCCGGGCGTGACGTTACGCGACCTGGCCGACGGCGGGGCGGTGATTCTGTGAGGCTGCTCATCGCGCTGCTGGCCGCAGTCGCCGCGTACGCGTTGGTGACCGCCGTGCTCGATTGGCGACGTCCTCGTCCACGTCGGGCTGCACGTGAAAGGACCCCTCGTCGATCGTCGTTGCAGCAGCGCCTCGATCAGTCCGACGCCGGAATCTCTGCCAGCAGATATCGCCTCACGGTGATCGCGTCGATGTTCGCTGTGGCGTTCGTGATCTATGCCGCCACGGGCACGGCGTCGTTGGCGGTGCCACCTGCGATAGCGATCGGGATGACCCCACGGCTGTTCTTCCAGCGGCGACATGCCAAGGTGTTGGCGCAACGCCGGGGGGCGTGGCCGGAAGCGATCCGTGATGTGCTCGCGCACCTTTCTGCCGGGCAGACCTTGCACCGCTCGCTCTGTCTGCTCGGCCAGTCGGGCCCGATACCGCTGCGCGCAACATGGCAGCGCTACGAACGAAACTCAGGTTCGCTCGACGTCTCCACGGCGCTTGATCTGGCCCGCGCCGAGTTGGCAGATCCGGTGTCGGATCGTGTGATCGAGGCATTCGTCGCAGCGCACGAGCATGGCCGTGACGTGATCATGTCCATGCTGCGTTCACTCGCCGACAACGTGACCCGCGACCTGCAACTCACTGAGCAGCTCGCCACGGGTCAGACCGAGATTCGTTCGCAAGCAGTGATCGCTGTGATCCTGCCGTTCGTCGTGTTGGCCTTCCTCGTCGTGGCCAACGCCAGCTACCGATCCTTCTACCGAACCACTGGTGGGTGGATTGTCGTCACGATCGGAGTCGGGATGGCAGTGGGCGGATGGAAGCTGATCACCCTCCTTGGCCGGATGCCAGTGGAGGAACGGGTTCTGCTTGGCCGTCGAGGAGTGCGCTGATGGATCCCCGCGTCATCACCGTTGCGTTCGCTGCCGCAATCGCTGCAGGCTGCCTTGCACGTGCAGTCGTCAGACAACCCAAGCCGTTGGCGACTCGTGTCCAACCGTATGTCGCAGGCATCCGCGGCCGACTCGGCACCATCCGCCCCGAAACCGCGATCGGTGACGCAAATGTGGGCAGGTCCGGGCTGACGCTGGTGTTCGGGCCGCTCATCAAGCAACTCGCGAACGGCCTTGCTCAACTCGTCGACGCATCTGCGGCCGCATCCGCCGAAGTGCGCCTCAAGCAGGCCGGAATATCGATGACGGTCGAGCAGTACCGCACGCGCCAGCTTGCATACACGGCCGGCGCTCTTGCCGCGGGAGCGTTCACCGGACTCGTTCTCGGGTTCGGCACGGGGACCGTCATCGTGCTTGCTGCCGCTGCCGGATTGTGGGGAGCAACCCGCTGGCGCGCTCGACTCGAGGGACTCATCAACAAGCGTCGCGAACGGATGCGGACCGAGCTGTACACCGTATGCCAACTGATCGCCATCTACCTCCGCACCGGCGACACTCCGGCGGGTGCAGTCGATCGCCTCGTGCGTCGAGCCCAAGGCGAGGTCATCACAGAACTGGCCGAGGCCGGCGCCCAGGTGCGCTCGGGTCGCTCGGCGACGGGAGTCTTCGAACAGCTCACGGCGACGACGCCAGAGCCATCGGCCGCTCGCCTCTACAGACTGCTCTCGTCCACATGGACCGCCGGCGGCGATGCCGACAGCTTGCTCGCCCTTGCCGATGACATGCGCACGTCACGACGCGAAGACCTCACCCGACTGATGACCAAACGCCAAACGGCGATGGCCTTCCCGCTCGTGATGGTTATCGGACCAATCCTGATCCTGTTCGTGGCCGCCGCCATTCCGCACATCGTCTTCGGACGCTGAGGAGCCCTATCTACAACAACAACAACAACAACAACAACCAACAAGGAGACCCAACCATGTTCCCAACAACAACCCACCGCATTCGGCGCCTGCGAGGGATCCTCGCGACGTACCAATCCCGCCTCGGCCCCGACGCTGGAGCCTCGACCGTCGAAGTGCTCTCCTGGGCCGCGATGTCCGTCGTCGCGATCGTCGCGATCGGTGGCGCTTTGCAAGTGCTCGGCCTCGACATCATCAACTACGTCCGAACCCAACTTGGCATCTGACGTCAGTGATCAGGACGACCCCGCCTGACCACGTACAGGTCGCGCCGCGCGTTCGCCATCGTCACGGTGACGTTGGCGCGACCTTTATCACGCTGATCATGGCGACCGGCATCGTGCTCATTCTGTTGACCGGAATCATCCAGGTGATCATGTTCGAATACGGCAAGGGCACCGTGCGTGCAGCGCTCGATGAAGCAGCCCGGGCAGCGGCGCGCTCGCCGAGCAGCGTCGAGACCTGTTACGCACGCTCTGCCAATGTGCTCAACGATCTCCTCGGCGGCGATATGGGTCGAGGGGTGCACGTCACGTGCGCCGATGTCGGGGACCGCATCGTCGTTACGGCCAGCGTTCACTTTGCAGGGTGGTTCGGATCGGTGACCGACTACGACACGACGCTGACCGCGTCTTCCACCAAGGAGAACCGATGAATCGTTCTCCGCATCAACGTCTGCAAGGTGATCGTGGCTCTGCCGTGGTAGAGATGCCGCTTGCCGTCGGCTTGCTGCTGTTGCCGATCTCGATGGTGGTCATGCTGGTGCCCCAGTGGCCTGAACGTCAGACAGTCGCCAGCGCAGCGGCCAAAGATGCTGCGACGGTGTACGCCAACGCATCGGATCCGGCGACGGGTGCCGCTCAGGCCGAAGCGAGCGTCGCTCTCGCTGCAGCGAACTATGGGCTTCCGCCAGGCGCGCTCACGGTCACGCTCGGCGGCCGATGGTGTCGTGCCTGCACGGTCACCGCGTCTGTCACTGTCGACATCCCAGCGATCGACGTGCCTTTGGCCGGAACTGTTGGTTCGTTCACATGGACCGCGACCAGCTCGGCTCGCATCGATGACTATCGCAGCATCCCCGGGGCAGGGCAGCCATGACCTGTCGTCGCCAATCAGGGGAGCGTGGCTCGGTCACGGTCTGGACCCTCGGCATGGTTCTCGTGGTGATGTTCCTCGGGGCGATCTCGTTCGATCTATGGAGCGGCTTCTCAACCCGTCGACAGTTCGCCGGCGCTGTCGACCAGGCCGCGCAAGCGGGAGCGAATGCACTCGACGAGCCGCTGTTTCGAGCGACTGGCCAGCGTAAACTCGACCCGCAGCGAGCGAAGTTGCTCGCTGAAGACAATCTCGCCGCGCAGAACCTCCACGGTGTCACTGCGGTTGCCATCGACGCCAGCACCGATCAGGTGACGGTGGAGGTGACGGCCACGGTTGATGTCGGGCTGCTGCGCATCTTCGGGGGTGGCGAACCCCTCGTCGTACACGTCCGCGCTGTCGGACAACCACGAGAGGCGACCCCATGAACGCCCGTCCATTTCTTCTCATCGCGTTACTGACGGTTTCGGCCTGCAGCAGCCACAACTCGCGGAGCCCTACGTCCGTCGTCGAGTCGACACTGCCCGCCACCACGTCTACATCGGTCGTCAGCGTATCGACGTCAACCGCCTCGACGGCTCCGGCTTCGACGGTGCCGCCGACTTCCATCGCCGCCGGATCTGACTGGGCGACGGTGGTCCAGGTGCTTGGTCAGCGTCGACAGGACCTCTACACGGCGCCCGACGTCAAGCGCATCCCGGAAGTCTGCGGCGACCAAAGCCAATGCGCTAACCAACTCAAGGTGCAGATCGGTGACCTCGCGACGAAGGGTTGGAAGGTCACCGGTGCCGATCCGTTTGCTGTCGTCAACGCTCGCGTCGAGAAGTTCGACGGTGACACGCTCGATGCGTCGCTTCTCGTCACCGTCGTAGCCGTCATCCAGCGCCCTGCGACTGCGGGCACGATCGTCGATGCCACCGGTTCATTTGTCGCGAACGTGCAAGCGCAGACGAGCGCTGGCCACAACGCTCAAGGTCGTTTCCTGCTCGCACGTGTTGGCCCGGCAGACGACCCGTGGCGGCTGGTTTCGCAAGACACGCTGCCGGAGGTGCCCGCATGATTCGAACCGCTGCGCTCGTCGCGCTCGCCACTGTCACGATCAACGTCGCGGTAGTGGGCAGCAGCGCGCATGCGGACGAGCGAACATGCATCATCGATCCGGTCAGCGGTTTGTTGCAGTGCACCCTGGTCGCATCACCGGCGCCACCGGTAAAGGTGCGACTGTCGGTCGACGTACCTCTCGAGTGGGTCAGGTTGCCGTTGAACGTGGGCGAGCTGATCGCCCGCGGTTTCGGGTGTGTTCGCACGGTCGCTGGAGTCACCGAAATCGGCGTCGGCTATGCGGTCGCACTGAACAACGTCGTCACCGGTGAGCAGCTCTACCTGCGTTACGTCTGTACGTGGCCAGGCGCTCCGCCACCGTCGCCGCCACCTCCACCGCCGTCACCGGCCGAGCTTGCCTACGCGAATGCGCAAGCGCTGACGCTCGAACCCGCTCTGAGCCCAGCAACCTCGATCGGTGGGCTCACCGGTCTGGCTTCGTGGCTGTGGTGCGGCGATCCGGGGCCGGTGGGCACAAGCGTCGCGTTGAGGGGCTGGACGGCGACCGGTGAGGTTCATGTCGTACTTGTGGGCTGGGAGGTCGATGGCAGCGATGGCTTCGCCGACATCAGCACCTCATGCGGTTCGCCGGAGGCACCGTCGTCGACGTGGACGCCTCAGACGAAGGGCAGCTATTCGGTGTTGCTGACTGCTGTGTGGGCTGGCAGTTGGGACCTCTCGTGGAACGGCATTCCGATGGGCGCGTTCCCCCTCGGGCCGGTCAGCCTGACTGCGCCGCCGCAGCCCTACGCCGTTGACGAGTACCGAGGGGAGCTGACCGGATGAACACCGTGACGCTCAAGTTCATGTGGAGGTTGTGAGATGCGTCGTCTGATTCGTCCTGCGGTGTTTACCGTCGTGTCCCTGGCGGCGATTGTCGGCTTCGTGCTCGCTGGTCGCGTTAGCGCCGAGCGACTGAACGTGTCCGACCTGCACGGTTGGCTCGACCGCGTCGACCCGATTGATGCACTTGCTGAGATCGCTCGCTGGGTTGGGCTAGGCCTCGCAACCTACGTGGCGGTCGTGTCGTTCGTCGTCCTGCTCGCGGAGGTTGCCGGCGCCGTTCGAATGCCACGGATTCATCGGTGGTTGCAGCAGCTGGTCGGTGTTGTCACCCTGCCGGTGCTTCGACGCCGACTGCTTGAGTTCACGACCGTCGCGACCATTACTGCCGCGTCGCTCCATGCACTTCCCGCCGGTGCAGCGGTCGCTCCGGCACCCGTCGCGCTGGTTGCTCCGAGCAGTAGCCCAGATCCGCTGATCACCGTTCGCGGTGAGTTTCATGGGTTCGGATTGCCGACGCTCGCGCCATCTGCGGCGGACCCGGTCGGCGCACACACCGTGCGCAAGGGCGACACCCTCAGCCGGATCATCCTCGATCACTATGGCCACTTCGACAGAGCGTTGCTCGATGAGGTCCTGCACGCCAACCCACAGATTGATGATCCGAACCTGATCTTCGTCGGTTGGACAATCGTCCTGCCCGAAGTTTCACCAGCCGCTGATGTGGCGCCGCCGACGCCGGTCGTTCACGCTGAGGCGACGTGGGCTGTGGTGACAGTTCAACGGGGCGAAAGTTTGTGGGAAATCGTGGAGCGCCATTACGGCCACGCCACGTCGGATCTCGTGTGGGCAACCGTTGAGGCCAACCCGGATATCGACGATCCGCGACTCATCTTCCCGGGCCAACAGATCACCCTGCCGCCGACCTCAACTCAGGCGCCGCCGGTCGCCCCGCCCGTCGATGCAGCACCGCCGCCGATTGTCATCGACGTGCCGGTTGCACCCGAGCCACCCGCACCGACTGCGTCGGCCCTGGAGCCGCCGGTGCCGACCGCGATCCCCGTTACTGTCTCAGCCACGAGCCAACCGGCGGACAAGGTGGGTGACGGTCCCCAGTCCGCCGACGAGGTGGTGGGACCATCTCTAGCGCAGCTCATTGGCTGGACCGGGGGAGCGGGCCTCGCCGCAGCGCTCCTGGGTCTCGCTGCGCGCCGGAGACGCCGACTGCCGCTCGCCGAACGACTACGTCGGCCGAGCAAACGCGCCATCGAACTTGGTGTTGCCCTTCGAGAGACCGAGAACCTCTCCACGGTTGAGTGGGCTTCGGCTGCTCTTCGGATGCTGGCGACGCGGTTACGTCCGCGGCCGGGGGAACCAACCCCAGTCCCGCAACTGCTCCGTCTCGCGGGAGACGAGATCGAGTTGGTGTGGGATACCCCGAATACCGATGCCCCTGCGCCCTGGCGCTCGCCCGACGGCGGCTGGTCGTGGAATCTCGATCGCACCGTCGAACTCGCCACCGCAGACAATCCGAACCCGTGTCCTTGTCTTGTGACCATCGGCCGACGAGCGGGTGCCGACGTACTTCTGAACCTCGAGAGTTGCGGCGCATTGGCGATCACCGGCGAGAGTGAGGTCGTGCAGGCGTTGACGAGATCGATCGCGACGGAGCTGGCCTGCAGCACCTTCGCCGATGCCCCCACCGTCCTTCTCGTCGGCGGCTGCCCCTTGCCGGGTGAACCGGATCATGCCCGTGTGACCGAAGTATCCGAAGCGACCGGCTGGCTGCGAGATCGCAGCGATGCCGCTGGCGCTCTCCTCGCACACCGCCGGCTCACGTCGCTGTTTGCCCTACGGGCCCGCTCGCGTCCGCAAGATGGTCACGAGCCGGTGGTCGTCGTGGTCGACCCAGCGGGTTTGCCCGCTGATGATGTGACGACTCTCGTCAGTCTTGCCAATGGTGATCTGGGTGCCATCGTGATCGTTGTCGGCACTCACCCGTCAATCACGTGGCAGCTGCGTTGCAGCGGCGACGCCGTGCACGTCGAACCGCTGGGACTTGTGCTCGAGCCAGTGGGCATGGAGGCGCACCTTGACGAGGTCGTTGAGGAACTCATCCCTGATGCTGACCCAGAGTTGGACTACTTCACGGACGAGAACGAATTCGAACTGGTCGAGCCCGATCTTGTGCTGGCGGATCATCTTCAACTCGTCGAGATGCGCAATGACGACTCCACTCCGATTCCCGTCGGCGATGTTGGTGGCGGCGATGATTGGGACGTCGAGCTCAAGGTGCTCGGTCAAGTCCGCAGCGTCGGCGCCAAGCAACCGCTCACGCCGACCGAACTCCACCTGGCCATCTACCTTGCGTTCCACCGCAACGGAGAGAACTCCGACACCATCGCCACCATGGTCTGGCCGAACGGTGCGGCAGATCGCACAATCACGAACACAATGGCCAGCCTGCGCAGAAAGCTCGGCACTGGAGCGGACGGCGAGATGCTCTTTCCGCTCGGCCGAGACAACCAACATGTCTACCGAGTGTCTCGGCGCGTGGTCACGGACTGGGACCGTTTCATCTCGCTGGTGAAATGCGCCGATGGTCTGCCTGCCGACGACGCCGTTGCGCTGCTCGACGAAGCACTGGACCTGATCGACGGCCCGCCATTTCGAGCAGCCGCCGGATACTCCTGGGCCTACAGCGACGGCACCGCCACCCTGATCACCGAAACCGTGAAGGCGGCGGCCAGGCGATGCGTTGAACT
>JANYCT010000090.1 GCA_025360105.1 Actinomycetes bacterium | reverse complement strand
CACAGGGCGTTACCCACAGCCACCCGGTGACATTCCAAAATCGCGAAAGCCCAGGTAGATGGCACCAACGGTCACTCACGGTCACTGGCTGACAGACCCTTGAAACGGCTTATAACCCGAAGGTCACAGGTTCAAATCCTGCCCCCGGCACTAAAGAAGTACCAGCTCAGAAGGGGTTTCCGATTCGTCGGGGGCCCTTCTCCGCGTCTCCATGTACTAGATATGTACCACGAGCGCGATTGCGTCCCGGCGAGACTGCGCCGCTTGGAAAGTTCTCCCCGGCACACGTCGCCCAATCCCGTTCCATAAGATCGGGAAGCTGGTCCGCTTCGATCCCGTCGAGGTCGACCGCTGGATCGACACCTGTCGAGTTGAGCCGCGGCGTGGCCGGTAGCTCTCCTCGGTCAGGCGTCCCTCGAAGGCGACGCCGACGCCTTTCGCGTGTTGGCTGGGACGAGGTGGTCGGCCGTGGCTGATATCCAGAAGCGTCAGACCAACAAGGGTGTTCGCTGCGACGTCCGCTACCGCGACGACGCCAACCGGCAACGCAAGCGCAGCTTCGCTCGCAAGGTGGGCGCGCAGCACTTCGCGAACAGTGTTGAGACAGATCTGTTGCGCGGCGAATGGATCGATCCTCGACGAGGGCAGGAGCTGTTCGGCGAGTGGGCGGGCAAGTGGTTGACGACCATCGGCGACACGAAGCCGAAGACGCGCAAGAGCTACGAATCGATCGTCAACAAGCACCTACTTCCGAGATTCGCTCATGTGCAGCTGGGTGCGATCGACTTCACAGTTGTGGTCGCGTTCGTTGCGGACCTCCAAGGTGCCGGCCACGGCGCTGCGCGCACCCGTGACGGCTGCCGTGCTGGTGGCCGTCCTCGTGCCAATCACCGTGCTCCCGCTCGCCATCGCCGGCATCGTGGTGGCGCACACCGTGCATACGCGCTGCGCTCTGCACCCGTCGGTTGCCGACCACGATGATGTCGGCATCAAGGCGCGCGGCCTCGTCGCACTCGACGGCGAGGTCGGCCGCAGCACGACCTGCCCTGCGCGCCGTCGCCGAGTCGTCGGCTCCAACGATGATCGTGTTCCCCAGGCCATCCCTGTTTGTCCGTGTCGCCGACCCTATCGCGTTCGATCGGCGGCGTGCAGCGAGCGCAATCCGGCACATGGCCATCTGCGCCTGCGCCGACGTGTACCGTAATTCGTGATTTCGACCACGACCTTGGAGGACGCATGGCAGACGATGAGCTTGGTTCTAGCGCTGCAGAGGCGGAAGCGGCGCATGCCGCGCTAGTTGCCGAAGCGGCGCATGCAGCGCTCGTGGCGGAAGCGGCGCATGCCGCGCTAGTGGCAGCAGATGCGGCGCAGGCCGCGTCAGTGGCGGAAGCGGCGCAGGCGCAGGCCGCGTCCGTGGCAGCAGCGGCGCAGGCCGCGCTCGCGGCAGAGGCGGCGCAGGCGCAGGCCGCGCCAGTAGTAGCAGCAGATGCGGCGCAGGCGCAGGCCGCGCCAGTGGCGGAAGCGGCGCAGGCACAGGCCGCGCCAGTAGTAGCAGCGGCGCAGGCGCAGGCGCAGGCCGCGCCAGTGGCGGAAGCAGCGCAGGCACAGGCCGCGCCAGTGGCGGAAGCAGCGCAGGCGCAGGCCGCGCCAGTAACAGCAGCGGCGCCGGTCGAACACCATCGCACACGAACCTTCTTCGTCGGCCTTCTCGGCGTTCTCGCCGTCGTCTCGCTGCTGCTCTTGGTGGTGGCCGTGTGGTCGTCGCGAACGGTGTTCGACTCCGACAAAGTTGCCGGCATTGCCGATGCTGCGCTTCAGCAGCCGACCATCGTCAAGCCGCTGGCTCAGCGGGCAACCGATCAGGCGTTGGTGGCCGTCGACGCCGAGCAGCGCCTGCGCGACGCGCTGCCCGCCCCACTCAAGCCGTTCACCGGGTCGATCATCGGGGGGGCCCGGAACGTGGTCGAGAGCGGAATGGAACGCGTGCTCGCCCTCGATGCCGTCCGCCAGGCTCTCGTGCTTGCGATCCGGCAAGCGCACGTCCAGCTGGTGAAGGTCGTGCAGGGAGACGGGCTGGCGAGTCCAGTCAAGGTCGTCGGCGACAAGGTCCAGTTGAACACCCTGTCGCTCGTCGTGCGAGCGATCGACCTCGTGCAGCAACGGACGGGTCTCGTGTCGAACGTGAAGCTGCCCACGCTGAACCCGAAGGACCCAGCTTCCGTGCAGCAGCAGCAGCTCGAGAAGGCGCTCGGTAGGTCCCTGCCCGCCGGCTTCGGTCAGATCACGATCTATCAGGGCGACAAAGTGTCACAGGCCGCCGATTCCGTTGCCAACGCGCAGCGAACCGTACTGCTGGCGAGGCGGGCGATGTGGGTGCTCCTGGTACTGACCGTGGTGTTCTTCGTCGCCGCCATCGTGCTCTCACGGGACCGTAGGCGAGCCGTCGTGCTGCTGTCACTGGGCACGGCGGCCGCGCTTGTGATCGCGCGGATCTTGATCGACCGATTCGTGTTCGCCGCTCCCACCCTGGTGGCCGACCCCGAGACGCGCGCTGCGGTGCGCGACGTGGTGCTCGGGTTCACGGGAAGTCTCCAGCGTGTCGTGAACGACTTGTTGGTGCTGGGCATCATCGTTGGCGTGTTGGCGTTCCTGAGCGGGCCCTCGAAACCGGCGGTCCGAATCCGGCGTGGCGTGATCGGTGACGAGCACACACCGATGGGCATCGCTCGGCGATCCCCACAGGGCACGGCGGCGGTGTGCGCGTTGCTCGCCTTGCTCTTGTTCGTACTGTTCGGGTGGAGCCTGGTGACCCTCCTCCTCGCCGTTGCGCTCGTCGGCTTCGGTGGTTGGGTGGTGTGGGGCGGCGGCGCGGCCGCTGTTCCCAACGCCTCGCCGAGCCCCTGAGACCTCGGACTGCGGCGCCTTCCAACTCGGAGAGCGGGATCGTGTCGTGCCGGACCCAGAACCCCGTCGCAACACCGTGATGGTCAGTCGATCGGACGTCGGCCGAGGACCTCATCGCGTGCACCCTCGACCTCGAGCAACTCGATGTGCGACCAGGTCGACTGATGGGCGCGATCGTTGCCGGTCACTGCGATCAGGAACGCGTGACGCTCGATTGCCAGCAGCGCCGACGTGGTGATGCACGTGACGGTCGCAGTACGTGAGACGTCGAGAATTAACGCGATCTCCCCGAACCCGTCACCGCGAACCAGACGCCGAACCGGTCTGGCGTCGACTGCGACCCCGAGCGTGCCGACGACGACGGCGTAGTACGCCGAGCCTGCTTCCCCCTGCACGGTCACCCGATGCTGCGCTTCGACGCGCACCAGCGATGCTGCGCGAGCCACTCCCTCGATCGCCGGTGGTGTCAGCGCCGTGAAGATCGGGATCGCGCGCAGCAACCGGATCGCCACGATCGCCACGTTGGCGTTGGCGTCGGCTCGTCTGAGCGGTCGAACCGTCGTCGCCAACAGCGAGACGAACAGCGCAGCCAAGCCCGGCAGTACAACACGGGTGCCGTCGATCAGCGATCGGCCGACGCCGAGCGCGGTGAGCGCCACCAGGACCGGGAGAACAGCTCGCCACCCTGCGAGTGGTGCCAGGGCGATTACGACGATACTGAGTGAGAGGACGATGATCGCTGCGAGACGACGACGGCCGACGAGCACCGTGGTGGTGAAGCCTCCGAGCAGAGCTGCGACGCCGAACGTTGCGATGATCGTCGATGGAACGAGGAGCCCAATCGATGCGAACCCAGCCGCGTGTGCCGCCGGCGTCGTACGCGTACACGAGAGCCACCACCCACATCGCCCACTCGACGATCGCGGCCAGACCGTGGGTACTGATGACCCGAACCATCGACTGGTTGTGCACCGCCGCCCGCAGGGGGATCCGAGAGCGGTGTTCGCCTTCGCGCTCGGCGAGCTCCACGCCGGGCAAGACCTACCATCTGTCAGTGGCCCGTTGACGGCCGAGATCACTGCCCGGCAGCACCTTCCAACTCGTAGCGCGGGATCGTGTCGCGCCGGACCCAGAACCCGGCACCGGCTTGTTGCAGATGCACCATCAGTCGTCGCCGGTACCACGCGCCCTTGCGGGCGTGAACGTCGAAGTCGGTGGCCTCACGGTCGACCACTTCGGCGAGGTCGCGGGTGGTCGGCACTTCCGGGTACAGCACCGCACGCGTGGCGCTTGCAAGGTGGTCGATTGCGGCAGTGGCCGCGGCATCGTCGAGGTAGTGGAGCACTCCGTGGCAGATCACCAGGTCCTACTGCCGGTTCGGGCGCCAGGTGGCGATGTCGCGCAACTCGTGGCCGTAGCGCTCGCAGGCGTGGGAGCTGACGTCGACCGATCGAACCCGAACTCGTGGGTGCATCGTTCGGTACCAATCACGCCACATGCCGACCCGGCGCCGACGTCGAGCACGCTGCGCGGTGTGACGCCCCACCATGAGCACAAGCCGTGCACACCGGTGGCGATGTTGCTGATCGCGCGCCGGTCGTGCACACCGCCTCGCCCGTAATAGCGTCCGTAGTAGGCGGCGTCGAAGCGCTCCAGCGGCGCACGGCGACACTAGGCCGCTGAGTAGGGTGGGGAACCCATGACCCGTCGCCTGATCGCCGCCGTAGTGGGGCGAGCTTGTCCGCTGCGGTGAACGTGCGTCGCCGCGGACGGGCTGCCGGGTCGATCTCATCCATCCCACAAGTGTGCGCGCCGGCGAGCCGTCGCTTCGCCCAACCCCAAAATATGTACCATCCATGTACCAACACAGCAGTACACAGAGGGGAACAGCGGTCGGAGGGCGCATCGCGGCCGCTCCCGGCGCATCGACGCCGTGAGCGTAAGCCCAGCCGACAACATCTACGTCGAGCGTTTCTCCGGTCCGAGCACAGACGCTGCTACCGCCAGGACGCCAACCGCGCTCTCACCGCTCGT
The DNA here is from genome assembly GCA_025360105.1 of Actinomycetes bacterium. Taxonomy (GTDB): domain Bacteria; phylum Actinomycetota; class Acidimicrobiia; order Acidimicrobiales; family Ilumatobacteraceae; genus WLMZ01. The sequence goes on along the minus strand of JANYCT010000090.1, from coordinate 11,853 downwards.
ATCGAGGGTGCGCGACCCCACCATCGGGAGATCGTTTGACTCTGCGCCGAACCAGCCCTGCACGTCGACCACCACATGCGGTTGAGCCGATGGGTTGAAAAGCGACACGCTGCTATCGACCCCGACCTTGTGGTGCCGGGTCCGAGGGGCGACCCGCCGGTCTGGCCGCCGTTGTGGGAGAAGTCTCACGGGTGTCCAGCACTCGGAAGGCCCGCCAGCTTCGGGTATGCGACATATCGAGAGGTTGCCGCGTCGCCGTCCGACGAACGTCCGACGGTTTCAATTCATTGACGCCGACGCACAAAAGGATTACGACATAGGCATGCTCTCGTACCCTTGGTCAATCTGATGAACACCCTCGAGGTCGTTGATCGCTTCGGTTCGGCATGGGCCGATCACAATCTTGAAGCCGTGTTGTCCATGCTCACCGATGACTGTGTCTTTGAGGCGACGGGCCCCGCACCTGACGGGGTGCGATGCGAAGGGCCTGAGGCGATCAGGGCGGCATGGCAACCGATCTTCGACGACACGGCGTCTCGCTTCGAAGTCGAGCAGACGATCGTCGCAGAAGATCGTGTCGTCCAACTCTGGCGCTATGAATGGTCAGATGGTCATGTTCGCGGCATCGACGTGTTCCGAGTGCGAGGCGACCAGGTCGCCGAGAAGCTGTCCTACGTCAAGGGGTGATGATGGCTGGCGAAAGCACGACCCCGAACACGTCGATCGTGGTGCTGCATCGTCAGGCCCTGGAATCGACCCGAGCGATCGTTGCGGGCATCCGTGCCAACCAATGGGCCAACTCGACGCCGTGCGCCGAATGGAACGTCCGATCGCTCACCAACCACGTTGTTGTGGGCAACCTGTGGGCCGCTGAGCTCGCCACCGGCCACACGATCAGCGACGTCGGCGATCGCCTCGACGGTGATCACCTCGGTGACGCACCACTCGATGCCTACGACCAATCAGCTCAAGTCGCGACAGCTGCGTTTGAGACCCCGGGTGTGCTTGAGGCATCGTGCGCAGTGTCGTATGGGCCGGTCCCCGGATCGGTCTACGCCGGCCACCGATTCATCGACGTGTTGATCCACGGTTGGGACATCGCTGTCGCCACCGACCAATCACTGACGCTCGCCCCACATCTTGTCGAGGCATGCTGGGACGTGATCAACCCCCAACTCGCCGGTCTGCTCGCGAGCGGCATGTTCGGATCTGCTACCGAGGCACCGACCTCGACCGACCCCCAAACCCGATTGCTCGAAACGCTCGGCCGAACAGTCTCCACGGCGCACCCTCGCACCTGACCCGGGGCGGGGGCTAGAACGTACTGCGGTTCCCGCCGGCGTCAGGATTGGGAATGGAACGTATTCGTTCCATTCGGACCTTCACGCAGCTCGACTGTACGGCCGATCCACAGATCGTCTGCCTGAGTGGCGAGCACATCGGGGTCTGTTGTGCGTGCGTAGGCGCGTCGCCCGTCAGGAAGTTGGGCCACCGCAAGCAGCCAGCTGGGAGCAGAGTCGCGATCGAACACCGTGGTCCCGGCGAGAATCGTGGCGGCGCCGGTAGCCGACGAAACGATGGGGCAATCGGGTTGCTGCCGTTCAGTAGCTTCTTGGATTGCCTCGTAGTCCGGTGCGCGAACGGCACCGGGCTGAGTGGAGTAGCACCCGAAGACGTGTTTGGTCATATGCATGCCGACGCCACTTGCGAGTCCGAACTCCCCCGGTTGCTCACGCAACCTCTCGACGAGGTACCCGATCGAGTGACTCATGTAGTTGCTGCTCGGACCACCGTGATACGGAAGCGCACCGGTAAGGGTGATCGGCCGGGGATCGTCGTCGCGCAGGCCGAGCGCGTCGGTCGCAAATCCCACAGCGGCGGTGAAGCAACTGTAGAGATCGAACATCGCGACGTCATCGACGGAAACTCCGGCTGAAGCCAACGCGGCATTCGCTGCTTCCCTCATTCCCGCCGACCGGCCCAGATCGGCTCGCTCACCGATGTGTGTCGCGTCGCGCGCGAAGCCCCACCCGCGCAGGTACACGCGTCGTTCGTGCGGGACGCCCAGCGAATCCGCTTCGTCATGCGTCGCGAGTAACACGCCGGCCGCCATGTCGACATCCATGTACGCCGTCATGAGCTTCGTGTACGGCTCGGCGATCATCCGATTCGTTGGAGACGGTGTGATGATCTCGTGCGCGGTGCGCTTGTCGCGAAACCACGCGTCCGGATTGCTAGCCGCAACCGCGTTGCATCGTTCGAGCAGCTGGCCGAGCTTGCTTCGGTAACTGACAAGGTCGGCCTCGCGAGCGATGCGGCGTGCTTGATCCAAGAGCGCGAATGTCAACCACGCTGGTATCACGCCGTGGGCGAGCTCGGTTGCAAGGAACCACTCATCGAGATCGAGTGGCATGGCCTTCGGGTCGGGGTGCGGGAAGGACCATGCTGGAGATTGTCCGGCACGACGCAGTTGGGCGCTCGTGGCCAGGGCCTCGCCGCCGACGACGAGCGCGACCCGCGACTCGCCACGCAACATCCGTTCGGCCGCGGCGTTGAGGAGACGTTGTGGTGATGTTCCTGCGAGGATCGACACGGTACGTAAGCCGGCAGAGAGCCCCAGACGCTCGCCGAGGCGCGCCGCCGGATGGTCGTATTGCCACGACTGGCAGTGCACGACGTTGAGATCGTCGATGCGCGTGAGCGGGTCGAGACGTGCCGAGGCATCGTGCGCCACACCGTGCGCGATCTCGGTCCACATGTCGAGCGGTTCGGGCGCGGCAACGTCGTGTTCTGGGTGCCACGTGCGCCTCGCCACGCCGATCACACATGGAGCTCGTCCGTCTACTCGGGCTGTGCTCACGCGGATACTCGATTCTTGGTCATGTCGCAGCGGCTTGGGATCACTACGACCGCAGATGTGGCTCGTCGGAGCCGCCTCGGGCCTGCGCCCGGGGCGGGAGCGTACGACATATGATTCGTGCATGGCACATCGTGCGAAAGAGTCTGGCGTTTCGGCTGGGCCAGGAGACTGGACATTCCTCACGAACCACGCGCATGTGCTGTTGTGCATCGCCGACGACCCCGATGTCCGCCTGCGTGACGTTGCTGAATCGGTGGGAATCACCGAACGGGCGACACAGCGGATTGTGATGGAACTCGAGGCGGCGGGGTACCTCGAGCGCGAACGAGTTGGGCGACGCAACCGCTATCTCCTGCACAAGGAGCAGCCGCTGCGCCATCCCATGGACCACGGTCACAGCATCAGCGACTTGATCGCGATGTTGTCGAACGATGAGCGCACCTGAATTCGGGAGCCGATCTGGCCACACCCCTCCCTTCGACTTGACATACGATATCGATATCGTGTTTCATGATTCACGTAACCAGTAGCGGTCGGTCTGACCTCTGCGGAGCGATGGAACGAGAGGCGGATCGATGACTTCAACCTTTGCGATGGGGGTGTTGGCGGCGCCTGCGGCGTTTGCCGTGGTCGCGATCGGCGCACTCGCTCGGCCGGCCACCAGTGTGAAGCGAATCCAGCAGATGGGCGTTGTCGCATCGTGGTTCGCCGTGCCGGTCGCGCTCGCCGCCGCAGTGGCCACCGCCGTGCACGGCTTCAGTGAGAGTCCAACGATTGGCGGCAGGGGCCTCGGCGTCTCGGTGCGCCTCGATGCACTGAGCACTGTGATGTTCTTGATGGTCACGCTGCTCGCAGTCGTGATCTTTCGGTTCAGCTGCACCTACCTCGACGGAGATGAACGTCATGTGCTGTTCCTCGGCCGGCTCGCGGCGACGATCGCCTCGGTCGAGGTGCTCGTCCTCTCCGGAAACCTGGCGCTGTTGTTCGGCGCTTGGTTGGCGACCAGCCTTGCGCTGCACGAGTTGCTGGTCTTCTACCGGGATCGCCCACGGGCGGTGATCGCCGCGCGCAAGAAGTTCATCGCGGCTCGTATCGGCGATGCTCTTCTCATAGCTGCCTCCGTGCTGCTATACCGGCAATACGACACGGGGAACCTCGAGAAAATTTTCGCCGGCGCCCGAGCGTCTGCCAAGGCCGGCTGGTCCCTCAACGCTGTTGGCATCGCGGCCCTGTGCATCGCCTTAGCAGCGCTGCTCAAATCGGCGCAGTTCCCGACGCACGGTTGGCTCGTCGAGGTGATGGAGACGCCCACACCCGTGTCGGCGCTGCTCCATGCAGGAGTCTTGAACGCTGGTCCGTTCCTGGCGTTGAGGATGGCATTTGTTCTCAACGATGCCCACATTGCCAGCTCGTTGCTCATCGTGGCCGGCGGCTTCACCGCGCTGTTTGCATCCGTGGTGCTGCTCACCCAACCGTCGGTGAAGGTGGCGCTCGGTTACTCGAGCGCGGCGCACATGGGCTTCATGCTCATGATCTGCGGGATCGGAGTCTTTCCCGCCGCGCTGCTGCATCTGGTGGCGCATTCCTTTTACAAGGCGCATGCCTTCCTCTCGTCGGGCAGCGTGATCGACGATGCCCGCGCCGACAAGGTCACGATGCCCCGCCGGCTCGGTAGTGCGTGGCGCGTCGCTGCCAGCTTGGCGGTTGCGCTCGGCGTCTATCTCGTGATGGCGGCGGCGTGGCGCGCGAACATCGCCGACGATCCCGTCGTCGTGCTCATCGGCGCGATCCTCGTCCTCGGCACCACCCAACTCGTCGCACCCGCCCTCGATTCGACTGGTGGTCGGCAGGGCACCACACGCGCCGCGCTGCTGGCACTCGCAGTCACGACTTCGTTCTTCACGCTCGAGAGTGGAGCCCACCATCTGCTGGCGAGCACCGTGCCCGAAACCGGCGCGCGCAGCGGACTCGAACTTGTGTTGATGGCAACCGTGGTTGCTGCGTTCGCAATCGCTGTCGCCCTTCAGATCTTCGAACCGACGCGCCCACAGAGTCGGCGCCGACGGGCATTCGCGGTACATCTCCGCAACGGCCTCTACGCCAATGCCCTGTACGACCGGATGGTCGGTGCGCTGCGCGTACGGCCCACAGGTGGGGAGCGGGCGTGAAGCGCACCTCACCGGCCAGCACCACACCAGCGCCCAGACGACCAGCGCCCAGACCATCGAAGCCCAGATCATCGAAGCCCAGACCATCGAAGCAGCAAGCATGACACCGACACACACTCCGATCGCCGCAACTGACCGGCGAGCCGTGATCGAACGTGCACTGCACGATGTCGGCGGGCGGATTGCACCCGTCTGGCCGCTCGAGCGGTTCGTCGCCGTGAACCCGTATGTGGGTCTCGCCCATCTCAGTTTCGCGAACGCTGCCGAACTACTCGCTCGCACCGCCGGAGCGCACGCAACGCTGCCCGCAACCTTTTATCTAGAGGCCATCGACGACGGTCGAATCACCACTGAGGATCTCGCCGACGCGCTCGCTGCGCAGCACCTTCTGGCGGCGACGAGCGTCATGGAGTTCATCGAACGAGCCCGCGCTCTCGGTGACACCTCGCAGCCGACGGCCTTGCGGATCCCGACGGTTGCTTCGGTGGCGACTTCGTGCAGTGGAAATGACTGGCAGAGGTTCTGCGTCGAGCGCGTCTCCGCCTGGGCATCGGCCTACTTCGACACCGGCCAGGCGATGTGGTCGTCCACCGATGCCGACGTTGCGCTCTTCATGGCATGGAAGGACGAAGCAAGCCTCGACCGCACTCCCGAAGTAATGGGTCTGCCCGGCTTTCGTTCGATTGTCCGTTCGCTTCCCGACGATCCCGTCGCCGCGGCTGAATTCGTCCTGCATGTTCTCGACGTGCCTGATGCAGCGCTTGAGTCCTACCTCCATGCCCTTGCCCTGGGTGTCGGTGGCTGGGCCGGATACGCCGCACGGATCGTGTTCGAACGCGGACTCGACAATCAGCAAGACGACACGCTGGTGCAGTTCATCGCCGTACTTCTCAGCTGGGAACTGGCACTGTTCCGAACGCTCGAACGACACTCCCAAGCGGGCGTGTGGCACGAGGCGCGCGGCGTGCTGACCGAGCTCGCAGATCGTCCCGAGGTCGGGCAGGAACTGGCCACCCTGCTCGTCCTTCAGGACGCTTTCGACTGCTCAGAACAACGGCGCCTCATCGACCAGCTCGCAAAGAGTCATGTCGAATCCGCGCACGAAGCGACGAGCGATGCGCCTCGGCCGAGCGCTCAAGCCGTGTTCTGCATCGACGTGCGCTCCGAGGTATTCCGCCGCAACCTCGAATCAGTTGCGAACAGTGTCGACACGATTGGCTTCGCCGGGTTCTTCGGGTTCCCGATCGACTTCGTTCCGATCGCGCACGAGGGAGGTGAGGCGCAATGCCCCGTGCTGCTCACCCCAGCCTTCACCGCAACCGAATCGCTCGCTGACCCGGCCCGCGCCCAGGAAGCGATCGAGGACCGGCGCCTTGCGCATCATGTGCGACGCGCGTGGAAGTCGTTCAAGATGGGAGCGATCTCCTGTTTCAGCTTCGTCGGTCCGGTCGGGCTCTTGTATCTGCCGAAGATGTTCTCCGACACCTACGCCAGGACCCGACCGTCGTTGCGTCCCGAAGACGAGGGCCTCCACGCGTGGGCCGTCGAGTCGAAGACCCCGAGCATTGGCATCGCGCTGGAAACCCGAGTACAACTCGCCGAAGGCGCTCTTCGCGGCATGTCACTCACGAGCGGCTTCGCCCCGATCGTTCTCATTGTCGGTCATGGTGCCAACACTGCGAACAACCCGTACAACTCTGGACTCGACTGCGGTGCATGCGGCGGACACACTGGTGAATCCAACGCCCGCGTGGCGGCGTTGATCCTCAACGATCCAGCAGTACGCAATGGGCTCGCCGAGTGCGGCATCCTCGTACCCCACGACACCTGGTTCGTCGCCGCGCTGCACGACACCACCACCGACACGATCACCCTGTTCGACCGATCGAGCATCCCGCCGACCCACGCTCAGCCGGTAGCGACGCTGCACCGGCAACTCGGCGAGGCGTCGCAACGTTGCCGATCTGAGCGTGCACCACGCCTCGGTGTGCTCGCCGACGAGGACGTCGACGCTGCGATCTTGCGTCGCAGCACCGACTGGGCCCAGGTCCGCCCTGAATGGGGGCTCGCTGGATGCCGAGGGTTCATTGCTGCGCCACGCGCGTTCACGAGAGATCTCGATCTCGCAGGCAGAACGTTCCTGCATTCATACGACTGGACACAAGATCGCGGGTTCAGCGTTCTCGAGCTGATCATGACCGCTCCGGTGGTCGTCGCGAGCTGGATCAATCTCCAGTACTACGGGTCGACGGTCGAAAACCTTCTGTTTGGTTCGGGAAACAAGACGCTTCACAACGTGGTGGGCAGAACGGGCATATTGGAAGGCAACGGCGGGGACCTCCGCGTTGGGCTCCCTTGGCAATCACTCCACGACGGCATGGTCCTCCAACACGAACCGCTCCGACTCAATGTCGTCATCCGGGCTCCCCGCGATGCAATCAACACGGTGCTCGCAAACCACGAACACGTGCGGCACCTCTTCGACAACGGATGGATCCATCTGCTGGCAATGGGCGACGACGGATGCATCACCCACCGATACGCAGGTGCACTGCAATGGGCAGCCACGGACCCGGTTGGTTGTTGAGCCCGCCACTGGCTACGACAACGGCTGAACGTCACCAACCCGCGACGATCCCGGCTGATCCCTCACAACGGGTTCCGCCCTGTGAACGCGATCAACTGAGCCTGCTCGTCGGCGCTCTCGGGAATGGCGACCTTCGGGCCGTAGTGGCCGCTCGAGCGCAGGATCTCGTCGAGCGGTTGCATGCCCTCGAACATCGAGTGCACCAGCAGCGCGTCAAGTCGCTCGTCAAGTCCGGTGGCACGGGCAAGATCCCATGTATGGATGAGTACATCGCCGGTGACGAGCATGTCGATCGCGCGCTCGACAGTGAGCCGCCCTGGCGGACCGGAGTCGAACTCGCGACACGCCACGTCTGGATCGTCGAGACATGTCTGAAGCGTCGCGACAAGACTCGCCCAGGCCGCTTCAGGGTCCTCGTCGACCGATGTCGGAGCGAACTCGATGCCTGCCTTTCCGATCACGTTTGGGACCCATTCGACGAGATGTTTGACGACGTCGCGAGCGGTCCATCCCTCGCACGGCGCGGGGTTGGACCACGCGTCGGCGGGCACGTGCTCGACCCGATCGGTGAACCCGCCGGCGATGCGTCGGAATCGCTCTGCCGGGGTCTCGGCGATGTCGAGCAGCGTGTCGAGACGGTTGAACGTGTCCTGCATGCCACCCTCCATGCCCGACTCAACGTGCCCGTCGCGATTCTCGCGGCTCGAATGTTGCACCAACGTGCGCAGGGTCGTGACTCCGTCGTGTTCGGTAAGCGTCATTATGTTGACGGACTCGGCGTCGGGGAAGCCTTCGAACACTTCTGTCGACACGATCCGTTCGGCAACGACGATCTCTTGGAACGTCCCGTGCCAACCGAGTTCTTCGCCATTGTCGAGCAGTGAGAGGTATCGCCACTGGCCGCCCACGCGTAGGTCGACGGTGCACGCGACCAACGGGCACCATGCTGGCCCCCACCACCGCAGCAGGTGACGGGGAGTGGTGAGCGCGTCCCACACCAACGAGCGCGGGGCCTCGAACGAGCGGGTGATGAGAATCTCGGTGTCGGACGGCAGCGTCACCGTGGCGGATCCGTTACGTGTGGTCATGGCCTTCTCGTTTCGTTGATGGTGTTTCGGAGCAGTTCGTGGAGGTGGTCATCGAGTCGGTCGTAGCGCTCGTTGACCTGCGCAGTGAGTTCGATGAGCCAGGACTGCAGAGGTGCTAGCCCGGGCGCGTAAACGCTGTACAGCCGCTGGCGACCTGCCGTGCGGCAGCGCACGACATTGACCTCGCGAAGTACCTTGAGGTGGCGCGACACGTGCGGCTGTGCCAGACCGAGCTCGTCGACGAGATCCCCCACGCTTGCTTCGCCTCGGGCCAGCGTCTCGAGGATGATGCGTCGCGACTCGTCACCGACGGCGTTGAACAGGTTGGAGGTTGTCGCTGCCCGAGGCACCGGCACATCATATACTGATATGGATATATGTCAATAGCTGTTTCCCAGCCGCTCGAAGTGGGGCCAGCGCCCTCCAGCGCGTCAGTCCAGATCTCAGGAGGCCCTACCATCGACGTGTTAGAACAATGCCTCGAATGGAACCGATGACATCGCCACCCTTACCGCTCGAGACCATCCGTGCACTGGTCGACGCCAACAGCGACGGGCCGATGACGGTGTTGGGCATTGGCGGATTCGGCGGCGCTGGCAAGTCCACACTCGCCCGGCAGGTGGCGGATCGCATTCCTGGCGCTCAGATCGTGTCCACCGATGCGTTCTGGACAGGGTCGTCATTCGATCTGGGTCGGCTGCGAACAGACGTGTTGGATCGACTGCTCGCCGGATCGATCGCGCAGTTCGACGAGTGGAACTGGGCGACGAAGACGACAGATCCCGACAGGCGGGTGCACCCCACCGGGCTGATCATCGTCGAAGGAGTCTGCGCGTTGCACCAGATGTTCCGCGACGATCTCAGCGTCCGCGTCTGGGTCGAGGCACCTCGCGATGTCCGTCTGGAGCGGGGCGTGGCGCGCGACGGCGAGCAGTCACGAATCACATGGGAGACCGTCTGGATGCCGAACGAGCTGGCGTACGTAGAGCGCGACAATCCCATCGCATGCGCGCACATGGTCGTCGATGGCACCCGCCCATTCGAGTGAGTGGTTAGCGACGATCAACGAATTCGTCCGCAGTCCGGTGTGCTACGCAGTGGCCCTCGAGCGCCGACAGCCTCACTGCAGCGCAGTGATGAACTCGTTGAGCCTCGTCCTCCACTCGACGTTACGCCGAATCCTCTGTTTCTTTCGCGCCAGGCTTGTTGCGCTCGGCGCGTCTGGACCTGGCAGTGGGGTGAGACAGCCTCGTCAGCGGCACATCGATGACCTCGTGTCTCACACCCCAGGCACTCACGACTGCCTGAGCCATCGCCGCGGCGGGCAATGCAAAGATCGCGCCAACTGGGCCGAGCACGGCGGCTCCGGCGAGTGTGGAGCCGAACGCGAACGCAGGATGCAGTTCCATGGTTCGAGCGGTGATTCGTGGCCGGAGGATGTAGTTCTCGACCTGTTTGTACAGGATGATGAAGCTCAGCATCACGAGTGCTTTCGCTGGGCTGTCGACGACGGCGAGCAGGATCGGCAATGCTCCGCCGATGTAGGTGCCGACCACCGGTAACAGTTGTGTGATCAAGCCGATCCACAAGGCCATGGCCACGGGCGCCCGGGTGCCTAATGCCTGGAACAGGATCAAGTGGAACACGGTCGAAACGGCGGCGAGTATCGCCCGCGAGTAGAGGTAGCTGCCGGTCTTGCCAATGGCGAGTTCCCACACATCGAGCACACGTTGTTGTCTCTCCGGGCGCATCCGGCTGCAGATGCTTCGCCGCATCCGCGGACCGTGGGCCACAAGGTAGAAGCTGAAGAGCAGCACCGAGAACAACTGCAACAGGGCGCCCAGTGCGGCGACGGAAACCTGCACCGCTTTACCGCGTTGGGATTTGATGAAGGTCTGGAACTTGCCGTTGGGGTCCTGAACGCTGTCGATGACCTTCTGCGCTTTGATGTCGCTGTTGAAGTGGCGGTTGAGGAAGCCGACGACCTTGGTGATGGTTCGTGGTGCGTCGTTGAGGATGTCTGCGACCTGACCGCCGACCAGCGAGGCGATCGCGACAACAAAGACGATGGCGAAGAGCAGCAGACCAAGCAGGATCAGGATGGTCGATGTCCCCCTGCGCCAACCTCGCACAGACAGGCGGTTGACTCCCGGCTCGATGGCCAGTGCGAGAAACATCGACACGAGGAGCAGAAGCAGGAGGCCGGTGAGACGGTCGAAGACGAACCGTGTCGACAACGTGATGAGGAAGCCAACGCAGAGGATGGCCACGGCCTTCCACGTCCATCTGGGCATCTCCGTGGTCCAGTCGGGCTGTCGTGGCGACGTGTCTGGGTTCTGTCCCTGCGGCACGCTGGTGGAGAGCGGCGAGTCAGTGGACATCGCGTGCAGCGTATGACCCGGGCGGCCCCGAAGGTGGGCATGTCGATGATCAACCGACCATCGCAGCGGCGATCGCGTTGGGTGACGTCTGAGGAGGCCGCAAGCGTGGCTCGAATGCGGCGTCGCCCTCGGCCCGGTAGCTGGCGACACGTTGGGACACCCACCCTTTGGACGGCGATCGCACTGGCTTGAGCGGACCCCAGATCGAGCCCTGTCCACCGGGGTTGCGGCGCGGTTGCGTGCGACGCACAGCTAGCGCAGTGAGTGCACTCGCAATCAAACGCGAGACGCCCCAACGACTGGAGGATGGTCACCACCTACAGGCGCGAGTCCTCAGTCTGCTGCTCGGTTGTGCCGGCGAGCGGGTCGACGCTACGCGCGGCGAATTGAAAATTCGACAAGATTTCCCTTGCAACTGACGTCGCGTGAGGTCGTACCGTCAACGACGTGAGCAACAACGAAACAGAGAAACTGATCCGGGTCGGCGACCTTGCAGCCGCCGCAGGACTGTCGGTGAGGGCGCTGCACCACTACGAACAGATCGGTCTGCTGTCGCCGTCGGAACGCAGCGTTGCCGGTCATCGGCTCTACGGGGCTGACGCAGTAGAGCGGCTGTATCGGGTGAACCGGTTGCGGCGCCTGGGGATGTCGCTCGATCAGATCGGGCGAGTGCTCGACGAACCCGATTGGGACCTCGCGAATGCGCTGCGTCGCCACGCGTCGATCCTGGATTCTCAGATTGCTCGATTGACCTCCCTGCGAGGGGCGG
>JANYCT010000084.1 GCA_025360105.1 Actinomycetes bacterium | reverse complement strand
GTCGAGCGCTTCGATCACCGTCACGGTTGTGCCGAAACGCGAGAACGCCTGGGCGAGTTCGAGCCCGATCGCTCCGCCGCCGAGCACGATCAGCGACGCCGGATTGGTGCGGATCTTGAAGATGTCGCGGTTGGTCCACGGAACTGCATCGGCGAGCCCGGGAATCGGAGGCAGGGCCGGCGAGGTACCGGTGGCGAGCACCACTCCGCGGCGAGCGACGTACACATCGTCACCAACACGAACGCGTCCCGGCCCATCGAGTTCGCCTCGGCCACGAACGAAGGTGCCGCCCTTGCCCACGAACCGGTCGACCGCAACCGTGTCGTCCCAGTCGTCGGTGGCCTCGTCGCGGATTCGATCGGCGACGATCGAGTAGTCGGGAATCACCGTGGAGGTACCCGACATCACGTTGACCCGTCGGGCCTCTTGCAACAGATCAGCGGCACGAATGATCATCTTCGAGGGGATACAGCCGTAGTAGGGGCACTCGCCGCCCACGAGGTGGCTCTCGATGCCGACGACGCTGAGCCCGGCAGCGGCCAGATGACCGGCAACGTCCTCGCCCCCCGGCCCCAATCCGACGACGACGACATCAACCATGTGCTCAGTCATGTCTGCATCCTGTCACCCCTGCGGACACCTGTCGCCCCATACAATCGATGGCCGTGACTGCCGCGACATCGACCCCTGCCTCGGCGCGCGTGCCACTCGTTGCGTCGCTGATGGCATTCGGGGCAGGTATCACCTGGAGCTTTGGCGCGGTCACGGCCAAGAGCGCAACCCACTCCGACGCCTACCAGTACCTGATCTGGCGATCGATCGGCGTCATCGTCGTGATCGAACTGTTGAGCCGTTTCCGCGGTAACGGTTTCATGATGCCGCGGGCCTACCGCTCCGGTCCGATCATGCTGCTCGGTGTTGCATCGCTGTTCCTCGCCTCGATCGGCTTCGTGTACGCGCTCAAGAACACCACCGCCGCGAACGCCGCGTTCCTCGCGTCCATCACTCCGCTGGTTGCGGTGATCCTTGCCCGCGTGTTCCTGGGCGAACGCCTCACCCGCGTCACCGTGGGCGCCATCGGCCTCGCCCTCGTGGGGCTCAGCGTGATGGTGATCGCCGATGTCGATGCCGGCAACATGGCCGGCAACTTGGCCGCGCTGGCCTCATCGGTGGGCTTTGCGGTCTACACCGTGTGCGTGCGCAGCGACCCGGACCGCGACTGGTCGCCGGTACTCCCCGGATATGCCGCGATGATGATCCTCGTCTGCGGTGTGGTCACGCTCGCAGGCGGCAAGACGCTGATGCCACCCGCGCGAGACGTGAGCTACGCGCTGTTGCACGGTGGCGTGTTCATCGTGGTCGGCACCATTTTGTTCAACGTGGCTTCGCGTTCGGTCCCTGCCGTTGCCATGACCATCTTCGCACAGAGCGAAACTGTGTTCGTGCCGATCTGGGTGTACATCGTGTTGTCCGAGAAGCCGAAGGCGACCACGGTGTTGGGTGGCGCGATCATCCTCACCGCCGTGATCGGCAAGGCCGTGCTCGACGCGCGGCCCGGGGTTGATCATGCCCTCGAGCCGGGGCCGGGCTCCATCGCCTGATCAGTCGTGGACGGGAGCGACATCCTCGGGATGCGCTGCCACATACGCAGCCGCATCCAGCGGCTCCTTCGCTGAGAAGCCGATGGGGAGCCGAACCGTGCCAGCCGCAGTGGACGCGTACACCTCCCATGCGTGGTAGCCGTAGATGGCCCGAGGGTCGGCCAGAAGATTACGGGCGTACGCATCGACGGCCCCGACGTAACCATCGTTCGGGTTGTAGCCGTACAGCGCCTTGCGCATGTCGCCCGGCGCACCAAGCGTGGCGAGGTAGACCGCTGCACCCACGATTGCGTCGTGCGCGTTCGTCACGTCGCCGGTACAACACTCGGCCCAGGTCGAGGGGAGGAACTGCATCGGCCCCACGGCCCCACTCGATGAAGCGCCCACGATGCGACCCGAGCGAGTCTCGACGAGATTGATCGCGGCGAGATACGCCCACGACACACCCGTTGCTGCCTCGGCCTGATGGTAGTAACCGAGCAGTTCGTCAGTGGGAAGCGGCTCGACAATGGTCCACGCCGGAATCGTCGGGGGCGGGGTGCTCGGCGCGGATGCCGCCGCGTGGTCGGCCACGGCGCGGCGCGCTTGCACGTTCAGTGCGAATGGTGCAGCCACATCGGCAGGGAGAATTGCCAGCACCGATTCGTCCCATTCAGGATGGCCGGCGAGCGCTCGATAGGCGCGCTGCTGAGCACGCCCCCACCGCGCCGTGGCATCAGGCGTCAGCGTCGTGTCGCGAATGCCCCGTTCCGCCGCTGTCAACGCCGCCCCGATCCCCGCAATCGTGTCAAGCGACGAGCCATCAGCCACAACCGTCGTCGTGGGTGACAAGAGAGTCGACGAAGACGGCGAGGCACCGGTGTACGTAACCGAAGAGGAGCCATCTCGAGCCGCACTGCACGCAGAAACCACGAGGCAGAGAAGTGCCAAGCCAGAGAAAGCCCGACGCACGTACCAGAAGCTGCTCACGAAAGGAGTCTTACCGGTCCCCGAGGGGTTTGCCTGAGGGAAAGTGTCGAGTGCCGACCTGTTCGCTCAGACAAACCTGCTCCTGAGTGTGGTTGGCGATGGGCGGTGGAGGACGTGAGAAGCGATGACGGTCGGGGTTCGTCGGCGAGCGAGTAGGGCCAAGCCCGTGCGAGCCGACGAATGCCGAGCGGCAGAGCGGACGAGCGGCAGAGCGGGGGCGAAACCCCCACGGGGCCGAGCAGGGGTGCCGGTAGGATCGTGGGTCGTGCAACACCGTCGGCTCATCATCACCTTCGGGGTGCTCTCGGCGTTGTTCTCGGCCGGATACGGCGTGATGTTCACGATGCTCGACGACTTCCGCGACAAGTACGGCATCGCGGCCGGAGCGCTCGGCTTCATCGTG
>JANYCT010000066.1 GCA_025360105.1 Actinomycetes bacterium | reverse complement strand
AACACGGTGGCTTCTTTGATCAGCCAGGCTCCTGGAGAGATCGACGCCATGCCGCTGGCGAGGCCGACCAGATTCACGGTGCCTCCGCGCCGCACCAGGTCGATGGCGCGTTGCACGGTGGAGGCAACGCCCGCGCATTCGAACACCAGGTCGGCTCCGTCGCGCCCGAACTCGGCCTGAGCTTCGTCGGGAGTCAACGCCGAGTCGGCGCCGCTCGTGATGGCGAGTGTGCGGCGATGCTCGTTGGGTTCGATGGCGACGATGCGTCCGGCGCCGAGGGCGCGTACACACTGCAGCGTGAGCAGTCCGATCGGTCCACAGCCCTGCACGATGACGGTGTCATCGAGACGGGGCCGTGTGCGCAGTACCGCGTGCAGCGCTACGGTGGCTGGTTCCACGAGCGCGGCTTCGTCGTCAGTGAGCGCGCCGGGCACAGCGATGAGGCGGAGTGCGTCGAGTGAGATGCGCGGCGCGAATCCACCATGCGGTGGGGCGAGACGATCGCGCCCGATCATGCCGAGAAAGGATGCGACGCAGTAGTCCGGCCGTCCGGCGCGGCACTGCGGGCAGGTGCCACACGGGGGGGCGATGCCGGCAACGACACGGTCTCCCTCAGAGACGTTGCGCACGCCGTCGCCAACCGCCGCGACCGACCCGACCCATTCGTGCCCGCAGATGGCTGGGTTGTAACGCTCGGACGAGAGGAACCCGTGAATGTCGGTGCCACAGATACCGCACCGCGTGATGTGTACGACAGCGGTTCCGGCGAGCGGCGCGGGCTCGGGTACCTCGACGAGTTCGAAGGAACGGAGCCCGGTGACCAGTCCGGCGCGCATCACGAACTCGCGTCGGCCCGGCTGACGGCGGGTTGCTTGGCCCAGACGAGTCCGCGCCTCAGCACCTCGATGTACTCGGGTACCTCCCACGAGCCGCGTTCGACCCGAGGCCAGTACATCCCGTTGAACGGTGGCGCGACCATGTCGTAGTGACCGCGGCAGTGACCGAGCGTGAAGTACAGCACGCAACCGTCGCCGAGCGGGCGGCGATACAGCACGAGCCGGGCTTCGTCGTTGGGCCAGTCGGCCTCGGCGAAGCCGGCACCGCTGTTGCCATGCCATCGTGTTTCGAGCAGCGGCTCGACGACGCCGTGGTACTCGCACAAGTACAGTTCGTCGTCGGCGAGAAATGGCTCGATGCCAGAGACGAGCGGGTCGTGCTCCGCGCCCTCGGAAACGGTGACCTGATACGGCTCGATCGGTGGGTGCGATAGAAACTGGCTCCCGAGTGTGTCGACGAACGTGGGAAACGCGCGCGGCGTCTCGAACGGACCGCTACCCAGTCCCGCTGACGGGGGATCGATGGCCGAGTTTGTGCCATGCAGCGCGAACCAACGGCCACCGCGTTCCACAAAGGCGTGCAGACCCTGTTGCACCGCGGCGCTGGGGCGCACATTGCACGTGTACGAGACCAGAAGATCGCACGCCGAAATCGCTTCGATGTTGTCGTAGTTTTGCGCCACCTGCACTCGGACCTGTTCGTCTTCGGCCAGCAACTTCAGCAACTCGAGGCGGGCAAAATCGAAGTCGTGCCACCAGCCGCCTGTCACGAGATAGGCGTTGATGCGTGCCACCTAGAACTTGATCCTCTTGGTGTAACCGCCGTCGATCACGATGTTGGCACCGGTGATGAGGCTTGCCGCGGGCGAAGCGAGGAACGCGATTGCATTCGCCACCTCGTTCGGTTGGCCGAGACGCTTGAGCGGCATCTTGGCCACGGTGGCGTCGTAGAACGCCTCCATGTGTGTCTTGATGGTGTCCCAGTTGCCGCCCTCGAAGAACACCGGACCGGGGGACACCACATTTACGCGCACGCCCTTGGGTGCGAGTGACTGCGACAGGTTGCTGGCATAGGCAGTCATTGCGGCCTTCATCGGGCCGAAGCTGCCCGGACCGGCGAATTCCTCTTGCGCCGCGATCGACGACATGCACACGATCGAACCGCCGCCGGCGGCCTCCATCGCGGGAACGACCAACTTCTCGGCGCGCACCAGACCGAGCACGTCAAGGTTGAGGTTGTCGAGCCACGCTTGCTCGCCGCGCCCACTTGCGCCGGAGACGTTGTGCACGAAGATGTCGCATCCGCCGAGTTGCTCGATGGCCTGCGCGAGCCAGGCCTTGTAGGCATCGCCATCGGCTGCGTCGATGCCTGCGCCGAACGCCTTGGTGCCGTGGGAGCCGAGGGCAGCCACTGCTTCGCTCACGTCGCCGCGAGCGCAGATGGCCACATCGCAGCCCTCCTGTGCGAGGAGCGTGGCTGTTGCGAAGCCGAGGCCCCGCTTGCCGCCGGTGACGATTGCCTTCTTCCCCGTGAGTCCGAGATCCATGTGGTTACCCCCAGTAAGTATTGCGCTGTGTGCGTGAGCATAGGGTGGTGGCGTGGGGCCACGGCGAGTTGCAGTCATCACCGGTGCCGCATCGGGCATCGGCCGCGCGGCGGTTGAGTTGTTCACCTCACGTGGCTGCGACGTGGTTGCGGTTGACCAAAGCGCCGATGCGATGCGATGGGCGGCAGATCGCGACCACGTGGTGTGCGTGACCGGCGATGTCAGCGCGGAGTCCACCAACGCCGCCGCCGTCGAGGCGGCGCTGCGCGAGTGGGGTCGTCTCGACGTCGCCGTGCTCAATGCCGGCACCGTTGGGTCACCGGGCCTCGAAGATGCAGGAGCGATCGAACGGTTCGATGAGGTACTCGCCGTGAATCTGCGCAGTGTCGTCTTGGGCATTCGGTGTGCCGCGCCCGCAATCCGCGACACCGGTGCGGATGGTGCAATTGTTGCAACTGCATCTACCTCTGGCTTCGGTGGTGATCCTGGCAATTGGGCGTACAACGCCAGCAAAGCTGGTGTCATCAACCTCGTCCGTGCCGCGGCTATCGACTACGCGGTCCAAGGGCTGCGCATCAATGCTGTGGCCCCTGGCCCCACCGAGACCGGTATGACGCAAGGACTCAAGCGTATGCCCGAACTTCGACGCGCTATGGCGCGACGCGTCCCGATGCAGCGATGGGCCACTGCCACGGAGATCGCCGAGGCGATGTGGTTCCTCGCGTCGCCCGCGGCGTCGTTCATCACTGGGGTCACCCTTGCGGTCGACGGCGGCCTGTCGGCCTCAGCCGGACATTTCGATCTCCCGTCAAACCCGAACTCAAGAGAAACAGAGGGCTGAGATGAGCCAACCAATCACGAACTACGAAGACGTCGCGGTGTACGGACTGGATCCAGCGAGAGAAGCCGAACTCATCGACGCGCAGAACGAATGCACGCTCGTATGGGTCACCGCCGATGGGTCGCCGATGGCGGTGATCATGAGCTACCTGCACCACGATGGCAGGTTCTGGATGACTGCCACGTCGCAACGCAAGCGCATCGCGGCGATGCGACGCGACGGCCGAGTTGCCGTGGTGGTTTCCTCCACCGGCACGCCGATGCGGCGGGGAAAGACGGTCACCTACAAGGGAACGGCCGTACTGCACGATGATGAGACTACGAAAGCGTGGTTCTACCCGGCGCTGGCACAACGATTGATGGGCCGTTGGGGACAGGCCCTCGTCGACGAGTTTGCACAGATGCTCGACTCACCGCGCCGCGTGGTAATCGAGGTCGTGCCCGGACTGCGCGTCGGCTACGACGGCGACAAGATGCGCGACGCCACCACCCAAGCGCGCCAGGCGGGTGCGCTCAACTGGCAGTAGCGCCCGATCGCAGCCGAAATCGATCAGCCGAGTATCACGGGGATGCGTTAGCGAACGGCAGTGGACCGGTGACCGCGCTGATGCGACAGTCCAACTTGGGCAGGTCGACGGCGTGCTGCACTGACCAACGCGCCGTCTCGCCAGGTCGTACATTGGCCACGTCGGTGTTCGCAATATAGAGGGTGTTGGTTGTGCCGAACCGAAGGAACTCGACCTCGAGATGGTACGACTGGGTGTTCGGCGAATCGTTGGTGATGGTGCCATCGAAGTGCGCCACGCTGGAACCATCTACATCGCAGCGAGTAGTGGCTACCGAGTACTGACCGACGTACGCGAACGTGTCGAACTCGTGAACCACCTGCACCGTGAACCAGATCCCGAAGCCGGCCACCGCAAGCCCGAGCGGCGCCAAGATCACTGCAGCCACCGCGAGGCCGCGGCCCGTGAGGTGTGGGTTGCGGCGCGCCACGCGTACTCCGGAGATGCCGAAGATGAACGCAAGCACGGCGCCGACCACGGCGAGCGCCGCAATGAATGGCACCCATCCAACGACCAGCGATCCCGCCGCCAAGATGAACGCCGCAACGGCTTTGCGGTTCGTGGAGGATTGCGTGTGGGGGAGCCCGAACGCAGCGTTCGTTGGGCCTGCTGACGATGACGGGAGCGGATCGTGGAATCGCTGACCGCCGACGGCGACGTCACCGGTCCACGACTGTCCGTTGTGATACCGGTACTCGAAGCGTCGCGTCGGATCGGGGTACCAATTCGCCGCGTAGAGCGGCGGCCGGGAGACCGCATTGCTGTTCGGCGCAGGGGTCGGTTCCACGCCGCTGAACGCTAGCGCCGTCGCTACTCGTAGCTACCGACCGCCGCTGCGGTCGCAACGTCGCGCGCCCATGTGTAGTCGGCTTTGCCGCTGGGGCTGCGATACACGGCGTCGATGAAGATCACCTGTCGCGGTGCTTTGTACGAAGCGAGCCGCGCGCGGATGTGATCGATTACCTCCGCAGCCGTGGTGGTCGCTGCGTCTGGGTGGCCGCTGCGCGACGCAATGAGGGTCACGGAACTCCCCAACCGCGGATCAGGGGTCGCTACGACGACGCAGTCGCCGATCGCCGGATGGCTGCGTGCGGCAACCTCGACCTCCTCCGGGTACACCTTCTCGCCGCCGGTGTTGATGCAGACCGAACCCCTGCCGAGCAGATGCACCGTGCCGTCTGCGTCGATGGTGGCGTAGTCGCCGGGCACGGAGAAACGCTCGCCATCGACCACACGGAAGGTGGTGGCGGTCTTGTCCGGGTCGTTGTGATACCCAAGAGGCATCGGCCCGGAGACGGCCAACACGCCGGGCTGTTGTGATCCACGTGGCAGCGGCTGCCAGTATTGATCGTCGAGGACGACTGCGTTGGGCGGGGCCATGAACACCGCAGTATCGCCGGGGTCAGATCCGGGCAGGGTCATGTTCACCGCGTACGGTCCACCCTCGCTTGCGCCGATCATGTCGATGATGGTGATCTGAGGTGCCGCGGATTGCAGAGCGCGTTTGTGTTTGCTCGACAATGTTGCTCCGGTGCTGACCACTCGCTGCAGCGACGACAGGTCATAGGTCGTCGCTCCCGCCCCTGATTGCAGCGCGTCGACCATTGGTACCGCAAACGCATCACCGACGATCGAGAGCTGCGTCACGTGCTCGCGCTCCACGAGCCGCCACAGCTCGCGCGCGTTGAACCGTCGTTCGCCGAGCAGGACAACCGTGCCGCCCATGACGAATGCCGAGATCGCGAGGAAGAGCGCGGTGCCGTGTATGAGCGGCGGGGCGCAAAGGTTCACCGGGCTGCGCCCGGCCGCATTTAGCCCGGCTGCAGTGGCGCCCACCTCTGCAGCGGTGTTGGGTAGGTCGAGCCCGGCCGACACGTAGCCGGTGAACGCGAGGGCTCCGAAGAGATCGACGTGGCTCCAGATGACGCCCTTGGGCAGCCCCGTTGTGCCACCCGTATAGAGAAATAGCAGGTCGTCGCCGCTGCGCTCAATGCGTTCGGCCGGCTCGTTCGCGGTGATGAGGTCGTGGAACCACACGGCGCCGGCGAGCAGTGGCTGGCCATCGTCGACCTGCACCAACAGCCGCACCTGAGGTGAGATGGCGGCCGCGGCCGCGGCCCGTTCCGCCAGCGAACCATGGAACACGAGTACCTCAGCGTTGCTGTCGGTGAGCACGTGCGCGATCTCGGCAGGGAGGTATCGATAGTTCACGTTCACCGGCACAGCGCGTTGCTTGAACGCGGCGTAGACGGTCTGCAGGTACTCAGGACAGTTGAACAGCAACTGGGCAACTCTGGTGTGGGTGGTCACACCGTTCACGGAGAAGGCCGTAGCAAGACGCGCGGCGGTGTCGTCGAGTTCACTCCATCGCACGTGAACGTTGCCCACCACGACAGCAACGTGGTCGGGTTGCGCGTCGGCAAGAGACTCCCAGAGCGTTGCCCAGTTGTCGCTCAATGGCATCACAAACCCCGGTTCCTCGTTGGCGGGCCGTGGTGATCGTAGGCGCGACGCCTACCATCGTCTCCGATGGAGCGAGGGCTGCGATGGACATAGTGCTGGTACGCCACGGCGAACCCGAATGGGTCGTTGATGGGATGAACATCGACTTTCCCCCGCTCACCGAGCGCGGACATCGCCAAGCCGCGCACATGGCCGAGGCCCTCTCGAGCGAGCGATTCGACGAGATCCTCGTTTCACCGCTCGAGCGTGCCCGGCAGACCGCGGCTCCGCTGTACGAACGCACCGGTCGAGACGAAGCAGTACACGCCTGGCTACGCGAGATCCGCAGCCCTGTGTGGCAGGGCACTCCCCGCGAGAAGGCAGACGCCGCGTTTGCCGAGGAACGCCGCAAACCATCGCATGAACGCTGGCATGGTTTGTCCGACCTCGGGGGCGAGGCCAACCGCGACTTCATCGCCCGCATTCGCGAGGGGTGCGGTCTGTTCCTGGCCGAACGTGGTATCGAGTTGATCCCGGGTGACCTTCCCGTGTGGCGCATCGACAATCCCGAGATGCGTCTGTGCCTTGTTGCGCACGCCGGCACCAACTCGGCGATCATCAGCTACATGCTCGGGCTGCAGCCAACACCGTGGGAATGGGACCGGTTCGTTCTCGGACACGCCTCGATCACCCGGCTCGAAGCGCTCGAGCTTGGCGATGGTTTCACCTTTGCCCTCACCCGTTTGGCCGATGTCGAGCATCTCGGCGTTCAGGACCGCACTCGCTAGACCTTGCTACCGTGAAGTCATGGCTGACGCGCTAAGGATGTACATCGACGGACGCTGGGTGCACGCACTCAACGGGGCGACGCTCGACGTGGTCGATCCGTCGACGGGCTCGGTGATTGCCGTGGTTCCTGCTGCCGCTGCAGCCGACGTCGACCTTGCGGTTCGGGCTGCGCGCCGCGCCAGCGACGACGGCACCTGGGGTGCTGCCGTGGCCGAGCGTGAACGCGGTCGCATCCTGTTCCGAATGGCCGAGCTCGTGCGCGAGCAGCGTGACGAACTCGCCGAGCTCGAGGTGCGCGACTGCGGCAAACCGATCGCCGACGCACGCGGCGACATCGATGAGGTCGCGTTCATGTTCGAGTACTACGCGGGTTGGGCCACCAAGATCAGCGGCGATGTCCCACCGGTCGGCCCCGACGCAATGAGTCTCATCGTCAAAGAACCCGTCGGTGTGTGCGGACTCATCGTCCCGTGGAACTATCCGATGATGATGGCCGCGCAAAAGGTGGCGCCCGCGCTGGCGGCCGGATGCACTGTGATCCTCAAGCCCGCAGAGCAGACGCCGCTGACTGCGTTGCGTCTCGCTGCGATCGCCGAGGCTGCCGGCGTTCCTGCCGGAGTGGTCAACGTCGTCACGGGTATCGGTGTCGATGCCGGTGGCCCGCTGCTCGTGCACCCGATGGTCGACAAGATCAGCTTCACCGGATCAAAGGCGGTCGGTCAGCACATTCAGCGCACGTGTGCCGATCAGCTCAAGCGGGTCACGCTCGAACTGGGTGGCAAGAGCCCCAACATCGTGTTCGCCGACGCTGATCTTTCGATTGCGGTGCCCGGAACGTGTAACGGCGTATTCGGCAACCAGGGTGAGGTGTGTTCCGCAGGCAGTCGCGTATTCGTCGACGCGCGCATCTACGACGACACGTTGCGGGCGATGGCCGAGTTCGCGGCGAGCATCCGGTTGGGGAGCGGGCTCGATCCGGAAACGACCATGGGCCCACTCATCTCCGCGGTCCAGCGCGATCGCGTCGAGGGGTATATCGCCGTTGGTCGTGCCGAGGCTGCGCTCGCATTCGAAGGCGTTCGGCCCAGCGATCCCGCGTTGAGTGGCGGCTACTTCGTGCCACCCACCATCTTTGAATCCACCTCCAACGACGTGCGGATTGCCCGCGAGGAGATCTTTGGGCCGGTGATGACCGTGATCCCCTTTCGCTCGATCGACGAGGTCGTTGCGCTCGCCAACGACACCGAGTACGGACTCGCCGCAGCGATCTGGACGCGCGACATCGGCCGTGCCCTGCGCACGGCCAAGGCGATTCGGGCCGGCGTGGTGTGGATCAATGACAGTCAGCCTGCACCGACAGAGACGATGTGGGGTGGCTACAAGCACAGCGGCATCGGGCGCGAGCTCGGCCCGTACGCGCTCGACGCGTACCTTGAGTCCAAGCACATCTACATCAATCTTGCGAACTGAACGGACCACACTGATGAGCCACGACACCACGGTCGATGACACCACTATCGATCCGGACAAGCTGAAGATGTTCTCGTTTCAGGTCTTCACCAAGCTCGAGGGCGCGGTGACGGCGGGCATGATCCATCTCGGCGATTGTTTGGGTCTATACGCGGCGCTGAAGCAAGCAGGAGTTGCGCTGAGCACACACGAGCTGGCCGCCTCGTTGCAACTGCATGAGCGGTGGGTTCGAGAGTGGGCCTATAACCAGGCCGCGGCGCGCATCATCGACTGCGACGCCGACGAGCGCTTCTCGCTGTCGCCCGAGGCCGCGGCGGTGCTGGCCTCGCCCGAGCATCCGGCCTACGGCATGGGTATGTTTCATCGCCTGCCCCAGACGATGGCCACGCTCGATGACATGCCGGAGAGCTTCCGCACCGGCATCGGCTACAACTACGACAGTCACGGTTGCGCCGGGGCGATCGGCATCGAGCGCAGCTTCGAGCCGTGGAACAAGACCTTTCTGCTGCCCGTCGTGCTGCCGGCGCTCGACGGCATCGGGGATCTGCTTCGCAACGGTGCAGTGGTCGCCGATGTCGGCTGCGGCGCGGGCGGCGCCGTGCTGTTGATGGCCGGGGCGTTTCCGAGAAGCACGTTCGCGGGCTACGACATCTCCCACCACGCGCTCGACCGCGCTGCCACCAAGTTGGCCGAGTCCGGCGTCGGCAACGCGAGCTTCCACGATCCTCGTCAGACCCCTCTGGCCGCAGACCATTCAGTGGACTTCATCACCACGTTCGACTGCATCCACGACATGACCCATCCTCAGCAGATGATGGAAGCGCTGCGCGCCGCGATCACGCCAGACGGAACCTGGTTGCTCGTTGACATCAAGGCACATGACACGTTCATGGAGAACGCCCGTAAGAACCCGATGGCGCCGCTGATGTACGGGATCAGCGTGCTCTCGTGCATGTCCTCGGCGCTGTCGGCTCCGGATGGTGCCGGACTCGGCACGCTCGGATTCAGCGAGAACACCGCCCGCGAGATGGCAGCCAAGGCCGGCTTCAGTCGGTTTCGCAAGCTCGACATCGATCACTCGGTGAACGCGTTCTACGAAGTCAAGCCCTAACCGCAGCGGTTTTCCGGTGAGACATTTCGCGGTAGATGCCGAAGCGCCTAGGCTGGGCAGCCACACGCTCACAAAGGGGTTCTCCATGAGGCGATCAACTCTCGCCGGTGCGCTATCCGTTGCGGTCATTGTCAGCGTTGGCGCTGCAGGATCATCGGTTACCTCGGCAACACCTGCGCCGAGCACCGCGCCGGCATCTCTCTCGTCGGTGCACGTTCCGTTGGCGCTCTCCCGCTCGACCAACTTCGCCTCGTTGCCTGGGGGTGTTGACCCATCGGGTGGTACGCAGGCTCCAACGCTGGCCGAGGTCGCCGAGATTCGTGCTCGCGCCCAAGAGGAGAGTTCGGCGAGCCCGAAGCATCCCGCCGCGGCGACCACGCGCACCGCTCCGACTATCTGGCCAACCGTGGCGTCGTCGTCGATTTCCGGTGCCGGCAGCGCCGTGGGTTGGCAGGGGCTGAGCCATGTCGATCAGCGCCTTGCCGCCGATGGCAATCAATTCAGCGGTGAGCCGCCGGACACCGAGATCTGCGGCGGCAATGGCAAGTTGCTCGAGATGGTGAACACCGCGGTGCGCGCGTACAGCACCTCGGGTGCGCCGCTCGGTTCGGTGAAGACCGTGAACGCACTGTTCGGCGCACCGCTCGCGTTCGACCGCGTGAACGACCTCGTCGGTCCCGACAGCGGTGACGTGAAGTGCATCTACGATCCGGGCGTCAAGCGCTTCTTCGCGACCTCGTTCTTGTTCGATACCGGCGATGTCGGCATCAACGGCGTGGTAGGCGGAGCAACCGGTCGCAACTACATCGGTATTGCCGTGTCGAAGACCTCCGATCCCACCGGCGGTTGGTGGGTCTATCTCCTCGACGGCACCAACGACGGCCAGAACGGCACTCCCCGTCACGTTGGCTGCCCCTGCCTTCCTGATCAGCCGCTCATCGGCACCGATGCCAACGGCTTCTACGTGACCACTAACGAGTTCGGCCCGTGGCCACCCGACGCCAATACGGCGTTCCTCGGCGACCAGATCTATGCATTCGACAAGATGGCGCTCGCCAACGGTTCCGGTGACAGTGGTGAGCTCTTCTCCAGCCCGCCGCTAGCCGAGGACCTTGCCTACTCAGTGCAGCCCCAACACGTGTCGTCCAAGTTGCGCTACGACACACGCAACGGTGGCACGGCGTACTTCTTAAGTTCGCTCGACTTCGCGGGAACCTCTGACAGCCGTATAGCGGTGTGGGCGCTCACGGGCACGAGCACGCTCACCCGGCATGCTCCCTCTCTGCATCTCAGCTCCACCGTGCTCAACGTGCAGCCGTACGCGAGTCCCAACCCGATGGTGCAAAAGAACGGTCCGACGCCGTTGCGTAAGTGCCTCAAGACCGACTGCCTCGGCCTGGGTGCGACGAGTAACGAGGCATTCCCTCTGCTCGACGGCGGCGATGATCGCATGGGCTACGCGGTGCTCGGCGCCGACGGCACCATGTGGGGTGGCCTCAACACAGGCGTCATTCAGGATCGCAGCAAGGGCACCGGCGTTGCATGGTTCAACGTGAAGGTCGGCGTCGATCATGGCCAGGC
>JANYCT010000059.1 GCA_025360105.1 Actinomycetes bacterium | reverse complement strand
TGGGTGATGAGCACATTCGGCGCGCGGTGCTCGACGCGCATGACACCGCGGTGCGGGAGTTGGCGGGGTGGGTTGAGGCGCACGCGCATACGCGTTACCGGATTGGTGGTGAGGTCGCGGTCGTTGACGCACAGGGGATCGTCGCCGCGGTGTTTCGGCAGCACACCAGTCGGGCGTTGGACCCGCAGTTGCATACGCATCTGGTGATCGCGAATCGGGTCAAGTCGCCGGATGGTCGGTGGTTGGCGCTCGACGCCCGGTTGATCAAAGGCGATCAACAAACCCTCTCTGCGCTCTACCACGTGTCTCTTCGGGCGGAATTGACGGCCCGGCTTGGTGTCCGCTGGCAACCACCCGAACACGGCATCTCCGAGATCGCCGATATCCCCGCAGAGTTGCTGGCCGAGTTCTCGACCCGCACCGCAGCGGTGGCCCGGAGGATTGACGACAAACTCGACCGGTTCATCGACACGATGGGTCGTGAACCAACCCCGCGTGAGCGGTGGCGGTTGGAACGCGAAGCCGCCACCGACAGCCGCCCAGCCAAACCGCATCCCGCCGACGCACACACCCTCCACGACGGATGGGCTGAACAAACCCGTGCGCTCGGGTTTGAACCTGTCGATGTTGTCGCTGACGCGATCGATCAGATTGTCGGGTGGGATGTGTTGGACCGGGCGACGACGATGTCGATGATCGCGACGGCGATGGTGACGATCTCGGAGAAGCAGTCGAGCTGGCGACCAACGGAGCTGACACGCGAACTCGCGGCACTGATTCCGACGGACACGGTCCTGCCCGCGGATCGTCTCGTCGCATGGTTGGACAAACTCACCGATCATGTCGTAGCCAACTACTGCATCGATGTCTCCAAACCCATCGACCCGAACGCGCTCGTGCGTAAGGATGGTCGCCCGGTCACCGAATCTGTTGTTGATCGTGCGCTCACGACACGGGCGATTCTCGATCAGGAAGCAGCGCTGATTGATTGGGTTGACCGTCGCCTTGTGTTCGACGGCATCGACGAACCCGAAGCCGTGACCCGCAGCGGACTCGACTTGAACCCGGCCCAGGCCGAAGGCGCAGCCGCCGTTGCGGGCACGGCTGACATTGTCCTCGTTGTCGGGCCCGCGGGGACCGGTAAGACCACTGCTCTGGCGCCGGCCGTCGCGCAGTTGCGTGCCGATGGGCGTGCCGTATTCGGTGTCGCACCGTCGGCGACGGCAGCTGAGGTGTTGTCTGACGAGACCGGGCTGGTCGCTGACACGCTCGACAAGTTGCTCATCGAGCACCGCCTCACTCGGCCACCCGATCATCGTTATGACCTCCCCGTCGGCGCGACCGTGATCGTTGATGAAGCCGGGATGCTGCCGACCATCAAGTTGGCTGAACTCGCTGAACTTGCTGATGTGAAGGGGTGGCGGATCGCGTTGGTTGGTGACCCGTTGCAATTCTCCGCTGTTGGTCGCGGTGGCATGTTCGGTTTGCTCGTTGACACCTTCGGCGCGATCGAACTCGACCGCGTCCACCGTTTCGACAACGAATGGGAACGCGACGCCAGCCTTCGACTCCGACGAGGTGACGTCACCGTTGCCGAGGTCTACGAGCAGCACGGCCGACTCCATTCCGGCACCCGGAATCAGATGGAACGAGCCAGTGTGACCGCATGGTGGGAACGCAGGCAAGCCGGCCACACAGGGTTGTTGATGTCACCAACGAACGAAGCAACCGAACGTCTCAACCAACGCTGCCAACACACCCGCATCACCGCAGGAGAAATCGACCCCAAAGGTCGACACATCACCATTGGCGTCTACGAGATTCATGTTGGTGATGAGATCGCGACACGCCAGAACGACCGGCGGCTCACCACCGATCGCGGTGAGATGGTCCGCAACCGCACCGTGTGGACCGTTAACAACATCCACCCCGACGGGTCACTCACCGCCACCGGCAAGAACGGCACCATCCGGCTACCAGCCGACTATGTGGCTGAACATGTTGAGCTCGCCTACGCCCGCACCGTGATGGGCGCCCAAGGCCGCAACGTGCAGGGCGGTGCCAGCTTCTACGACAAACCGACCGATGTCCGCAACCTCTACGTCGCGATGACCCGCGGTTACGGCAGGAACGAAGCGTTCATGGTCACCGCTGACGGGATGGGCGCTGTCGACGCGTTCGCTCAGTCCATCGCCACCGACTGGATCGACCTTCCCGCCCACGCCCGACGAGCTGAACTTCGTGACGAGAAACCCCACCGCCCCGGCCTGCTCGACGGCGGACACCTTCGCGAACTCCTCGAGCAACGCTTCGACATCGTCGCCACGATCGAACACGCGGAGGGCACCCTTCGACGGCTCCCTTACGAACGCGATCAGGCCGAGCATGCCAAAGCATTCGCCGAGAAGACGATCAGCGACAGGACCGCCGCGTACCGCCATGCCGAGGACGTCCTCGCGACATACGACCGCCCCCTCCACCGCCGCAAACACACCACCGAAATCACCAACGCGCGACGCGACATCGAACAGCTACCAGGAGCGTTGCAAGCCGCCCACGACAACCTCAACACAGCCACCCGCACGCTCGAACGTCTACGACATAACGAAGCACAAGCGAACGCGAACCTGCGCCGCCGCCCCGAGTACGAGGCCAAGATCGAAACGATCGACGAGCGGCTGGAGCACGACCTACGAATCCGAACCAGGATCACCCGACTTGAACAACCCGGCGCCATCGTCAACACCCTCGGCGAGCGACCCGCACCCGGCCCGGCAGCACGACACTGGGACACCGCGGCCGGCCGACTCGCACAACACCAAGCCGCATTCAACATCAACAACGGGCTCGGCCTACGACCCAGCTACCTCGACCTAAGCGCCTACGCCGAAAGCCGAGCGGCCGTGGAGGAAGCGATTGAGCCCACCCGCCCAACACGGATCGTTGAACGCGACGTCCCGTCAATCGAGATCGACTTCTGAATCGACGCTATGACCGTCGCGGCGAGAGTTACCGGAACGCGACCACGGCCGTTGCGATGATCATCAGCAGGCCGAGACCTGCGGCGGTCGCGGCTGCCGCAGTCGTCGCCAGCCGGAGACGAACGTTCGCTGGT
This sequence comes from Actinomycetes bacterium, assembly GCA_025360105.1. Classification (GTDB taxonomy): domain Bacteria; phylum Actinomycetota; class Acidimicrobiia; order Acidimicrobiales; family Ilumatobacteraceae; genus WLMZ01. The sequence goes on along the minus strand of JANYCT010000059.1, from coordinate 1,667 downwards.
CGCCAACGCCGAACTACGACCGACAAGCCAATAGCTGTTGACGCCATCGCAGCACTCCACAGACCCACTGGCCGGCGGTCGAACTGAGCAAGGATCGCGAGAGCTACTACTAGCACCGTGCCGCACACAGCGAGAAGGTCGTTCACGCCATCGCTGACAGTTCGAGGAATCTCACCAGATTCGGCAACCTCTCCGATGTCCCGGTTCCGTACGTACTCGCTGAGACTGAACAATGCTTCGCGAATCTCGGCCGGCTCAACCTCCTGCGGCAATTTGGAGAGATAGTCGGACAGCAGTTCGCCCGGACAGAACATGACGCCGTTCACCTCGCGGCACGCGTCGAAGCTCTCTCGGACATCCGGGCCCCAGAGCACGACGAGCGCACGGACGGGGCGTCCCTTCGGGTCGATTCGTAGGCGAAGCAGTCGGGCCGTTTCAGACGCGGCCCAAGCAATGTCGTCGAGGAATGGTTTCGCGTCTGCCCAGTCTGATCGGAACTTGGTTTCGACTGCGAAGAAGCCGCCTGGCCCCACCAGAGCGTGGTCGGTGTCGCCGTACTCGAGCATGACGTGATTCACGGTATTCCAACCACGCGCCTGGAACTTGCGCAGCTCGCTCGCTGTCCACTCTTCCGCAAGTATTCCGGACCGCAACGGGGTAAGCCCTCCTGTTTCGAGCATGAGTACGTAGATCAGCCAAGCAATTGAGGCCACCAATGCGCCGACGACATATGGAGTGAAAGGCTGCGGAACGCCCCAGACCACGAGCGCAGACAGAGCGACGCAAGAAGGCACAGTCAGAACGCACAGCCGCCAATGGATTCGTATCCAGCGCAGCTGCCGTGCCCGGAGCAGCCTTCGTGAGTGTGCGCCGGTTCGTCGATCGCTGGAGAGTTGGATCATCCGTCGCCGTTCACGGATGCGTGCCGGGATCGCAAGGTTGTTGGATGGTGACATGCTCTACGCCTCAGGGCCGATTGGTCAACAGGGATCTATCGGCACCGATCTCACCCAGCGTGAGGAATCGTCTACGAACCGACCGGCGTCAGGTGATGAACGGCGAGGTCGTACAGTGGCGGCGTATGCCGAAGGCCGAAACCGCAACGCATGAGTGATCAGGTGTATCTCACTGCCGAAGCGCGGGCCCGTGTTGAGATCGACCGTCAACTTGGCGCGTGCGGGTGGGTGGTGCAGGACCGCTCGGCGATGAATCTGTATGCCGCTCAGGGTGTTGCGGTTCGCGAGTTCATCATGGCGACCGGTCACGGCCGGGCGGACTACATCTTGTTCGTCGACCAGAGGGCCGTTGGCGCGATCGAGGCGAAGCCGTCAGGCACCCCGCTGGCAGGCGTGGAGCCGCAGTCGGCGAAGTACTCGACCGGTCTGCCGAAGGATCTCCCAGCGTTGGTGTCGCCGTTGCCGTTCCTGTACGAGTCGACTGGTGACGAGACGATGTTCACCGACGGCTTCGACCCCGACCCGCGCAGCCGGCAGGTGTTCACGTTCCATCGCCCCGAGGCGTTTGCGCGGTGGCTGCGACAATGGCGTGACGACGCCGACGGTGGGTCGTTGCGGTCGAGGTTGCTGCGTCTTGGCGCTGTGCCGGTGGATGGGCTGCGCCGCATTCAGGTCGAAGCGATCGGCAAGGTTGAGGCGTCGATGAGTGCG
>JANYCT010000029.1 GCA_025360105.1 Actinomycetes bacterium | reverse complement strand
GGGACCAGAAAACTGGTCAGCACCCCCAACGGGATTCGAACCCGTGCCGCCACCTTGAAAGGGTGGTGTCCTAGGCCTCTAGACGATGGGGGCTAGAAACGACTCCGGTTGAGAGCACGCCTACATTATCCGGCGATCAACTGGTTTGCGCCAGTGGATTACAGAATCGGCACAACATCGTTCGTCGGACGATCATCACCTCGAAGTACCGTAGCGTCTCGGTATGGGTCCTCGCCCGGTGCGCTCTGCAGTCACCAGTGACCGCCTGCTGGTCACGCCAGAGGCACGCGCATGATCGGCATCTGCACCGACAGCAGCGCGCAACTGCCTCCCGAACTTGCTGAACGCTATGAGGTGGAGATTGTACCGATCACTCTCATCGTCGACGGCCACGAATACCTCGAGGGCATCGACCTCGACGCCGACGGGTTCTGCGCTATGTGCGTCGACGGTCATCGTCCGGCGTTGTCCATCAGCCAGCCGAGCCCTGGTCAGTTCGCCCTCGCATACGAGGCATTGGTCGAACGTGGTTGCACCCAGATCCTGTCGATCCATGCGCCGAGCGCGCTCAGCGCAGCACTGCTCGCCGCGCACACTGCATCGGTACCTGTGCGTCTCATCGACTCGGGAACCACAGCGTTCGGTGCGACGTGCTTGCTCTGGGCCGGTGCCGAAGCGATCGCGAGCGGAGCATCGTTCGACGAGTCGGTCGCTGTCGCCGAAGCGCTGTCACCCGATATCGGCAACGTGTTCATCGGTGATCTGTCCGACACGGGTGATATCGAAGTACTCACCACGCGCGACGGCCACGACGAGGTGATCGAGCACGTCCAGAGCGTGGTCGATGCCGTCAACGCTATGGCGCGTTACGTCGTGGGGTGGGGACCGCGGGTCAACGTGGGCGTCGGGATCCGCGACCTCATCGACGCACCGATCGGCGATGCGCTGGCGCAGGCCGCAGGCGAGGCCGCGAATGTGGTCGAGGTGGTGCGGTTTCGATTCGGACCCAGTGCGGACAATGGCACGGCGCGGCCCACCGTGGGTTGCTTCGTCTTTCGCGTGTAATCGTTGGTTTTAGGTGTTCGGGCCGATGGGTTGGTGTTTACACACGAACACTCGTTGGGCAATCAGAACGCGCGCAACGAGGAGCAGGACGATGCCTGCGCCGCAGCGGAACATCACGAGGTGTTGGTCGGCGGTCAGCAACTCAAAGAGTCCCGCCTCTTGCGGGCAGTAGCCAATGGGTTTATCGGCGAACACGGTTCCTGAGTCAGCGGCCAACACACCGGCGTAGATGCGCATCAGGGTGCTCTTGCCGGCGCCGTTCGCACCGGTGAGGTCGACTCCATCGAGAATGGTCGTGTGCCCATATCGTTTGCAGACTCCCGACATCGTCAGGCGAGCGGTCCTTGCTGGCGTCTTGGTCAACCGCAGCCGGGGATGGGACCCGCTGCCCCGAGGCTGATCAACGCGCAGAAGCTGTCGGCACCGACCTTCCAAACGCCGTCTTGAACTACCGCAAATCCCTGCGAATCCGCAAGGGCAACCGTGCCGTTGAGGGAGATGTCATAGGTGACCTTGGCTTGGGTGGGCGAGGTCAATTCGACCTTCTTCACCGTCGCGCTCGCTTGCTGCTGCAGGGGATCCTTGGCTCGTTCTGCGAGCGCCTGCTGCAGGGACGTGCCGTTTTCGAGCAGGGTAACGCGGTCCGCGATCGAGGTGGTCGGCAGGAAAAAGCGCTCCCAGTTGGCGGTGATCTCGGCGATGGCCGCGGCTGGGTCCTGGGTAGTCGTCGTCGAAGTCGTCGCGGTGGCGGCGAGTGTGGTTGGTATCGCGGTGGGTGCGGCGACCGTCGATGCCGAGACGGCGCGCGCCGTGCTGGTGTGACTCGTCGAATCCGATCGGCGGCCGCATGCAGCGAGGAGCACAAGGCATCCCACTGCTCCCGACACAACAGCGATGCGAGTATTCATGTGCATGATCACGATGGACCTCCTCTGTTGCAAGCCATCATCGCGGCAGCGATGCATGCCAACTAGAGGCAGATGACCCGTGATTACAACTAGCGTGCGCGACAGATGACCCGTGACGCTCGCCGTTTCGAACTTGACCCGCCCCGACAGCGCCGCGCCGGGCGCAGTTGGCTGGGCACGGCGCTCGCCCTGGCCGGAGCCGTGCTGATGTTTCTCGGTTGGTACGGCGTGTCCGGTACAGCATCGGTCGGCGAGCAGCTGCCGTACCTCGCGTCCGGGTCGATTCCCGGTGCGGCACTGATCGTCGCTGCGGCCATCGTGCTGGCGCGCGAGTCGGGCCAGCACACGGCCCAACGCACCGATGCACTGATCGCGGAAATCCACGCTCTCTTTGTGGAGGAGATTCCTGCGGCCGCGGCGACCATCGAAGAACCACTCACACGTGCGCTCGGAGCATGTGTTGCGCTGCCCGGTGGGGAGCTGTTTCACAAGCCGGATTGTGCTCTCGTGTTCGGCAAGGCCGATATCACACCCGTGGATGCTGCCTCGTTGGTGGATCGTCATCTTGCTCCCTGCGGCGTCTGCGAACCCGATCAGCCGGAGGCGTAACGATGCTGATGCTGGAACTCGCGCTGGCCGGTCTCGGCATTGGTGCCATCGCCGCGTTGGCCGGGCTCGGACTGCTGGTCACCTATCGACTCACGGGCGTCTTCAATCTGGCATTCGGCGCGATCGCGATGAGTGCCGCGTATCTGCAATGGCAGGCCGTGAGGGTGTGGCACTGGCCGGTCGCCGTGGCAGCAGTGGTCGTGTTGCTGGTGGTCTGTCCGCTGTTCGGGGTGCTCCTCGAGCGAGTGGTCTTCCGACCGTTGCAACGCCGCGCCGCCGCGCCCGCCGAGCGTCTCGTCGCATCGCTCGGAGTGTTCGTGGTGCTGCTCGGCGTCGCTGTGCTCGTGTGGGGTGCACAAGCCCGCCTCGACGCGCCGTCGTTGGTGCCCTACCGGCAGCTGCCGTTGCCGGGTGGGGTGCAGTTGCCGCTGAGCACGGCGGTGGATCTTGCCGTCATCTTGCTGGTGGGAGTCGCGTTAGTGCTTGGTCTACGTACTCGCCTCGGCCAACGCGTGCGCGCAGTGGTCGAGCAACGCGAACTTGCCGAACTGCAAGGCCTCGACGCCAATCGCGTCGCGGCGTTGGGTTGGGTCATCGGATGTGTGCTGGCGGGGGTGGCCGGAATCCTGATGGCGCCGACGCTGCGACTCGAGCCCTATGGCCTGACGCTCGTGATGCTGGAAACGATGGCGGTGGTTGTGGTCGCTCGTCTCACCAGCCCGTTCCGGGCAATCCTTGCTGGACTCGTGATCGGGGTGTCTCAGGCCGAGTTGGCCCGCGTCCACCCGACCGGCCACGCTGGCCCGCTGTTCGACACACTGACCTCGAACCTGTTCGTCGTCGCGCTGCTCCTCGCGTTGTTGATCGTGCATCGCTTCGACGAAACGGGGAGCACTGACTCGGGAACAACGGCCCGGCTGACGAGCCGGGGCGCGCTGACGCCGATACGTGGTTGGTGGCTGGTGCCAGCGCTCACGCTCGCAGCTCCGCTGCTGTTCAACGCCGAGAACCGCCGTCTTGCGCTGGCAGTTCCCGCTCTGGCCATCGTGTTGGTTTCGATTGTGGTCGTGAGTGGATACAGCGGTCAGATATCGCTCGGTCAGGCCGGGTTCGCCGGGCTCGGTGCGCTCTTTGCGGCACGGCTTGCGGCGGGCACGATGCCGGGTTTCGGGCACGTTCCCGGTGTCGCGGTCCTCGCGCTCGCGCCGCTGCTGGTGGTGCCCATTGGGCTGCTGTTGGGGTGGCCGGCGATCCGCCGCCGTGGTCTGTTCCTCGCGCTCACCACCTTTGCATTCAGCGTTGCGGTGAGCCGTTTCGTGTTCGACCAACCGTCGGTCACGAGCGGCCTGACCATTCGCCCGCCTCACGCGTTTGGGACCGACAACAACTTCTATGTACTCGAACTGCTGTGCCTCGCGGGGGCCTTCTTGCTCGTGCGCAATCTGCACAATGGTCGCGTCGGTCGGGCGTTGGTCGCGGTGCGCGACGACGAGCCGGGCGCGCTCGCGAGTGGGGTCGATGTGCGCCGGCTGAAGTTGCTGGTGTTCGCGGCGAGTGCTGGCCTTGCGGCCCTCGGTGGTGCACTGCTCGCAATGGGATCACGTGCGTTCGACACCAGCGCCTTCGATCCGATTCGTGGCCTCATCTGGTTCGCCGCAGTGGTCGTGTTCGGCATCGACAGTGCGCCTGGTGCTGTGATCGGCGCGGGGGTCCTGGTGGCGCTCGATGCCGGGTTGCCCGAGGGCAGTTCGATTCTCGTGATCGGTGTGTGCGCGTTCCTGCTCGGACGCATGCCCGGCGGCCTGCTGCATTCGGTGCACCGGTTCATCGATCATTCGCTCCGTCGTCGTGGCGCGTCTGTCCGTGACCTCGTACCGATTGCGGGCCCGCGACCCGCGCGACTCACTTCGGCTGGTCGTTCGGTCGCACTGATGATGCAACGAAGGACTGCGGCCCGATGAGCGCGAGCCCGGCACTCGAGGCGCACGCGCTGTGTAAGCGTTACAACGACGTGGTCATCGTCGACCATGTCGACTTCGCAGCTGAAGCGGGCCGGATCACCGTCATCATCGGCCCGAACGGTGCTGGAAAGACCACGCTGTTCAATTGCCTCTCGGGAGTAGAGACCATCGATGCAGGGAACGTGCGCCATCGTGGCGACGATGTCACCGGGTGGTCATCAGATGCGCTCTCGCGACGTGGCTTGGCCCGCACCTTTCAACGGTCCTCGGTGTTCCCCACCCTTACGGTGGCTGACAATCTTTGCGTCTGCGCCGAGAATCGGACTCGACGCGGCATCATGCGCGGCGTCATCGGTCTGAGTGATCCCGCGAGTAGGAGCTCGAGACAGACCGTGCGTCGAGTGCTCGCCGAGCTCGGTCTCACTGCGCTCGCCGATGTGCCAGCCGGCAGGCTTCCCACTGGCACGTTGCGCATTGTCGAGGTTGGGCGGGCGTTGTGCGCCAACCCCGACACGTTGTTGCTCGACGAGCCTGCGAGTGGGCTCGACGATGCCGAAACCGAGAAGTTCCACCAACTACTTCACCGTCTTGCCGGCCGTGATCTTGCGGTGGTGATGGTCGAGCACGACCTCGAGCTTGTCGTCGATACAGCCGACGTCGTGTATGTCATGGCCGAGGGTCGCATCGTGGTGTCAGGCCCGCCAAGCGAGGTGCTGATACGGGCCGATGTGCAGACCCGCCTGTTCGGTCGGCCGACGTGAGGTTCGGACTCGGCTCACCATGACCTCTGGCCTCGATGTGGTTGGGCTGCGGGCTGGATATGGCGTCGTGGAAGCCCTGCATGGCGTCACGCTCAGCTTCCCGTTGGGATCTGTTGTGGCGCTGCTGGGCCGAAACGGCGCAGGAAAATCCACCCTGCTACGAACCCTCGCCGGCATCGTTCCGGTGTCGTCAGGTCGCATTGCCTGGCGCGGACGTGACATCACCCGCGTCCCTCCCGATCAACGCGTCCGCGCCGGTCTCACCACGATCCCCGACGATCCCAACGTGTTTGCGGGCTTATCAGTCGCTGACAATTTGGGAGTTTTCGGCCACGGGGCACCAACCGACACGGTGTTCGACGTGTTCCCTGAACTCCGGGACAAGAAGTCGCAGCCTGCGGGCACGCTGTCGGGTGGCGAACGTCAGATGCTCGCCCTTGCGCGCCTGCTGCTGACGCCAGGTGAGGCGCTACTGCTTGACGAAGCCAGCCGCGGCCTTGCGGCCGGCGCGATCGAGCGCCTCTACGCAGTGATCGGTGACCTCGCAACGCCCGAGCGCGCGATCGTGGTGGTCGAGCAATATCACGCCGATATCTTGCAGCGCGCCGACCTGGTCTATGTGCTGGCGCGCGGTGCGGTTGCGTGGGTCGGCGAGCCGGGCGAGTTGAAGGGTGGCACGCTTCCCGCGGCATTCGCTTGAAGCGGTTTAGGGCGAGTACGACACGTTCGGCACGTCGAAACACAGCTGCTGCTTATCGGGCGTGGTGCTCAACCAACCACCGTTGCCGGCGTAGGCATCGTCGCTCCAGCGGGCGGCAAACAGGCAGTTGTGCGCCGTGAGCGGCGGCGACGCCACCGCGTCGAAATTACGTGGAACGAATCCGCCGTGCGCGTCGTAGGGCTCGGCGCGTCCGAGGTACGCCTCGACGCACGCCCGCGTCAGGGCAGTCCCGCACGACGTCGCGGCGTCGGCGAACCACTGCGCGCCGGCCCAACCCTCGAACGCCCACATCGACATTCTGTTTTCGCGCTCGGGGAACGCCGCCTTCATCTCGGTGCGGAACCGCGCGATCGTTGCGTTGTCAGTATCCATGTAGTTGCGCGATGTAGCCGTGGCGTACAGGGAGTTGCGACAGGTCGGCGAGTGGTTGTAGTCGGTGCGCACTGATTCGTTCCAGGCCTGCACCGTGACAGCTTTGGCCTTCACGGTCATCGCGGCCGAGTCCATGGCCTTGCACAGGTTCACGTTGCCCGCAGAATCGAGCGCATCGAAGACGATATCGACACCACGCGAGTGCATGTCGATCGCCGCCGCGTCCCAGGCGGGCACGGCGAAGTCGAGTTGCTCACGCACGACGCTGAACCCCTCGAGTTGCAATGCCTTGGCCGTGAGGCTGGCGAACCGCAGCGAGTCGCCCTGGTTGTAGGCAACCACGCCGGCAGTGTGTGCTCCGAGGGCGTCCTTGAAATATCGGTAGACCTCGGTGCCGCCCGACAGCTTGCCGCCCCAGCCGATCGTGCCATCACGTGGCGACGAGCTGCCGTAGATCGACCAGAGGTGGCGGTACTGGTCGTATGCGCTGCTGATCGGCTGGCCGCCGACGTCGGGCACGCCGCTGTCGTTCACGTACGACGCACCCGCATAGTCAAAAATGCTGTTGCCGACGAAGGCGAAGATCTTGTCGTGGTCGATCAGCTTGCTGACACAGCGACGGTTCCCGGCACCGGTGGCATCGTCGTCGCACACCACCAGATCCACGTGTCGACCATTGATTCCCCCGCTCGCGTTCAGGGCTGCGACGAAGGCCTGCGCGCCGTACATCGGGGCGCTGAACGTCTCTGCTCCGAGCGGGCTCGTCTTGCTCACGATCAGACCGAGCGTGATCGACGATGCGGTCACGCCGACATCGCTTGGCCCTCCGACAGCGTCGGCGCCCGAGGCGGTGACGCTTCCCTGAGTGGGGAGTGTGTCGAACGCGCTGCTGGGTAGCCGACTCCCGCAACTACTCATTCCGCAACTACCCATGAAGGTCACAGCGATCACCAGCGCGCTGCGATGAGTCGGACCGACTGCGCGGCGGGTGGGCCGGGTCATGCCCAACCCTGGGGCCCCTGCAGCGCACGCACGCTCCAGTCGAGGACCCAACTGAGGAACGCGTAGAGGTGGTACTCGCCCACGAGCGGATGATCCTCGGCAACCTCGTCGAGGTCGTGGTTCTCGTCGACGTCGAGCATCGTGCCCAACACCAACCGCACCCCGTTCAGCGCCTGCACGAATGCCATCATCTCGCCCTCGTTCAGCACGGCACTG
>JANYCT010000020.1 GCA_025360105.1 Actinomycetes bacterium | reverse complement strand
GTGCCCGCCGCTGCGGTGATCAACACGGACTTGCCCACCAGCAAGCCGTGCGCAGGGACGTATTCAGGTGCAGTCATTGCGGTTCCGATCGGTGTTCAGGATGGTTCTTTGGGCAAGCCGAGGACGCGCTCGCCGAGCACGTTGCGTTGGATCTCGTTGCTGCCACCGTAGATGGTGTCGCTGCGGGTGAAGAGAAACAGCTTCTGCTCGAGCGACAGTTCATACGGCAGGGCCTCGCCGATGAGCCCAGCGGCTCCCATGATGTCGATCGTCAACTCGCCGAGGTCGCGGTGCCACGTTCCCCAGAACAGTTTGCTGATGCTCGCTTCGGGACCCGGAACGCCCGAGCCCATCGACCGCAGCGCGTTCCATCGCAGCAATTGCAGGCCTGTATGCGCCCGGATAAGACGTTGGCGAATCACGGGGTCGTCGGCCTTACCGAACGTACGCGCAAGTTCGATGCTGCTCTGCAGTTCGCGTTCGAAACCGACCTGTTGGGCCAACGTGGAGATGCCGCGTTCGAATCCGAGCAGACCCATCGCGACCCGCCAGCCATCGCCGGGCGCGCCAACGATCATGTCGGCACCCGTGCGTGCGTCGGTGAAGAAGGTTTCGTTGAACTCGCCGCCGCCCGTGACCTGATGGATGATGCGCGTCTCGACGCCGCGTTGCACCATCGGCACGAGGAGGAACGACAAGCCCTTGTGGCGTACCGAGCCGGCCTCGGTGCGCGCCACAATGAAACACCAGTGGCTCACGTGTGCAAGTGATGTCCACACCTTTTGCCCGTTGATCACCCATTCGCGCTTACCGGCTGATTCATCGAGCATCGCCTTGGTCTGCACGTTGGCCAGATCGCTTCCGGCATTGGGCTCGCTGTAGCCCTGACACCAACGTTCGGTGCCGTCGAGAATGCCGGGCAAGAAGCGGTCGCACTGGGCTGCAGTTCCGTATTCGATGAGCGTCGGGCCGAGCAGGTTCTCGCCCATGTGGTTCACGCGTGCGGGCGCCTCAGCGCGGGTGTACTCCTCGGCCCAGATGATTTGTTGGCTCACGGTTGCGCCGCGGCCACCGTGGCTCAGTGGCCAACCGAGTCCGATCCAGCCGGCGGCACCGAGTTCTTTCTCCCACGCGACGCGCAGATCGAACCCGACCTCTTCGTCGCCGGGCCCGCCACGTCCCTTCAACGCTGCATAGTCGCCGATCACGTTCTCGGCGAGCCAGGTTTGGGCCAGTTCGCGGAACTCGTCGTCGCTGAGCGACGTGATCATCAGTTCGGAGACTCTTTGGCGGCCGCAGCGCGCTTCATTTCCTCGACCATGTCGAGGAACGGCAAACGCTCGAACTTCACTGTCGCGGGCAGGCGTTCCTCGATCAATTCCGGCGTCCAACGCGTGTCGTTGTACATCGCACGCACCTCTTTGGGCTGGCTCCATACTGCGATCTTGTTGCCGACCACTGAATAGACCTGACCGGTGATGTGCTTGCTCTTATCGCTCAGTAGGTACACGGCCATGGGAGCGATGTCCTCGGGCTCGCCGTTCTCGGCCAACTGCATCGGCACGTTGGCACTCATACGCGTGCGCGCCACGGGGGCGATCACGTTGGCGCGCACGCCGTAGCGTTCGAGTCCCACGGCCGCCGAATACGTCAGGCTGACGATGCCGCCCTTGGCGGCGGAATAGTTGGCCTGCGCCACCGAGCCCAGTGCCCACACGCCACTGGTGAAGCCGATCAGGCTGCCGCCCTCTGGCTGCTTACGCATGACTGCGGCTGCAGCGCGATACACCGTGAAGGTGCCCTTCAGGTGCACGCGGATGACATCGTCGAACTCTTCTTCGCTCATGTTGAACAACATCCGCTCGCGCAAGATGCCGGCCACACACACAGCGCCGTCGATGCGGCCCCATGTGTCCATCGCCGCAGTGACGATGCTCTCGCCGCCGGCCATCGTGCCCACATCGCCGGCGACGGCAATTGCTTGCCCGCCTGCCGCAGTAATCTCGGCGACTACGCCATCGGCAACCTCGGAGCTCGGCTCGCCACCGTCCATGCTGACGCCGAAGTCGGCAACCACGATGCGTGCGCCTTGCGATGCGGCAAGCAGTGCGATGGAGCGGCCGATGCCGCGTCCCGAACCCGTGATGGCAACGACTTTGTCCTGTAGGTAACCCGACACGTGAACTCTCCTCAACCCCTGAAGCGGACGCCGATCGCGCCCGGCCATCTCATCGAAACCGTGCTGAACAAAGTTTCTGACACAACGTCAGATTGAAACGTAGCATCGACTATTCTCGGGTTTCGCATGCACCTAGCTGAAACTCCCGAACAAGAAACACTGCGCAAAGAACTCCGCGAGTACTTTGCCCAACTGCTCACGCGCGACGTCCGCGATGGCATGGGCGACAGTGGCGAAGGCAACCCCGAGTTCCGGCGCATCGTGCGTCAGATGGGAACCGACGGCTGGCTCGGTCTTGGCTGGCCCAGAGAGTTCGGTGGTCAAGGTCGCCCGCCCACCGATCAGTTCATCCTGTTCGACGAGGTTCAGCGCGCCCATGCGCCGTTCCCGTTCGTCACCATCAACACCGTCGGCCCCACGCTCATCGCGTACGGCACGCAGGAGCAGAAGGACGCCTACTTGCCCGGCATTCTGGCTGGCGAACTCAATTTCGCGATCGGCTACACCGAGCCCGAATCCGGCACCGACCTTGCGTCGCTACGCACCTCAGCGGTGCTCGATGGCGACGAATGGGTCATCAACGGCAACAAGGTCTACACCAGTGGCGCGAACCAGGCCGACTACGTGTGGCTCGCCTGTCGCACCGATCCCGAGGCTCCCAAGCACAAGGGCATCTCGATCATCATCGTGCCTACGAACTCGCCCGGATTTTCGTGGACACCCATCGTCACCGTGGGCGGCAACGTCACAACGGCCACGTACTACACCGATGTGCGTGTGCCGAAGGTCAACGTGGTCAGCGATATCAATCGCGGCTGGCAGCTCATCACTACGCAGCTCAACCACGAGCGCGTTGGCCTGGCTGCGCTCACTGCGCTGACCCATCGTCTGTACGAAGACGTCGTGGCGTGGGCATCGGTCGAGCCTTCTGGCGGGGCGAGCAACGAGTGCATGCTCGACTTGACCTGGGTGCAGGCCGACTTCGCGAAGTGCAAGGCCATCCTCGAAGCGCTGAAGCTGATGAACTGGAAGCTGGTCCGCTCTGTCAACGACGGCACGCTCACCCCGCAGGCATCGTCGTCGGTGAAGGTGTTCGGCACCGAGCGCGGCGTCGAGGTGTACAAGCTGCTACTTGGCATTCTCGGACCTTACGGACATCTGCGTGAGGGCTCGCCCGGCGCAGTGCTGCACGGCGAGGTCGAGCAGGCCGGCCGGATGGCGCAGATCAATACCTTCGGTGGCGGGGTCAACGAGATCCAGCGCGACATCGTCGCCACGGTTGGCCTGGGCATGACTCGCGCCAGCCGATGAAGTTCTGGTGCGCCACAGCGTTCATGAACACCACCGAGTTGGTGCACATCGCCACCCTGCTCGATCAGGCCGGGTATCACGGCCTCATGATCAGCGATCACCTTGCCTACCCGAAGGATCTGCAGAGCAAATATCCCTACTCGCCGCATCCCGACGGTCGGCCGATCTGGGCGCCGGAGACCGCATGGCCCGAGCCGTGGGTGCTCATCGGTGCGATGAGCAGCGTCACCTCGCAACTGCACTTCACCACCAACATCTACATCGCCGGCCACCGCCCCATTCTGCAGGTGGCCAAGGAAGTCGCCACTGCAGCTGTACTCAGCGACGGGCGCGTCGCCTTGGGTGTCGGCGCGGGGTGGATGAAGGAAGAGTTCGACCTTCAGGGTCAGGACTTCGCTACCCGCGGCAAGCGTCTCAACGAGATGATTCCGGCATTGCGCGAACTGTGGAAGGGCGGCTGGGTCGAGTGGCACAGTGAGTACTTCGACATCCCTGCGCTCACCCTCGAGCCGCACCCTCCCACGCCCGTTCCCATCTACACCGGCGGCCATACCGACGCAGCGCTCAAGCGTGCTGCGAAGTATGCCGATGGTTGGATCGGCAACGCCTACCCGTGGGACGAAGCTGCGCACTACGTGGGTCGACTCAAGAAGTTCCTCGACGCAGAGGATCGCGACACATCGGGTTTCGAGATCATCTGCGGCCTCTACGAGATGCCATCGGTCGACATCTACCGTCGTGCCGAAGAAGAACTCGGCATTACCGGCACGATGTGTATGCCGTGGGCGATGGGCAACGTGAGCGCTGGCGACCGCCGCAACCTCAACGATGTCGCGTCTGCCTATAAGAGCTTCATCGATCAGTTCGCCGAGGACATCGTTCTGCCCATGCGTTGACAAGGCTCGGCGTCGGTCGGATTGTCGGTGCCCGAGTAGATTGCCGGACGTATCGAGAGGGAGGTCGCCGTGGGCGTCGAGGGAATATGTTCAGATCGTTTTGCCGCAGTGAGGACACTCTTCGAGCAGAACTTCTCATCGGGCGAGGATGTCGGCGCGTCAGTGGCACTGATCATCGACGACGAGGTCGTGATCGATCTCTGGGGTGGCACGGCCACGTTCGATGATGCAGTCGACAAGCCGTGGGAGCGCGACACCATTATCAACGTGTGGAGCACCACCAAGACGATGGCGGCGCTCAGTGCGCTCGTGCTCGCCGATCGAGGTGATCTCGACGTCAACGCACCCGTCGCTCGGTATTGGCCCGAATTTGCAGCCAACGGAAAGGATGGCGTGCTCGTGCGCCATCTGCTCAGTCATTCGGCCGGTCTGTCCGGTTGGCAGGAACCAATGGAGTCCAACGACCTGTATGACTGGTCGAAGTGCACGTCGATGCTTGCGACCCAGGCGCCGTGGTGGGAACCCGGCACGCAAAGTGGCTACCACGCAATCACACAGGGCTACCTCGTCGGTGAGGTCGTTCGCAGGGTCAGCGGTGCCACCGTTGGCGCGTTCTTCGCCGACCAGATCGCCGGCCCACTCGGCGCCGACTTCTTCATCGGTACCCCTCCCGATGCCGACCCCCGCGTCGCCCACGTGATCCCGCCTGCGGGCGGCATCACCGACCCGAATGCAGAGGCCGACTCGATTGCCGTGCGCACCATGCGGTATCCGCAGATGGACGCGGCAGCATCGTCGACCATCCCATGGCGTCGTGCCGAGATCCCCGCTGCCGGTGGCCACGGCAACGCCCGCTCGGTGGCGACGGTGCAATCGATTGTGAGCCATGGTGGCCAGGCCCAGGGTGTTCGACTGCTCTCCGAAGCAGGTGTCGAACGCATTTTCGAGGAACAGACCTACGGGCAAGATCTCGTGCTGCCCGGTGTGTTCCGGCTCGGCATCGGCTACGGACTCAACTGCCCCGAGCTTCCGATCAGCCCGAACCCACGTGCCTGTTTCTGGGGTGGTTGGGGTGGCTCGCTCGTGGTCAACGATCTCGATGCGCGCATGACCTTTGCCTACGTGATGAACCGTATGGGCGAGGGCACCACGGGCGACATGCGCGCCGGCGGACTGTTGATGACTGCGTATGCAGCGATGGCGGGCGGCTGATTCAGCCCGGCCAGACGATGGTCTGCATCTCGGTGTAGGCGATCATGCCGAAGTCGCCGCCGTCGCGACCGACGCCGCTCATCTTGAAGCCGCCGAACGGTGCATCGTGGTTGCGTTGCGCTGTGTTGATGCCCACGTTGCCGCTGCGCAGTTGCTTGGCGGTGCGGTAGGCGCGATCGCTATCGGTGCTGAACACGTAGTCGTACAGGCCAAAGTCGGTGCTGTTGGCGATGGCAATGCCTTCGTCGTCGTCTTCGAAGGGAACGACTACGACAACAGGTCCGAAGATCTCTTCCTGTACCGGTGTCATGCCCTGGCGACAACCGGCCAGCAGGGTGGGGGCCACGTAGAAGCCGCGTTCCAAGTGCGACGGGCGGCGGCCATCGACCACGATTTCGGCACCCTCGCTGGCACCGATGGCGATGTAGGACTCGATGCGGTCGCGCTGTGCGGCAGAGATGACGGGACCCACCAAGGTGTCGGCCGCAGTGGGGTCGCCCACCTTGAGGTTCGGCGCGTATGCGGCCAGGCGTGACACCAGTTCGTCGTAGCGGCTGCTGTGCACGATGGCCCGCGTGGGCGCGGTGCAGATCTGGCCGCTGTGGAACGACCACACGCTGGCGATGGCGCCGACGGCAACATCGAGGTTCGCGTCGGACAGCACCAAGCCTGCGCCCTTGCCGCCGAGTTCGAGCAGGAGGCGCTTCATCGTGCGGCCGCCGGCTTCGAAGATGCGCTCGCCCACGCCGGTGGATCCGGTGAAGCTGACCATGTCGACATCGCGCGTTTCAGTGAGCGCGACGGATGGCTCGGGTCGAGACGACGTGATGACATTGACGACGCCGGCCGGGAAGCCGACCGCGTGCATGATCTCGGCGAGTTCGATGACAGCGAGTGGGTCCTGCGGGGCCGGCTTCATCACCACGGTGCAACCAACGGCGAGTGCGGGCGCGATCTTGCCGACCATGTTCACGAGCGGAAAGTTGTACGGCGAGATGCACGCCACCACGCCGACGGGTTGACGGTTGACCACTGCACCGATGAGTCCACCGGGAGCCAACGGGGTTGCCTGCGTCGGTGATGGCGGCAGCGGAATGTTGAGATCCTTCATCGCGCCGCGCGAGTACCGCTCGAAACGCTCGATGGCCACGGGCACCTGCATGCGCGAGCCCACCATCGCGGTAGCGCCCGTTTCGCTGATGATCAACGGCACCAGATCGCCTGCGCGCTCGCGCAGCTTCTCGGTGACCGCGGCGAGCAGACGAGCGCGCTCGGCAGGCGGAGTGTTGGCCCACTTTGGGAATGCCTCCTGCGCTGCGCGGGCTGCGGCGAGGGCCTGATCAACCGATGCCTCGGGTGCCTCACCGACCACTTCTTCCGTGGCAGGGTTCACGATGCTGTACGTGCCGTTGGCGCCGTCGACCCATTCGCCGCCGATCAACATTCGATAGTGCTTCGACATCTGTGCATCCCCCTCGTGTGGCCCGTGCCGGGCCGCTGTCAGTCTAGAATCTGACGGTCCGTCAGATTCTAATGGGGAGCTCCAATGGAGAGCAGGACAATGCTCGATCTCATCATCAAGGGTGGCACTGTCATCGACGGCACCGGCAGCGCCGGCGTCGTTGCCGACATCGGTGTGAGCAACGGTCGCATCGTCGCCATCGGCCAGATCACCGACGACGCGCATGAGGTCTTCGATGCAACCGGGCTCGTGGTGAGCCCCGGCATCGTCGATCCGCATACCCACTACGACGCCCAGTTGCTGTGGGATCCCACCGCCAGCCCGTCGAGCAACCATGGCGTCACCACCGTCATCGGCGGCAACTGCGGATTCACGCTGGCGCCGCTGCTGCCGGGTGATGCCGACTACCTGCGCAAGATGATGGCCAAGGTCGAGGGCATGCCGTTGGCCGCGCTTGAGCACGGGACGGACTGGAGTTGGGAGACCTTCGCCGAATACCTCGACCGCATGGACGGCAACATCTCGGTCAATGCCGGCTTCCTGGTCGGTCACTGCGCGATCCGTCGCTACGTGATGGGTGGTGATGCCGTGGGTAACGCTGCCGATCCAGCACAGGTGCTGGCGATGCGTGCCGAGCTTCGCGCGGCCATTCAGGCTGGCGCCCTTGGCTTCTCGTTCACCAACAGCACGTCGCACAGCGACGGCGAGGGCGAGCCCGTTGCCAGCCGCTGGGCCACACCCGATGAGCTCATCGAGTTGTGCGAGGAAACCGGCCTGCACGAGGGCACCACGCTCGAAGGCATCGTGCCGGGTTGTCTCGACATGTTCGCCGACGACGAGATCGACCTGCTCGCGCGCATGAGCGCCGCCGCGAACCGGCCGATGAACTGGAACGTGCTCACCGTGGATTCGCGTGTGCCCGAGCGCGTTCCCCGACAGATCCTTGCCAGCGACCGGGCCAGCGAACTCGGCGGCCGCGTCGTTGCGCTCACCATGCCCGTGCAGGTTCCCATGAACATGAGCTTCGGCACGTTCTGCGGTTTGTGGCTGATACCTGGTTGGCAGCAGGTGCTCGGCGTTCCCGTGGCCGAGCGCGTCGCCAGACTGAACGATGCCGATACGCGCGTGCGTCTGCTCGAACTGTCCCAGTCGCCGGCCGCCGGTGTGTTCCGTCGCCTCGCCGACTGGGGCGAGTACGTGATCGGCGATACGTACTCCGCCGCGAACGAAGGCCTCAAGGGTCGCATCGTGAAAGACGTCGCGGCCGAGCGTGCCCGCAGCAACTTCGGCACGCTGCTCGACATCGTGTGCGCCGACGAGTGCCGTACCGTGCTGTGGCCCACCCCGCAAGATGACGACGCCGAGTCGTGGCGCATGCGCGCCGAGCTGTGGAACGACCCTAGAGCGATGATCGGCGGCAGCGACGCCGGGGCGCACCTCGATCGTATGTGCGGCGCTCCATACCCCACACGATTCCTCGCTGACTGCATTCGGGGCCGCCAACTGATCAGCATCGAGCGCGCAGTGCAGTTGATGACATCGGCCCCGGCCGCGCTCTTCGGCCTACGCGACCGCGGCGTGCTGCAGGCGGGTGCCATCGCCGACATCTTCGTGTTCGATCCCGCTACCGTCGACAGTGACGGTGCTGCCCTCGTTACCGACCTGCCAGGCGACTCGGCCCGGCTCACTGCCGGCTCGCAGGGCGTAGCCCGCGTCTACGTGAACGGGGTGTCCATCATCGAGAACGGTCAGCCCACTGGCGCGACCCCCGGTACCGTGCTGCGCAGCGGCCGCGACACTGCAACCGTCACCGCCCGCTGAAGGACGACCTCATGACCGACACCGCGATTGCCGCCAACGACGACATTCTGTACGCATGCGTCGATGGCATTGCCCGCATCACGCTCAACCGCCCCGACGCGGCCAACGCGCTCACGCCCGATCAGCGCAATCGATTGATCGAGTTGTTCGAGGCCGCCAGTGGAGACCTCAATGTGCGTGTCGTGGTGCTCACCGCGAACGGCAAGCACTTCTGCACGGGCGCCGATCTGCGGGTGTCGCGCATCCCCGAGGCGCCACGACCCGAAGGTGCGCCCGAGCGGACAATGGGCGACGTCGGCCGCAACATCAAGCGTGGTGCGCAGCGATTGGTAACGAGCATCCTCGATTGTGAGAAGCCGGTTATCGCTGCGGTCAACGGCACCGCAGCAGGCATCGGCGCGCACATCGCGCTGGCGTGTGATCTCATCATCGCGGCCGACAACGTGCGCTTCATCGAGGTCTTCGTTCGGCGTGGCATCACCCCCGATGGTGGCGGCGCGTACCTGCTACCCCGCATGATCGGCCTTGCCAAGGCCAAGGAACTCATCTTCCTCGGCGATGATCTCGCTGCGGCCGAAGCTGAGCGCATCGGTCTCATCAACAGGGTCGTGCCGGCAGCCGAGCTGCACGCGGCCGCCGACGAGTGGGCGTTGCGTCTTGCGAACGGCCCCACGAAAGCGGTGTCTCTGGCGAAGTGGTTACTCAACCGGTCGCTCGACAGCGACCGCAAGGCTGCGTTCGAAGACGAAGCATGGGCGCAAGAACTCGCCAGCCGCACCGACGACTTCAACGAGGGCGTGCAGGCGTTCATCGAACGCCGCGACGTTCAGTTCCGAGGCTGGTAGGGCCGGATCCGCACACGGTTGTCGTGATACACCGCACCCGCGCCCATGTCGCTGTCGCGCTCTGGCACGGTGACGTTCACTGACTGACCATCGCTGAACACCTTCGTCCACGCGCCTTTCGTGGTGACAGCGACACCAGCGCGAGCGGCGGTGCCAACGTTCAGGCGGGCGACAAACGAGCCGCGGTCGTTGCCGACAGACACCAGCTCTCCGTGAACAAGCAACTGATCAGCTGCGTCGGCCGCACACACCGTCACGGACGGTTCGCCCGCTCGTTCAATGTTGCGGTCGATACCGGCGAACACGGAGTTCACGAAGAACTGTCCGGCGGGTGACACGAGCGCGAATGTGCCGGGTTCGTCATCGGCGGCCTCGCTTGGAGGACGGTAGTTCGGCAGCAGTCCATGTCCGTCGCGCTCGGCGCGTGCCGAGGCGAACTCGAAGCGACCGGAGGGTGTGGCGAACCGCTCTGCGAACGGTGAGTAGGCGTCGGTGCCGGGCACACGCAACCACCCAGCGGTGCGGAGCTGGTCGACGCCGATACCCGCATCGCGCCACAGCGGCGCATCGAGCAGGTCGGCAGCGAGGTCGAGATCGCTGGCGAACAACGCTGGCTCGGTGAGGCCCATCGCACCAGCGAGGCGGCGCATCAGCTCAGTCTTGGTCAGGCATTCGCCAGGCGGCGCGACAGCGGGCTCGTTCCAGTTCAGGTACAGGTGCCCGAACGACTCCATGATCTCGGTGTGCTCGGTCTGCAGCGTGGAGGGCAGAATGACGTCGGCGTAATCGGCGGTGTCGGTGCGATACGCGTCGAACACCACGGTGAACAGATCCTCACGAGATAGCTCGGCGCGCACGAACGACTGGTCGGGATTCGACACCACCGGGTTGGCGCCCATCACGAACAAGGCCTTCACGTTGGCATCGGCGCGTTGCAACTCGCGGCCGAGTCGGGTCATTACGAGCGTCTGCGGCTGCTCGGTGCGCAAGTCGGGCCGCGAGAGCTTGTAGCCGTTGAGCATGTACGCATCCGAGGTGCTGTAGACCAAACCTCCACCGCGTTGCGCATAGTCGCCAGTGAGCGCGGGGAGACACGAGATCACGCGTGCGGTCTGGCCGCCGTGGCTGTGACGTTGCATGCCCTGCCCCAGCTTGATTGCCATCGGCCGGGTGTGGGCCATCCGCCTACCGAGCGCGATGATGGCGTCGGCGGGTACATCGCAGATCTGTGCGACGTACCCGGGAGAGTAGTCGGCGAGCGAGTCCTCGAACGCTGCCCAACCCGACGTTCGCTCGGCCAGGAACCGGCTGTCGGTGCCCTCCTGTGCGATCACGTGGCACAGCCCGAGCGCAAGCGCGCCGTCGGTGCCGGGCCGCGGAGCAATGTGTTCGTCGGCGCGCTCGGCGGTGCGATGACGCACCGGGTCGATCGCGACAACGTGTGCGCCGTCGGTGCGAGCGGCCTCGATGAATGGCCACAGGTGCTGGTTTGAGGTGAGCGTGTTCGAGCCCCACAGCACGATCAGCTTCGAGTGAACCACGTCTTCGGGATCCATGCCCGCTGCCGAGCCCGACGTGTAGCTCATCCCGAGGTGGCCCGAGATGGAGCAGATGCTGATCTGGTGTCGTGCCGCACCGATGGCACTCCAGAAACGGTGTGGTACGCCGCAACCCTGCAGGTAGCCGACGTTGCCGGTGCCGTCGAAGGGCCAGATCGCGTTGCCGCCATGCTCGGCAAGAATGGCTTTCAGCCGCTGGGCGATAGTCGTGAGCGCGTCGTCCCAGCTGATGCGTTCGAAGTTCCCTGCACCCTTGGGGCCAACGCGGCGCAAGGGGAACATGAGGCGTGATGGATCGCTACTGAACTCGAGATACGGGTTCACCTTCACGCACAACCCGCCACGTGTGTGGGGGTGGTCGGTGTTGCCGCGCAGCTTCACTGCGTGGCCGTCGTCGTCCACGGTCACGACCCAACTGCAGGCATCGGGACAGTCGAGCGGGCAGGCACCGATGACATCGTGGGGCACCCCGTCATCGTGCTTGGCGAGTTGTCGAATAGCAACCGAAAATCGGACATCGCACGCCAGCACGACGCGCCACGTGCGTCCCCTGTGACTGCGTACGGTTTCTGACGTAGCATCAGAAACCGTGCCCACGTTTGCCGATCACGTTCTCGCCCACGCCGAAGACGACAACGTCGCCCTCCTGTTCGAGGACCGCACCTGGACCTATCGCGAGTGGGTGGCCGAATGCTCCGCCCGCGCCGGGCTGTTCCAGCACATGCGCGTGCCAGGGGTTCCCCACGTCGGCGTCTTGCTCGAGAACGTGCCCGACTTCACGATGTGGCTCGGTGCGGCGGCGCTCATCGGCGCCACCGTGGTGGGCATCAATCCCACCCGCCGCGGCAGCGAGCTGGCACGCGACATCACCTACACCGAATGCCAACTGATCATCACCGAGTCAGCGCAGGTGCGTCTGCTTGATGGTCTCGATCTGGGTGCGGCGAACGGTCGCATTTTGGTGATCGACGACCCTGCCTATGGCGCAGCGCTTGAGCCCCATCGTGGGTTGCCCGCCGCCGGATTGTCTTACAGCCCCGAGACGCAGTACCTGTTGCTGTTCACGAGCGGTACCAGCGGCGCTCCCAAGGCCGTCATCACCTCGCACAGCCGCCTCCACAATGTGGCAGGGGCGATGATGGGCATCACCGCTCTCACCCACGACGATGTCACCTACATCTCGATGCCGCTCTTCCACAGCAACGCGCTCTTCACCGCTTGGGCGCCCAGCGTCGTGGCGGGTGCCGCCGTCGCGCTTCGTCGCACGTTCAGCGCCAGTGGATTCCTCCCCGATGTCCGCCGTTTTGGGGCCACGTACTTCAACTATGTCGGCAAGCCGCTGGCGTACATCTTGGCCACTCCAGAACTCGACGATGATGCCGACAACACGCTGCGCCGAGGCTACGGCAACGAGGCCGCCGAGGCCGACCTCATGCGGTTCACACAACGATTCGGGTGCACCCTCAGCGATGGCTACGGCCAGACCGAGACCGGCGCATCGATCATTCGTGTTCCCGGTATGCCCGCAGGCGCGTTGGGCGTCGGCGCGCCGACGATCCGTGTCCTCAATGCCGATATGGGCGACGAATGCCCGCGGGCGGAGTTCGACGATGACGGTCGCTTGCTCAATGCCGACGAAGCGATCGGTGAGATCGTGAACGGCACCCGGGGCACGTTCGAGGGCTACTGGAACAACCCCGAGGCCAACAGCGAGCGGCTCCGCGACGGCGCCTACTGGACGGGCGACCTCGCGTATCGCGACGCCGAGGGGTACTTCTACTTTGCCGGCCGCAGCGCCGACTGGGTACGCGTCGACGGCGAGAACTTCTCCGGCGCACCCATCGAGCGAATCCTGATGCGGTTCCCCAACCTCGTGCTCGCCGCCGCGTATGGCGTGCCCGATGCGGAGATCGGCGACCGCGTGATGTGCGCCCTGCAGCTCAACGATGGTGTCACCTTCGATCCTGTTGCATTTGCAACGTTTCTGAATGAGCAGCCCGATCTCGGATCGAAGTGGGCTCCCACGTTCGTGCGAATCGTGCACGACTTCCCGATGACGCAGACGAACAAGATACTCAAACGCGAGCTCGTGAAAGAACAGTGGCGGGTTCCCGACGAGATCTGGTGGCGCGCCAGCAAGAGCTTGGAGTATTCGCCATTCGGTGCCGCCGATGCCGAGACGCTTTCGACTCGCTTCATGGCAGCAGGCCGAAGTCACCTCATCGGGGCATGAACTCAGCGCGTCCGTGTTCGGTGAACATCGCAGCGAGCCGCATCGCGTCGTCATGGGTGAACAAGCGGTATGCGTCGCCGCGTTCAGGCTGCCACCAGACCACATCACGCGTGGCCCAGCCTCGTGTGCGTAGTGGCTGCTTGTTGACCTTGTTGTTGGCCGTGAGGGGCATGTCTTTGACGAGGCGAACGAATCGGGGTGCCCACTTGGTTCCGAGATCGCGCTGTGCAGCGAGGAACGCAGCGAAGGCTGCTGGATCGAAGGCGTCGCCCTGGCCCATCTCGATGGTCGCCATCACCTGATCGCCGGTACGCGGATCTGCCACGCCGTAGACAGCCACCATCACTACCCCGGCAAAGCGATGCAGGATGTTCTCGATCGGTGCAGCAGCGAAGTTCTCACTGTCGACACGCAGCC
The DNA here is from genome assembly GCA_025360105.1 of Actinomycetes bacterium. Lineage (GTDB taxonomy): Bacteria > Actinomycetota > Acidimicrobiia > Acidimicrobiales > Ilumatobacteraceae > WLMZ01. Next base: position 7,263 of record JANYCT010000020.1, on the reverse strand, counting down.
AGTCGCTGCTGCGTCCGGCGAAATAGAAGAAGCCCTCACCGTCGACATAGGCAAGATCGCCGGTCCAGTACCAGCCATTGCGTAGCCGGTCGGTGGTCGCCTCGGTGTTGTTGTAGTAGCCCTCGAAGATGCCGCCACCGGCACGATTGACGATCTCGCCGATCGACTGATCAGCGTTAGTGAGCGCGCCGTGCTCGTCGAAGCGTGCCTGTGGGCATGGCCGCATCGTTGCCGGGTTCACCACCGCAATGTCGGCACCGCCGTCGAGTCGAGGCATGCCCAGCGCGCCGGCAGGGGTCTCTGGGGTACGCATGATCACCACGACGCTCTCGCTCGAGCCGTAGCCCTCCACCAGCGGACAACCGAAGCGTTCGAAGAAGCGTTCGCGATCCTGCGCGCTGGCCTCGGTTCCGAAGCCGAGACGAAGACGATGCTCACGGTCGTGATCCGTTGCAGGTTGGGCCAGTAGATATGCAACCGTGCGCCCTACGTAGGTGAAATAGGTGCAGCCGTAATCGAGCACGTCGTCGAGAAAACCGCTCGCCGAGAATTTCGCGCGAACGACCACCGTGGCGCCGACGGCAAGTGACGGCGCCCAGCAGGCCATGAGCGCGTTGCCGTGGAACAGTGGCATCGCGCAGTAACTCACGTCGTCGCGGGTGACGCCATATCCGGCAGCGGCGCGCACGCCCGCCATGGCCATGCGTTCGGTGCTGCAGATCACGGCTTTGGGCGCGCTGGTAGAGCCGCTCGTGAACAGAAGGAACAGCGTGGTGTGCGGCAGCGGATCATCGGGCGGAGGCGCCACCATGCCGATGTCCTTCACGCGCTGGAGGTAATCGCTGCTATCGGTACGCAGGATCCGACCGTTCGCGGCGCCTAGATCGAGGCCGTCCAAGAGTGACTCGTGCTGAGCGTCGGTGATGATCAGCTGGCAGTCGGTGTGGCGGATGTCGCGGGCCAACTCGTCGCCGCGGCGTGTCGGGTTGATGCCGACAACGGTGGCGCCAGAAAATGCGGCACCACCCGCGAGGAACAGATATTCGGGCGAGTTCTCCATCAGCACACCGATGTGGAACGGACCGGGCTGGCGTGATCGCCGCAGCAACTCGGCCCGAGCGGCGCTCTCGCTGACGACCTGGCTCCACGTCCACACCGCGTCGCCGAAGCAGTAACCCGGATAGTCGTCGTCGGCACGAGCGCGCAGCAGTGATGCAACAGTCGAAGTCACAGCGGTAGCACCACTGGCGGAAGTGGGTGCCGGTACAGCGTCGCGGCGTTGAGACTGCACATCTTGCGTACCTCGTCGGTGGGGATGTGGCCCCACGTGTCGGCGATGGTGCGTTGCACGTTCGGCCAGATGCTGTCGCCGTGGGGATAGTCGACCTCGACCATGATGTGATCGACACCGATGATGTGGCGTAGGTCGATGGTGGACGGATCATCGAAGGTGCAGAACCAGAAGTTGCGGCGAAGCACCTCTGATGGAGCCGTATTCCACTCGCCGGCGTAGCCGTTGCGATGGCCCATGATGTCGAGCCGATCGATCAGCATCGGCACCCAGCCGATGCCACCTTCACTCATCGCAATCTTCAGCGTCGGATGTTTCAAGGGGTAGCCGCTCCACAGCCACTCAGCGCATGCGCCTAACGAGAGCTGTCCGAACAGCGTGGCGCCGAGCTGCACTGCTGGCGCTCCCTCGGGCGGTGGGTAGGTGCCCGACGAACCGACGTGCAGGTTGATGACCGTGTCGGTGTCGACGCACGCCTGAATGATGGGGTCCCACCAGCCGGTGAAGATGGAGGGGAAGCCGATCGCGTGTGGTCGTTCGGGCAGGGTGACGCTGGTGAACCCGCGTGCCGCATTGCGGCGGATTTCCTGCGCTCCGAGTTCGGCATCGCCAAGGAACGTGATGCCCATCGGCATGATCCGTTCGGGATAGGTCAGATGCCATTCCTCGTACAACCAGTCGTTCCAGGCGCGGGTGACGGCGAGCCCCAGTTCGGGGTCGGTCGCCGTGCTGAACACGCGCCCGCAGAAGCCGGTGATCTGCGACGGGAAGTTCATCGACGCCCACACACCGCACAAATCCATATCGGCAATGCGAGCATGCACGTCCCAACACCCCTTGCGCATATCCTCGAACCGAGCCGGTTCCAAGCTGTGCAGTTCGCGGCGTCGGCCGGCAACGGCGTTGAGGCCCACCTGCGTGAAGCGGCGGTCATCGAACTCCCAGACCTGATGACCCTGTTCGGTCTCGATGAGGCGTGGCGCGCCGCCTTGTAGCCGGGCGGGCAGCCGGCCGTCGAACATGCCGGGGGGTTCCACGAGATGGTCGTCGACGGAGATGACTGTGTAGCGGATGTCCTCCTGCGGCGGATCGGGCATCAGTACATCGGTATTGGTCGGTCCGATGATGTAGGTCATGACAGCAACCCCAGCGCTCGTGCGGTGTCGACCGCTTGGACAGAGCTGCCGTTGATCACACCCGGATCGTTGATGAAATGCGCGACAGCAGAGCCGATGACGTCGGCAAGCGTGTCGAGTTCGAGCAGGTCGAGCCTGATCGACGCGGCTCGGCCACCGACGCGTGTGATCGCGGCTGCGGTGGGGGCCGGGCTGCCCGGCAACATCTCGCCGGTCTCGGGCGCGAGTGCGGTGGCGTCGCCCGCGTTCATGCTGCGCGCCGTGATGGCCACGTCGTAGCCGGCGTTTGCGAGCGCGACCGCGAAGCCCGTGCCAATGGCTCTACTGGCCCCGGTGACCAACGCGGTGGGGCGACGTTGCACGATCATTGGAAACAGAACGTAGTGCCGCTGCGCATGTGCGCCGTAGCCCTGCGCCCGACGAAATCAGCGGGGCAGGTCGAGGCGGAGCATGCGGATCGCATTGCCGCGGGCCACCTTGTACACCGTTTCGTCGTCGAGATCGACGATCTGCTCACGGAAGATCTTCTGCGTGTCGGGCCAGGTGGAATCGGTGTGCGGGTAGTCGGTCTCGAACGTGACGTTGTCGACGCCGATGCGGTGAAGACTCTCGAGGCCGTGACGGTCGCGGTAGAAACATCCGAAGATCTGGCGGAACCAGTAGGTGCTCGGCGGCTCGGGGACGAGTTCGCGAACTCCGCCCCATGCGCGGTGCTCCATCCACACGTCGTCGGCGCGTTCGAGGATGTAGGGGATCCAGCCGATCTGGCCCTCGCTATAGGCCAAGCGAAGGCCGGGGTGGCGTACGAGGATGCCGCTGAACAGAAAGTCGGTGACCGAGCTCATCGCGTTTCCAAAGCTCAGCGTTGCGGCAACGGCCGGGGGAGCATCAGCTGACGTGGCGGGCATTTGCGACGACGATCCAATGTGCATGCAGACCACCGTTTCGGTGTCGGCGCACGCTTGAAAGAAAGGCTCCCAGTAGCCGCTATGGATGGTCGGCAGCCCCAACTTCGCCGGGATTTCGCTGAACGCAACGGCGGTCACGCCGCGGTCGGCGTTACGGCGGATCTCCTTCGCTGCAGCGTCTACGTCCCAGAGGGGAACGATAGGAAGCGGGATCAGACGCCCGCCTGAATCGCCGCACCACTCCTCGACCATCCAGTCGTTGTAGGCCGTGACGCATGCGGCGGCGAGATCTTTGTCGTGGGCCTCGGCGAAGGTCTGCCCGCAGAAGCGCGGCATCGTTGGAAAGCACAGCGACGCTTCGACACCATCGACGTCCATGTCCTCGAGACGAGCCTTGGGTTCGAAACAACCCGGGCGCATTTCGTCGTAGGTGATGGGCGACAGCGTCATGTCGTCGCGGGCGAAACCTACGGCGGCAACGTGACGCTTGTGGGGCGCGACGAGATCCTCGTAGAACCAGCAGTCGCTTTTCGGGGCGCTTTCGTCCCACTGGATGTCGTACTTGGTGCCGCCCATGTACTTCATGCCGCCGATGCCGCGGCGCTCGATGCGCGGCGCATCGGGATGATCGCGGAACTTCGCGGGCAGCCAGCGCTCGAACAGGTGCGGGGGTTCGACGACGTGGTCGTCGACGCTGATGATTTTCGGGATGTCGCGCTCGCTCATATCGGTGTGTTTCCTGACTGAAATACGTGCTGACCGTTGCAATCACTGGTTTCTGACACCGTATCAGATTTTCTCCGGAGCGTCATTGGCAGGGCCAGATCGCGGTTGTTCGATCACATGATGATGTGCTCGGCAAAGGTGTCGAGAGCGGCAATGTATTCGTCTGGCGTGGTGCCCGGGAGCGTGATCGTGATACCGCTCACACCCAACTCGTCGAGCCCAGCAAGTTCATCGCGCAGCGCGCCTGGGTCCCACGTCGAACGATCGAAGCCGGACACGCCCCACGGTGTGAACCAGATCTGCAAGGGGTTTGTCCGACCGACCTCGGTGGCGATGCGCTCGGCGATGGCAATGCGCCGGGCGAGGTCGGCGAGGGATTCGATGCCCGGAGTGCTCAACATGCGCGATGCGCTCGCCGGACTCGGCATGGGCACCCACCCGTCGGCGAGAGTGACCGCGCGGCGGATAGCAGCGGTGGAGTTGCCGCCGATCAGGATGGGTGGTCGCGGCTGCTGGGCCGGTACTGGCGCAAGCACGTTGTCGGTGGCTACGAACCCGTTGCCGGTCATGGCCATCGGTTCGCCGCGCCAGGCCGCCGTGATCGCTAACAGCGCCTCGTCGGTGCGCGCGCCGCGGTCGTCGAACGACGCGCCTACTGCCGCGAACTCAGATTCGAGGTAGCCCGCACCCACGCCGACGATGAGTCGCCCGCCACTGAGCGAATCGAGCGTGGCCAGTCCGTGCGCAGCAACGAACGGGTTGCGGTAGGCAACGATCAGCAGGTTGGTCTGCAGACGAATGCGCGTCGTCGCGGCGGCTGCGAACGAGAGCGCCACGAATGGGTCGAGCGAGTGATGGCCGCCACGGTTGAGCCACTTCGCGGAGGGGAAAGGGTGGTCCGTCACGAACACTGCGTCGTAGCCGGCGGACTCCGCGCGCTGACTGACCTTCGCGATGACATCTGCGGTGGCCAGTTCGGGGCACGCCGGAAGACGATCAGTTGGCAGGCCGAGTGAGATGAGCATCGCTGCGAGCATAGAATCTGACGGGCCGTCAGATCGTTCTGGCAGCAAACGATCTCAAAGGGGAGATGTGATGGGTGCACTCGACGGCAAGGTCGCGATCGTTACCGGCGCGGGGCAGGGCGTGGGGCGTTGCCATGCCGAGTTCCTCGCAGCCGAGGGTGCTGCGGTCGTGGTCAACGACATCAGCGAGCGCGCCAACGATGTCGTCGCAGCCATCGAAGCTGCCGGCGGGCGGGCCGTTGCCCACCAGGGAAGCGTCAGCAGCTGGGTTGATGGCGAAGCACTCATCAACCGTGCGGTCGAGGTATTTGGTGACCTGCACATCCTCGTCAACAATGCTGGCTTCCTGCGTGACGCAATGAGCTTCTCTATGGACGAGTCACAGTGGGACGCGGTGGTCGATGTCCACCTCAAGGGTCACTTCGTGCCGAGCCACTTCGCGGCGATCTATTGGCGCAATCAGGCCAAGGCGTTGGGCGAGGGCGCCGAGCTACCGCAGCGGCGCATCATCAACACCACCAGCGAAAGCGGTCTGTTCGGTGGGCCGGGGCAGAGCAACTACGGCAGCGCGAAGGGCGGCATCATCACGATGACGCTCGTGCATGCGCGCGAACTGCAGCGGTACAACGTGACCGTCAATGTCATCGCGCCGCGCGCGCGTACGCCCATGACCGAGGTGAACCCCAAGTTCACCAAGCCCGAAACCGGCTTCGACAAGTACGACCCGGCGAACGTGAGCCCGATGGTGGGCTTCCTCGCCAGCGATGCCGCCAGCGACGTGAGCGGGCAGGCCTTCATCGTGCTCGGTGACCAGGTGCACCGCATGCACCCGGCTGCGATTCTCGGATCGGTCACCGCTGGAGCGACGCGTTGGACTGTCGATGGCTTGGCCGCCGCCAAGGACGACCTCTTCGCCGGCGCGCCCAGTGGCGTACCGGTGTGGGGCGGGCCCCCGATGTGACTCGACGCTGCCGCGGGTTTAGCGGCCGGTGAGCGAGCGGTACAACAGAATCGCGAGTGTGTCGCGTAACGCCTCGGCCGGCGCGCCGCGGCGCGCAATCTCGGTGCGATAGGGGAGGAGTCGCTCGATCATCGCGATCATCGCAGTGGCCGTAACGAAGGGATGGATGGTGCTGGGCAGACGGCCGTCATGCTGGGCCTGCTCGACCATCGTGCTCATCGCCTGGATCACGAGCAGGTTCGCCTTGGACCGCGCCTCGCGGAACGCAACGTTTCCTTCTTCGGCTTTCAGGTTGCGCACGCGCAACACGGCGCTGTGGTCGTCCCAGTAGCGCATGTAGTCGTCGACGAACTCCTCGGCGCGAAGGAGGCCATCGTCGCCGTCCCACCCGGTGGACAGGTGCGACACGAGCGGCGCTTCGTCGTGCGTGGCCTGCTCGGCCAAGGCCAGAATCGCCGCGTCGACATCGATGAAGTACTGGTAGAACGTGGCCGGTGACGAGCCGACCTCGCGGGTGATGTCGACGATACGAAGCTCGAGCACGCCGGCCTCGGCGAGCAGTTTCGACGTAGCGTCGAGCAGGCGTGTGCGCGTGGTCTCGGCGCGCGAACCCAGGACTCGGCCATCGGCACCGAGGATGGTCTTCTTCGTTCGCGGCACGTGTCTCCCCTTGTGACTGCTAGGAACCGTACACGGGTGTGGGGCTGGGGGCGGTGACCAGCAGATCGCTGACCAGCGCTCCGACTTCATGCGGCTCGAATCGGGCGCCCTTGTCGAAGATCTCGCCGTGGTGCCATCCGTCGGCCACGCTCAGCTGTCCGCCGGCGATCTCGAACATGCGCCCCGACACGTTGCACTGGCCAGAGCCCAGCCACACCACCACCGGACTCACGTTCGCGGGATCCATGGCGTCGAACCCTTCGTCGGGCTTACGCATCATGTCGGCAAATGCCTCCTCGGTCATCCGGCTTCGTGCGGATGGCGCAATGCCGTTCACGAGAATGCCGTACCGGCCGAGCTCCTGCGCGGCCACGATGGTGAAGGCGGCAATGCCTGCCTTTGCCGTCGAGTAGTTGCCCTGCGAAACGCTGCCGAACAGCCCGGCACCCGACGACGTGGTGACGACGCGAGCGTCCACGGGCGTGCCCGCCTTGGCCTGCGCGCGCCAGTAGTCGATGGCATGACGAACAGGGCAGAACATGCCGCGCAGGTGCAC
>JANYCT010000053.1 GCA_025360105.1 Actinomycetes bacterium | reverse complement strand
CCGTGCCACGGCACGTCGATGGAACCCACCACAACGATGCCATCAGTGAGGCTCTCCAGCCGGAGGTGCACGTCGATCTCGTCATCGGCGCCAAATCGGGAATCAGCGAGACCCAGATCGGCGGCGGCGATCGAGATGTCGAGCAGGCGTTCTGTACCGGGACGACGCAGTAGTTCGGCGGCGTTCACAGCGAGCGGACGCGCCATCGTTAGCGGTCCTGGTCGAAGAACCCCTTGGTGGGATCTTCCTCGTCGGCTACCGGCTGGTCCTTGTGCGCACCGATCGACAGCCGTGACCGGCCGGCATGAACGGTCTTGCCCAGTTTGTCGAGCAAGATCTCAAAGCTTCCGAGGCGCTGATCAAGGAAGTCCTCGGTCTCGTGGCGTAGACGACGCGAGTCGGTTTCAGCGGCTTCGATGATCTGACGAGCGCGTTGTTCCGCTGCCCGCACGACCTCGGTGCGTTGAACCATTCGCTCGGCCTGCACACGGGCGGCCTCGAGTAACTCGTCGGCCTCGCGGCGGGTCTTGGCCACGAACTCCTGGCGCTCCTTGAGCATCCAACGGGCTTGTCGCAATTCGTCGGGTAGCCGCTCGAGGGCTGACTCGAGTAACTCGTTGATCTCGTCGCGATCGATGCGCGGCGACGACGACAGGGGCATGGTGGGTGCGGTCGCGATGATATCGGCGGCGCGGCGCACCAGGGTCTCCGCGTCGCCCACCTGGCCAACGCGCGAATAGCCGTCGGTGTCGTCGTCGATGTCTTCGAACTGGTCTTCGTAGCGGTCGTCGTAGCTCATGAACTGCTCCCTGTCGGACGCGGCGCGGATGGGAAGATGCGGGCAAGTTCGCTGGCGACTGGCGCGGGAACAAGATGGGAAACGTCTCCACCGTACTGTGCGATCTCGCGAATGAATCGACTACTCAGAAACACCTGGTCGGGTCGGCACGGCACATAGACCGTGCGGACACCCGAGACCGAATAATTCGTGTGCGCCATTTGTTGCTCGATCTCGAAGTCACCGCTATTGCGGAGTCCCTTGAGAATGAAGTCAGTGTTGAACTCGGTTGCGGCGTCGATCGCCAGACCGTGGAAGCGCTCGACACTCGCACCGCGCAGGTGGGACAGGCTCGCGGTGAGCATCGCGACGCGCTCGTCGATGGTGAAGACGCCGCTCGGTTTCGAGGGGTTGTGCAGTGCGACCACGACCACCCGGCCGAACAATTCGATGCCCTGTTCGACGACATCGACATGCCCCCGATGCAGCGGATCGAAGCTGCCCGGGTACAACACGGTGGTCGTTGACGCATTCATCGGCTATTACGGTAACCGTTCCAGCACGGTGATCACGGTGCGCCCGTATCGCTTCGTGCGCAAGAGCTCCCAACCCTCGATGGCGGCGACCTCCCGATCGGACTCGGCGACCACGAAACCCGCGCGGAGAAAGAGCAGCAATCCCTCCCAGTTCGTGAAGGTATAGGGCGGGTCAGCAAAGGCGATATCGACGGATGTCATGCCGGGCGCGTATGCCATCGCGTCCGTGGCGGCGACATGTGATTTCGATTCGAGGCCCAACACTTTCAGGTTGGCTTTCAACGCGGTCAGCGCTCCACGATCGCGTTCGACGAACACGCACGATTCGGCGCCGCGTGACAATGCCTCGATGCCGAGCGCTCCGCACCCCGCATACAGATCGGCCACCGTCGCACCCTCGAGCACACCCATGCTGCCGAGCGAGTTGAACACGGCCTGGCGAACCTTGTCGGTGGTGGGGCGCGTGGCCAGCCCGTCCGGCGTCACCAGTTTGCGCCCGCCCAATTCACCCGAAATCACTCGCATTCCCGCAAGACTACGGGTGATGCCAGATACTCCGTTGCCTCACGATCTGTCGCCCGAAGACGAGATCGTCTGTGTCGACTGCGGCGGCCGCTGCTTCTTGCTCACGCAGCCACCCGAAGACGGCATCTGGTATCCCGGTGACTTCGTGTCGTACCGCTGCCAGGACTGCCGTGATCGATGGGATCTCGTGCTCCCCGATGCACCCGACAACCGTGCCGACTGAACTCGGTCTCTAGGTCACAGTCCGCCGTTGGTTCAAAGAGCAACAGGCATGCCGACCGGTGACGACAGGCAATCTCTGCGTTGTTTGCGGCTGCTGCTTCGTCGGCCGCCTGTTGACGCTGCATTTCGACGACCACGCCGATCGGCACGAGCGTGCCCGGAATGTGAAAGCCGGGCATGTGCCCCATCGGCTGCATGGTTAGCCCAGTTCTCGTTTGAGGTAGGACCGCCGCTTGACCCGGAACGTCCTGTCGATGAAGCCCCCATGTGGCCTTCTGTACCGGCGACTGAGTTTGAATCTCGGGAGTCCCGGTGAGGTTCCAGCCGGCAGCGCCGAGAGCGTTGAGGTTGTTCAGGACGTCGGTGTCAGCGAGGGGCGAGGGATCTCCCAAAGCCGTATAGAGCAGCGCCTGCACGGGCCAATCCGTTGTGCTCGGATCTCCAAACACGGCGGGTTACATGTGTTCCCACTGCTTTCGAGTCACGCTCGAACTCTATTAGTCGGCCCGAAAGCCCGGCCCCCCGCTGCGCTCTGGCGAGCGTTCCAATCGATTTGCCCGAGCGAAAGTGTTGGAAGTCAATACTTTCCCTCGGGCAAATCGCTGAGGGGCAGTTCGCAGAGCAGCGACCGACGCACGGTTCTCAACTCTTGAAGAGGAACGCTTCGTCATCGGCGCTGAGCAACAGGCGCACCTCGTTCAGCAGTACCTGATGATTCACGAGCATCGGGTCCGAATCCACGATCTGGAACGCCGCGTCTCGCGCGAGAACAACCAACTCGCGATCTCGTCGTATCGAGGCCAGCTTCAGATCGCTGCGGCCCTTCTGCATCGTGTTCATCAGCGTGCCCTCACCACGAAGATCGAGATCGGCCTCGGCCAGTTCGAAACCGTCGGTGGACCCAACGAGCGCTTCGACCCGCGGGCTCTTTCCGTCGATGTCGCCGGTGACCAACCAGCACACCGACGCATGCGCGCCACGACCAACACGACCACGCAGCTGATGCAGCTGAGCGATACCAAACCTGTCGGCATCGAGGATCACCATGATCGTTGCATTCGCAACATCGACACCGACCTCGATCACAGTGGTCGCAACGAGAACCTGTAGATCTCCTGCTCGGAAGGAGTTCATCACCGCTTCTTTCTCGGCCGACGGCAGGCGCCCGTGCAGTAACCCGATGCGAAGGCCATGGAGGTCCTGATGCACGAGGCGTTCGAGTGTCTCGTGAGCGGACGCGACTTCAAGCTTCTCGCTCTCGTCGATGAGGGGACACACCACATAGGCCTGCCGTCCCGCGGCAACGGCGTCGCGTACATCACCCCATGCGGCAAGTTCCATCAGCGGGCCGTTTGCCCAATACGTTTTGATCGGAGTGCGGCCCGGCGGCATCTCGTCGAGCACGCTCACATCGAGATCGCCGTACACCGTCATTGCGGCAGTGCGCGGAATGGGCGTCGCGGTCATCACCAACACGTCGGGCACGGCATCATGTGAGCCCTTGGTCCGCAGCGCCGCGCGCTGGTCGACACCGAAGCGGTGCTGTTCGTCGATCACGACAACTCCGAGGCTGTGAAACGCGACGCCCTCCTGGATGAGTGCATGCGTCCCGATGACGATGTCGATGTTGCCGTCGGCGAGGCCGCTCATCACATCGCGACGATCTTGCCCGGTTACCCGATTCGTGAGCAGCACAACCCTGACCTGACGTTCGCCGAACAGGTTCTTCACATCGGGCACTCGCAGACCATCGAGCAGCTGTTGCACACCGGTGGCATGTTGCTCGGCCAACACTTCGGTTGGAGCCATTAGCGCCCCTTGATGGCCGCCTTGCACCGCACACAACAACGCCGAGACAGCAACAACCGTCTTACCGGAGCCGACGTCGCCCTGCAGCAATCGATGCATTGGGTGCGGGCCGGCAAGGTCTGCTTCGACTTCGGCAATGGTGCGCTGTTGGGCACCGGTCAGCGGATACGGCAACGCTGCATGAAAACGACGCACGAGTTCGCCGCTCGTGTTGTGGCGGATACCGCGCTGATCGCGTTCCACCGCCCGCTTGCGCATGACCAAAACAACCTGCACGCGAAGCAGTTCGTCGAAGGCAAGCCGGCGGCGCGCCTGCTCCTTCTCCCCCATCGTCTCGGGTAGATGGATCTGGTGCATGGCCCGGCCGCGATCGATCAGCCCGTGTCGACGACGGATCGCCAACGGAATGGGATCAGCGAACCCACGTGCTGCACAACGCTCGAGTGCATTCTCGACCCATGCGGCAATCTCCCACGTGTTCAGCTGCACCTTGTCGCTCTGTGGATAGATGGGCACGATCTTGCCCGTTCGGTCACCGATCAGGTCGACGATCGGATTCGTCATCTGCAGTCCGCCGCGATACACCTCGGCCTTGCCGAACAGCGCGATCTGCAGCCCTTCGCGCAGCTGCTTCTCGCGCCACGGTTGATTGAAGAACACTACGTGCAGGCCGCCCGACCCATCGCCGACGCGTGCTTCGACCATCGTGCGACGGTTCCGCATCGTTTTCTTGGTCACCGAGCGAACGGTGACGAGAACAAGCGCCTCCTGACCCGGGATCAGGTCGCTGATACGCGCTTCGCTAGTGCGGTCGACGAAGCGTCGCGGATACGTGGTGAGCAGATCGAGTACCGACGTGACACCCACCTCCGCAAGCGCAGCCTGCTTCTTGTCGCCAACGCCTCTCAATCGCTCGACCGGTATATCGCCGAGTTCACCGAGTGTGATCGGATCGGCCACCGGTTCGGTCACTCCACGCCGAACAGGTACGGATACAACGGTTGGCCGCCGCGATGGATCTCTACCTGCACATCGCCATGCTCGTCGGCCAACCATGCCGAAAGCGCCTCGGTGGTTGACGCCGTTGCCTGCAATCCCTCGATGATCGTGACGATCTCTCGGCCCGGTGTGATGAGGGTCTCGAGCAGCGCCGTGCACGCGCCGATCACCGTGTCATTGATGCACACAATTCCGTCGCCGCGAACGATGCCGATCCAGTCGCCCATCGTGATCTGGCCGGCCTCGCTGCTGGTATCGCGCACCGCTTGGGTGACCTCACCCGTCGCCACCGAGTCGGCGGCCTCACCCATTTCCTCGCCGTTGTGATCAGCCGATGCCTCCGGGTCGTACACCACGAGTGCGGCCAGCGCCTCAGGCATACTGCGCGTGGGCACGACGACGACCTTTTTTGCCGTGAGCGCATTGAGCTGCTCGGCGACGGGAATGATGTTCTTGTTGTTCGGCAGCACGATGACCTGACGTGCATTCACTGCCTCGACGGCAGCGAGCAACTCGGCGGTCGACGGGTTCAGGGTCTGGCCGCCGGTGACTACGCCCTGCACGCCCAACTGGTCGAACAACTCCGACAGCCCGTCGCCACTGCACACCGCAACGACCGCGCAGGTCACCGGAGGCATACCTGCTGCGCTCGGACCGCGGGGTACGAGCACCGGGGGCGTCTCACCCTTGAGCGTTGCCTCGCGGTGAGCGTGCTCCTCGGCGACCTCTTCGAACAGGTCAGTGACGCGTATCTGGTGCGGGCGGCCATCGTTATCAAGCGCGGCCTCAATCGCGGCGCCGATGTCGTTGGTGTGCACATGGCAGTTCCACAAGCCATCGCCACCGACGACCACGATGGAATCGCCGATCTCACCCCACGACTGCTTGAAGGCCTCGATGTTCTCGTCGGGCAGATCGATGAAGTACATGACCTCGTAGCGCAATTCGCTCACGTCGCCTGCGCCGCGATGGGCAATGGCCTGGAAGGGATCGAAGGCGCCGTCCTCGGTTTCCACGGGAATGGGCAGGGGCTCTCCGTCGACGACGAACAGCGCCGAGTCGAGCAACAGCAAGAACCCCGCGCCCCCGGCATCGACCACCCCAGCCTCTTTCAGCACCGGCAACATGTCAGGTGTGCGATCGAGCGCAGATCTCCCAGCGGCTTTGGCGGCCCGCAACATGACAGCAAGCGAAGCGCCGCCCGCTGCGGACAATTGAGCAGCGTCGGCGGACTCGCGCACGACCGTGAGGATCGTGCCCTCGATTGGTTTCAGCACTGCCTGATAGGCCGCGACGGACGCATTCTTCAGCGACTCGGCCACCTTGGTGGCAGTGCCATCGGTGGCTTCTTTCAATGTATTCGCAATACCACGCAAGATCTGACTGAGGATGACGCCGCTATTGCCCCGGGCCCCCATCAGCGAACCGTGGCTGATAGCGCTGCACGTGGACTCGAGGGCCGGATCGCTCTTGTCCAACTCGGCCACGACCGCATCGAGGGTGCGAGCCATATTGGTGCCGGTGTCGCCATCGGGCACTGGGTAGACGTTGAGACGGTTGATCTCGGCCGCGTGGGCCTTCATCGTGTCTCTGAAGATGATGACGGTGTCGCGCAGCGCATCTGCCGAGAGCAGCTCGAGGGTGGGCACGTGCGCATCGTACCGAACCCCGAAGGTATCCCCCTGATTGCCGGCCCGATTGCCGGCCCGATTGCGGGCCCGATTGCCGGCGCGATGGCGAGTTGGAGAATCAGAACGCGCTGATAGCCTTTGACGACTCGTTCGACCCCTTCTCGGAAAGAGAAACGCCCATGGCAGCAGTATGTGAAGTGTGTGGCAAGGGCCCTTCGTGGGGCATGTCCGTGTCACACTCCCACCGTCGTACCAAGCGACGTTGGAATCCGAATATTCAGCGGGTGCGCGCCTTGGTGGGCAAGACCCCCACGCGCATGAACGTCTGCACCGGCTGCATCAAGTCGGGCAAGATCGTCAAGGCCGGCTGAGGCCACAACCGTCATGCAGGGTGTCATCAAGTCCTACGATCCCGGCAGCGGCGATGGTGTTGTCATCTGCGACACCGACCTCAACGACTACGACCTTGCTGAAAATGCTCTGCAGGGTTCCATCTTCCGCATGCTCCGTCAGGGGCAGCGGGTGGTGTTCTCACTCGACTCCGACGGCCGAGCCACAGGGCTCCACCTCGGCAGCGAGATCGATATGGGTACACCCGGTCAGCACTGACCGGCTGTTTCGTTTTTTCTTCGGCGATGGTTTTGGCGTGGCGACGCGCCACAGGGGAGACTTCTTCCATGAGCGGTACGACCACCAATAAGCGTCTTCAGCAGTGGGTCAACGACTGGGCGAACATCACGCAGCCCGACAACGTGCACTGGTGTGACGGCAGCGCCGACGAATACGAGAACCTGTGCCAAGCACTCGTCGACTCGGGCACGTTCACCAAACTCGACGAAGCCAAGCGACCCAACAGCTACTGGGCGCACAGCGATCCAGGCGACGTCGCACGTGTCGAGGACCGCACCTTCATCTGCTCGACCAACGCCGCCGACGCCGGCCCTACCAACAACTGGCGCGATCCCGCCGACATGCGTGCCGAGATGACCACGTTGTACACCGGATCGATGAAGGGCCGCACGATGTATGTGGTGCCGTTCAGTATGGGTCCACTCGGATCACCCATTGCCCACATCGGCGTACAACTCAGCGACTCGCCTTATGTGGCCGCCAACATGCGCATCATGACTCGCATGGGTCAGGGCGCGCTCGATGCGCTCGGCGATAATGACTGGGTGCCGTGCCTGCACTCCGTTGGGGCGCCGCTCGCTCCTGGCGAGGCTGACTCCGCGTGGCCGTGCAATCCCGACAACAAGTACATCGTGCACTTCCCGGAGACACGTGAGATCTGGTCGTTCGGTTCCGGCTACGGCGGCAACGCGCTGCTCGGCAAGAAGTGTTTTGCGCTACGCATCGCCTCGGTGATGGCGCGCGACGCCGGTTGGCTGGCCGAGCACATGCTGATCCTCAAGCTCACCAACCCTGCGGGCGAGTTCAAGTACATTGCGGCTGCGTTCCCATCTGCATGCGGCAAAACGAACCTCGCGATGCTCGTACCGACGATCCCCGGCTGGAAGGCCGAAACTGTCGGTGACGACATCTGCTGGATGAAGTTCGGCGCCGATGGCCGCCTGCACGCGATCAACCCCGAAGCCGGTTTCTTCGGTGTCGCTCCGGGTACCGGCTACGACACCAACGCCAACGCAATGGAAACGTTGTGGGGCAACAGTATTTTCACCAACACCGCGCTCACCGCCGACGCCGATGTGTGGTGGGAGGGTATGAGCGATGACGCACCAGCGCATGCCACCGACTGGCGCGGCAACCCGTGGACTCCCGAATCCGACACACCCGCAGCCCATCCGAATGCGCGCTTCACGGCGCCTGCGGCCCAGTGCCCATCGATCGCGGACGAGTGGGAAGACCCCGCCGGCGTACCGATCTCTGCCATCTTGTTTGGCGGACGCCGTCGCACAACCGTGCCGCTGGTCACCCAAGCCTTCGACTGGGAACATGGCGTCTTTCTTGGTTCGATCATGGCGTCAGAGACCACCGCTGCCGCAGCCGGTGCGGTCGGTCAACTGCGCTTCGACCCCATGGCAATGCTGCCCTTTTGCGGCTACAACATGGGCGACTACTTCAGCCATTGGCTGCAGGTGGGTAAGCACACCGATCCCGAGAAGTTGCCCAAGATCTTCTTCGTCAATTGGTTCCGTCGCGACGAGGACGGCCGCTTCCTGTGGCCCGGATATGGCGAGAACAGCCGCGTGCTCAAATGGGTGTTCGAACGCGTCAGTGGTACGACGGATGCCATCGAGACTCCCATCGGCTACCTGCCCACCGAGGGTGGTCTCGATGTGAAGGGCCTCGACGTCGATCGATCCGACCTGAGCACCTTATTGACGGTCGACGCCAACGGATGGGCGGCTGCGATTCCCCAGATCCGCACCCACTACGCGCAGTTCGGCGCCACGCTCCCCACAGAGTTGGACACAGCACTCGCCACGCTCGAGGCAAAGCTCGCCACTGCGTGATTCGGCCGGGTTGAGCTCAACTGTTTCTCGGAGTCTCTTTCACGAGTCCGGCTAAATGTGCGTGATCGTTGTACCGCACCAGCTTCCAACGGCCCGGTTTCACCAGGTGCATTTCGGTTATCGAGGTATTCAACGTGTTGATCTCGAACACCCCTAATTGCGCTGTGCGCAACGCCTGGCGTAGCGCTGCGTCCACCACGCCACCATGGCACGCGACCACCACGGACTTGCCTTCGTAGCGACGCACCGTCTGCGAGATTGCCTCACCGACGCGCAGGTGGAACGCGGCCAACGTCTCGCCACCGGGAAAACCAACGGTGAAAGGATCGGACTCCCAGTCGTGGCTGCCATAGCGCTCGACGTACTCGTCGAACGTGAGACCGTCACACTCGTCGCCGGGGTCGTGCTCACCAAAGCCCTCGATGATCTCGATCGGTAGACCTCCCAACGCGGGAGCAATGATCTCGGCTGTCTCACGCGCACGGGCGAACTGGCTGCTGATCAATGCGTCGGCAGCGATCTCTCCAGTCGACGCCAGCCGATCCCGCAGCCGCTCCGCCTGTTCACGGCCGAGCGGCGACAACCCCGAACAGGTCCGGAAGCCGCCGATGCGGCGGGCAACGGTGGTATTCGATTCGCCGTGGCGAACAAGGATCAGGCGTGTCACAGAACCTCAAGGGTACGCGGCCGAATACCGACCGCTGCGACCCAACCCATGATCCACAGAATTTGCTGACTTTTCGTTCAAACGCTCGGCGTGCGAAGACGCTCGCACGTAGGGTCAATCTGCAACACTCTGCTGCGCCCGAAGGAGGCCCATCATGCCCAGCCCTTCGACTTCACGCCCTGCCGGCCGAAATGACCGCGGGGCGTTCTTCGATCGTTTCGAGGCCCTCACGTTCGACGACGTCGTCATCGTTCCGGGCTATAGCGAGGTCCTTCCTGACTCGGTCGACACCTCAGCGGTGTTCGCCCGCGACATCCGCCTCGCCGTACCGCTCGTGTCGGCGGCAATGGACAAGGTCACCGAGGCGCCGATGGCCGTGGCCATGGCGCGAGAGGGCGGCATCGGCGTGATCCATCGCAACCTGTCGATCCTCGATCAGGCAGCCGAGGTGCAAAAGGTGAAGCGCAGCCAGAGCGGCATGATCACCGATCCGGTGACGTTGCCCCCCACTGCCACGCTGCACGATGCCGAGGCGTTGATGAACCGCTTCAAGTTCAGCGGCGTGCCGATCACCGATCCCGACGGGCGCCTGCTCGGCATTCTCACCAATCGCGACATCCGCTTCTGTGAGGGAAGTGACTTCGACCGACCGGTCACCGATTTCATGACCGGCGAACGGCTCATTACCGCCGAGGTTGGAACTACGCTCGAGCAAGCCCGAGCAACGCTGCAGAAGTACCGCATTGAAAAGCTGCCCCTCGTCGATGCCCAAGGCATTTTGCGCGGCCTCATCACCGTAAAGGACATCCTCAAGCGGCAAGAGTTCCCCAACGGCACACGTGACTCGAAAGGACGTCTCGCCTGCGCGGCTGCGCTCGGTGTTGGGCCCGACGTCGAAGAACGCGCCGAGGCCTTGGCCGTCATGGGTGTCGATGCCTTCGTTATCGACACGGCGCACGGTCACTCGGCCGGCGTGATCAAGACCATCGAGCGGCTGCGAGCAGGATGGCCAGACATTGCCATCGTCGGCGGCAACGTGGTCACCGAAGAGGGCGTCGAGGCACTCGTAGCTGCCGGCGCCGATGCCGTGAAGGTTGGCGTTGGTGCGGGCTCCATCTGCACCACTCGGGTTGTCTCGGGTGCAGGCATGCCGCAGCTCTCGGCCATCTATTTCGCGTGCCTGCAGGCCCGCAAACTCGGCGTGCCCGTCATCGCCGACGGGGGCATCACCTATAGCGGCGACGTTGTGAAAGCCATCGCCGCCGGTGCGGAGACCGTGATGCTCGGCTCGTTGCTGGCCGGCACCGAGGAAGCACCCGGCGAACTCGAGTTGTTCGAGGGTCGCCGCTACAAGAGCTACCGGGGCATGGGTTCGCTCGGGGCGATGTCGGGCCACGGCGCCGATCGCTACGCCAGCGGACAGGCGCCAAGCGGTACCCGCAAGCTTGTTCCCGAGGGTATCGAGGGACGAGTGCCCTACGCAGGCGGCCTGGGCGACGTTGCTTATCAGCTCATCGGTGGCCTGCGCAGCGGGATGGGGTACGCAGGCTCGGGCACCCTGCAGTCGTTGCGCGACACGGCCCGCTTCATGAAGGTCACCACCGCCGGTCGCGAGGAATCGCATCCCCACGACGTGACCATCACCAAAGAGGCCCCCAACTACCAACGCAGCTGATGCACGACGCAGTGGTAGGGGCACGAGACGGAGTCGTCTTCGAAGACGGCGACGACCGCGGTCGAGTGATGGTGTCGTCCGCGGTGACGGGTGGTGAGTATTCCGTTCTGGCGTGGCTCGTCGCTCCGTCGAAAGTTGCCGGCGATGCTGCCGACAACAACTTTGCGATTCACCAGCATGGCTCATTCGAGGAAACCTTTCTTGTGCGCTCCGGCGAGCTCGAGTTCATGCTCGATGGCCGCATCGTGACGCTGCATCCCGGTGATTTCGTCCGCGTCCCGCGTGGGGTTCGCCATGGATACCGCAACGCGACACCGGACCCGGCGGACTTGATCGTGACCTTTGTCCCTGGCGGTTTCGAGGAGCTCTTCGTCAAGTACCGCACGGATGGAGAAAGCGAATTCGGCCCGGGCTTCATCAGCGAAGCGACGTCGCGCTTCGATTCCTCATTCGAGTAGATCAACAGATCGAGGCAAACCTCGCGAAGGTCGGTCGCTCCCGACGTCCACCTACCTGTTGTTCGACCAGATCCGTCATCTGTGATTGACACATTTGTCAACGACAGATGACGGATTTCGAAAGACATGTCAGTTCTGTCCACCTCATCGGGCTGCGCTGCCAGCTTTGGCCGAGGGAAAGTGTCGAGTTTCGACCTGTTCGCTCGGACAGAATCTGTGTGGGCGACCGCTACCGCTTCTGCGAACACCGAGCGGGACACCAGCCGCCCCACGACATGTTCTCTGTCGGCAGCACTAGCTGGGCGGGATGGCTCTCGTGCACTGGGTCGTGCCGTCGCTGCGCCACCCCAACATCGCCGAGTTGTGCGGGCGCAGCTTCCAAAAGAGCGGTGAGAAGGTCGACCAGGCGACGGTCGATGCGTACGGACCGATGCACGCGATCGGCGAGTCACGTCGCGGTGACACGCTCTTCACATCCACCCGCGCGTGGCCGAACGGCGGCTGCCAGGGGCCGACGCCAACGGTGCTGGAGTCGAAGGCCAACGCAATGCATTGGTTTACGTGGTCGCTCAGCGGCGGACCGTGAGGCCACGCCGGTGAACGGCTCAGGCGAGTTTCTCGACGAAGGCTTCGAGCTGACGCAAGTTGCGGCATTCATACACGCCATCGGTGTGGGTGCCGTAATCGCCGACGATGGAATCGCCGGTGTTCCAGTAGCTGCGCGGCTCGGGGTTGAGCCAATACACATGCCGTGCCTTCTGCTGGATGTTCTTCACGACCCAGGCCTGGCTGGCGTGATAGTTGTTGCGCGCGTCGCCGAGCAAGAGCACCGTGGTCTTGGGCCCGATGTCTTTGCCGTAGCGCTCCCAGAACACCTCGAACGCGTGGCCGTAGTCGCTGTGACCATCGACCCACACGACATCGGCCTCGGTGTTGACGCGATGGATAGCCTCGCTGATGTCTTCGACACCCTTGAAGTAGTCGGTGACCTCGTCGATGCCGTCGATGAACACGAACGAGCGCACCTTGGAGAACTGTCCTTGGATCGCGTACACGAGCATTAGCGTGAATCGTGCGAACGCTGCGACCGAACCGCTGATATCGGCAACCACCATGAGCTCGGGTTTGGCCGGGCGGGGGTACTTGAACTTGGGCTCGGCAGGCACGCCGCCATATGACAGTGAGTGACGCACGGTGTTGCGGAAATCAAGCGGACCCTTGCGACCATGACGACGCTTACGCGCCAGGCGTGCCGCCAGCTTGCGGGTCAGCGGATACAGCGACTTCTTCAGGTTCTGCATTTCGTCGCGCGACGCGTGCATGAACTCGACGTCTTCTGGCAACGGCTTGCGCAATGTCTTGGCCATCGCCTCAGCACCGCGATCGGCTACGAGCCGACGCCGGATCTCGGCCTCAATCTCCTTTTTGAACTGATCGATGCGGCTGTCGTATTCGTCCTTCTCGAGGCGTTCTTCGAGCGGGGTGAGCTCGCCGCCGACTTCTTCGCGACTAGCTTCCATCAGCTTTTCGAGCATGCCCTCGAGATCGAGATTGCGCAGTGTGCGATACAGGTAGTAGGTGCCGCCCACGGGACGTCCCGGCTCCATGCCCGCGAAACGCTGCACCGACTGCTTGGCCAACGCGCGCATCATGCCCTGATCACCCTTCATCAAGGCCTTCATGAGGAGATTCATCATCTCCTCGGGAGTGAGCGACTCCATGCCGCCGCCACCCGCGCCACGGCCTTCGCCCTGGCCTTGCTGTTCTTGCATCTCGCGCCACATCTCGTCGAGCTCGCTGTCATCGCCATCGACGAGTTTGTACTCGGGCCCGCGCAGGCTGAAGTACACCTCGAAGACGGTTTCGAACGCTCGCCAGTGGCTGTTGTTCTTGACGAGCGTGGCGCCGAGCGCGTACTTGAATGCCTCCCGATCCTCGATGGGGATGTGCTGCACGGCTTCCATTGCATCGAGATTCTCGGTGAGCGACACGGGTAGCCCCGCGTTGCGAAGCTCGGTGACGAAACCAGCCAGAAGATCGATCATGAACGTGAACCCTGTTTGCGCAGTTACTTGATGGACTCGGTAGACAGCTCTTTGGCAGCCTTGGCGATGTCGGTCTGGTATTTGAGCAGAACGTGCAGCGTCTCCTTGGCCTGCTGGGCATCGATGTTCGATACGCCCAACAACACGAGCGTGCGCGCCCAGTCGATGGTCTCGCTCACACTGGGCGCCTTCTTGAGGTCGAGCTGGCGGAGACTGCGCACGATCCGCGCAATTTGATCCGCGAGGTTCTCGGTAACGCCCGGCACGCGGGTGAGCACGATCTGCTTTTCGCGCTCGAGATCGGGGTAATCCACGTGAAGGTACAGGCAGCGACGCTTGAGCGCCTCGGACAGCTCGCGGGTGTTGTTCGACGTGAGAAACACCAACGGGATCTGCTTGGCCGTGATGGTTCCCAACTCGGGAATGGACACCTGATACTCGGACAGGATCTCGAGTAGCAACGCCTCGGTCTCGACCTCGACGCGGTCGACCTCGTCGATGAGCAACACCACCGGATCGTCGGCGGTAATGGCTTCGAGGAGTGGACGTGTGAGTAGGAACTCGTCAGAGAAGATGTCGTCGTGGACATCGCTCCATGAGTCACTGTTCTTGTCGGCCTGGATGCGCAACAGCTGCTTTTTGTAGTTCCACTCGTAGAGGGCCTTCGACTCGTCGAGGCCCTCGTAGCACTGCAAACGGATCAGGCGAGCGCCGGTCATCTCGGCAACGCTCTTGGCCAACTGGGTCTTGCCGGTTCCGGCTGGACCCTCGACGAGCACCGGCTTGCCGAGTCGATCGGCGAGAAAGACAACGCCAGCGATCCCTTCATCGGCAAGGTAGTTCTCGTCGCGAAGTCCTTCGCGTACCGACTGAACGGATTCAAAGCGGGTTCCCATACCCAACTCACCCTACTGGCCCACCCTGCTAGCGCATCAATCGAGTTACACGGCTTCCATCAGCTACGCCGCGGATGGCGAAGCTCTACGATGCTGTCGTGGATCAGGGGCCGGCGGACACGACAGCATCGTCGGCTGGGGCGGGACTGCTGCGATCCAACGTCACTGTTGCCGTCGGCACCGCGCTCTCACGGATCACGGGACTCATCCGTATTGTCGTCTTCAGCGTGATCGTCGGTCAGACCGCGCTCGCAGATGCCTACGACGGAGCCAACAACAGCCCGAACGCGATCTACGAGCTGCTGCTCGGCGGTGTGCTCTCAGCCAGCCTCGTCCCGCTGTTCACCAAGCACGTGGAAGAAGACGACGACGACGCCACCACTGCAGTCGTCACTGTCGCTGTGCTGGCGCTCACGGCGATCACAGCCCTGGCGATGTTGGCCGCGCCATGGATCTTCCACCTCTTTTCGATCCACCCGCCCCATACGGTTGACGCCGGGCAATACCGCAAGGTCGGCACCGCACTCTCACGGATCTTTCTCATCCAAATCTTCTTTTATGGACTTTCGGCGCTCGGGGCGGCATTGCTGAACGCACGCCGCCGATTCTTCGCTGCGGCCTGGGCCCCGGTG
The DNA here is from genome assembly GCA_025360105.1 of Actinomycetes bacterium. Lineage (GTDB taxonomy): Bacteria > Actinomycetota > Acidimicrobiia > Acidimicrobiales > Ilumatobacteraceae > WLMZ01. Next base: position 78,192 of record JANYCT010000053.1, on the reverse strand, counting down.
CTGTCGAACCTGGTCATCATCGTGAGCCTGCTGTTGTTACCGAGCATCGTCGGTCACAAGTCGCTGCAACTCGGCGATGTGCTCACCAATGACCGTCTGCGATACACGCTCGGTCTCGGCGCCACGTTCGGGATCGCAGTCATGGCACTCGCCCTGTGGCCGGCGCTGAAATCGGCACAGGTACCACTGCGGTTCAACGCCAACTTCAGACATCCGGCAGTGAAGAAATTGCTGCAGCTGTCGGGCTGGACCCTCGGGTACGTGATCGCCAATCAGGTGGCCGTGATCGTCGTGAAGAACTTGGCCTTGGGCTCGGGCGAGGGTCACCAAACCGCGTACACGGCGGCGTTCACGTTCTTTCTGCTCCCGCACGGCCTGCTCGCAATGTCGATCGCCACCACGTTCGTTCCGGAACTGGCGCGGTTTGTGACCCGTCGAGACAAAGCAGCCTTCATCGACCGTTCGTCGCTCGGTATCCGCATGGTTGCCCTCCTCACACTCCCCGCGGGGCTTGGACTGTTCGTCCTGCGCCGTTCGATCATCGGCGGCATTTTGCAACACGGGCATCTCACGGCGGCGCAGGCACTCACGACGAGCCGCGCCCTCGGTGGCTTCGCCCTCGGCCTCGTAGGGTTCAGTCTGTACCTCTTTGTGCTTCGTGGCTTCTACGCGCATCAGGACGCACGAACACCGTTCATCATCAACCTGTTCGAAAATGCGCTGAACATCGTGCTCGCCTGGATGCTCGTGGGTCGCTACGGCGTACTCGGCCTCGGCCTGTCGTTCGCGATCGCGTATCTGCTCAGCGCCGCGTTGGCGATGCTCGTGTTGAGCTACAAGGTGCAGGGCTTTGAGCTCCGCCCGATCTACGCGAGCCTGTGGAGGATGGCGCTTGCCGCAGTCATCATGGCCGAAGTGGTCTGGTGGGTCAGCGCCAAGGTGGGCGCAAACTCAGGGCCGGGCGCCATCGCGCGGGCCGTCGTCGGGACCATGGTCGGCACCGTGGTCTACGTCGCCGTACTTGTTGTGTTGCAGGCGCCTGAACTCGACACGCTGCGCAATCGGCTCATGCCGGCCAAGTCCACGTCAGTGGGGTAGCAACACCAGATCGTCGCGGTGAATGACCTCGCGGGCCACGCGCGCCGGGAGATCACGCGTATTGCGCCCAGCGTGTTCTTGCACCGTCGCCGCTGGTGATACGGCCATGCCGCGCGCAAAGACAACGCCATCAGGGTCGCGCACCTCGATGGTTGAGCCCTCATCAAAGTCGCCATCGACAGCAATGACGCCGGCGGGCAGCAACGATGTGCCTCGCTCGACGAGGGCTCGGTAGGCGCCTGCGTCAACCGTCACCGAACCATCGACTTGGCTCGCGAAACCTATCCAGAGCTTGCGCGCCGGGAGGCGTCGATCGCTGGGCGCAAAGGCTGTGCCCACGCGAACGCCAGCGACGGCATCGACAAGGATATTCGGCCGAAGCGCCGGCCCGATCACCGCGCGAACACCCGACCAACTCGCCAAGCGCGCGGCCCACAATTTGGACGCCATGCCACCACTGCCCCGGTTCGAGCCCGTAGCGCCAGCGGTGACGGCCAGCAGCGGATCGTCGGCGGCGACCTCGGAGATCAATTCGGCCGACGGGTCGGTACGCGGATCGGAGGTGTAGAGACCTTCCATATCGGTGAGCAACACCAACATGTCGGCGCTCACATTGTGGGCCACGAGTGCAGCAATGCGATCGTTGTCGCCATAGCGAATCTCATCGCTCGCAACCGTGTCGTTCTCGTTCACGATGGGCACGCACCCCAGTTCGAGCATGCGCACCAAGGTGTCGCGTGCATGCAGATACTGGCGGCGGTTGGCGAAGTCATGCGGCACCACCAGCACCTGTGCGGCGACCAGACCATGACGGGCAAGGCTTTGCGAATACTCCTGCATCAGCCGCGGTTGCCCAGCCGCAGCAAGCGCCTGCAGGGTGAGGACCTCGGTGGGTCGGGCCTCGAGTCCGAGCACCGCGACCCCAGCCGAGATAGCCCCCGAGCTGACGAAGACAACCTCGTGACCCTGGCCGCGCAACATCGCAATCTGATCACATAACGACGCGATGACATCGCTTTGCACAACACCGCGCGCATCAGTCAGTGACGAGGTTCCGACCTTGGCAACGACACGCATCTACAGATCCGGTTCGTACTCGAAGCTGAACGCACCGATCCAGATCACGTCGCCCTCCTGAGCGCCCGAGCGGCTGAGCAGCCGATCGACGCCAAGTTTCTTGAGTCGCTCGTCAATCCAATTCAACGCCTCGGGAGTAGTGACATCGTTGAGCGCCACCACGCGTTCCACGTTGCGGCCACGTACCCGGAACTGGTTCTCGTCGATGCGTTCGACGACTGCGCCATCGACCTCGGGGCGGATGATGACAATGCCCTCCTGCACGGGCTGTTCCTGTCGCACCTTGTGCACCAGCGCGGCCATCTTGCCCACGAGGTCGCGCAGACCGTCGGTGGTGATGGCACTGATGCGCAAACCATCCCATTCGGTATCGGCACCCATGTCATTCTTGGTACCCACCACGATCCGTGGGCGCTCGAGCAACTCAGGTTCGTAGTTGCCCAACTCGCCGAGCAGGATGCGCTCTTGTTCGGCTGGTGGCACACCATCGACTGGATCGAGATCGACGAGCACGCACAGCACGCGAGCCCGCTCGATGTGGCGGAGAAACTGATGACCGAGTCCCCTGCCCTCGCTGGCACCTTCGATGAGACCGGGAATGTCAGCCACGATGAACTCGGTATCGCTGTCGAGGCGGACAACACCCAGATGCGGCTCGAGGGTGGTGAACGGATACGCCGCGATCTTGGGCTTGGCGGCGCTGATGCTGCTGATCAGCGTGCTCTTGCCGGCGTTCGGGAAACCGACGAGGGCGATATCGGCCATCAGCTTGAGATCGAGCTTGAGCCAGTGCTCTTGGCCATACTCGCCCTGCTCGGCATAGTTGGGCGCACGCCGCCGGTTCGACCAGAACTTCGCGTTGCCGCGCCCACCACGACCTCCCGGCGCCGCCAACCAGCGGTCGCCATGATGCACGAGGTCGGCAAGCAGTTCGCCGGTGTACAGATCGCGGGCGATAGTGCCTTCGGGCACCATGACCTCGATGCTCTCGCCCCGCTTGCCATGCTGATCCTTACCCTTGCCGTTGATTCCGTCCTTGGCCCGGCGATGGGGATGGTCGCGGAACGCAAGCAGCGAAGCAACATTGCGACTCGCAACCATCCAGACGTCGCCACCCTTGCCGCCGTCGCCACCGTTGGGTCCGCCCATTGCCTCGGGGCCTTCTCGGCGGAACGACACGCAGCCCGCACCACCATCGCCGCCGCGTACGTTCAGTTGGGCTTCGTCGACAAATCCACTCATGGCCCTGAGCAGGCTATCTGTCGGGGGTACGAGGCGCTCTCGGATTGCAGTGCGTATCCTGCCGGTCATGGACGAGTCGACTCAGGAGCGCGCCCAGCGCTGGGCATCCACCATGTCGGGCCATAAGGTGGCCGGTATTCAATTGGCGCATCGCGACTCGTGGGCCGGACCGGGCACCAGCACGGTCGTCGATCGTCGGCGCAGCGAAGAGACCCAGGACGCGTCGATGTCACTGTTGGCCACCCGTGCCGCCGACGCCGGTAACCGCGACGTGGACGAAGCAGCCGATCCATACCGCACATGCTTCGAACGCGACCGCGACCGCATCCTGCACGCCGCAGCCTTTCGGCGGCTGGCCGGCAAGACCCAGGTCTTCGTTTTCCCCGATGATCACCAGCGCACCCGGCTCACGCATGCGCTCGAAGTCGCGCAAGTGGCCGTGTCCATCGCTCGCGCCCTCGGGTTGAACGTGGCACTCACCGAGGCAATCGCACTCGGCCACGACTGCGGACACGGGCCTGGCGGACACGCCAGCGAGGATGCACTGTCGCCCTACCTGCCCAGTGGCTACGACCACGCAGTCTGGGGAGCCGATGTCACCCTCGGTTCACTTAACTTATGCAATGAGACGCTCGACGGCATCCGCAACCACTCGTGGTCGCGCCCTGCCCCGGGCACGCCCGAGGGCGAGGTTGTCTCGTGGGCCGATCGCATTGCCTATGTCTGTCACGACTTCGAGGATGCCGTGGCCGCCGGAATCGTCACGCCATCGATGCTGCCAGCGTTGGTACGGGACCGATGTGGGGTCACGCGGTCACGCCAACTCGGTGCCTTCATCCGCGCGATGATCGACGCCACCGCGCTCACCGCACGCATCGGCATGCTCGATGATCACGCCGCCGCCCTGGCCGCGTTCCGCCAGTTCAACTACGAGCAGGTGTATCTGCGCCCGGCATCGCTTGCACAGGCAACGGCGGTGATCTCACTGCTGCAGGCGCTCGTGGAGCACTACGCCGACCGGCCCAATCTGCTGCCCGCCGACGACGATGTACTCGGCACTGCGCCCCCGGCCCCCGGCCTGAACGCCGGCGGACCCGACGCATTGCACGCTGCGGTGCGCTATGTCAGCGGAATGACCGACCGCTTTGCCTGCCGCCAGGCAATGATGCTGCTCGGCTGGGGTCCCGAACGGCTGCCCCAAGGCATCGGCGTCAGCGACTGAACCTGTTGTCAACGAATTAGACCCGGCCACAGTGGCCGGGTCTGTTCAGTTCGTGAACCGAAGTGACGAGCGTGGTGTGCGCTCAGTCCTCGGTGATGACGTTGATGACGCGACGGCCGCGACGCTCGCCGAACTGCACGGCGCCATCTTTGAGGGCGAACAGGGTGTCGTCCTTGCCGATGCCGACGTTGATGCCGGGATGAAAGCGCGTGCCGCGCTGGCGGATCAGGATCGTACCGGCCGTGATGGTGGAGCCACCGAACGCCTTGACGCCGAGGCGTTGTGCGTTGGAATCACGACCGTTGCGGGTAGACCCGCCACCTTTTGTCTTTGACATGGCTCAGCCCTTTGCGATGGAGGTGATCTCGACGAGCGAGTACTTCTGACGGTGCCCGTAGCGGCGGCGCTGGTTCGTGCGGCGCTTGTAAGTGAATCCGTCGATCTTGGGTCCCTTGACGGTACCGATGACGCGGCCGGTGACCGTGGCGCTCTTCAGTTCGGCCGGTGTGGCCAGAACTGAATCACCATCGACCAGCAGAACGGGTGTGAAGGAGACGTCGGCGCCGTCTTCAGTACCGAGAAGCTCGACCTGCAATTGCTGGCCTTCTGCGACTCGTTCCTGCTTACCGCCGGTTGCGATTACTGCGTACATAGCGCAACGACTCTACCCGCACGGCACAATGAAACCACGGCCGCGGCAGTCAATTCGGCCGAGCTGTTCTCACCGTGTGCGCTCATTCGAGCAACGCCAGATCTACGAGCACGCCTCGGCCATCGCAGTTGGGGCATTGGTCGGCAAAGTTGGTGAGCAAGCCCTCGCCGATGCGCTTGCGTGTCATCTCGACCAGACCCAATTCCGAGATATCGAACACCTGGGTGCGAGTCTTGTCGCGGGCGAGGGCCTCGCGGAACGCGTCGACCACCTTGCGCCGGTTCTCACGAATTTCCATGTCGATGAAGTCGATCACGATGATGCCGCCGATGTCGCGAAGTCGCAGCTGGCGGGCGATCTCGTCGGCAGCTTCGAGGTTGTTGTGGAACACCGTGGCCTCGAGGTTGCTGTTCGATGTGCCCACGTTCTTGCCGGTGTTCACGTCTATCACCGTGAGCGCCTCGGTGTGTTCGATGATCAATGACCCGCCCGAACGGAGCCAAACCTTGCGATCGAGCGCCTTGTGGAGTTGCTCGTGGAGGTGGAACCGCTCGTAGATGGGCAGGCCCTCTTCGGCGCCGTCGTAATACTCGACACGATCAGCGAGTTCGGGGTTGAACGCCGAGATGTAATCGCGAACGTCTTCGAACAGGCGTTGATCGTCGATGACAACGCCGCGGTACTCGGCGTTGAACTCTTCGCGGATCACACGGACAGCGAGCTCAGGTTCGCGGTAGAGCAGAGCCGGGCCCTGCGCCTTTTTGGCCTTAGCTTCGATGAGGTTCCACTGATCGAGCAGGCGGGTCATGTCGGCACGCAATTCGTGCTCAGAGGCGTTCTCGGCTGCGGTACGCACGATGAGCCCATGCTCGGCGGGCTTGACACGGTCGAGAATGTTGCGCAGACGCTTGCGCACATCGTCGGGCAGTCGCTTGGAAATGCCGTAGGTCTTCGAGTTCGGGATGAGCACCACGAAGCGTCCGGGTAGCGACACCTCCTGAGTCAGCCGTGCACCCTTGGCCCCGATGGGGTTCTTGGTGACCTGACAGACGATGAGTTGCTTGGCTTTGAGGATGTTCTCGATGCGCTCCTGGCCGCCGCGGTCGGACTTGCCCCGCTCGACAATGTCCTCCTGGTCATACTGCACGTCACCGCGGTACAGCACTGCGTTCTTCGGGGTGCTGATGTCGACGAAGGCCGCCTCCATACCAGGGAGCACGTTCTGTACCTTGCCCACGTAGATGTTTCCGTGTATCTGACTGACGTCGTCGGCGGGCTGGCTGACATAGTGCTCAACCAGGTTGCGGCCTTCCATGACCGCGACCTGAGTGAGGTTGTCGCGCACTTGCACGCACATCAGATAGCGACCCACCGGACGTCCATTGCGCTCACGTCCCCGGCGCTTTTCGAGCACGTCAGGGTCGAGTTGGCCCGTGCTGCCGCGGCCACCATCGGAGTCACGCGACGAACCACCCGAACCGTTGCCCGCAGCACCGCTGCCCGGTGCTTTTGATTTCGTCGTGCGGCGGCGCTTCTTCTTGGCAGCGGCATCGGCAGCCGCGGCTGCGTCGGCGGACGCTGCAGCGGAGCCCGGCCCAGCCGCAGGACGTGGCGCGGGGCGGGTGTCTCCGATTTGAGGACGACGAACGAGGGCGGTTTCGGCAGCTTCGACGCTGGGTTTGCCTTCCGAGGCGCGCTCGGGAAGTTCGGGGGTCACATCGGCGCGGGAAGCCGCTGCCTTGCGCGGCTTGGGGGCCGACGCTGCATCGGGTTCTGTGGACTTCGCTTCTCCAGATCGAGGCGGTGCTGTACGGGGCTCGCGCGGCGTAGACGGTCGAGGCGCCCTGGGCCGAGGAGCCGACGACGGCGCTGCGGACGTGACACCGTCGGAAGAGCCGGCAGTATCGTGCGCTACGTCGACGGCATCATCGTCGTCGTCGTCGTCGAACTCGCTTTCGGCGTCACTCGCTCCGGCTGGCTTCGTACGACCACGGCCGCCTCGAGATCCGCGGCGACGCTTGCGCGCCGGGCGAAGGCCTGGCTCGCCACCCATGTCGCCGCCATTTTCGGCCCCGTTTTCGTTGGTGGCTCCGCTCCTCGTGTCAATTGTCGAATTGGGGGGCTCAACCGTTGACGCGGGGGAGGCTGGAGCAGACGCGCCAGCTTGACCCCCGGCTATCGCGGTTGGCGGCCCGTCGAGGTTCTCGACCCGTATGTCGTCCATGGACGTATTCCCTCCGGTTGCGCTCACCGAGGCGGAGAGCGTGTCTGCGGTGGCTGCCAACGTTGAGAATGACTCGACGGGCGCCGTGCTTTCGATCTGTTGCTGGGCGTCGAACGCCCGATTTCCTGCGCAATGCTGTGGCATCACAACGTTGTGACACTACGACGTGGCGGGGCCACGGAGGTGGCAAGCCAATATCGAAACCCAACGGTATCGACATTTCGAGCCACTTCTGCAGGTGAACCAACGGGAAACCTCACGTGTCGGGCAGACGACGAGCTCGTGGGGCGTCGGCGAAATGGTAGCGATGGCCCGACCGTCAACGACCTTGGCGCCGAACGACGGTCGCACCAGAACGAAGTGCCTTCGGTATCTCTGCCACATCGTCGACGAGAAGTACGAGGCGCTCGATGTCAGCCTCGCTCGCCTCGGAGGCCACATCGACCTCGTACTCCACTCCCGTGGACGTCCACACATCCGCCTCGAATCCACCCGACGCTCGAACTCGTGCTCCGTCTATTTTGATCCCCAGACCATGTGCTTCCCGGTACAAGTCGTTGAGAACGCATCCGGCTGCCGCCAGGTGGTACAGGTGAGCACCCGTGAACTCGGTCTCAGCCACCACTCCCGCCGCAGTCCACCTGTGCGGCAGAACAATTCCGCTGCCAGGACCCGGTCGAAGACTCCCAGCAGAGACGACTACCTCGAACTCGGCGCCAACACTCAGGGCCACAGAGTAACCGATATCGGTCTACGTGTCCATCGCCGACCACCCAGGCCAAATCTGCGACGCACCACTAGCGCATCCGACGCATGTGAACGCTCTGCACCAGGCCAAAGAGCACGAAATAGGTCACCATGCCCGATCCTCCGTAGGAGATGAACGGCAGCGGAAGACCGGTGATTGGCATCAGACCCACCGTCATCGAGATGCTTTGGAAGACCTGCCAGAGCAGCATGGTGAAAACTCCGGCGCAGATATACGTGCCAAGCAAGTCACGCGACAGGTGAGCAATCCTCCAGATGCGAAACAGCGCCACGCCAAACAGCGCCACCACGATCGCGCACCCAATCAATCCGAACTGCTCACCGATCGCGCTGAACGGAAAGTCTGCCCATTGCACGGGGATGTCGCTCTTCGCGTTCGTGATGGGACCGAGCAGCCAGCCCTTACCCGAGAGACCACCGGTGGCGGTGGCGCGCAGCGCGTTGCGGCCTTGGAAGATGAAGTCCTGCAGTTTTGGGTCCGCCGAATTGGGATTGAGCCAGGCTCTGATTCGAGTGATCTGATATGCGTTGACGAGATGCACCACGATCGCGGCCCCCACCGTGCTCACAGCAAGCACGGTAATCATGAAGATGTAGCGCGCGCGAGCACCGGCCACCAGCAGCAAACCCATCATCAACGCCACGAGCACCGACGACGAACCAAGGTCGGGCTGCAAGATGATGAGCGCTGTCGGGATGCCGCCCAGCCACAACGCACCAACAAAGCGCTCGTATGAGACCGAGTCGGTGGATTCCTCGCTGAGGAAGCCGGCAAGGACCAGCAGCACCGTGACTTTGGCGAATTCCGCCGGCTGCAGGTTGATCGGGCCGATCGTGAAGCTGAGTTGGGCTCCGTTGCTGACCTTGGCCAACAGGAAGATCAGCACCAACGACACGATGGTGAGCCCGTAGAAGAACTTGGCCCGCTCGCGCAGCCACGCGTAGTCGAGCGACATGATGAACATCATCACGCCGGTCGCAATGATCACGAACACAACCTGACGGGTGGCGAAGAGATACTCGTTGGCAACCTTGGTTCGTGACGCCGAGTACACCGTGAGACAACCGATCACCGCCAGGGTCGCCTGTGCAAAAATCAGCACCCAATCGATGTTCCTGCTCGGATCACCGGGACTGGAACGCACGTTGCCCAACCCTGAGTCGGGTCGTCGGTTGAGCACAGAGAACGCCATCAGTCACGCACCGGATCGAACGGGTTCTGCAGGCACGATGCGTCTTTGAGTGCCTCGGGTTGGGCGGCGATCAACGAGGAATCGTCGAGCGGGTCAGATGGGGTGATCTCGTCGACGGGCACCGAATTGGACAATGCCTCGAAGACACACTTCACGACAGGAGCTGCTGCTTTGCTGCCGTAGCCGGACTTCTCGAGATAGGCAACAACGGTGTACGGGGCAAACGGGTTCGTGCTGAATGCCGCGAATGCCGAAGAGTCATTCCACGGTTTGCTCGCAAACCCCTGGGCGGTGCCGGTCTTGCCAGCGATGGTGAGCTTCGAATACGGGTAGTTCTTGAAAAGGGTTTCACCCGTAGTGGCGTGGTAGAAGTTGCCCGGATAGTTCACGCCCTGTCCGGTGATCACCCGCTTGAGGCCCCGCACGATAGGGTCGCGTACAGCGGGCGGAAGATCGAGCTGTTGCACCACCTCGGGCTTGTCATTCGACGTGATGAGGGTGCCCTGGCTGAGATCCACCTGATTCGGGCCCGAATCGGGGACGCCTCCTTGATAGACCGATTTGACGATGTGGGGACGGTTCAGGAAGCCGCCGTTGGCCAAGGTTGCGTAGGCATTGGCCAGCTGCAGCGGTGACGCCGCGAGCAGGCCCTGTCCGATGGCGGTCTGCACATTGTCGCCAACCAGGAGGCGCGGCACCTCGCCCTTGGACAGCTTTCCCTGCTCGACCAACTTCTTCTTCAGGTCGTTGTCGGGCACACGTCCGCTGAACTCGAACGGCAGGTCGATTCCCGTGGCGGCACCGAACCCGAATTTACGAACCTGATCCTGCAACAGCGTGCGACCTGCCTGGAAGCTCAACTCACCGATGCGGTAGAAGAACGCGTCGCTCGAGATGGCCAGCGCCGACTCCACACTGACCGGCCCGTACGTGCTGGGTTTGCCCGAAACTGGGTTCGTAGCGTTGAAGTACTCGCAACGAACGCCAGTCGCGCAGATGCTCTTGTCGATGGATTGGAGCCTGTAACTGCCTTGATCGAGATAGGTCTCTGTCGGCGTGATGATGCCCGTTGTCATGGCCGCGTACGCCACGAATGGCTTGAAGGTGGAGCCCAGGTTGTACTGGCCCTGAATCGCACGATTCACCAGGATCGACTTATCGGGGTGCTGGGGGTCATTCGGGAACAGCTGTTTGAACTTGGCCCCCGAGATGCCCGCATTGAACCAACGATTGTCGAAGTTTGGATAGCTGGCCATTGCGATGACCTGGCCGGTGTCCTGGTTCAACACAACGACCGAACCAGCCGGCGCCGGGTAGGGCAGATACTGCGCGCCGTTACTGACAACGAAGTTCTCGCCGGTGAACTTGGGCTTGCCGAACTTGTCGACAGGATTCTTCGCCATGCGTTGGATGTCGGTGTTCTCGCGCTGCTGGCGTAGTTCGGTCTGCAGCGCCTGCTCGGCATATTGCTGCACCTTCAAGTCAAGCGTGAGTTCGATGTCCTTGCCCGGGACAGGTTCGACGCGGCTGAGCTCGCGAACGACGTGGTTCGCGCTATCCACCTCGTACACCACCTTGCCCCACGTGCCGTGCAACACCGACTCCATGCTCTTTTCCACGCCGAACTGTCCAACGATCTCATTGTTGAGATAGCCGAGCTGTTTGTAGTCCTGAGCCTGGGTATCGAGAATCAGACCGAGATATCCAATGACATGGCTGGCGAGCGGAGCGAACGGGTACACCCGACTCCAGTCCTCGTCACCGCGCACACCGGGAAAGTCCTCGCTACGACTTTCGATTTGCAGCACGACATCTTCGGGAACGTCCTCCCCAAGCGGCAACGGCAAAAAGTTGCTGTATCTCCCGCTTTGATAACGGGCCTCCATCTCCTGGACAGACACCTTGAGCAGACCCGACAAACGAGTGAACAGCTCTGTGCGATTCGATCCCTTGCGGATGATCGATCGGTCGACGGTGACTGTGAGGATGCGACGATTGTCGGCCATGACCCGGCCCTGCGAATCGAAGATGCGGCCACGCTCGGGTACCAGCAGTTGGCGGCGCGTCTTGCTCACGGAAACCTGCTGTTGAAACGTCTCGCGTTGCACGGTTTGCAGGAACCATAGACGCGCACCGATCGCTCCGAGCAGAATGACCGAAACGAGGGCGAGCGCTCCCAGTCGAGCAGCGCGTTTGTCTACAGCCATATCGCTATTGTGCTCGCTGGCGGGTGGGGAGTGGGCGCGGCCGCGTCATTCGACTCGCGCCTTCCAGGTCTTCTTGCGAATCGCGAGACACCATCGGCTGAGTGGGATGAAGATCACCGACAACGCCGCTGACGTGATTGCAACAACCGGAAGGATGGTCGACAACCGTTCACCATGCCAACCTCCGTCGCTCACGAAGGTCTGCACGACGGGAATCGTGAACTCTCCCACCGCCGCGCCGAGCGCCACGAACATCATCGACAACCACCAGTGCGGATCCACCGCAACGACGTTCACCAAACCTGCGGTGTACCCGGCAAGTCCGAACGCCAACGCATGTTGCCCAAGCGGTGATCCGGTGCCGAGATCGAACATCAGACCCACCACGAAACCCAACCAGGCCGCACGATCGGCACCACCGGGAACACCCGACGCCGCACAGAACGCCAGCACGATCTGGGGCACGACCCCCCACAGGTGGATTCCGTCCATCGCGACACGTTGCAGCGCAATGAGCATGAGCGCCACGGGGACGATGCGAAAGATCGGGCGTCGGAGCAATGCCTCCACGTCAGCGGGCAGGAACTTCTGACGGCGGGCGATACAACACGACCTGCACGAAATTGAGCTGAGCCAGGTCGGCCGCGAGTTTGATCTCGAGCAGTGGACCAGCAGAACCCGGGCGACGCACGATGTTGATGACCTCGCCGATGACAATGTCGGGCGGAGCGAGGCTCTTGGAGCCGCCGGTCGTAGTGACCACGGCACCCACGTTGATGGCGCCCTCGGCGACGAAACGCATCGCAGGTAGCTTGTCGACGCCCCGGCCCTCGAAGCCGCCGGTCTCGCGCTGCACGACGAGCGGCAGCGTAGTGGTGGTAGCTCCGCCTACGCCCGGAGTAGTTGTGGTCGTGGTGGACTGCGGTGTGATCGCACCACTGGGCGCCTTACTGCCCGGCGCTGTCGTGGTTGTGCTCGCCGCTGTCGTTGTGGTGCCGAGGTCACCCACCGGGATACCGCTTGGCGTGGTGTCGGCGGTGCTCGACGACGTGGGGAGACCAGCCGCGGCCGATACCTTTGCCTCGATCGCGTACTCTTGGTCCGTTGCCAGGAGCACGACGCTGCGGTTGTCGTACACCGTGGTGATCTTGCCGACGAGACCGGCGTAGTTCACCACAGCCATGCCAACGAGGATGCCGTCGTTGCTGCCGCGGTCGATCTCGACGGTCTGACGGAAATTGCCGGGCGATTCGCCCACCACGCGCGCGCTCACCGTGGGGTACTTCGCAGTGAGGCCATTGAGCGTAAGCAGTTCCTGATACTCCGACACGATCGCGCGAGCCGCGAGTTGATCGCCCTTCTGTCGTGCTATCTCATCGCGCAGATGCTGGTTCTCTCGTTCGAGTTGCTGATAGTCGGTTGCGCCGTGCCACGCATTCCGGATGGGTGTTGCGACGACGCGGCCCGCTGTCTCGAACGGCGACAACACCGTCGCAAACGCCGAACGGGCGCGATCGACGAGCGGATTGCCGCGTAGATCGATGGTGAGTAGGAGTATCGACGACAGCACCAGCAGCACAATGGCGCGACGACGACTGACTGAATAGATGGGCACAGTACGTTCGGGGAGTGGCGACTAGTCGTCGCCACTCTGGGACAGCAAACCGCGCATGGCATCGATGTTTTCGAGAGCCCGCCCGGACCCGATGACGACGCTGTACAGCGGTTCGGCAGCGATATGAATTGGCATACCGGTCTCATGCGAGAGACGTTGATCAAGGCCGGCGAGCAGCGCGCCCCCGCCGGTGATCGTGATGCCCTGTTGCATGATGTCGGCCGCCAACTCGGGCGGTGTCTTGTCGAGGGTTGTCTTCACGGCGTCAACAATGGCAGATACTGGCTCGGCAATGGCCTCGCGCACCTGTTCTGTGGTGATCTCGAGCGTGCGTGGCAAACCGCTGATCAAATCGCGGCCGCGAATGTCGGCAGTGAGTTCTTCGTCGAGCGGCCAAGCCGAGCCCATGTGGATCTTGATTTCCTCAGCAGTGCGTTCGCCGACCGCGAGGGAGAATTCTTTCTTGAGGTACTGCAGGATTGCGTCGTCGAGTTCGTCGCCGGCAACCCGAACCGACTGCGCCGTCACGATGCCGCCGAGGGAAATCACCGCTACCTCGGTGGTGCCACCGCCGATGTCGACGATCATGTTGCCGCTTGGCTCGTGCACCGGCAGGTCTGCGCCGATGGCTGCAGCCATAGGCTCTTCGATGATGTGCACGGGTTTGCGTGCACCCGCGAATTCGGCCGCATCTTGTACCGCGCGTTGCTCGACACCGGTGATTCCCGACGGAACGCAGATGACCATGCGCGGCTTGCTCCACTTGCTCGCGTGCACCTTCTGGATGAAGTACCGCAGCATCTTTTCGCACACATCGAAGTCAGCAATGACGCCATCTTTGAGTGGACGAACCACCTTGATGTGGCCGGGCGTACGACCCATCATCCGCTTGGCCTCAAGACCGACTGCAACGGGGCGGCCGTCGTTCACGTTGAGCGCCACGACCGACGGTTCATTGAGCACGATGCCCTGACCGCGTGCGTAAATCAGAGTATTTGCGGTGCCAAGGTCGATGGCGAGATCACGCCCGAGGGCGAGCGGATTGTTGCGTGCCATGCTGAAACCTTCCGAGCAGCGGTGCCGATCGGAGACATCCTAGCGGGTGCGCGGATTGTTACAGATTCGGGAAGAAAATCCCGATCTCGCGGGTCGCCGATTCGAGCGAATCACTGCCATGCACGAGGTTCTCGGTGAACAGAATGCCGAGGTCACCGCGGATGGTCCCGGGGGCCGCCTTGCGCGGGTTGGTGGCGCCGACGAGGCCGCGAACCACTTCCCACGTGTCCTCGGGACCCTCGATAACCATGGCTACGACCGGACCGCGCGACATGAACTCAACGAGGTCGGGGTAAAAGCCCTTGCCCTGGTGCTCTTCATAGTGACGCGCCAATATTCCAGCGTCGAGTTGACGCAGTTCCATCGCCGCGATCGTGAGGTTCTTCGCCTCGAACCGGCCGGTGATCTCACCGATCAGGCCACGTTCGACGGCATCGGGCTTCAACAGGACGAGTGTGCGATCAGACATGGTGCCAAAGGCTACGGCGCCGTCTCGCATTCGCCTCTGCGTACAAACGACGAGGCGAGAAAGGCGAGCGGGCGACCTCAGGCCATGCGGCGGGCGAGCATGTAGGGGCGCACCTCGCCGACAACGTAAATCGACCCCGTTGCAACGATGGCGTCATCGACACCCGCCATGTCGAGTGCGCGCTGGCACGCGGCCGTCACCGAGCCCACCTCATGCACGTCATCGCAACCAATTTGGCGCGCCGCCCCGGCCAACTCGGCAGCTGGCAGACCGCGTGGTGAGGGTGCAGTAGAGCAAAAGACAACGTCGTATTCTTCGGCACGCAGCGCGCCGAGCAACTCCACAGGGTCTCGACCGCGTAGGCATCCGACGATGAGTATTCTCCGGCCTTCCGGGTGGAAGTCCTCGAAGAACACATGCGCGCACGTATCGGCGCCAGCGGGGTTGTGCGCGCCGTCGACGATGACAAGCGGCAGATGGTTCAGCACCTCGAATCGCCCTGGCATGAGCACGTTCTGAAACGCCTCGATCACGAGTTCCTCGGGCACCGGCGACGCAAAGAACGCCTCGACGGCGGTGAGAGCGACGGCCGCATTGTCGCCCTGATGGCGACCGTGCAAGGGCACGAAGACGTCGGAGTAGACCGTGGTCGGCGTTCGCAAATCCACCAGCCGACCACCGACGGCAAGTTGGTTCTCGAGACAGTCGAACTGCTCGCCTCGTTCGAACACGACCGCTCCCCCGGCCCCGCGAAAGATCTCGACGAGATCCGGCTCAGTCTCACCGATCACGACCGCGCTATTCGGCTTGATGATGCCGGCTTTCTCGCGGGCGATGTGGGCCTTGGTCGGTCCGGCAAACTCCATGTGATCGAGCGCGATATTGGTGATCACTGCCACCTGTGCGTCGACCACATTGGTGGCATCCCAACGACCAAGCAGGCCCACCTCCACAACTGCAACGTCGATCGCGATGTCGCAGAACCAGCGAAAGGCAGCCGCAGTAACGATCTCGAAGTAGCTGGGATGCACACCGGCCACGAGCGCTAGGTCGGCAACGGCGCCGATCTGTTCGCCGAACTCGGTGTCGCTGATCGCTTCACAATTGTGCGACATTCGTTCGTTGACACGTTCGAGGTGCGGGCTGGAGTACGTGCCAACCGTCAGCCCGTGCGCCATCAACAGCCGCGTGATCATCTGCGAGGTCGAGCCCTTGCCGTTGGTGCCGGTGATGTGGATCACCGGATACGTATGGTGCGGGTCACCCATCACCGAGAGCAGTCGCTCGATGGTCTCCAACGACGGCGCGTCGATGACCCCAGTCTTTTCGTAGACGGCGTGCGCGTCGAGGTATTCGAGTGCGGTGGAATAGTTCATTCAGGATGCGACGCGACGAGGCCGGGCGGCACGCACCGGCTCGCGGGGAACCAACGTGGGGTTCACCTTGTTCTTCACGGTGTCTTCGTCGATGGTGACGCGGCCCACATCGCTACGGCCTGGCAACTCGTACATGGTGTTGAGCAGTACTTCCTCGACGATGGAACGCAGCCCGCGAGCACCGGTACCGCGCAACAACGCGAGATCGGCGATGGCGGTCAGCGCGCCAGGAGTAAAGTCGAGCACCACATCTTCGAACTCGAACACCTTGCGATACTGCTTGACCAGCGAATTCTTCGGCTCGGTGAGGATCTTCACCAACGCTTCGTGGTCGAGACTGCGCACGGCACCGATCATCGGCAAACGACCGATGAACTCGGGGATCATGCCGAACTTAAGCAGGTCCTCGGGCAGCACTTGACCGAACAGCAAGCCGGGGTCCTTGTCCTGCTTGGAACGCACGACGCTGTTGAAGCCCATGCCCTTGTGACCGATGCGATGCTCGATGATCTGTTCGAGACCCGAGAACGCTCCACCGCAGATGAACAACACGTTCGTGGTGTCGATCTGGATGAACTCCTGATGCGGGTGCTTGCGTCCACCCTGAGGCGGCACCGAGGCAACGGTGCCTTCGAGGATCTTCAGCAATGCCTGTTGCACACCCTCACCGCTGACGTCGCGGGTGATACTCGGGTTCTCGCTCTTGCGCGCGATCTTGTCGATCTCGTCGATGTAGATGATGCCCGTCTCGGCCTTCTTGACATCGAAGTCGGCGGCCTGGATCAATTTGAGCAGAATGTTCTCGACGTCTTCGCCGACGTAGCCGGCCTCAGTGAGGGCGGTCGCGTCGGCGACGGCGAAGGGAACATTGAGCATGCGCGCCAACGTCTGCGCAAGGTGGGTCTTGCCGCAACCCGTAGGCCCGAGCAGCAAGATGTTGCTCTTGGCCAACTCAACGTCGTCACGGCGACCGACACCCGCGTTTTGCTGATGCTGGATGCGGCGGTAGTGGTTGTATACCGACACCGACAAGATCTTCTTGGCGTCGTCTTGGCCGACCACGTACTCGTCGAGGAAGGAACGGATCTCGCGGGGCGTGGGCAGATCCTCGAAACGAAGCTCACTGGTCTCGGTGAGCTCCTCTTCGATGATTTCGTTGCAGAGGTCGATGCACTCGTCGCAGATGTACACGCCCGGTCCGGCAATGAGCTTCTTGACCTGCTTTTGCGATTTGCCGCAAAACGAACATTTCAGCAGTTCGCCGGTGTCACCAAACTTCGCCACGTTTCCCCCTACCGGACCAGTTAGCGGATGGGACCGGTGCGGTCGACAGCCGAACGAGAAGAAATCACTTCGTCGATAATGCCATACTCGACGGCCTGCGGCGCTTCAATCACGAAGTCGCGGTCGGTGTCGGCATGGATCTTCTCGATCGTCTGACCCGTGTGCTCGGACAAAATCTGCTCAAGCAGGTCGCGCATGCGCAGGATTTCCTTGGCAGCGAGTTCGAGATCGGTGACCTGCCCGTAGCCCACCTGGCCCCACGGCTGGTGCAGCAACACCCGGGCGTGCGGTAGGGCGAGGCGCTTGCCCTTGGTGCCAGCGGCCAGCAACACCGCCGCCGCAGAGGCGGCCTGCCCGAGGCAGATGGTGGCGATGTCATTCTTGATGAACTGCATCGTGTCGTAGATCGCGAACAGTGCCGTGATGTCGCCACCCGGACTGTTGATGTAAATGTTGATGTCCTTGTCAGGGTTCTCGCTCTCGAGGTGGATGAGCTGAGCACAGACCAGGTTGGCAACGGTGTCGTCAATCGCGGTGGGGATGAAAATGATGTTCTCGCGCAACATGCGCGAGTAGAGATCGGAGTGACGCTCGCCGCGGCTCGTCGTTTCGATCACGTTCGGTACGTAGTAGTTACGCACTGGTTCGAGCAATGGGCGCATTCGCTGGTCTCCTAGTGGTTGTGTTCGTGGTCGTGGCCGTCGTGATCGGCATCGTGATCTTCGTGTGCATCGTGATCTTCGTGTTCGCCGTGTTCTACGCCGTGGTCGTGACCGAGGATGACATCGTTGTCGATAGCCGCGCCGGATGGATCGACGATTTCGACGTGGTGCAGCAGCCAGTCGAGCGCTTTGCTCTTGCGCAGCTGTGCGGTGAGTTCGCTGACCGCGTCGTTGCGCTCGTAGGCCTTGCGTACCTGTGCGGGCTTCTGGCGAACCTGCTGTGCGATGCGCTCGTATTCCATATCGAGGTCCACGTCTTCGATCGTGAGGTTCTCCGCAACAGCGATCGCACGCAGTGCGAGATCCACCTTGACGGCCTTGTTCGACTGCACGCGCAGTCCCTCGACGAAACTGTTTGCGTCTTGGCCAGTGGCCGACAGCCACTGATCGATCGCGATGCCCTGACTCTGGAACTGCTCGACGGTGTTCTGCACGCGCGCCTGCAGGTCGCCCTGCACCATCGCCTCGGGCGCCTCGATCTCGACGAGCTCGGCGAGTTCGGAGGTGGCCCGTTCGATGATCTGGCTGCGCACCTGATTGAGGCGGGTCTCGCTGATGCGGTCGGCCAGCGCGCTGCGCCATCCGGCCACGGTGTCGTACTCGGCGACGTTGTTGTCGACCCACTCGTCGGTCAGCTCGGGCAACACCATCTCTTGGACGCGTGTGACGGTGACCTCGAAGTCGGCCGGCTCCTCGGTGCCGTTCGGCACGAGCGTGAAGCTGAGATCGTCGCCAGCAGTTGCGCCGACGAGCTGATCGTCGAACCCGCCTGCGACCCAGCCCTTGCCGACTTCGTACAACCAATCCTCGGTGTTGAGTCCGATGACCGGCTCGCCATCGCGGGTGCCCTGCAGGTCGAGCGTGACTTGGTCGCCGTAAGCAACAGGCCGCTCTACATCGACCAGGCTCCCCTGACGGCTGAGTTCCTTCTTCACGGCCTCATCGATGTCTTCGTCGGTCGCGGTGACTGCTGGAACCTCGACACGAAGGCCGCCGTAACCGGGCACGGTGATCTCGGGGCGGATCTCGCACGTGGCGTCGAACGCAACCGGGCCGGCTTGCTCGCCACCGGTGATCTCGACGTCGGGCGTGGCGATCAGATCGACATCGTGCTCGCGCACGGCTTGAGCAAGGTAGTTCGGCACGCCATCTCGCAGGGCCTGCTCGCGGGCGGCGCTAAGACCGATGCGGGCTTCGAGCACTTTGCGTGGCGCCTTGCCTGCACGGAAGCCCGGCATGCGCACCTCGCGGGCGATCTTTTTGAATGCGGAATCGATGTCGCGATCGAATTCGGTTTCATCGACCGCGACCGACAGCTTGACTTTGTTCCCCTCGAGGGGTTCGAGCGTGCTTTTCACAGAAGGCCGAGTGTATCGGCGCGGAAAGATGCAACGACTCCCTCTCGTGGGGCAGAATGTGGATGTGACGTATTGGAAGCCCCACGCCCTTGCCAAACCTGAAGCCAACCAACTTGAGTTGCGGATGGGTGACCGTGTCACCTCGACCGTTGATCTGCAGGATGTTCCCGTGGGCACAACCGGCAAAGTCATTTTGGCCAACGGATTCAATTGGCAGCGCTATCGAGTGCTGTTCGCAAACGGCGTCGAGCACGGCGATCTCGACCGACGCCACATCGCCGCAACCGGCAAGACCGCCAAGCGGCTCGAGAAGGCCGCCAAGCGTCCCTAAATTGCTGGTCCCGTATCTTGCCCAGTTGCCGGCCCCGTATCTGCTCGAGTGTTCGGCCTGAGTAGTGCGTGCGCACGCACAGCCTGAAATGAGTATCGGATACTCATGACGCTGCGCCCTTGCTCGCCCACGATGTCAATCATCAACCAACGATGAAAGGCAGATTCCCATGGGAATGTTCAAGGACCTGAAGAAGAGCGTCACCGACATGAAGGACATGACGGCGGCAGCGCCAGGCATGATCCAGCAGGCGAACCAACTGCGCGACGGGGCGGCGATGCAACAGGCCGCTGCGCAACAGCAAGCTGAGGCGATGATGGCACAGGCCGGTGTCGCTGCCGGCGGCAACGCAGTGCAGGCACCGTCGTCGATCCCGGCCGAGATGCTGGTACCGATCGCAGGCGTGTCGATCGAGTTGTACGCGAGTATCAGCAAGGGCATCGCGGCCTACAACTACGACCAAGCAATGCTGCCCAGCATTGCGCTCAGCAAGGGTGTCGATGCCGCCTCATGGCAGTCGGCGATGGACGGTTGGAACGAGCGCATCAAGGCCAACGCTGCCGTCGCACAACACTTCAATCGCAGCTATCAGGCGGCCTGACATGGGCTTCTTCAAAGATGTGAAGACGCTCAAGGAGATGGGCCGAGAGGAACTGCACAAGGTCGACATGAAGGCCACGATGGCCAACGGCATGGCGCAGATGCAGGCCATGAACGACATGGCGGCAACAAGCGCAACGGCGGTGAACGGTGTAGCGGCAACGGCATCGATCACCGCCGTGCGTCAGACCGGCGCACAGATCAACTTCGCACCGGTCATCGAACTCGACCTGTTGATCTTCGGTCCTGCGGGTGCGCCCTATCCGGTCACACGTCGCGAGACCGTGCAGCAGATCTACCTTTCACGAGCCCAGCCAGGGCAGTCGTTGAAAGTAAAAGTAGATCCAAACGACAACACCGCCGTCTGGATTGATTGGATCACACCCGCCTGATCACTCGGACGCGTAACCTTCGTGGAGCGGAAAAATGAGAGCGTGTGTCATCCAGCATCGGACTGGTGACGAACACTGCACAGATTGATTCGCTCCACGAAAGGATTCGAATGAGCACTTCTCGTTTGCTTCGCTTTGCGGCTGCCGCAGCGCTGTTGATCGGTGGACTCGTTCACCTCGATCTGTATTTCCACGGCTACCGCTCCACACCCGACGCGAACCTCGGACGCAGCTTCTTGCTGAACGCCATCGCCTCGGCCGTACTGGTCGTGCTGGTCCTTGTTCGCAAGGAGTGGTGGATCCGCCTCGCCGGCATCGGCATGGCTGCGTCCACCCTTGGCGCATTCGCCGCGAGCCGTCGCGGCGGCGGCATCCTCGGACTTCGCGAGCAAGGACTTCAGCCGTCACCACAAGCGCTGATCGCGCTGGTCGCGGAGATCGCAGTGATCGTTCTGCTGGGCCTCACCTTCGTCCCCTCGATGGCCGACGACGACTCGACGCCCGCGCCGCGGTTCCTTGTTGCTGCTGCAGCGGGCACGGCCGTGCTGATGATCGCCTTCGGCGCGTTCTGGGCGCGTGACGCCGGTGGGTCCACTGTGGTCGCCGCGGCGGGTCCCGGTGCCGTCACCATCAAGGATTTTGCGTTCAACGAGGCAACCCTCACCGTAAGCAGGGGTGCCACGGTCACATGGACCAACACCGACCCATTCGGCCACAGCGTGGTGGCCAACGACAAGTCGTTCATGAGCCAGAAGCTGCCGAGCGGAACTACCTTTCAACACACCTTCGATACCGCAGGGACCTTCACCTACATCTGCGGGATTCACCCCTCGATGACCGGAACGGTTGTCGTGAACGGCTGAGCCTGACGCGCTCGCCACAACACCCACTACCCAACAAATCAGACAAAGGAGTACTCGTGGAAATCACCGAGCGGAACCTGCGCGCCCTTGTGGCCGCAACCGACGACGAACACAGGGCCGGCATGGGGGCACTCCCCCAGCAGATTGCCGAGCTACATCACGGCGAGGGTCGCAAGATCGTCGGTCATAGCCGACGCCAGTTCATGCAACGCCTCGGGCTCACCGGCCTGGCGGTCACAATCGGATCACAACTGATCCCGATGCGCAGCCTGATGCCCACCTCGTTCGCTGCCGATGGCGATGCCGGTCTGGCTGCATTCGCGGAGAGTGTCGAGCTTGCTGCTGTCGAGGCCTACAAGGCTGCGGCCGGCAGCGGACTGGTCACCACCAAGGGCGTGCTCGATGCCGCAACCACCTTCGCCGGACATCACACCGAGCACGCCGCGGCGTTCGGCGCCGCAGCCGGTAGCGCCGCCACCAAGAAGCCAAACCCCAAACTGCTGTCCGCCGTAGCGGGTCAGTTGAAGGGCGCGAAGGACGAGGCCGCCGTTTTGAAGATCGCGTTCGATCTCGAAGGAGCGGCCGCAGCCACCTACCTCTTCGCGCTTGGCGCGCTCACGAGCAAGGGCGCGCTGCAACTCACCGCGTCGATCCTGCCGGTCGAAGCCCAACACGCAGTGGTGCTGGGCCAAGTGCTCGGGCTGCCGGCCACTGCTTACGTGCCGTCGTTCGAGACGGTCACCGCCGCCGTCAACCCCAGCGATTACCCCATCTGAATCATCACACTGAATCATCACACTCTCGAAAGGACCACACCATGAACGACGACAACATGTACGACGAAATCCGACGCCAGGCCCGCGACACGCAGGCCATGCACAACGAGGCAATGCCGCAGCTACGCGACGCCATGACGCAGCTGTTCGAACAAGAGGGGCGCACCGCGGATGAGAAATCCGTCGCCGTCGGCGCGATGTCTCCGGGTGCACTGTTCAAGGTCGGCGGGATCACCCTCGCCGGCGCCGCCCTGCTTGCCGCATGCGGCAGCGACAGCAAGGACAACGCATCGCCATCCACCAACGGTGCAACTACCACCACTGTGGCAACCAGCGGCACCGGCGGCACCTCGGCGATGTCGAGCGATGTGATCATCCTGCGCACCGCGTCGTCCATCGAGGAATTGGCGATCGCTGCCTATCAAATCGCCATCGACTCAGGCCTAGTGAAAACCGCTGCCATCGGTGATGCGGCCAAGCTATTCCAGAGCCAGCACCGCGAGCACAGCGCCTTGTTCCAGTCGGAGACCAAGCGCGCCGGCGGGACTCCGTTCGACAAGCCGAACCCGGCGGTGCTCGCTGCGTTGAAGCCCACCATCGACGCACTCAAGGATGAGATGGGCATCGTCAAGCTGGCGTTCGATCTCGAGACAGCGGCAGCGCAGACATACCAGTCGAACGTCGGTGTCGTCATCGATCCCAAGTTGAACGCTGCGCTGATGAGCGTCGGCGGCGTCGAGGCGCGTCACGCCGCCATCCTTGCTGGTGTGTTGGGCAACGCAGCCGTCGCCAAGGCTTTCCAAGGTGCCGATCAGGCCGTGAAGGCAGGCACCGGCGTCTGAGCAAAAGACACCAGGGTCGTCGACCCTATTCGGGTCGGCGACCCTGGTTGATCTCGAGCCGGGCCGCGTACACGGCGACTTCAGTGCGGCGGTGCATGCCCATCTTTGCCAACAGGTTCGATACGTAATTCTTGACGGTCTTTTCGGCGAGAAACATCTGCTCGCCTATCTGACGGTTGGTGAGACCTTCCCCGATGAGTTCGAGCAGGCGACGCTCCTGTGGGCTGAGTCGACCGAGGCGCTCGTCTTCTGGAACCGGTGACCGCAAGCGGGCCAAGACCTTGCCGGTGACCGCAGGGTCGAGCAACGACTCACCGCGCGACACGCGCATCACCGCCGAGACGAGTTCAGATCCGCGGATCTGCTTGAGCACGTACCCCGAAGCGCCAGCCATGATTGCTTCGAACAACGCGTCGTCGTCGCTATAAGACGTGAGCATCAGGCAGTGGATCTCCGGAAATGCGCTGCGTATCTCGCGGCACACTTCAACGCCGTTGCCATCGGGGATGCGCACATCGAGCACTGCGACATCGGGCTGGCATGCCCCGACGCGACCCATCGTCTCCTGCGCGTTCGACGCCTCACCGACGACTTCGATCTGGCCCGATGCTTCGAGGAGGGCGCGTACGCCTTGGCGGACAACCTCGTGATCGTCAAGAAGAAAAACGCGTACCTTGCCTGTCATCGCCCCATTTGATCACGGCGAGAGGTCTGACACTAGGGACCTTCGTCACCGAATCGGCATGCGCTCGCTGCGATACCGTGCGGGCATGATGTCATCAGCGCTGACCGAGAAGCTTGCCCGAGCCGTCATCGAGCGGTCACCCGACGGACTGGTGATCTGCGATCAAAACGGTGTGATCACCTACGTGAACGACGAGCTCACCACGATGTCTGGTTACGGCGCCAATGAACTGATCGGCCAACTCGTCGAGGTTCTGGTTCCCGCGGACGCAATCGCCGGGCACCCCCACCTCCGAGATGGATTTGTGGTGTCGAACGCTTCGAGGCCGATGGGACCTTCGGGCAACGTGCGCCTGCGTCACTGCGACGGCAGCGAAGTGTCGGTCGCAGTCGCGCTCAGCACGATCCACGATGCGTCAGGGCGTTCTGTGGTCGCGAGCGTGCGTGACATCTCCGAGCGGATGGATCAGGAGCGTCGCCTCCAACTCTCCAATGAGGCACTCGCATTGGCGGCCGAACGCGAACGGATTGCACGCGACCTCCACGACACGGTGTTGCAGCATCTCTTCGCACTTGGGCTCGAAATGCAGGCGCTCGAGATGGTCGTCGACGAGTCCCTCGCCACTCGGCTCAGCTCTGCAGTCGATCAGATCGACCATGCGATCCGCGAGATTCGCACCACCGTGTTCACCCTCGGTTCTGCGCAACGACACGGTTCCTTCGGCCAGGAGATCCAAGACATCGTCCGCCAGGCCGTACGGGTGTTGGGTTTCACACCGCGGCTCGTCATCGATGGCGCGGCCGAACTTCTGGTGCCTGCCAACGTGCGGATCGAGTTATTCGCCGCACTCCGTGAGGCGCTCGGCAACGTTGCCCGCCACGCCCACGCAACGGAGACGCTGGTCGAGATCCGTGTCGATCAGGATCTCATGGTCACCGTCGACGACAACGGCGTGGGTATCGACGAGCAATCGATCGGCCGCGGCAACGGTCTGGGAAATCTGGCTGCTCGCGCCCATGGCCTTGGCGGAACCTTCGACATTCGCGCAAAGGCCGGCGGTGGAACACGCCTCACCTGGCGAGTGCCTGTCTGAGGGCATTGGTCCCATCCTCAAAGGACCAAAGTCCCATGACCGTGAGGCGGCAGTCCCTCGTCGGAAATCATCGTTTCCAACAGACTGGCTGCCATGAACAACGATGAAAGATCTGTGCTCGCTGTCGGCGGTTTCGGGCTCGGGGTGGTGGCACTTGCGTTTGCGGGCTTCGCCATTTCGCGCACGGGCAACACCTCGTCAGCGGCCGCACCCGGCCCAACCGCAGTGTCGACGACGGTGGATGTGAACCTCTCCGAATTCGCGATCACTCCCAACATGCTCGACGTTCCGCCGGGCGATGTGGTCATTCAGGTTCACAACAGCGGCACCGCCGTCCACAATTTCGCGATTCCCGGGCGCAATGTCGTCACGCGCGATCTGCAGCCCGGCGAGAGCCAGACGCTTACGTTGAAGAACGTCGCCGAGGGCACCCTTGCTCTGCAGTGCAACATCCCCGGCCACGCAGCCTCGGGCATGACCGGCATGATCCATGTGGCAGCTGGAGCAGGCGCAACAACCGACACTGCAGCGACGCAGACCACCATGTCGTGGCAGCAGATGGACAAGGAGATGGCCGACCGGGCCTTGCGATTTGTCAATGAGAAGAAGAGCACGTTCGGCGGAACCAACTTGGAGCCCATCGTGCTCGCCGACGGAACCAAGGAGTTCGACCTCACCGCGAAGATCGTGGATTGGGAAGTCGAGCCGGGCAAGATTGTCAAGGCGTGGACCTACAACGGCATGGTTCCCGGCCCGCAGATCAAGGTGAACGTGGGCGACAAGGTGAAGGTCGTACTCAAGAACGAACTGCCCGAGTCCACGGTGATTCACTTCCACGGCATCCGGGTTCCCAATGCCATGGACGGTGTCGATCCGTACACCCAAGATCCAGTGCAGCCCGGCCAGTCGTTCACCTATGAGTTCACCGCACTCGAGCCATCGGTGGGTATGTACCACTCGCATCACAACGCACAGACCCAGGTACCAAACGGCTTGGCCGGGGCCTTCATCATCGGCGACATGCCCATCCCTGCCTCACTGGCCTCGAAGGGCATCACCAAGGTCGACCAGACGGTCAACATGGTGCTCAACGACGCTGGCACGATCGGCCTGACGTTGAACGGCAAGAGCTTCCCCGCTACCGAGCCCTACTCGGCCAAGGTCGGCGACACCATGGAAGTGAACTACTTCAACGAAGGTCTGATGTCGCACCCGATGCACATGCATCAGCCGGTCGGCTACATCATCGCCAAGGACGGCGTGCCGCTGGCCGAGCCGATGCCGTCGGACACGATCCTGGTCGCACCGGGCGAGCGCTACACGGTGCTCTACCACTTCACCGATCCCGGCGTGTGGGCGTGGCACTGCCACATCCTCAACCACGCCGAAGGCCCCCACGGCATGTTCGGCATGGTGACTGCGGTCATCGTCAAGTAAGGCTCGCATGCCGTCGGTCTGCTCTGGCAGGCTGGCGGCATGACGTTCCCCTCGCTTCGGCACCGGTTCCCTGGAGTTCGCGATGGGTGGGCCCGCTTCGACGGGCCGGCCGGAACGCAGATGGTAGACGTGGCCATTCAGGCCACGACAGATTGGATGGCAAGTGGCCTGAACGCGGCGGCGGGCGGGCCATTTGTCGCGGCCGAGGCCTGTGCCGATCTGCTCGAACGAGCCCGAGGCACCGTTGCCCAGTTGTTCGGGGCTGACCCGGGCGGGGTGTGCTTCGGGGCGAACATGACCACCATCACGTTCGCCGTCACCCGAGCTATCGCCACTACCTTGCGGCCCGGCGACCGGGTGGTAGGCACGAAACTGGATCACGATGCCAACGTCACGCCGTGGCGGTTGGCGTGCGAGCGGGCTGGGGCCGAGCACGTGCTCGCACCGTTCGATCCGGTCACGGGCACGCTGCCGGTACAGAACGTGATCGACCTCATCGACGAACGCACCAAGTGGGTGGCCATTGCCGGCGCATCGAACCTGCTCGGCACCGTGCCCGATCACGCACCCATCATCGAGGCCGCGCACGCAGTCGGCGCCCGCGTATACATCGACGCCGTCGCGTGGGCGCCGCACAAGCCCATCGACATCGCGTCGTTGGGTTGCGATGCGTTGGTGACCTCGCCGTACAAGTGGTACGGCCCACACGCCGGCGTGCTCTACATGCAACCCGATCTGCTCGACTCGCTGGCGCTGTTCCACGTGCGACCCGCTGCGTCGAGCGGCCCGCGACGTTTCGAGACCGGGATGCCGAACTTCGAGGGCGTCGCCGGCGTCGAGGCCACTGCCCGATTCCTGATGGAGGAAGGTCTACATCAGATCGAGCAGTACGAGGACAGTGTGTTCGAACCCTTGCTCAGCGGTTTGCAGTCCATCAATGGCGTACGGGTGTGGGGGCCCGCCGGCATGCAGGGTCGCACGCCAACGGCTGCGTTCACCATCGCCGGAGTCACGCCTGCCGACGCCGCAGTGGCCCTCGCAGCCGACAAGATCGCCGTGTGGGACGGCCACAACTACGCGCTCGACGTGGTCGATCAACTGGGCCTGGCTGAATCCGGTGGCGTGATCCGCGCCGGCGTTGCTCGCTACATCGAGCTCGACGATGTGCTGCGCCTGCTGCGAACTGTCGAGCGCTTGGCCACCACCGGCCGATAAGCTTCGCCCGTTACGGAATGTGGCGCAGCTTGGTAGCGCACCTGCTTTGGGAGCAGGGGGTCGGAGGTTCAAATCCTCTCATTCCGACCATTGCCCGACCCACCGGGTTGCGCTGATCGGCGCTTGCTCCGCACTCGCTACTGTTCGGCCATGCGCCTACGTCAGCCACGGGTTCCGCTTACCAACTCCTCCGATTGGGATGTTGACTCCCGACCGATCCTCGAAGGCATCGAGCGCAACAGCGGTCGAATCCTCAATATCTTTCGCACGCTTGCGCACCATCCCAAGCTGCTCAAGCGCTGGACGGTGTTCGCCAACCACGTGCTCTATGGCAGCACGCTGCCCGCCCGTGAACGCGAGCTGATCATCTTGCGTACCGGCTATCTGTGTGGTTCCGGGTATGAGTGGGCACAGCATGCCGAGATCGCCCGACGCTGCGGTCTCAGCGATGCCGAGATCGAACGCATTGCCGAAGGGCCGGCAGCGCCCGGATGGAGCGACGACGATCGTCTGCTCTTGACAGCCACCGACGAACTGTCCGAAGACAAGTTCATCAGCGAACCCACGTGGACGCAGTTGAGCGAGCGATGGAACACGCAGCAGTTGCTCGACATCGTGTTCGCCGTGGGCCAGTACACACTGGTGTCGATGGCGCTCAACACGTTCGGGGTGCAGCTGGAAGACGACACCGACGCCTTCCCGCCGTCGCTGTTCATCGACGGAGCATTTCCCTTGCCGCGGGACCGGCCATCGTGAATACCGAACGTCCCGAGCCGGCGCTCTCGCCGGAATCGGCGGGGCTCGCACCCGGCCGCGGTCGCTTAGCCGGACGGCGCATCGTGGTGGTCGGCGCGGGTACACGCCACATCGACGATCCGGACGCGCCCGTGGGCAACGGCCGCGCGATCGCCGTTCTCGCGGCGCGTGAGGGCGCGTCGGTCGCATGCGTCGACATGGATCGCGCTGCGGCGGATCACACAGCGGAACTGGTCGAGGCCGAGGGCGCCCGAGCTGTCGTCATCGAAGCCGACGTCTCCGACGCCGATGCATGCGCTCGTGTGATCGAGCAGTCGTTGGCGGCGCTCGGCGGCATCGACGGCGTGGTTGCCAACGTTGGCATCGGCGGTGGTGGTGGGTTGCAGGGCACTTCAGCCGAGACCTGGGACAACGTCTTCGACGTCAACGTGCGCTCTCACTTCCTCCTCGCGAAGGCAGCGTTGCCGGTCATGAGCGAAGGCAGTTCGATCGTGCTGATCAGTTCGATCGCCGGGTTGAAGCCCGGCAGCCGCCTGCCCGCCTACGACGCATCGAAGGCAGCACTGTTCGGACTCTGTCGCCACGTAGCGATGGAAGGATCACGACGGGGCGTGCGCGCCAACGTGGTGGTGCCCGGCCTCATCGACACCCCGCTTGGGCGATGGGCGACATCGGGTCGGCCGTCACGCGGCACCACCCGCGTGCCCCTGGGCCGACAGGGCACGGCATGGGACATCGCATATGCGACCTTGTTCTTGCTCAGCGGCGAGTCTGCCTACATCACGGCGCAGTCGATCGTTGTCGACGGCGGCCTCACTCAAATCGGCTGAGTTCGCTCGGCCGCATCAACGCAAGGACACAATCGCGGATATCTATGCCGGGCGGAGCACCTTCGCGTACACCTTGCGGATGGTCTCCTCGATGATCCAGTAGCCGACGAAACCTTCGGGCGTGAGCAACACCGAGCCGGCCTGCAGCGTGAAGATCTGACCGTTGGTGGCGTGCATCGTGGCGCGGCCCGACAGGATCAGCATGACTTCGTCGTAACCGTCGCGTGAGATGCCGAAGCTGCCGGGC
The DNA here is from genome assembly GCA_025360105.1 of Actinomycetes bacterium. Classification (GTDB taxonomy): domain Bacteria; phylum Actinomycetota; class Acidimicrobiia; order Acidimicrobiales; family Ilumatobacteraceae; genus WLMZ01. The sequence continues at coordinate 48,562 of JANYCT010000053.1, read as the reverse complement.
GTGCATGCCCACACGCCGGTCTCCAGACCGTTGTGTTCCCACATGATGTGCAACGCATCCTTGGGCTCGCCGGCGCGAGGGCTGGGGCGGGCGTTCGGTGTGCCGAGGTCGAGCGTGTAGGCGTTCGACAGATATGCCGACGGCGCAGCGCCGCCGGGGCGCACATCGATGACGTACATCTCGCGCACGGTCTGATGCACGGTGATGACCGCATCCCAACCGCGTGGCTTCACCCACGAGGTGCCCGACACGACATCGAACGACTCGCCCCCGTGCTCGACGGTGTAGCGACCTGCCGAGCACACGATCATCTCATCGATGTCGGCACCGGCCACGACGTACACACCCTGAGCGCGCTCACGCACCCCGATGCGAGCGATGCCGTCGTCGAGCATCACCCAATCGCTCAGCGCGTCGACGGCTGCGGGGCGGGGGGCATCGAGAATGTCTGGCACGTACATGCCACCAGTCTGGCGTGCGCCTGGGCGCAGCGTCGCCTCGATCGCCCGATCAGTGAGCGGCAAGCGCTGCGCGCAGCGCGGTGTCGAACCCGTTCACGTCGCCGGAAAGATCTTCGAGTTGCTCACCAGCCAGCAGCACGACGTCACCATCGACCTTGTGTCCCACAACGCACGGGAGCGCGCCGACCGTGAGCACAACGAGTTCGGGACTGAGCTGATCGCGGTGCAGATACTCGATGGGTACGTCGAGCCGGCTAGCGCATTCGTTGAACGAGCGACGCTTGCCGAACTTGTGATGCGTGATGTCGCACAACGCACAGTGCGTGGCCCCGACCCACGACCCGAACCAGTACTTCAACTCCCCCACCAATGAACCATCTGCGTCGTAGATGAAGGTGAGCCGTTCAATGGACATGTGGCTGATGGTAGACACCGCTAGCCTGTACGCACACGCGGGTGTAGCTCAATGGTTAGAGTTCCAGCCTTCCAAGCTGGCTATGCGGGTTCGATTCCCGTCACCCGCTCCATCGTGAAGCCCCGGGTCGAGGCGCTTCGGCCGTGGATTTATGCCCCGAAGGGCGCTGATCTACTGCCAATCCGAACCAGGACCGAGAACGAGAACTCATGTGGCGCTCACGTCACGCGGTAGCGCAGACGTACGACGCCGTTTCCGAATCGGTGCTCGTCGATGAGTGTCAGATCGGCACGCGCATCCGGCGCCAATGCAGGGGCGCGTCCGCCAAGCACGATCGGCCAGATAAACAGGACCAGCTCGTCGACCAGTCCGGCAGCGAGAGCCTGCGCCGCCAGGTTCGGTCCCCCGATCAACAGGTCTCGCTTAGCCTCCGCTTTGAGGTCGCGAACGACGTTGGGGTCGAAGTGACGTTCGAGTCGCGTCTTCCTGGTGAGTGGTGTGTCCAGCGTCGACGAGTAGACGATCTTGTCAGCGGCCTGCCATGCACTCGCGTAGCGGGCGTGGAAATCCGTGTGGTTGGCAAGAGTTGGGTCGGTCTCCCACACGGCCAAGGTCTCGTACATGCGCCGCCCATAGAGATAGGTACCTGCGGATCGCATGAGTTCGGTGATGGACACGAACACGTCGTCGTCGGGCGGCGCCCAGTTGAAGCCTCCGCGATCGTCCTCGGTCCAGCCGTCGAGGGACATGTTCGACCCATAGATCACCTTCGCCACAACATGCTCCTGCATCACCGTCGACGAACTCGACGCCCGTGTCCGTCCGCAACGGGAGCGTAGTGCGGGATTCTCAGACCCGTTGTTGCTCGCCGAGCGCCACGCTGAACACGGTGCCGTCCATGCGGAACGAGGGATCCGACGCGTAACGGTCGAGCAGGTCGTCGAGTCTGTGGTCAGGGTCCACAGTCAGCGCCGCGATCGCGTCGAACGCTGCCAACATCTCCGAGGTCGGTTGCTCCGGCGGTTCCCAGCCGAGCCCCCACACGTCCCAGGGCAGCATCTCGACCTTGTTCAGCGTCGCGCACCTCACGGTAGACCCCCGACACCCCACCACTCCACGGGACTCGTACTCGGGTTCCTGGGCTGCGGCGAAGGAGATCCCTCAGTCGTGCGTAGTTGCACCACCGACGACGAACCGATCTGCTCGACACCCGCCGCCAACCCGGCGAGCCGGTCCGCCACCTCGCGTCGTAGGCGCACGCCAGCATCAACCGACGCCGCTGTCGTTGGCTCCAGCAATAGCGAGTCGTTATCAAGACCGAGACCAACGTGTGCGAGCCAGTCCACTCCTGCAAACTGGCGAATCATCGCCGGCCCTGGGTGCTCATGCTTGGGGTTCGTAACCGATCAGCCATCGCAGGCCGTACCGGTCCACAACTTGGCCATCGCTGGCGCCCCATGGCTTTGGTGCGAGCGGATCGATGACGACGCCTCCATCTGCGAGTTGGCCGAACCAGCGATGCAGCACGTCGGGCTGAGCAGTACCGAGGAGCGAGAGAAGAACCCCCTCGATGTGCACCGAAGGCTCATCGCCAGCAGCGTCGGAGCCGAACAACAAAACCGGCCCCCCGCTCAAGACTCCGTGAGCGATTGCGTCGCTCTGTCCATCGGTTCGGGAGAACTCGGCATAGGTGTTGAAGTGAACGTCACCACCAAAGACATCGGCGTAGAACTCGAGTGCCTCGCGGGCGGTGCCCGGAAATGACACGTACAGGATGGGCGCGGCCATACAACAGTTGAACAGCCGCCAGCCGCAACGTCAAGAACGACGCATTTCAGGTGCCGTAGGAGCGACACGGAACGCTTGACCCGTGCAGTCGAGTTCGTGGGCCCACGCTCAAAAGAAAGCTCTCCCTGCGTCGACGCAAGGCATCTCGACCTCATCGCATGCCACGGGCAAGCTCTGGCTCATGGCAGGGCCCCGGCTATCGAGCCAGCGTCTTATGATCGTCTCGCTGCGTTGATGCGTAGCTCTCGGCGGTATGGAGCATGGTGGGCCCGACGGGCCACGGCATTGTCGAGTGCGGCAAACGGCCACGGCCTCATCGAGGCATTTGCCGATGAGAGCCGCTGAGCCGTGAATTCCGCCGAAGGCTTCAGCTCAGCAGCTTTGCCTTCTGTGCAGCCAGTTCGGTGTCGTCGATCACGCCACGATCGCGTAGGTCGGCGAGTTTCACCAGTTCGTCGGCAACGCCACTGCTCGTGCCAGCTGCTTCGCGAACGTACGAGTTAAACGCATCCTCGCGCTCCTTGTGCTGCTCGACATCGCGTTGGGCCATGTCGGCGCCGTGAGCGAGCAAGTAGATGAGCACCCCAAGCCACGGCACCACGATCACGAAGATCAGCCAAAACGCCTTGCCGGCACCGCCGATGTTGCGACTACGGAAGATGTCGCCAATGGTGCGGAACAAGAGCATGATCCACGCAAACCAGATGAAGAAGATCAGCATCGTCCAAAACGCGCCGAGCAGTGGAAAATCGTAAGCGGTCATCGGAATCCTTGTGGGTCGAGGTGATTGCTGATGTTGGCGAGCATCCGGATCGAGTTGGTGACGCCCGCTCGTAGCGGCGCACCAGCTGATTGTCGCTGCCCGACTGCGCTGATCCTACACCGGTGATCGCTCGCAGCCGTGGATCACACGATCGCGCCCGCGGAATCGTGCCATTGCGCGGCGCCACCGCTGCTGGCGAGCAGCGATGCTGGGGCCCCGCCATACGTGTGAGGCACAGCGCGCGCCTCAGCAAGAAACTCATGAACCGAGCAAGCGTCGACAGCGGCAGGACCTATCTCGTCGTTGATTCCCCCCGATGCGCTTGACCCTTCCGGCCGTGCCGGATTCAGTGCCGCGCTCGGGCGCGCTCAACGTGCTGACAGCGATTCCTCAACGCTTTGTGCTGGTCGCTTACTTCATCGGCGGCGCCGCAGTGGCTGTGATCGGATGGTTTGCGGTGATGTTCACGGCCACCTGGCCAACGGACATTCGCGATTTTCGCGCAGGATCAACAACGTCTCCCTGCGAGTATGGACATACCTCACGATGATCGAAAACGACTATCCGAAGTTCGGCCTACCGCCATCCGGACCTCTACGGCGCTGGTCAAAACGACAACCAACTGCCAGTGCTGCCGAGCCGGTCTACAGCTTCGCGAAACGACGAGTCGACAGCGCGCCGAACACAACGAGCAGCGCTGCCGACCACAGCAACGCCCGCACGATGAACCACGTCGTCGAGTGTCCGAGAAGCGCCTCGGTGTCGCCGCCGAGCACAAGCGCCCGCACTGTCCCCACCATCGCAGTGACGGGTTGATTCTCTGCGATCGGCTGCATCCACCCCGGCATCGATGACACCGGCACGTACGCGCTTGAGACGAAGATCAACGGAAACACTGAGAACGAAATGCCCTGCGCTGCCTGTGCCGAACCTGACACCAGACCCAGAAAGATCTGCAGCCAGCTGAACGACGCCGCGAACAGGACACAGAACCCCAACGCAAGCACCGCCGGGGCGAAGCCGTTGTGGACCCGGAAGCCCACGGCGAAGCCAACAATGACAGTGATAATCGTGCCCCACGTGATGAGGGCGGTATCGGCCATCGATCGACCAAGCAGCACCGCGTGTCGAGGAACCGGCAAGGAGCGCAGGCGGTCGAACAGTCCGCTGTCGGCATCTTCGGCAACGCCGACCGCACCACCGGCAAACAGACCGCTGACCGCAGCGAGGGCGGGGATGAGGAAGTCGACGTATGCAACGGGACCCGTCTGCAGCGCGCCACCGAACACATAGCGAAAGATCAACAGGAACATCACCGAAGTGACAGCGTTGACCACGAGCAACTGCGGCGTTCGGATGAACTGCTTGACAGTTCGCCCGGCATATGTGGTGGCGGTAATCCAGACTCCCGGCGGATGGGGTGGGGCGACGATGGTGTTGGTATTCATGACGGTGCTCCTGTGAGAGCGAGGAAAACCTCGTCGAGAGTGGGTTGACGTAGCCCGATGTCATCGAGACTGATGCCATGCTCGGCAATGATGCGAATGGCGTCCGAGAGTCGTGAAGATCCATCGACGACGGGTATCGAGGCGCGCCGGGCCGGCACATCGACACGCGGCGCTTCGGTACCGAGGGTGGACAGCACGCTGACTGCCTCATCGAGTTGCTCACTGTGACGAACTCTGACTTCGATCATGTCCCGACCGGCACGTGACTTCAGTTCGGTCGGCGTACCGGTTGCGATGACCCGACCATGATCGATGATCACGATGTGGTCAGCGAGCTGATCCGCCTCTTCGAGATATTGGGTCGTGAGCAAGACGTCGGTGCCACCGTGGACCAGCGCGCGGATGGAGTCCCACAGATCGATGCGCGTTCGCGGGTCGAGCCCCGTGGTGGGTTCGTCGAGGAGAAGCACGCGCGGTGCGCCGACAAGGCTTGCCCCAAGGTCGAGGCGGCGGCGCATACCGCCCGAATAACCCTTCACGGCGCGATCAGCATCGTCGGCGAGATTGATCTCGTGGAGCACGATGTCGGCTGCGGCGTTGGCCGCCTTTTTGTCGTGGCCGAAGAGTTTGGCGATCATGACGAGGTTCTCTCGGCCGGTGAGCGCTGGCTCGACCGCAGCATTCTGTCCGGCCAAACCGATCACGCGACGAACCTTCTCGGGATGAGCGATCGCATCAATACCCACAACCTTCAGGGTGCCTGAGTCAGGCTTCAACAGCGTGGCAACGGCCTTGATGAACGTGGTTTTACCAGCACCATTCGGGCCGAGGATGGCCGTGACCGAACCGGCGGGCGCAACCAGGTCAAGGCCGGCCAGAGCATGGACATCGCCGTAATGCTTGGTGAGTCCGACCGCCTCTATGGTGGGAGGCGACCCGGCTGACGCGTTCATAGACATCGTGCGAGTGTAGGTCCCGGCACGCAATTGCCTCGCTGGCCCGGCCCACGTGTGACCAATTCGTGATCACTGCTCTGTTGCCCGGACGGGCTTCACCAGCGTCGGTTCGTAGTCATCAGGGGCGGCATAACCCAGCAGGTTCAGCAATGTTGCCGCGACGTTGGCAAGTCCAGCATCAGCAACGTCGGTGAGTTCGAGCAAACGCCCCGAGAAGTCCCTGATGATGAAGGGCACCGGATTCAGCGAGTGTGCCGTTCGCCAAACCGGCGTGCCATCGTCTGCGAACCGTGGATTACCCGCGGCGTCGCGCTCGACCTTGTCGTCGGCGTTGCCGTGGTCGGCGGTGATCACGAGCACACCCTGGGCTCGGCGCACCGCGGCCGCAATGCGACCCAATGCCAGATCGATGCTGCCGAGGGCCAGCACCGTTGCCGGGAAATTGGCGGTGTGGCCGACCATGTCGCCACCGGCGAAGTTGGCGCGGATGAACGTGGCGTCCCGGCCGCGAACTGCCTCGATCACGCAGTCGGCAGTCTCGGCCGACTGCATCCACGGACGCGTCTCGAACGGATGACCATCGGATGGAATCTCCTCGTAGGTCTCCAGCGACGCATCGAACGGCTCAGATCGATTGCCGTTCCAGAAATACGTGACGTGGCCGAACTTCTGCGTCTCGGCGCACGCGAACTGGCGCACGCCTGCCCTTGCTAAGAGTTCGCTGATGGTGCCGGGCAGATAGGTGGGCTCGACGAGATAGAGCTTCGGCACATCGAGGTCGCCGTCGTAGAGACACATGCCTGCGAAGGTGACGGCGGGGATCCGAACGCGGTCGAAGTGATCGAACGACGACTCGGTGATCGCCTGCGAGAACTCGAGGGCGCGGTCGCCACGGAAGTTGAACATCACCGCAGCGTCGCCATCCCGAATCGCGCCGATGGGTTGCCCGGCATCGTCCATCACTGTGAACGACGGAAGGTTCTGATCGCGTGTTCCCGGTTGGCGCTGCCGCGCATCGGTGATAGCGGCGAGCGCGCTCGGGAAGCCAGGAGCATCGCCGAGCACATGCGCATGCCAACCACGCTCGACCATCGCCCAATCGGCGCCGTAGCGATCCATCGTGGTTGTCATGCGTCCACCGCCGGACGCGATGCGATAGTCGACACCTGTCGCGTTCAGCCGTTTCAACACGGTCTCGAGATCGGCAATGAACTGCTCGGCCGTGCCGTCGGGTACGTCCCTGCCGTCGAGCAGCGCGTGGACGCGAACGCAGTGGACCCCCTCGTCGCATGCCCGTTCGAGCATCGCAACGAGATGGGCGATGTTGGAATGCACATTGCCATCGGAAACGAGGCCAACGAAATGAAGCGTTGCATCGCGACCTGCTTCGACGACGCTATGCCACGCCGTCGAGTTCCACAGAGATCCGCTGTCGAGAGCGTTCTCGACGCGCTTCGCGCCCTGATCGAAGATACGTCCGGCCCCGAGGATGTTGTGTCCAACCTCGGAGTTCCCCATGTCGGCATCGGAGGCAAGCCCTACCGCGACGCCGTGCGCTCGGAGTGTTCTGTACAGCCCTTCGGCGCTCAACTCATCGAGAACCGGCGTGAAAGCACTGGAGACCGCATCGAACGCGTCGTGACGCCCTACGCCGACACCATCGAGGATGACCAGCACCAGCGGTCCCTCGGGACCGGCAAGGTCAGGGTTCAGGTGCAGTGCATCGCCGGCAGGAGACATGGCGGCAGGTTAGCTGCCGGGGTCGATATCAACCACGGTGAAGTAGCGCCGCGGCGCCCACATCGCGACGTAGACGAGACCGACAGGACAGGGGGCTGCTGAAGCCATCAGTTGAGCGATGTCAATGAACGGTGGCGTACCTGCTCGCGCACGGCTTGATCTCTGGTCATGAGCCGCATGGAGCCGCATGGAGCCACATGGAGCCACTCGATTCGCTCAGCCTCCGAGCGCGGTCTGCAGCTGCTTGTAGCACTCGTAGATTTTGTTGGCATCGCCGGGGTGGGAGCTGATGAGGTTCGCCTCGTCGGCACCGAGCTGGGCCATGTCTTCGCCCAGCTTGGTCTGATCTGCTGAGGCACCCTGCTTGAGTGCAGCAATGATCTCCTGGGCCTTCTTGCAGAACGCATCAACCGAGGCAACACCCGAACCACCGACAGCGATCGGTGTTGTGCCACTCTGGGCGGAAGCCGTCGTGCCATCGGTCTGGGCCGCCACGGTTCCACCGGCATTGCCGCCGCTGCTGATCTTGCTGCTGCTGCTACAACCGGCGGCGCCGACGATCAAGGCGAGAACGACAAACGACGATGTGATGATTCGTTTCATGCCGCGAGCATGACGCACACCCCATGGGAGCGACCTTGGATCAACCTTGCACGCCGATACCCGAGAGATCGAGCCGTTCTCTCCAGCGCTGCGGCATTACCTCCGCGCTCGGCGCGCCATGGGGGCGATCGCCACGACCAAACAGGGTCGCCACCCATTGGGTGGACTGTGCGAGATATGGCGACGACTTCGCAGCGGCTTCGATTTCGTCGCGCATCTCGTCGAGGAGACCGTAGGCAAGCACCGCTGATCGACCCCACGGTGTACGGGCGTGCGCCCGAGTGCGGTCGCGCACAGACTGCAGCCATCGCCGAGCCGATTCATCGTCGCCAAGCGCGACCGATTCGTATGCCCGCGTTACGTCGAAAATGATCTGCGGATACGGGTCCGCGGGTCGTCGCTGAGCATCGTCGGCAAGCTCGATCAGCAGCGACTGCCCCTCAGTGACACGGCCGCTCCACAACAACGCCATGCAGAGTTGGCCCACGTGGCCGATGATGTGATGGTTCACACCACTTGCCCGGCTGGAAGCGAGCACGCGCCACCAATCATCGATGGCGCTCTCGAGATCGAGATAGGACATCGCCTCGACACGGCGACCCTCGGCCTCGGGCCAGAAGACCACGTTTGCGCGATCCACAGCGACGCGCGCCGAGCGCAGGGCCTCATCGCCGCGACCGAGCACCAGTAACGACGTTGCGCGCGCCCATTCCGCTGACGAGTGCCAGTCGTCGTCGACCCCGGTGAGATCGATCGAGTCGAGCGTCACGAGTGCCGCCTCGTCCTGACCGAACACGTTCTGCGTCATCGCCACGCCAATGGTGAACGCGAGTTGAGCGTGCCCGTTGCCGCGTTTCGCGAGGGCATGGAGGCGAGTCATGTTCTCCGTGCCGCGCACCACGTCGGAGCGCCAGAATGCGAGCAGACCGACATGGCTCAGGCACACCGCAGCACCCTCGAGATCATCCGCAGACTCGAATGCTTCGGCCGCATCACCGAGGAGACGCATGGCCGTCTCGGTGTCGTCGGCGGCGCGAGCGACCAACCCTGCCAGCATCACTCGTTCGGGCACACCGGCCAGGCGATCGCCGAGTCGTTGGTCCCATCCGGCAAGCACATCGGCCGCGAGCGGCGGATGAGCAGGACGACCAACTTCGGTGATCAGCGCGCAGACGGCGGCCGCAGCCGCGTTGTTGGCCGTAGACGACACGGCATCGAGCGCGTCGACAAGGAGGTGAAACGCCGCGTCGAATTCGTGGCGGGACTGCAACACGCCGGCTGCGGCGATGTACACCTCGGACGCCTCGAGAGCGCTGAGTTCGCCGGCGAGCGGCGAGCGCCACAGCGAGTGCATGCGGACGCTCCCGTGCTGCGCAAGCGCCACCAGCGGGAGGCCGCGAACGACCTCGAGTGGACCAGCGAGGACATCATCGTCAGCCCGTAACGCGATCGCCTCGATGGCTGCGTACAGCCCTGCATCGACCGCGTCGAGCTGGTCGAGCAGGCTCATACAGGCCAGCATCCGGCGTTGCGACGCACCCATCGCGGCGAGCACTTCCTCCCACAGGTACTCGCGCACCGTCTCACCGTGAGCGACTGCAGCGAGTTCGCTCAGCGCCGGCCATCCATCGGCATCGGTGAGTCGATCCACGGCCACGCCGCGAATGCGCGCGAAGTGTTGCATCTCGTCAGGCTGGAACCGCAGATCGGATTCGACGAGCTCGGTGAGCTCGTGCCGGGACCGGAGTCGCGTTCTATTCAACGCGGGCGCCCTGCGCCCCGCCGTCACGAGATGGCCGTTGGCCGGCAACGCCGCCAAGAGTTGCGCGAGCAGTCGCTCGCCACCCGTGTCGGCCAGCAGGAGATGTGAGTCGTCGACGATGACGGCGATGTGTTCGGGGGCACGCAGCGCCAGGGCACGCGTGATACTCGTGACGATGGCCTCGACCGTTGGCGGCACCGGGCCGGACAGTCCGAGTGCTGCCATGATTCCCTCACCGAAGTGGGAGGCATTCACGTCGAGGGGGGTGCACGGTACGTACACATCGGTTCCTCTCTGGGCTGCAAGGTTGTCGCGCCAGGCCTCGGCGATGAGCGTCGATTTCCCGAACCCGGGGCCAGCCACCACCGTGGTGAGACGCGACCGAAATCGCTGCTGAAGCATCCGCACGAGGTGTGGCCGTTCGATCGTGCTCAGAAGCGTGGTGCCCGGCTCACCTCTGTGTGCGAGCGCCGGCGGTCCGCCCGCACCGACGCGACTGGGTCGTACCCCGTACGACGAAGGTTCTCCGCCGAGGGGACGGTCGAGTTCGGACTTCTGCAACAAGATGGCGTCTTCGAGCTGCGACAGCGCCGACGACGGTTCGATGCCGAGCGCCTCCACCAACTGCTCGCGTAGGTGCGCATACACGCGCAATGACTCGGCCTGTCGACCGCTGCGGTACAGGGCGAGCATCAGCTGTGCGACCAAACGTTCTCGAAATGGATGCGACGTCAGCAGCTCTTCGAGTTCCGGGATGAGCCGTGCATGCTCGCCGGCCTCGAGCCGGAGATCATTAAGACGTTCGAGTGTCACAAGACGCAACTCCTCGTAGCGCACGGCCGTGGGCTGCGCCCAGGTGCGGGTGGCGAACTCACCAAGCGCGGCTCCTCGATAGTGCAACAGCGCTCGCTCGAGCGCTCGACGCCCCAGCACCGCATCGCCCGCAGCGAGTGCTTCGTCGGCGGCGCTCTGATTGTCGGCCACCTCGTGCAGATCGATAGTCACGTCGGCCAATTGGTAGCCACCGCCCACGGAGACCACATGAGTAGACCCGATGGCCTTGCGAACCAGCGAGATGTATCCGTACAACGTGCTCTCGGCAGAGGCGGGCGGCTCGCCCTCCCAGAGCGCGTCGAGCAGCGCGACCGTCGAGGTCGGCACCGACGAACGAAGAGCCAGGAGCGCCAGCAGCTCGCGATGACGGCCCCGCTGCAGCGCCACCTCGGCACCGTTCACGAAGACCCGCACGCCGCCGAGCAGTTCGAGGCGCACGCCACTGAAGACCCCGTTGGCAGCGAGCACAGACCGATGTTAGGGCTCGGCCAGCGAACGTGCCACGTCGAAGTGTGGAAGCACCGAAGCAATCGCCGCGCCGCATGTTCGCGACGTAGCGTTGCGCATGGCCACAGCTGACGGCGTCACCCCCGATCTCACGGCACACCGCACCGCACACACCTCAGCAGTCGATGGTGACATCACCACGCCGATGTGGGCCGAGGCCGAGTGGAGCACACGCTTCATCGACATGGTCACAGGCGCGCCCGGCATGTACGACACGCGCGCCGCGATTGTGTGGGACGACACAAACCTGTATGTCGCGTTCGATGTCGAGGAGCCCTTCGTCGCTGCGACGCAGACAGACCGCGACAGCATCGTGTTCCTCGACAACGACGTCGAAGTGCTCATTGATGGTGGTGACTGCTACTACGAACTCGAACTGAACGCTGCCAACACGGTGTACGAGGTGTTCTTCATCTGGAGGGATGCGTACACCCCGGGCAGCCGCTTCGACGTAGCGCAATTCGACGTCCACGCACCCGACGCACACACCTTCGCCGGCGACTACGACCGCAGTGGCGTCTCGTTCTGGAAGGGCACCCACCCGAGAGGTGCCCGTTGGGCATTCACCGGCTTCGACATGCCCGGCCTACGTACCGGCGTTTGCGTCAACGGCACCTTGAACGATGACTCCGACATCGATCGTGGTTGGTCGGCGGAGATCTTGATCCCTTGGGCGAGCTTGGCCGTGCTGGCCCCGTCACGGTCGGTGCCACCGCAACCCGGCGACGAATTGACGATGTTCCTCGGTCGGTTCCAGCGGCTGATCGTGAGCGGCACCGAGGTGCTCCCCCACCCCGCAATGACCCTCAACAGCCACGGCGTCTACGACACCCATCTTCCTGAGCGGTGGAGCCGCATTCGTTTCGAGGCGTGAACCAAGCCTGATAGGTTCCCGCAGCATCACGGCGTCAAGGGGCGACGCCGACCGAAGGGAGCAGACGTGTTGGATGCAGAGTGGGTCGCACCGGGTCCGGGACCGTGGCGCCAGGATCGCGCCCACTTTCCCGCGTCGATCACACCCATCCTCCAAGAGGCGTATCCGGCAAACTTTGCAAAGGGTTTCGAGGAGACCTTCGCTGCATGGGGCGTCTTGCTCGACAGCATGAACATGCGTTTCGTCAACGGCTTCCCATACATGCAGCCGGTGCCATTCGACGCGCCGGGGCCCGATGGCCCGCGCACACCCGAGTACCTCGGTGCCGAGATCGGGCGCCGTGCCGGCGTCGCCGCGGCTGCGTTCGAGAACCGCATCTGGCGTGACACGCTGCAGTACTGGGACAGCGAACTGAAGCCGGCCGCCATTGCCGCACACCGGGCGCTCGGCGACGTCGACTTGGCCGCGTTGGACAACGGAGGCCTTCGGGCGCACCTGCATGCCTGTGTCGACCACCTTAAAGCAATGTGGTATCAGCATCACCGCTTCAATGCGATGGCGATGGTGCCGCCGGGCGATTTCGTTCTGCATGCCGCGCAATGGACGGGCCGCGACCCGATGTCGCTGTTCGCCATCTTCGATGGTTGGTCGCCCGTCTCTAGCGTGCTGCCTCCGGAGATGGAGGATGCCATCACATCACTGCGCACCGACGCCGAGGCCCGTGCACTCCTGCAGGGCGATGCGTCCGCCGCCGACCGCGTGGCCGAACTCTGCGCTCGCGTTCCCGGCGTCGCGGCATACGTGCGCGACATCGGCTTCCGCATCGCCGCCGGCTTCGACATCACCAACCCCACCGTTCGCGAACGCCCGGAGATGATCCTCGGTCGGCTCCAAGCTGCACTCGATCACGACGCAGCGAGCGCACAGGTGCGATCCAACACGCTTGCCACTCAGGTTCGCAGCGAGGTACCGGCTGAGCATCTCGACCTGTTCGACGATCTCTTGGCCGAGGGCCGTTTGATGTACCGACTCCGCGACGAGCGCGGCCTCTACAGCGACGCCTCCGCCGCGGGCCTGATTCGGTTGGCACTCATCGAGCTCGGCACGCGCCTGCATGCGCAGGGTCGCATCGGGTTCAAGTACGACACGCTCGATATCACCATCTCAGAAATCGACGCACTGCTCGACGGTGCCGAGCATCCGACGTCGGCAGAGCTGACCGAGCGCGTCGCTGCCCGCAAAACCGCGAGCGCCAAGGGTGCTCCGGGAGCACTCGGACCCGAGGCTCCTCACCCACCGCCACTCGACATGCTGCCGCCGTCACTGGGTCGGCTGATGGGCACGTTCGGATTCGTGCTCGGTGGCGTGCTGGGCGAGGCCGACGGCCCAGCCGGAGATGCCACCACCATTATCGGCATCGCAGGAAGCCAAGGCATCTACGAAGGGCCGGCATGCATTGTGCGCAACTTCGACGATCTGATGCTGCTCGAGGAAGGCGACGTGTTGGTCACCTCGGCCACGGGTGAATCGTTCAACGCGTTCTTGCACATCCTCGGTGCCATCGTCACCGACCATGGCAGCTTCGCGTCGCACGCCGCGATCATGGGCCGCGAGATGGGGTTCCCTACCGTCGTCGGCACCGTCAACGGAACCAGTCGCATCGTCAGTGGTGATCGGGTCCGCGTCGATGGCACCGCCGGTACGGTAACCGTACTCGAATGAGCTGAATCCCACTCACGCAACAGGAGTACCTCGTATGACCACGATTGTCGTCGGTGTCAACAATCAGGCAACGGCTCTGGCCGCATTCACCCGCGCGAAATCCCATGCGCAACTCACCGATGCGGACCTACACCTCGTCTACGCGGTCGACGTCGGCGACGCAGCGGCAGAAGCTACGGCGCGTCGACACGCAGAGGTGCCGGCTCAGGTGCTGCGGCATGCGATGTGCTCGGTGCTCGTGGTCGACACTGCGTCCGCATCAACGACGGCCAAGGACTCAAGTCCGTCGAAGCCGTTTGGCTGAGCGACACAGCCGAATTTCACCGCTGGGTGTCAACGTCGAATGCGCAACGCCGACTGGTAGTTGACGCCTGCCGTCTCGTCGACCTTGCCAGCGACTGAACGCACGGCGGTTCGAATCGTTCACGGAACTCGATCAATCGCGACGAGTGGTAGTTGTACGCCGACGCTCGAGAGGTCTGGGCCGAATTCGATCAGAGGCTCAACGATGTCGGGCGCGTACGTGCGCAATCCGTCAACCACTGCTGCGTCACGGGCTAAGAACATCTGACGAAAGCGGTCGCGTGCGTCGAGGAACTGAAAGACACCGCGAATGGCCATCAGGGTGATCGACCCGAACGCTGCGATGACGGCCTCCGGCCCGGCCCCGGCCAACGGCGCGCAACGAGCCGCGTGATAGCCCAATGTGCCGGCGAATGCCTCGGGAAGGCCGACCAACTGGTAGCGCTTCGCGACGCCAAGATCCCAGAAGATCTAGCCAATGGCGTTCAGAACGGACGATGCATTGCGCCGGATGATCTCGAACCAATCGGTCAGGGTGGTGTCGTTGACGCGGCGACCGTAGTCGCATGCCATCCGCGGTTGACGACCCCGGCGATGATGCCGAATTGGCCGAGGTAATACGTGACCATCACCGGCAGGTCGAAGGCTGAAGTCGGCCGGACGAACTGTTGGATCGCAAGCATCGAGTCCGAAGACAGAAAGATCACACCGCCCACCGAGGCGAACAGTGCGGCAACCTTTACCCAATCCGGACGCCGCCACGTCTCCAACGACGACAGCACCATCGTGCAGAGGCCGATCGCGTAGACCGCGACCGCAACCTTCAGCAGTCCGGAAATATGCGAGTAGAGGATCGAGTAGAGCACGACCGCGTACGCGCCCAACACGATCACGAACACCGCCGTCAGTCGTCCCGGCGGCACCCATGGTCGGTTGAAACCGTTGATGTAGCAGACGTGCGCGAGCAAGAACGCGGCGAGGCCAAGATCGAAGGCGGTCGATCCCGACCCGATGAGCAACACGTCACCGGCGAGCGAGAACACCAACCCGACGGCAAACCAGGTGCGGGGTGACTTCATGCCGCCCGGTTGGCCGCGAGTCTCGAAGAGGAACCACACGATCAGAATCACGATGGTGGTTGGCTTGGAAATGTTCTTCAGCGTGGTCCAGTGCTCGGCGATTGACACCCAATTGATGATGGCCATGGGCAGCGCGACCCACGGCAGCCGCAGCCGGGTCACGTTACGGGCGAGGCGAAGAGCGCGCTGAAGTACGGCGAGAGGAATCGTCCGGATGGATCGAGCGCCACTCGCTGACGCTCGAGCGCATCAATGCGATCACCGAAGGCAGTGACCACGGATTGACGCGTGAGGTAGTTGGTCTGGTTCAGCAGCGGAACACCGTCGAAGCGCTGGCCCAACCGGCTGTAGGCCTGCTGGAACGCCTCCCAGCCGGGCTCTGGGGTGGTCACTGGATCGATGGTGATGGAATCGCCGGTGTAGGAATACGACAGCAGCGAACTCTTGTCCTCGAACGTGCGGTAACCCACGCTCGGCATGGTGATGCGGAAACCGGTTTCCTTGTAATAGTCCTTGCAGAATTGAAAGTACGCACGCATTGCATCGGGATAACGATCTGCGGGATAGGCCCAGATGATGAACGTGTACTTGCAGTCGTTGGCCACGGGCGGATAGTGGATCTGCTGGTCGGCCGCGAGGGTGTTGTTGCCGCGGATCACTAGGCGAAGGACCGGAAAGGTAATGGCGCTGAGTGCACCCAGCGACAGCGACCGGAGGAACTTTGTCGGGATGAAACGACGGGTGAGATATGCCCAGCCGGGACCAATGTCTTTCCAGAGGAAGTTGCGCAGCTTCCACTGCCAATGGCTGTACTTCTGGCCCGGCTCGACGTCGTGATAGGTGCGGAACTCGACAGCTACCTTGTTGCGCATGGGGTCCATGAACATCATCAGCGATTGGCCGCTGGCGGTGAGCTCGGGCAGCGCAGCGAGGTACTCCTCCAACGAATAGACCTTGTGGTAAACCGACATTGGCTGCAGCGGCCGTACACGGAACGTGACCTCGTACGTGACCCCGAATGTGCCATAGCTGGATCGGAATGCCTGGAGCAACGGGCCATCATCCTCGGTGATCTGCAAGAGCTCGCCCGTCGCCGTGACAATGCGAGCGCCGATGCAGTACGACGACACCTGCCCGTGCTCACCAGGGAAAGCCGCCTCTTTGGTTCCACAGGTGGCCGCGGCACCCATGCTGAGGTCGCCGAGTTCGATGTTCACGAAGAACTGCAAGCCGTGCTTTACCAACTCCTCGGCCACGTCCTTGAGTAGCGCGCCCGGTTGCGTGGTCACAGTATCGGTGCCGATGGAGACGATCTTGTTCATCGCACTCATGAACAGTGTGGTTCCTGCTGGAGCAGACGCGCACGCCGTCGTAGAGTGGTTCGACCCGACGCCACGCACCGGGCTCGGATACGCAATTGGATCGCGAACGATCGCAACGATCTCTTCCACCGACGTCGGTGTGGCCTGCGCCGAAGGCGTCCAGACAACGTCACCGAACCAGTTGTGTACCTCGATCGTTCCCATCGCGCCCCTCCGTTGGTTCGTCGCATCATGGCATGACATCGATCAGGAGCCAAGAGAAATCGGTGTAATCTTCAGGGGTTCTTTGGGGGCAGATTGTTGCAAACGGATCAAGACCGACTTCGTGCGTATCTGTCGGCCCCCGTGGCGCGTCGATTCATCGCGGATCCGAGTCCACCAACCGAACCCGAAGCCGAGACCATGCAGGCGGCCACAATAATGGCCGACATCGCGGGTTTCACCCAGCTCACCAACAAGCTCGCCACAGACGGGGCCGTTGGCTCCGAGATCCTCACCGGCATCATCAACGACTACTTCTCCAAGCTGTTGTCGATTGTCTCCTCCCACGGTGGCGAGGTCATCGCGTTCGCCGGCGACGCGCTGGTCGCAGTGTTCATCGCCGACGACGAAGCTGCACTCAGTGACGCAGTACTTGCATCAGCAACCTGTGCCGTCACCATCCAACGCGAGCTCGATGGTTACGCGGCGGCCGAGGGAGTTCGGCTGCGACTGCGCCTCGGTATCGGAGCCGGGCAACTCTTCGGCGTGCATGTCGGGGGCGTCGCCCAGAAATGGTTCTACGTGCTCGCGGGAGACGCACTGCTGCAGACAGTGGCAGCCACACTTGCGAGCCAACCGGGCGAGGTGCTTGCGTCGGGTCAGGCAGCCCTCGCAGCCGGAACATCACTTCAGCACGTTCCCGCCGCCGCAGGCACAACCGACGCAGGCACAACCGAAGCAGGCACAACCGAGGAATCACCGGCACACGAGCCGATGGTCCGTGTTACCGGGGTCCTTGCGGCGCACTCCCGCCCGGAGGCAATCGCTCCGCAGATACCCGATGCAGCATGGCCGGCACTGCAGCGCTACGTGCCTGATCAGGTGCTCTATGGAATTGCCGCCGGCCAGGGCGACTGGCTTGCCGGATCTCGCGTCGTATCGGTGATGTTCGTCAAGCTGCTCGACATCTTGCCGAGTGAGACAAACGCGCTCGAGTCGGCCCAAGCCGCGATGATGAGCATGCAGCAGGTGTTCGGACGCTTCGATGGCTACATCAATCAAATCCTCATCGACGACAAGGGTGCCGTGATCGTGGGCATCTTCGGCGCTCCGCCGCAGGCACACGAGGACGACGCACTGCGGAGCGTAGAGGCCGCACTCGAGCTACGGAGCGCTCTCAGCGCAGTGGGCCAACGAAGTGGCATCGGCGTCACCCGCGGGCGTGCGTTCGTGGGTCCCGTGGGCGGCGAAGATCGGCGCACGTACACGGTTATGGGTGACGTGATGAACCTTGCCGCACGGCTGATGAGCGCCGTCGGCGATGGCATTCTCTGCGATCAGGCCACAGTGGCCGCAGTTGGTGAACGTGGCGATTTCGGTGAACCGATCGACCTCACTGTGAAGGGTTGGGCTGACAAGATCACCACCTTCACCCCGCTCGGAATCGATCGCGCTCGCGCTCGGCGGATGGAGGCGTCAGCGCACCTCGCCGGCCGCAAGAACGAGGCAGCAACCATCGAGCGCTGCCTCGATGCAGTTCAGGCCGGCCAGAGTCGGGTGTTGATCCTCGAAGGCGAGCCCGGCGTTGGGAAGTCTCGGCTAGTCGCTCACCTCGTTGACCAAGCGACGACACGGGGTCTGATGACCCTGGTCGCCGACGCCGATGCGATCCAGCAGGCAACGCCCTACTACGCGTGGCGGCGCTGCCTCACGTCGCTGCTCGACATGGACCGGTCGGCCGACTGGAGCTGCGACGAGTCGCGCGCCCACGTTCTCGGCCGGCTGGCCGTGGACGATCAAGACGGCGCGCTCGCACCGTTGCTCTCGAGTGTTCTGCCGGTGGAGTTCGACGAAAGCGACGTCACCCGGGCAATGACGGGCGAAGACCGCTCGTACTCCACGAGACAGCTGGTCGCCCGTCTGGTACGCAGCGAGCACGACCGACGTGCTGTTGATGGTTACGGCGACGGTGCAGTGCTCGTCCTTGAAGATGCGCACTGGTTCGATTCGGCGTCGTGGGACATCGCCACCGAAGTTGGCCTGACCCTTGGTCCACTGCTGACCGTGATCGCCACTCGACCCGTGGAGACGCCAACCGCTGGCCAGTTGCGCGCGGTCGAGGGCCGCGTCGTCGAGCGCATATCGCTTGAGGCAATGAGCGCCGAAGAGACCTCCGAGATGCTCTGTCATCGGCTCGGGGTCCAGTCGATCCCCGATTCGTTGTCGGCACTGGTGACCGAACGAGCCGAAGGCAATCCGTTCTTCAGCGAGGAACTCGTGCTGGCGCTGCGCGACGCCGGCATCATCGAGATCGTCAACGGGCAATGCCGCGTCGTTCAACAAGACACGGCGCTGCGCGACGTTGCGTTCCCCGACACGTTGCACGGCGTCGTCACGAGTCGTATCGACCGTTTGCCGACGACTGAGCAGCTCACCATCAAGGTCGCAGCGGTCATCGGTCGCGTGTTCGGATACCTCATGCTCAGCCAGGTGCATCCAACGACCAGCGAAGGCGAAGCCCTGCTGGCCGAACTCGATGATCTACGTCGCCTCGACCTGACACCCCTCAAGGTCGACGAGGCCGACCTCTCCTATCTCTTCAAGCACATCATCACCCAGGAGGTTGCGTACAGCCTGCTGCCCTCTGCGCAGCGCAACCAGTTGCACCGCGCCGTAGCCGAGTGGATCGAGGCAACCTACGCAAGCGATCTCGCCAAGGTGTCGCGAGACCTGGCCCACCACTGGTCACGCGCTGGCGATCCAGCACGGGCGATGCACTTTTACGACGTGGCCGGGCACGGTGCGCTGCGTCAGGGCGCCTACCGCGAGGCCGCGGAATCGTTCGAGCAGGCCGTCGCAATATCATCGATCCAGACCCCGCCACCCTCTACGGACACTCAGGCCGAGTGGGAGATTCGACTCGGCGAGGCGTTCGACGGGCTGAGCAACTTCGATCAGAGCGCATCGCACTTCGAGCAAGCGTTGGCGCTCCGCGGCCGACCGATGCCACGAACCACACCTGGCTGGGTCTGGCTGGCCGCGAAGGGCGTCGGCGGGCAGACTCTCAATCTGATCGCCCCGCGGCGTCGAATCGGCCGACGAACGCCAACGGTTGCCGACCACGACATCGCCGAGACGTGCCGTCGACTCTCTCTGGTCTATTACCACCGAAACGACAAGCTGAAGACAATCGCCACGGTCATCGAAGGCCTCAATGTCGCGGAAGCCAACGACAACACCAAGTACCGCGCCGAGTTCTACGGCAATGCAGCCGTAGCCGCTGGTTTGAGCGGCCTCAACCGCCTCGCTGAACGCTATTTGGCGGTCGGTCTGGCGCTGCTGGACTCGCTCGATGACCCCTTGACATCGACATGGCTGAAGCAGTCGGTGGCCTGGTACAGCTGTGGCGCCGGAGGCAACTGGCCGCGGGCGCAGGCCAATATCGACGCAGCACTCGAGATCGCCCGAGGTGCTGGACTCCGCCGCATCTATGACGAGGAATTGCTCGTGCGTTCGGTGACGCGCTGGCCGGAACCGTTCGAGTTCCGTGCGTCGCTGTGGGCAACGGCTCGACAGTCTGGCGCCGAACGTGGCGACACAGAAGTACAGATCTGGGCCAGCGGAATCGGCGCGGCGGCGGTACTGGCGGCAGGACGGGCCGACGACGCGATCAACCTCATCGAGGCCGCCATCCCACTGTTCAAGCCGGGCAGCACCCGCACCGGCTACGTCAAGATCTACGGAACGCTGTGCCTCGCATACCTGCGCGCTGGTCGACGCGACGATGCAATTCAGACCACAACACCCGCACTCGATGCGGTCGACAAGGCATCACCAATTCTCGTCTCGATGTTCGATGGCTATGCCAACACCGTCGAGTGTTGCCTCGAGTTGTGGGCACAGGGCGACGAATCGTGGGCTAAGCCAACGCGCGCAGCGCTGAAGAAGCTTCGCGGGCTGGCGAGGCCTTTCCCTGTGGCGCGGCCCCGCGCCGCGCTCCTCACCGGCCGTGTTCTTCTGATCAACGGGAATCCCCGGCGGGCCATGCGCCGGTGGCGCCGCGCGTTGGATCTCGGTACTCGATTGGATATGCCGTACGAGATCGCTCGCGCTCAGGCCGAGATGGGTCTGTTGCTGCGCATGCGTGGAAAAGAGCACGGGGCCACGGCCCTGCTCGACGAGGCACGGTCGACGTTTGCTCACCTCGGCGCACAGTTCGATCTGGAGCGCGTCGCCCCTTTGTGATCTGTGGGTGCTGATCGATTCGCTGGCACCACTACGGTTGTCGCACGCACGACGACGCCTCGACGTTCTTCGTTGCCAACGCAGACGAGTTCATCGCCAACAACGCCCACTACATCGAGGCGTTCGCAGATCGTGATCTGTGACTCTTTCCGCACCGACAGTTGGCCATCGTTGCATGCATGGACAGCCGTATGACCATTTTCACATGCTCGGCCGCGCACGGTGATGCGCACATCATCCGCAATGCCGGGGGTCATCGCCGGGGGTCACCGCGCCTGGTGGTCGGTTCATTCTCGCAGCGCGAAGCACATCGGCCTGTGCGGGCGCGTCGTAGCCACGGAGCAGCACAACAGTGGCATTGAACGCGTGGCGCGGGTTGGCACCGAAGTCATTGAGCGCAGCGAACCACGCCACCACACTGAGCACGGCTACGGCGATGCCGATCGCCAGACCAACGCCACCGCCGGCCTGTGCTCCGGCAAGGATCATTGCGGTATCGGATGCTGCGAGCACGATCAATGTGATCAGGATTGTGGCCGATTCAAGCTGGGTCGTGTGCCGGTCGAGGTACACATCGCGCAGCTCTCCGACGCCCGGAGTGTGGCGCTGGATCATGCGCAACGGCGAGGTCACGCTGCGCGCCGCGAGCGGGGCCCAGAAGGCGTAGACCAACGCCACGAGGAAGATGTATCGATAAGGGAAGCCACCGGTGAACTTTCCGCCGCCCTGGTCCTCCCGAATGGCTTGATCCACCAGACCTGACGCTGCGAGCGTGACGACCGTGGTGGCAATCAGCAGCAGCAGGGCCTTGCTGTAACGCAGCACGATCGTTCGAATGGCCAACACGTGTCGAGCCATCAGCGCCTCGGTGCGGGCGACGTCTCTGGCGAGCGTTCGATCGCGGTTCAAGCCCGCCAACCGGAACGCCTGCCGCACGCGTTCGTCATCTCCGGCAAGACCTTCGTCGGCGACCACACCCCAGACCTCGTAGGTACGCGTGTCGAAGCGATCGCGCCAGCCATCGTCGTCGAGACTGTGCGGGACGAGCAGCCCCTTGGTCCATTCATCGTCACGACCCTCGGCGAGGAGCCGTTTGGTGGTCGGGCTGAGCTCGTCGTTGTTGAAGCCGAGGCCCGGGATGATGAAGCGCGGGTTGAACACCATGCGTCTCGGGCTATCGGGGCCGGTGGGATGAGCTCCGAAGGTATTGCTGGTGAAGTAGAACGCGAGCAGGTCGCCCACGAGCAAGAACACGGCTGGCACTGGCAGCAAGATCACCAATGCTGCAGCGAGGCCGATGGCCACCGTGGGCACCCAGTTCTGGTGCGCATCGTACGAAGCGATGATCACCGTCATCATCTTTGGGAAGGCATCGCGTAGGAACAGCGGCAGCAACAACACCAAGGCCGAGCCGCCCAACAGCGCCTGGGCCACGCGGTGAATGGTGGAGAGGCGGACCTCAGAGCGCTGCAGGAACGCGCGCATCGCAGCACGGGACTCTTCGTCGGTGACCGTAAGTTCGTCGTCGTTGAGGTTGTCGGAGTTCATCGCGCCACGTCGCCATGAAGATCGGCCAGCAGATTGCGAGTCTCGGTGAGCGACCGGATGAGAAGTTGCTTGGCGACGCTGAGCAACTCGGTGATGAGAGGGTCTTTCACCGAGTAGTACACCGACTGACCCTCCTTGCGGCTGGTCACCAACCCGGCCCGGCGTAGCACACCGAGTTGCTGAGACAGGTGTGAGAGTTCGATACCGATCTCGGGTTGCATCTCGCCCACCGACCGCTCGCCACTCGAAAGCGTCTCGAGAATACGGATACGAGCGGGGTGCGACAGTGCCCGGAACATCTCGGCCTTGAGTTCGCTGATCGGGAGCACTGACTCTCGATCAGCACGAGTTTGCTTGCGGTGTTTATCTGTCAATACCATCAACTACAAAGATTACCAGAATCACATGTCATCGGTGTCGGTGCGATGGCACAGCGCCCGCATCGGTCGGCAGGCAGGTGTCGTCGTGGGCCAGACACGGCTCGCATTCGAGTTCCAGCGTGGCGTGGCCGATCGAGAAGTCGTGCGCGAGTACCGTCTTGATGCGCTCCCCTACGACCTGAGCCTCTTCCAGGGTGGGATGACCGTCGAGCACCACGTGCGCCGAGAGCGCGCTCAGTTCGCCCGACAGACTCCAGACATGCACATCGTGCACACTTTCCACTCCGCTCACGCCCGCGATCGACGCGACCATGCCGTTGAGATCGAGCGACGCCGGCGTGGACTCCATCAAGATGTCGGTGGTTTGCATCAACAGGTGCACGGCCCGCCACCCGATGAGCACGGCGATACCGATCGACGCGAGCGGATCAAGCCAATACGCACCGTCGAGGGCATACATGAGGACGCCGGCCACGACCACCCCGCCCGACGCGACCGCGTCACCTGCCATGTGCAGCCACGCCGAACGCATATTGAGATCACCTGAATGATCGTCGAGGAGCAAGGTTGCGGCACCGTTGGCCACGAGCGCGATTGATGCAACGACCACGACCACGAGCCCGTGCACCTCGCCCGGATGCATCAGCCGGCGAACACCCTCGACCACGATGAACGCTGTCGCGACCAGAATCAAGGCCGAGTTCGCCTGCGCCGCGAGGATGCCGGAACGGTGATAGCCAAATGATTGCTTCGAGTTCGGTGCCCGGCGCAGAAGGTGCACCGCCCACAACGACAGACCAAGCGCGCCGACATCGGCAAGGTTGTGGCCGGCATCAGCTATCAGCCCGAGCGAATGGGCACGCAGACCGAAGATCACCTGCACGAAAATGATGGCAACGTTCAGCACTATCGCGATGACGAGGCGCTTGGTCCGGCTCACGTCTCGCACTCTACCGATGGTTCACCCGGGCCGAGTCGCATCGCCCGAGCGCAGCGCGCGGTCGCTCAGCGGTGACCGATCGACAATACTGACGTCGTGCAGAGGCGAGTTTCATGAATCACCGATGCGGCGAACAGCGCGCACAGCATCCTTGGCGACACAGCATCGTCGCGATCGGCATCGTCGCGTCCCTTGCAATGCTCACCATGGTGGCCTCGTGCTCGAACAAGCGCATCGCCAGCGATGTCACGCTTGCACCTCTGCCGCCGTCACAGACGACGACGCCGCGTTCGACGACAACATCACTGTCGACCAACGGTTCGGCACCGGGCACCAGCAACCCCAACGTCACCCGGCCGTCCACAGCAGGAACGATGAAGCCGCCCACGTCGGTCTCACCGTCGGCCACCGCGCAACCACCCACACAGACGTCGGCACCGCTCTCCACACAGCCAACCACCGCACCCACAAGCCCCTTCGTGCCGCCAACGACCACCAAGACCACCACATCGGTGACCGTACCAACCCCACCCACCACCAAGCCCACGGTCCCGCCACCCACCACCTTGCCCACACCGCGGCCCGGCCCGGCCACCGACCTACTCGCCGCGATACCCGTGAGCGCCGAGCACGGCGGCTTCAGGAACAACGCCTTCGGAGGATGGACCACCGACGGTGCGGGCTGCGACACGAGCGAGCGCGTGCTGATCCGTGATTCCACCGCAACCGTGAAACTCGAGCACAAGAGTTGCCGAGTCAGGGCAGGTCGGTGGGTCAGCGTGTGGGACCAGTCCACATGGACCGACCCAGCGCGTCTGAGCGTCACACAGGTGGTGCCGCTCAGCGAGGCATGGCAATCGGGGGCGTGGTCATGGTCCCAGCAGCGTCGCGACGCGTTCGTAAACGACACCAGCGATCAGCGTTCGTTGGCTGTGATCGCGGACAGCGTGAACCAGTCGCGGGGCGACCGAGACCCAGCCGGTTGGCTACCGCCATCGGGCGGGCAGGTGTGCCGCTACATCGCCGACTGGCTGTCGATCAAAGCGCGGTGGGGCCTGACGATGGATTCGGTCGAGTCCAGCCGCATCGGCACCGTGCTCAACGACCAATGTCCGGGCCTCGTTGTGGGGAGCTGGTCCAGTCCGTGACGTTCAGTGCGACTGCGCAAGCAGGGCCTTGAGTCGCGCATCGGCTTCGGGCCTTGCCCCGATGCGTTCGATCACCCACGCCGAGATCTGCGTTGCGAACTGCGCAGCAGCCACCGCCGAGCCGCGCTCGAGAAAGTGCGCCAGAAACGAACCAGCGAACGAGTCGCCCGCACCTGTGGCATCGACGAGGTTGTTGGTGGCCGGCGGGATGTGCGTGCCCACGCCATCTTGATGCACGTAGGACCCGTCGGCATCGAGCTTGAGCACCACGAGCGCACCCGGATACAGCGTTGTGAGTCGTTGTGCGATCTCGGCTGGTTCAGCGAGTCCGGTCAGGATCGAACCTTCCTCGAAGTTCGGAAGAAAGATATCGACACCAAGATCTTGGGTGGTCTCCAAGAAGTGCGCGGCCCCCATCTGCTCGATCATCTGAAATGATCCAGGATCGAACGACAACGTTGCACCGGCTGCCTTGGCGATCTGTGCAGCGGTGCGAGCGGCCGATCGAGGCGGATCGGTGAAGAACGACCAGGCGGTGAGATGCAGATGTCGCGCTCCGCTGATCACGGCCTTCGGCAACTCCGAAGCAAGCAGGTAAAAGTCTGCACCGCGGCCCGACACCATCGATCGTTCGCCGGTGTGATCGACGAACACAGCCACCGAGCCCGTGAGGTGCGCGTCGGTTTCGACGAGATACCCGATGACACCTTCCTGATCCAGGTTCTCCTGGGCGAGTTGGCCGAAGCGATCGCGACCGATCTTGCCGATGAAGTGGGTTTCCATTCCGCTGCGGCTGGCCCACACGGCGACGTTGGCCGCGCTGCCGCCGGGCGTCAGCATGACCTCGCCGAAGGTATCGCCGCCGCGCTTGAGTTCGCTGTTCGTACGGATCAGCACATCCCACGCGAAGTCGCCGAGCACGCACATCCCTAAGGTCACCCGTGAAACGCTAGTTGGTGTTCCAGCAATCTGGCCCCGTCACGCATAATGGGCGATGTGAGCACCATCGCCGATCTCAGTCCCACCTACGCCATCGCCCGAGGTGCGTTCCTCGCCGCCGCCATGGCAGCGGGGGCGCGCCTGCAGACCTTCGAGCATCCGCTGCAAGGACCCGACGGCGAAGACCTCGCAATCGACGTCGCCGAATTCGGCCCGCCCGACGCGGCCAATATCGTGCTCGTGGTGTCCGCGACCCACGGTGTCGAGGGGTTCTGCGGCTCTGCGCTGCAACGCCACTGGCTCGAACACCACGTATCCGAACGGCCATCGTCAGTTCGACTCGTGATGATCCATGCGCTGAACCCGTTCGGTTTCGCGTGGGTACGCCGCGTCAACGAGGACAACGTGGACCTCAACCGCAACTTCATCGACTGGAGCCAGCCGGCTCCTGCCAATCGGGAATACGACCGAATCGCCGATCTGATCGTGCCAGCCGACTTCAGCGAGGCCTCGCAGGAGAGCACCGTGGCAGCGCTGCTTGCGCTCGCGAACGACATCGGACTGGCTCGTTTGCAGGCAATCGTCAGTAGCGGGCAGTACGCCATTCCGAAGGGCGTGTTCTACGGCGGCGCCGGCCCGGTGTGGTCGCACCAGTGGCTGCGGGCCTGGGCGGCCGAGGCGCTACGCGACGTGAAGCGCCTAACCGTCATCGATCTCCACACGGGTCTGGGCGAATGGGGTCATGGCGAACTGATCGGCAGCGAAGCACTCGACGACCCGGCCCATCAGCGCGCCGCTGTGCTGTGGGGCGATGTGCGGTCCATGCTCGGCGGCGACAGCGTGTCGGCGGCGCTCACCGGTGACTGGCTAGCCATCGTCCAGGAACTCGCACCCGGTGCCGAACGCATTGCGATGGCGTTGGAGTACGGCACGGTCGATCCGATCACGGTGCTGCTCGCCTTGCGCGCCGACGCCTGGTTGCACGGTTACGGCGACCCCACAGGGCCCGAGGCAGCGGCCATTCGTGCCCAGGTTCGAGCTGCGTTCGCCGACGACAACCCCGAATGGATCCGCACGCTGTGGCCACGATTCGCCGACGTGTTGGGCCTGGCCTTTGCCGCGCTCGCCTGAACTGTGCTGAGCGCCGCGCGGCGTGTTGATCAGTCCTCGAATTGATGCTCGTCGACGCCGGGCGCGCGCACGTGGTAATCGCCGGCCTCTGCGATCCACCATGCCTTGGTGGTGGTCAGACCGGTCGGTTGATCGAGGGATCCGGCGGTGATGCACAGCTTGTCGGGGATCGCCCATGCCCGCCAGAACAACGATGAACCGCACCGATTGCAGAATCCGTACTCCACGGTGTCGTCGGGTTGATACCACGTCAACGTGTCATCTTCAACGAACGTGACCTGATCGGGGCGCGCTGCTGTGGCCGCCATGTGATGGCCGCTAAAGCGCCGACAACGACCACAATGACAGTTGTAGACCGACCGCAGAGGTCCGTGCACTTGGTATCGGACGCCGCCGCATTCACATCGTCCTGTTGCCACGACCGTCTCCTCGTTCAGTTCGCCGAAGGAGAACGTAGAACAGATTCGTACGCGTTGCGGTCGAGGCGGTCAGTCGTCGGGAATTACCATCTGCGTGGGCCTACCCAAGGAGGACGCGATCGGTATGAAGACACCTGCATCCGGGCAACATTCGGGCGAGCCGACATGATCCGGCGGGTGGGCGGCAATCTGGCGCTGCACACGGGCGAGGTCACCGCCGAGAGCGTGCAGCTCGAACAGGAGGGTTTCACGGTGATACGCGGCGTCCTCACGCCCGGCGAAATCACAGCCCTGACCGATGAAATCGAGCGAGCGTTTCACGAACTGCCGCCCGGGCGGAACCGCACGGACAACGACGAATTCCGATACGCGATGGTCAACTTCGGCGCTGCGTCGCAGGCCGCCATCGGCCATACGCGCATCCTCAACGTGATCGAACCATTGCTCGGCAACGACTGCCACGTGATCGCAAACACCGCGTGGAGGAACCCGCCTGAGTTCGGTGGCGGCGCCTGGCACTGCGATGCCGGGCCACACATCCCTCGACCCATTGACGTGCCATGGGACGACCGCATTCCGTATCCGGTGTTCGCCATCGGCGCGCACATCATGCTGCGCGACTGCACTCGTGCAGATGGGCCTACAGCCGTGCTCGCCGGCAGCCACAGGTCGGGTCGGCTTGCACCCATGGATCAACTACGCGATCCCGATCTCACCTACGACGGCCGCCCAGCCGTGTTGCTCGAAGCTGCGGCGGGTGATGTTGCACTGTTTGCATCAGACGTTTGGCACCGTGGTTCGCCCGCCGATGGCGGGAGTGGGCGATTGTTCTTGCAGGTGCACTACGGCCGTCGCGACATCGCGCAGCGGATTCTCACGACCGCCGAGGTGAACCACCTCTCGCCCGAGGCGATCGAACGCGCCGTCACGACGCGCGACAAGACGCTGGTGGGCCTCCACAAACCGTACTTCTACGACGGCTGAGCGGCGCTCGGCATCGGGCCCATCAATTCGACTCGAGCACCGTCGGGATCGGCGAGGAAGACGATCTCGATGCCCAGGTTCGCGCGGGTGGTCTCAATGATGGTTCCACCGAGTTCCACCAGGCGCGCCGCGCCAGCATCGACATCGTCGACATGGAACGACAGGTGAGTGAAGCCGAGTTGGCCGCGACTTGTCGACGGCGAACCCTGCGGCACGGGTTGCGAATAACACAGCAACTCGATCTTCATCGTGCCGAGCGTGATGAACTGCGACGTGACTCCCACCGGCGACGCGACCTCGAGGCTGCGCGCCAGTGCGGGCAGAATCGTGTCGTCGAGGGTGTACCCCTCGGCTCTTGTGAAGCCAAGTCCGTCGCAGTAGAAGCGCAACGACCGTTCGAGGTCGGTGACGCACAATCCGATGTGCGATGGCTGCGCTGCTCCGGGATCGGGGCTCGTCATACCCCTGCTTCAGACCAATACAGCGCGGTCGATGCCATACAGCTCGGCGACGTTGCCCGACAGGATGGCTACCTTCTGCTCGTGGCTGAGTCGCTGCGTGTGTTCGGCCAGCATCTCTTGGCTCCACGGCCATGTGGAATCCGAGTGCGGGAAGTCGTTCGCCCACAGCAGGTGCTTCCAATTCATGTCGTCGGCCTGCTTGAAGGCCGACCAA
The DNA here is from genome assembly GCA_025360105.1 of Actinomycetes bacterium. GTDB lineage: Bacteria > Actinomycetota > Acidimicrobiia > Acidimicrobiales > Ilumatobacteraceae > WLMZ01. The sequence continues at coordinate 19,375 of JANYCT010000053.1, read as the reverse complement.
TCGTCTTGGAACGTGACGTAGATGTTCTCAGCGAAGTACTCGCTCGGCAGCTTCGACAGATCCTGCCCTGCAGGCAGCCAATAGCGATGGCGCTTGTACGCGTGGTCCATGCGGTACATGAAGTGCGGCACCCAGCCGGCATCGGCCTCGGCACACACGATGCGCAGGTTCGGATGACGCTCGAACACGCCGCCCATCACGAGCATCGCCATCACGTCCTGACAACCGCGCACGATGCTGAGGAATCCCGCCATCTTCGGCCCGCGTGTCTTGCCCGATGACATGGTCAGAATGTGGAACGACAGCGGCAGGCGCAGCTCGATCGCTGCTTCCCAGAAGTCGTCGTAGATCGTGGAGTCGTAGTCCTCGATCGCCGGCACGCCCGGCAGCATCACGCCGCGTAAACCGAGGTCCTTGATCGTGTGCAGGTCAGCAATGGCCTCCTCGGGTGAACGCATCGCAGTTTGCCCGAGGCCGAGGAGGCGCTGCGGCCGGGCACCGCAGAACTCTGCAAGCCAACGGTTGTACGCCTGGAAACACGCGTTCTTGTAGTCGACGTCGCTGTGGTTGCACAACACCATGCCGATGCTCGGATAGATAACCTCCGCAGCAACACCGTCGCGATCCTGATCGGCCATCCGCGCCACCGGGTCCCAGCCGCCGCGGTGCAGATCGTCGAAGCGCGCACCCATTGCCTTGATCTCGTCGGGGCGCTTGCCTGCCGCCGCCGCGGTTGACAACGACAACGGGCGCGCCATGCCATCGACCACGAACACCTCGCCCAACTTCTCGCCACCGTCGACGAGGCGCGGCGCACGGTCGCGAAAGGCAGGATCGATGAAATCGACATAGGTGCCCGGGGGCTCGGTGATGTGCGAGTCGGCCGAGATGATCGGTTCGGAGAGTCCCAAGGTGTTCATGATGTGCTTCCTCGAACGAGGCGCCCGGGCAGGGCACCGGTAGCGAGTCCGTCGGCGTAGGTCTCGACCCCCGCGACGAACGTGTGGCGATAGCCGTCGACATCTTGCAGGAACCGTTTGCCGCCTGCGGGAAGATCGAACGAGAGCTGCGGCGCGTGCAGCTGCAGATGATTGAAATCGATCACGTTGATGTCGGCTCGATGACCGGGCGCGAGCATGCCGCGATCGAGCAGACCCACGGCCTCGGCGGTGGCTCTGGTCTGACGACTGACCAGCCATGGCAGTTCGAACCGCGGGCCTCGTGTGCGATCCCTGCCCCAGTGGGTGAGCAACGTGGTCGGGAAGCTGCCGTCGCAGATCGTGCCGACGTGCGCGCCGCCATCGCTGAGGCCAGGCACCGCGAACGGGTGGGCAAGCATCTCGCCGACGACATCGAGGTTGCCATCGGCATAGTTGAGGATGGGCACGTACAGCAACGCAGTGCCGCCACCGTCGAGCAGCAGGTCGTACAGGTGCTCCTCTGGCGTGTGCCCAGCGCGCACCGCCATCGCAGCCACACTCGCATCGGCATCGGGCTCGTAGTCGGGCCGGTCGCCGAGTACGAACATGCGCGACGCATCGCCCACAATAGGCAGACAGCTCTGCGGGTACTCGGCAATGATCGCAGCGCGGACATCGCTCTGACTCAGGCGCTCGACAAGTTCGCTCAGCGGCAGCACACCGAGCGCCTTGAAGGTGGGGCAACCGCGCAACGGATTCACCGTGGCCTGCAAACCAACGAGCACCCCGATGGCACGAGCTGCCACCTGCGCGCGCATCTGCAATCCATCAGCGTTGGCCTGCGTGAGCGCGTCGAGCAGCGCTCGGTACAGCGTCGTCTGCCGTCCGGCTTGCGCGATCGAGATCGACAGCGGACGACCTGACACCGCCATCATCAGACGCAATGTCTCGAGCTCGTGGTCGAAGTCAACGAGATCGGACACCACCTGCAACACGCCCGCACCCGTGTGGCCGATGGCTTCGGCGATGCCGACCAGTTCCTCGCGGGCTGCCGTGAGCGTTGGCGTGGGCTCGCCTCGGCTCGTGCGATGGTTCAGGGTGCGCGAGGTGGTGAACCCGAGGGCACCGGCTCGAATGGCATCGGCGGCGATGCGTCCCATCTCGTGGATCTCTGCGGCCGTTGCGGCCTCGCGGTTGGCACCGCGCTCGCCCATCACGTACAAACGCAGCGCACCGTGGGGAACCTGCGCGGCGACATCGATGTCGTGGTCACGACGTTCGACCTCGTCGAGGTACTCGGCGAAACTCTCCCAGTTCCAACTGAGACCCTCGTGCAGCGCCGCACCCGGAATGTCCTCGACGCCTTCCATGAGCTCGATCAGGCGGTCGCGGTCGCCGACGCGTACGGGTGCAAAGCCAACGCCGCAGTTGCCCATCACTACCGTGGTCACGCCATGGCAGGCTGACGGCGCGAGATGGCTATCCCATGTGGCCTGGCCGTCGTAATGGGTGTGGATGTCGACGAATCCGGGCGTGACGAGAGCGCCGTCGGCATCGATCGTGCGTGTGGCCGCGCCGTCGACCTTGCCGACGGCGACCACCAGCCCATTGCGCACCGCTACATCGGCCGTACGGCCCGGCGCACCGGATCCGTCGAGCACCGTGCCGCCACGGACGATGAGATCGAACTGCGTCATTCCTGCCTCTCTACCTGTTGCGATCTCTGCAAGCTAACCGGCGAGTCGGCGCAGCATCGACGCGGCGTACCAGTCGATGAACTGGATAACGCCCTCTTCTTCGTCCGATGAATACGGGCCGGGGCGGTACGCCGGCGAGTTCACGCCGCGCTGGGTGCGCTCCACCAGCGCTGTGTCCTGGGCGTTGGTGGCAAGCCACACACTGGTGAGTGCGTCCACGTCGTAGTCGCGACCCGACATGGCGTCTGCCGGCACCAGCCACGTGGTGGTGAGCTGAGTCTGGGTAGCGCTGAGCGGCAGCATCCGAAACGTGACGGCGTGGTCGGCCATGAAGTGATTCCACGTGGACGGGTAGTGATAGAGCAGCACGTCGCCGATGTTGTCTGCGGGCAGCTCGCCGAACCGCTTCGCGACGCCTGGCTCGCCATCGTGCGTCATCGATCGTGCAGTTCCGAGCAAGGGCATGCGCATTGCCCGGAACTGACGATCGGCCGGGGCCTCGAAGCGACTGGGTAGACCGATGGCCTCGCAGTGATCGACCATGCGTTGCAGCGCAATCAGATCGTCGCCGTCACCTCCACCTGAGTGCAATGGTGCTTCGGGGAACGTCGCGGACAACTCCGGGTGCGTGGACTTGCAGTGATAGCACTCGCGGTTGTTCTCCATGACGAGCTTCCAGTTACCGTTCTCGATCACGGTCGAGGTGAACGCAACTTTGGCGTTGGCGGGGTCGAACGGAGCAAGGTATCGATCGAACAACGTCACGACCGGCGCGAAGTCGGGCGGACTATCGGCGACCGAGACGAAGATCATCCCGCCCGCGACCTCACACGATGCCTGCGCGAGTCCGTGATCTTCGGCCACGAATCCTGCGTCGGCCTTGCGCGCTTTCGCAAGGCGGCCATCGAACTCGTACGACCATTGGTGATAGGGGCACACGATTCGCCGCCGTATCGATCCACTCGCCGCATCACACAACACAGAACCACGGTGTCGACACACGTTGTGTAGCGCACGGATGATCCCGTCGTCGTCGCGCAGAACGATGATGCTGTAAAGGCCAACGGGCACCGTCAGATAGTCGCCCGGACGGGGTATCTGGATGTCGTGACCGACGAACACCCACTGTTGGTGCCAGATGTTTTCGAGATCGAACTCGTAGAGATCGGGATCGGTGTAGAACTCGCGCGGCAATGAATGCGCCGCCCGACGAGTGAGCAGCAGTTGGCGCATCCGCTCGGTGGTAGTCACGTGATCGGCTCGAGCAATTCGATGCGGTTTCCGAACGGATCGTCGACGTACACGCGCTCGTGGCCCGACAGCACTTCGTCGTCACGAACAACGAGACCGTGCGAGCGCAGTCGCTGCACGAGTTCTCGCAGACCGACCACCCGTAGCGCCGGATGCGCCTTCTTCGCCGGACGGAACTCGGCTTCGACGCCAAGGTGAATCCTCAGCTCGCCGTCTTCGAACCAACAGCCGCCGCGCACCGCTAGCGCAGCGGGCTTGGGCACGTTCGGGATTCCGAGCAGACCCTCGTAGAACGCAATTGCGTCGGCCTCACGACCCACCGGCATGGCGAGCTGCACATGATCGATCTGTGCGATCCGCGCGACATGCTCGGGCACGGTGGTGTGCTGAGCGAGCGCTGCTTGTGCCGCCTCGACCGAGGTGACGACCGGAATGATCTCGAATGACACGAGATCGCTCCAGCGCGCAGTCCACACATCGAACAGCGACGGATCGTTGGTTTCCATCAACTGAAAGCACCGTTGCGTCTGGGACTCGTCGAGAGCACCATCGCGATCGATCCAACTGTCGATATAGCGCAGGCCATCGGGCAGCATCCGGCCCTGTAGGGCCGCTCGCTCGTAGACGGCACGCGCCCCGTTGGTGTACCGCTCAATGACCACATACAGCATCGGAGCAATCATCTCACGTCGTTCGTGGGCGGTGGGAAGGGTGTGGAAAAGCTGAAGGCGTCCGCTGTGGGGTCGCCGCTGTGCACGATGTCGAGTCGCGCAAGGGCTTCTGAGACCGTCGGTCGGTGTCCACTCGGAACCCACCACAGCACCAGATGGGCAGAGCCGTAGCGTTCAAACCACTCGCGCTTGCGGCGCAGAAAGCTCACGTGGCCGGATCGGTACACGTAGTCGCTCAGCGCCTCGACCGACTCCCATACCGACAGGTTGGTGATGACGAGTTCGTCGTCGAATGCCTGGATCAAGGTGGCATTGCCATCGTCGGTCTGTAGCCGCCATACGAACCCGGGTGAGGACTCGGCGAGTGCGTTGATGGCATCGAGCGCTTCGACGAAGTCGCGCGTTGCCGGATCCTCGAGCGGCGCACGCAGTCGGGCGACGTTGAGTTCGGCCAGTTGCCAGTGCACGCTCTGCCCCTCCACGCTCTGCCCCTCCACGCCCCGATCGTGCCACAACACCTCCCACACCCGTTCTTTGGGCGCGTCTTGCGCCAGCTGGTGGCGCGCAACGCGCCCGATCAGCAGGAGAGATGCGTGCGATTGTGATTTGTGGTTGATATCATCCGACCACTGTTCATCGGAACAGATCACACGCAAGTAGCTGGGCATCCCATATTTGGGCGCAGGCAAGTAGCTGCGAACGTGTGCCGCCCATAAGGAGCTACAACGTGTCCCACTCATTTGCAGATCTTGGCGTCCCAGCGCGCCTCGTCGAAGCACTCGCTGCTGATGGCATCACCGAACCGTTCCCGGTTCAGGCCATCACCCTCCCCGATGCCCTCGCCGGCAAGGACCTGTGTGGGCGCGCGCCCACTGGTTCGGGCAAGACCCTCGGCTTCGGAATACCCATGATGGTGCGCATCAGCCAAGCCGCCCCGCACAAGCCCACCGGCCTCGTGCTGGTTCCCACCCGCGAACTCGCCGAGCAAGTCCAGAAGGTGTTCGTGACCCTCGGGCGTGCGCAGTGGCGTTTCGTACAGGCCATCTATGGCGGCGCGTCGTTCGGGCCGCAGATCCATTCGCTCCGCAAGGGCGCCTCCGTCATCGTGGCGACACCCGGCCGCCTGATCGACATCATCGACAAGGGCTACTGCGATCTCAGTGCCGTTGAAGTGTGCGTCATCGACGAAGCCGACCGGATGGCCGATCTCGGATTCATGCCCGACGTGCGCAAGATCCTCGACATGACCCCCACCACGCGCCAGACCATGTTGTGGTCAGCAACGCTCGACGGCGACGTGCAGGAGATCATCCGCGATTACATGAAGGACCCCGTACGCCACGATCTCATGGAAGATGTGGAGCAGGCGCCCGTGGATCACCGTTTCGTGGTGACCCGCCCGTCAGAGCGTCTTGACGCTGCGGTCGCGCTGATCGAGGAGTACGGCCCCACTGTGGTCTTTGTGAAGACTCGCTACGGCGTCGACGACGTGAGCGAAGATCTCAACCGTGCCGGCGTGAAGGCCGGCGCATTGCATGGCGCCCGCAGCCAGGCCGTACGCCAGCGCACGCTCGACGATTTCAAGCGTGGCAAGATCCAAGCGCTCGTCGCCACCGACGTTGCCGCACGCGGCATTCACGTCGACAACGTGAGCCTAGTGTTGCACTACGACATGCCCGACAACGACAAGGACTACACCCACCGTTCGGGTCGCACCGGTCGTGCCGGTGCAGCGGGCGTGGTCGTGGCTTTTGTGCCGCCGAGCCGCCAGCGCATCGCACAGCGGATGAGCGACAACGTGAACGCCGAAGTCATCTGGGAGCAGGGTGAGAAGCCCGTCGAGCGCGTTCCCGCCGGCGAGCGCGAGACCGGCAACCGTGATCGCGGCGAGCGCGAGCGTGGCGGGTATTCTGGCCGCGGCGACCGCAACGCCGACCGCGGTAGCTACAGCGACCGCGGTAGCCGTGGTGGTTACTCCGACCGCAACGCCGACCGCGGTAGCTACAGCGACCGCGGTAGCCGTGGTGGTGGTTACGGAGACCGCAGCGACCGGCCCAGCTACAACGATCGTCCGAGCAGCGACCGGCCCAGCTACAACGATCGTCCGAGCAGCGACCGGCCCAGCTACAACGATCGTCCGAGCAGCGACCGGCCCAGCTACAACGATCGTCCGAGCAGCGACCGGCCCAGCTATGCCGATCGCAGCGAGCGTGGCGGTTACGCCGGTCGCGGCGATGCCTCAGCGGCTCGCGAACGCCCTGCCTCAGGCGCTGATCGCGGTGGCTATCGCGGGGCACGCGCCGATGGACCTGGGCGTGATCGCAACGACTGGTCGCCACGGCCCCCGCGCAGCGACGCACCCTCACGCGATCGCAACGACTGGTCACCACGGCCCCGTCGCGACGACGACCGCTCGAACGAGCGTGGTCGAGTGAACCGCGACGACCGTCCCCGCTTCAGCGCTGAACGCACCGACGATCACCGTCCTGGCGCCCACCGCCCCACCGGTGACCGTCCGAACTTTGCCCGCGATGGCCAGCGTCCGCCATACGGTCGCGACGGCAACAGCGATCGCCCCTGGCGCAATCGTGACGAAGCCGCCAGCGAGCGCCCGCGTTACGGCGACGACCGTTCGTCGACACCGCGCAGCGACGCACGTCCAGGTCGGCCCGGCTACGGCGCGGCCCCCGGCACGGGTGGCGGCTACAAAGGTCGCTCCGACCGCCCCGGCGGCTATCCCGGTGGCAGCGCTGGAACTGGCGGCGGCTACAAGGGTCGGTCCGACAAGCCCGCATACGGTGGCTCGGACAGGCCCGCATATGGCAGCGGCAAGCCCAGCTACGGCTCCGGCAAGCCCGGCTATGGCAGCGGCAAGCCAGCAGGTGGGTACAAGTCGGCGGGCTCGCGCAGTGGCGGCTTCAAGCCTGGCGGCTACAAGCCGGGCCCGGCTTCGGCCGACAAGCGCCGCCCCCAAGGCGACTGACACAGGCCAGACACAAGCCCAGACACAAGCCCAGACACAGGCCCACCAACGACACGGTCACGAGCGCGTCACCAAACCGTGTTCACCCGCCCAACTCCCGAGATCGCGATGGTTGATGGCAGCGGCCAGTAAGTCGGGGAACGCGCTCGGCGTGCACGCGAAGGTGGGCACGCCGAGCTCTGCAAGTGCCCCGGCGGCCTCGCGATCGAATGCCGGCGCACCCTGATCGCTGAGGGCGAGGAGCGCAACACAGGCGACACCGCTGCGAGCCATCGACGCGATGCGCGCAACAAAGTCGCCCCCGGGTGTGCCCTCGTGCAGATCGCTGATGAGGATAAGCACGGTATCGCTCGGGCGACTGATGACCGACTGGCAATAAGCCATGGCACGATTGATGTCGGTGCCACCACCGAGCTGAATGCCGAACAACAGATCGACGGGGTCGTGAATATGCTCGGTGAGGTCGACCACGGTGGTGTCGAACGCAACGAGCCGCGTATGGAGTGACCGCACCGAGGCCAGTGCCGAGCCGAACACACTGGCGTACACCACGCTGTCGCTCATCGAACCGCTTTGATCAATGGCGATGATGATCTCGCGACGCATCGCCGACTCTCGACGCGCGTAGCCGACGAGCCGCTCGGGAATCACGGTCTTCAGCGCAGGTTGGTAGTTGGCGAGGTTGGCCCGAATGGTGCGATCCCAGTCAATGTTGCTGTGGCGTGGTCGTTGGGTTCGCGCTGCACGCGCCAGTGCGCCACGAGCCGCCAGCAGCGTGGGCTGAGCGAGACGGTCATGCAGTTGATCAACCACTTTGGACACCACCAACCGTGCCGTGGCACGTGTGGTATCGGGGAGCAAGTGTTGGAGAGCAAGCAGTGTTGCCACGAGGTGAATGTCGGGTTCGATCACTTCGAGCATCTCGGGCTCGAGCAGCATGCGCTGTAGGTTCAGCCGCTCGATGGCGTCGCGTTGCATAACCTGAACCACACCGGATGGGAAGTAGCGGCGGATGTCGCCCAACCAGCGAGCAACATTTGGTGCCGACGCAGCCAGGCCGCCGGCGCGTTTGGTGCCACGGCCGCGCGGAGCCGACGCAGGCGGTGCGTCGTAGAGCGCGCTCAACGCTGCGTCCATCTGCCGATCGTCGCCCTCGAGCCGCACACCTGTGCTGTCGCCGTAATCCGCGTCGCCATCGCCGGCCCCCAGCACCATCCGCCAACGACGCAGACGTTCGCTCTCGTGCACGCGATACGAATCGTCCCCGCGTGTCACGATGCTCGGAGTCATTGCGGCGCTCCGAGCAGCTGTGCGATCGTGTGCAGTCCGGCCGCAACGCGCTCGGGATCGAGCGCGTTGACTCCGAGCGCCGCAGCAGGAGCAATCCCCGATCGAACTCGCTCACCGATCTGACGACGCTCGGCAACATCGAAGGTGCCAAACGTGCGGCGCAACAGTGGCAATGTTTCGACGAACGAGGATGCGTCGAGCGTGGCCAGCCAGCCATCGAGCATGCCGAGCAGATCTGCATCATGCACCAACACGGTGCCGGAGCCGCCCAGAAATCCTTCGACGAACGCGGCCCCGTCGGATGCGACGGTGCCGCGCGACAGCGCACGGCTGACCCGCGCTGCAACCTGTTCGGCGGGAAGCCGGCCAGCGTCGGAAAGCACACGGGTGGCGCGGCCCTGCAACGATGCGTGCACCAAGTCACGCTCGGCAACCTCGGCCAGTGCGCCGTGAAATAGGCCCACTAGATCACTGCCGCCGACTAGCAACGAGAGTGCCGCTTGCATGTCGTTGAGGTGCAGCGCCATCGCGCCAGCGCTGTTGTCGTCAAGGCTCAGACACGCGGGCACCAGGCCGGCGGCGACTCGCATCACCATGCTGGCGAGCACATCACCAAGGGCTTGCGCATCGGTGCCACGCACATCGCCATAGCGAACGGTTCGAGCCAGCGCAGGCACGGCCGCCATAAGTCGAGCCACATCGAGGTCAAGCGCCGCACGATCGCCGACAAGTTGCACAATGCCGGGAAGTGCGGCGGCGAGATCGGCAGTCAGACATTGCTCGACCGCGTGGGTGAGTTCGGCAAGGGTGGCTGCACTGGTGGCTTGTTGGGAGAGCGCTGCAGCCGCAGCGGTCTCGACAGTGGTACCCAACGCAGACGACTCGATCAGACGCACCTCGAGTTCTGGTTCCCAGCAGAGCTGCCACGTCTCACGGAACGTTCCCACCGAGCGGCGACCATCGACCTCGCGTCCCCATGGGACACGCAACACCGACAACCGGTGCAGCAGGCGCGACCGCGCAAGATCGAGCGGCTTACGGAGATCGAGTTCGAGTGCGCGCGGCGCAGCCTCGGGCTTGAGCCTGACCCGCTTCTGTTCCAGCGCCAAGTTTCTTGCAAGTGGAACCATCGGTGTGTGCGCCGGAACCTGCCCGATGAGGGTGCCGACGATGAGCTCGTTGCTGAGCAGCCGCATGGGTACGTCGGTGCCATCACCGAGCACGGCCCGGGCTGCGTCGTTGGCCTCGATCAAGCCGGCCAGCGGTCGACCCCGAAGCGCGGCGAGTGAGGTGGCCAAGCGTGTGGCCTCGACCACGTCGGCCGCCGACGCTCCGTAGTCGGCAGCACGCAACACTCGTGCGGCCTCGGTGAACCAGCGTGCGATCGTGTCGTTGCCGGGGTGCGTGAACAGATGGTGATACCAACCGGGCGACGTGACCCCGGCCCCGTAACCGGTGGCCGCAGCAAGCCGCCGATGGGTCCACGGCACCCAAGTGATGGCGACTTTGGTCGTGGGCATCCCCCGCAAGAGCGCCGTATCGCTGCGCGCCTGCTTCGCATCGGAGGCGTTGACCAGTGCGGGTACGTGCCAGGCACCGCACACCACTGCTACGCGCGTGAAGCCGTCTTTGAGAGCAGTCCGAATGCCCGCACGCATCTGCGCTTCGCGTCGACGCTCCATGGGGTCGCCCGGCACGAGGTCGGGATCGTACGCCTCACGCAGCACGGCCATCGCCTCGGCCACGGCCTCGAACAGCGAGGTGCCGTCGCGATGCTCGACGACGTCCTCCCACCATCGCTCGGCATCGTCGTATCCGGCAGCACTGGCCAACTCACCGAGTGGGTCGAGCGGACGCTGTTCGACATCAGACAACCTGGCTTGAACCTCTGACGGCCACGCTGCGAGCGTGTTGGTGAGCGCAAGGTCGATGAAACGCACGGGTACATCAGCGTCGACGGCCCAACGTAACGCAACCCATTCGGGACTGAAGGAGGCATACGGATGAAAGACCGCGTTGTCGGGATGGGCGACCTCGTAGCCGAGCATTGTGATGGGCGGGCGCATGGTGGGATCACCGGCCAGGCCGGCAATCGCATCGGCCTCACGCGGGCCCTCGATGAGCACGACGTCGGGCCGCTGCGTGTTCAGGACGCGACGTATGGCCAACGCCGAGCCGGGACCGTGATGGCGGATGCCGTACAACCGCACCTCCGCCGGAGCGAGGGCGTGTGACTCAGCGTGCATGTGTCAGCGAATCGGCAGCGAATCGAGGTATTCGCGCCAGACGACGGTGTCGTGCACGGGATCTTTGACGACGGTGGATTCGATACCGCTGAGCAACGCGTCGAACCGAAGGCTGCCATCGCCCAGATGCGCGGCCATGGCGATGCCCTGCACCATCACCGAGATTGCCTCCGCCGTACTCATCGTTCCGGACGGGGTCTTGAACTTGATACGCCCGTCTTCGCTCTGGCCGCTGCGCAGCTCGCGAAACACGGTGACAACGCGCCGAATCTCGTCGGCGGAGGTGGTGACCGCTGGCAGGGTGAGCATGTTGGACAGCGCGGCCACGCGCTGGGTGACGATGAGTACTTCCTCGTCGACCGTGGCAGGAGTGGGTAACACCACCGTGTTGAAGCGTCGTCGGAGCGCGCTAGACAGCTCGTTCACGCCGCGGTCGCGATTGTTCGCCGTAGCGATGAGGTTGAAGCCGGGCCGCGCCTGCATCTCACTGCCGAGTTCAGGGATGGGTAGCACCTTCTCGCTGAGCACGGTGATGAGCGCGTCCTGCACATCGCTGGGCATGCGCGTGAGTTCCTCGATGCGCACAATGGAACCGTGCTCCATCGCGCGATACACCGGCGACGGCACCAGCGCTGCCGAACTTGGACCTTCGGCCAAAAGCCGCGCGTAGTTCCATCCGTAGCGCACCGCTTCCTCGGCGGTACCGGCAGTGCCCTGCACCAACAACGTGGAGTCGCCGCTGATGGCAGCCGCGAGATGCTCGCTGACCCAGGTCTTCGCCGTGCCGGGCAGGCCGAGCAACAGCAGGGCGCGGTCGGTGGCGAGCGTGGCCACCGCAACCTCCATCAAGCGACGGGAGCCCACGTACTTTGCCGAGATGATGGTGCCATCGGCAAGCGTTGTGCCCATGAGGTAGTTGACCACCGACCATGGCGACAAGTGCCAGCGAGGGGGGCGCTGACGTGTGTCGCAGGCCGCAAGCGCGGCCAGTTCGTGTGCAAACTCATTCTCGGCGTGGGGCCGCAGAACATCGCCAGTAGCGGGCATTGGCTCGAGGGGACTCACGGCTCCAACCGTACACGCGTTCCCGCTGGTTGCAGACAGCTGACCAGCTGTTGACGGGCCAGAGCCAGGCCGAGGAGATCGACCCGCGTGCGCTCGGTGACAGACGAGAACGGTGCTCGCTGCAGCTCGACGATCAGTGCCGGCAACCACACCGGATCGATCGATGCGACCGCAAGGCGAAGTTGTGCTGCGGCCGCCCACGTGGCCGCTCGGTCGTAAAATGTGGAGCTGATTGCGGTGACCAGGGCACCACTGTCGGACGGCGGCGAAGGAGGCAGGAACGCCGCCGTGCCCGGCGGTACCGGCCCCGACAACTGGCTGATATTGAGTTCGGGCATCGCCTCGGCGAGCCATGCGGCGCGAGCCCCGATGACCCGACGCACCACCACGTTGAACGCTGGGTTGCGGCGTCCACGCAGGAGCAGGGCGGGGATGAGGTGGGGCGCCACCTGCACGTGCGCCAGTTCGCACAACGCGAACCACTCGGGCAGCAACACATCGTGCTCGCCACGCAACATCTGTGCCAGCAGCGAGGCCGCGTCTGGCGGGCACGACGGGCGAACATCAGCGGGCGCTGGTTCGATGCGAGCAGGCGCCGGGTTGGGCTGCACGCCGGCGCGGCGGGCCGTGGCCACAGCCGCCGCACGGTCGAGCAACTCCGCCCCGGGATCGGCGGCCGCGGTGAGCGTTTCCCAACCGGGCTCGGCAGCAGGAAGCGGGCGGCGGTCGGTGCCGAGAATGGCGATGGTGACGAGCCGCGCCCATTCGGAACTTGCCGATGCGCCGAGTTCGCGCGCGTCATGATTGATCGGCACGTCATGAACCTCGTGCGCCGTCACAACACCACCACCTGGTTGTCGGCCCACATCGTGAGTGGCAAGAAGCCCTCGGTGCTCCACTCCCCCATGATCGTCACAGGCAAGCCTGCCGAAATGCAGACCAACTCAGCCATGCGCCAGAAGCCGTCGACGATGGGTACCGAACCAGTTGCATCGGCCACGACCCAGCGGCCATTGCCCACGGGTGTCGGCACGGCGTGGACGCACAACGGGTAACGCTCGAGCCATGGCTCGGCCGCGACGGCCCAGCCACACGCACGGAGCCCTTCGGCGATGGAGGTATGCGGTGGGCCTGGCGCGTAGAACGCCGGCGCGGAGTGCTCGCGCCCCACCATCGCGCGAAGCGCGATGCCGCCCGGGTACCAGTGCACATCGGCATCGAGTGCGCAGCCGATGGGATACGGCGACGTGACCTCCACACCGAAGGCGCCAAAGCCCAGCACCATTGCCCACGTAGTACGGTCTGTGCTTGCGGTATCGCAGAGCCAGGTGCGCTGCACGGTGATGCGATCCTCGCGCGTGCGGCTCTCGCCGGCCACGATCCAGCGCGTTGTGGACGGAACACCTTCGAGCACGTGCTCCTTCGATGCGGTGAGGCCCGTCGCGGCGTGAACGCCTTCGCCGAGCTCGGCCGGAAGGTTGGAGCTGCGTTGGGCGCCGACGGCCAGCACATGCAGAATCGCAAGTTCCTCGAGCACGTCTTCGTGCCAGCGCGCGTGCTGGCCGACCTTGACGGCCACACGCTTCACGCGATTGGCCAGACCACCACACTGCGCATCGACCAAACGCGCCGAGAGACGCTCCCATGTGGCCATGTCGGCGAGCTCGGGGGCCGCAAGCCCGGCGCGAACGCGATCGGCCAACCAACGATCGAGTTCCTGTAAGCCGCCACGCATGCGCGCCGCGCGTTCGAGTTGACGCTTGAGTCGGGCAGGATCGACCGAACCCATCTCGGGACGCGGCGCGCGGGCACCGCCTCCGAGCGCGCCGCTGTCGGCCGCGCTGGAAGCACCACCATCGTGCGAGGCGACGGCAGGAGTCTCGGATTCCGGCTCCGGAGCGGCGTTTTCTTGCTGGCTGCGACGCTGCAACCATGCGGCAGCAAACGGCAGCCGCTGAGCACGCATCACGCCCCCGTTCGCAAACAGCAACAGCAGCCCGAGTGCGTGTTTGCAGGGGATCTTGCGACTCGGACAGTTACAGCGATAGGCCGGGCCGGCGACATCGTCGGAGAGATCGACTGCGACCATGTATGGCTCGGCCGATGCTGCGACGTAGTTGCCCCACACCGCGCTGTCGTCGCACCCAGCCGCTGACCATGACGCCGGGTTGGCCAACGCCAGCGCTGCACTGGCAGCACCCGGATCGGGTGCAAGCGAAAGCACCTGCTCGGGCGTGGGACGGACGGTCATCACCGGACACCGTATACAGCCCGTGTGACAGCCAGTACCCTGCGGACATGGCATGGGGCAGCGATTCAGCAGACACCCGGTTACACGGCACCGCGATCGCCGATTCGGTGATCGATCTCATCGGTAACACGCCGCTCGTGCGGCTCAAGCGCATCAGTGAACTCGAAGGCATCACGGGCGTGTTGACGATGAAGATGGAGACCACCAATCCCGGCGGCTCTGCGAAGGATCGTCCTGCGCTCGAGATGATCTTGGCCGCCGAGCGCGATGGCTTGCTGTTACCCGGCGGCACCATCGTGGAACCCACCAGCGGCAACACCGGCGTCGGGCTGGCCATCGTGGCCGCGCAGCGCGGATACACCTGTGTGTTTGTGATGACCGACAAGGTTGCGCCAGAGAAGGTCTCGTTGCTGCGGGCCTATGGTGCCGAGGTCGTGGTGTGCCCCGTTGCCGTGGCGCCCGATGATCCGACCAGCTACTACAAAGTCGCCGAACGTCTCACCCACGAGCGCAACGCGTTCCGGCCCAATCAGTACGCCAACCCAGCCAATCCGCAGTCCCACTACAACACCACCGGCCCCGAGTTGTGGCGTCAAACCGGCGGGCGCATCACGCACTTCGTAGCGGGTGCGGGCACGTGTGGGTCCATCACCGGCACGGCCCGGTATCTGCGCGAGATGAACCCGAGCATCCGCATCATCGCTGCCGATCCCGTGGGCTCGGTGTTCAGCGGTGGTTCCGGGCGCCCCTATCTGGTCGAAGGTGTGGGCGAGGACTTCTTCCCTGCGGCGTGGGACGCGAGCCTCTACGACGAGATCATTGCGATCAGCGACGAGGTGAGTTTCCTCACTGCGCGCCGCGTTAGCCGCGAGGAAGGCATTCTCATCGGAGGTAGCGGCGGGATGGCCGTCGCCGCCGCGATTCAAGTTGCGAAGAGCGCCGCGCCTGACGACATCGTCGTTGTGTTCAACCCTGACTCCGGGCGCGGCTATCTGTCGAAGGTGTTCGACGACGGATGGATGGCCAACTTCGGGTTCCTGCGTGAATGCGAGCAGTGCGTCGGCGCGATGCTCGCCAGCCGCGGCGAGACACCGGAGTTGCTGTACGTGAATCCATCGCAGACCGTGCGCCACGCAATCGACCTCATGCGCGCCCACGGCGTGAGTCAGTTGGTGGTCTGCAAGAACACACCACCGTTCGCCAACGCGGAGGTGTCGGGGGCGGTGGACGAACTCGATTTGATGGACGCGATCTTCCGCGATCCCGATGTGCTCGATACGCCGGTTGATCGCGTGATGGGTCCGAAGCTGCCAACGATCGGTATCGGCCAGAAGGTGGAGCTCGCCGTCGAGATGCTCGATTCGGCGCCCGCACTGCTGGTGCTCTCTGGCGGGCGACCCCTCAGCGTGATGACACGTACAGACGTGTTGGCGTATCTCCAGGCGGTTGTTGACGATGGGTGAGATGGACGATGAAATGAACGACGTGAGCGACCGCACTTGCTGGGGATTCGAAACCCGCGCAGTGCATACTGGGCAGGAACCCGATGCGGCGAGCGGCGCGGTGGTCACACCGATCACGCTCAGCACCACGTTCGCCCAAGAGGGCGTGGGCATACACAAGGGGTTCGAGTATTCGCGCAGCGGCAACCCCACCCGCGCTGCGCTCGAGGCATGCCTGGCGTCGCTCGAGAACGCCGCGTTCGGATTCGCATTCGCCAGCGGCCTCGCCGCCGAGGACAACATCATTCGCCTCTTGCAACAGGGCGATCGCATCCTGCTCGGCAACGACGCATACGGAGGCACCTTCCGACTGATCAGCAAGGTGTGGTCGCCGCTCGGCTTCCCGTGGAGCGCGGTCGATCTCACCGACATAGATGCACTTGCAACAAAATGGCCGGCCGACACCCGCATGGTCTGGCTCGAGACGCCCACCAATCCCCTGCTCACCTGTGTCGATATCGAGGCAATCGCCACACTGGCGCATTCGCACGGTGCGTTGGTGGTGGTCGACAACACCTTCGCTACGCCCTACCTGCAGCAGCCGTTGACGCTCGGCGCCGACATCGTGGTGCACTCGGCCACCAAGTATCTGGGCGGACACAGCGACGTGGTCGGTGGTTTCGTGGCGCTGAACGATCCGACTCTCGCCGATCGCATTCGCTTCACGCAGAACGCAGCGGGTGCCATCCCCGCGCCGTTCGACTGCTATCTGGTGCTGCGCGGCGTGAAGACTCTCGCGGTCCGTATGGATCGACACTGCAGCAACGCACGGGCGATCGTCGACCTCCTCGTGGGCCACCCGGCCGTGGATCGGGTGCTCTATCCGCAGCTGCCCGATCACCCCGGCCACGCCGCGGCCTCGCGGCAGATGCGCGACTTCGGAGGCATGGTCAGCTTCACGTGCCGCGGTGGCGAAGCCGCTGCGCTCGAAGTCGTGAAACACACCACGATCTTCACCCTCGCCGAGTCACTCGGTGCGGTCGAGAGCCTCATCGAGCATCCGGGTCTGATGACCCATGCTTCCGCAGCGGGGTCACCGCTGCAGGTGCCGGCCTCGTTGGTGCGACTGTCGGTCGGCATCGAATCGAGTGCCGACCTGGTGGCCGACCTGGCCCAAGCGCTCGATCGCGTGTAGCCGGTCGAACACACGACATACCGGTCACACCAGAGTCGCAGCACGTGTGCCGCTGCGGAGCGCACCCTCCATGAAGCCTGCGAACGCGTCGGTGTGTTCGCCTGCGAGCACCATTCGCCCATAGGCCCGCTGCAACAACGGCCACGCCGGCAGTAACTCTCCGGCACCGAAGGTGGCGTAGCAACCGAGGCTGTACCGGTCGTTGGTCCAGTCGGTCTGAACACGCTCGCCGGCCAGGCCTTTGAGCCCGGGGAAGAGCCGGTCAGCTTCGTCGATGACCCGACCCGCAGTGTCGGGCAACGCCGCCAGCGCCGCGCCGTCGTGCGAGGTGAGCAGAATCGTGAGCACGCCGGTGTCGCCGGGCTGATCTTCGCTGGTCTCCCACATCTGCCCCCACGCACGTTCGGTGACGACCGAACCATCGCATCCGTGGTCGTTCCACACGCGCCGACCGACCTGCACGCTCACCTTGCCGCCGATGCCGTAGCCGACAGCGGCGAGTTCGCGCGGCATCTCGGGCCACATCCGCCCGAGCACTGGCAACGGCACCGTGACGATGAGATGTTGCGCCGTCACCACATCGCCGTTTGCGAGCACCACAACGCCGCTGTTCGCGTCGAAGACATCGACCGCTGCGTTGAGGTGCACCCGTTCGCCGAGCCGTGCCGCAAGCCCACGTGCGAGCAGGTCGTTGCCGCCCGCTATTCGATAGGCCTCGCGACCCTCGCCCGCCTGCAGATGCCTGGCCGTCATCCAGCCGGCCATCAACTGCGACACCTCATCGGGTCCGAGCATGTATTCGCTGCGCACCTCGCGACCGATGACCACGCGTGCCATCACGCTGAGTTGCAAGTCGCTGATCAGATCCGAGAGCCGCGAATTGTCGAGGGTCGCGGCCAAGACGCCGTCGGACGGATCGTCGGGATCGACCGACGCAGCGAGCGCAAACAGTGCTTCGTTCCATCGCGCCAACTCACCGGTGAGCGAATGGTGGAAGGCAAACGGTGCGGTACGTCCGCCGACATCGAGCCAACGACGGGCATCGTCGTGACCGCTGTCCACCGTCGTGAGCGACAGGCCCAGTTCTTCGGCGAGCGCAAGTACGGCGGCATGGTTGGTGTCGATGAATTCGGCACCGCGTTCGCACCACTGACCGTTCGCGAACGTATGGCTCCACACACGTCCACCCACACGGTCCCGGGCCTCCACCACCATCACATCGCGACCAGCGTCGACGAGATCCACTGCAGCACGCAGACCTGCCAGACCAGCGCCGATCACGAGCACCTCAACGTGTTGGTTGTTCATCGATTCACTGCATGCTCAGAACAGCGTCGGCTGTTCGGGACGGATGACACGCATGCCGGGCCACGGCACGAAGTGTTCCATGAATACCCACGAACGACGGTGGATCGCCGACGGGCCATAGCCGGCCAACGCAGTGCGATGCAGCGGACAGGGATAACCCTTGTTCGTGTCGAAGTGCCAGTGCGGAAAGCTCTCGGCCTGCTCGCGCATGATGCGGTCGCGGGTGACCTTGGCGAGGATCGATGCCGCGGCCACCGACAGACAGATTGCATCGGCCTTCACCCGCATCTCTACCTGCGAAACGTAGGGCGACACGAAGTTCCATTTGCCGTCCACCACTGCTGCATCAGGGGTGAGCCCGAGGGCATCGAGCGCACGCCGCGTGGCGAGTCGTTGTGCGTCGGCCATACCCAACTCGTCGCATTCCCGATGGCTTGCGCCACCCACGGCCCATGCCTCGCACCAAGCCGCCACACGATCGAAAAGGTCCTCCCGACCGGACTCGGTGAGCATCTTGGAGTCGCGCACCCCGTTGACCCGGCGGTCGCGCGGCAACACGGCAACGCCCACCATCAACGGACCCGCCCACGAACCACGTCCGACCTCGTCGATGCCAACGACGATGTCGTGACCGGCGTCCCACAGCTCGCGCTCGATCGCGCGAGTGGGTGCCTTGCTACGACGAGATGCCATCAAGCCCTACTGGAGCACGATCTGCGCGTCGCCGGCAACCACGTGACCAATGGCGACGAAGCCCGCCGCTGCAAGATCGGCCTGCACCGAAGGGTGCACCGCTGCGAGCAACCCACCCGACGTCTGCGGGTCGTATCCGATGGCCACCTGCGCGTCGGTGAGACCGACGCCCACACTCACGTGTTGTTGCACGTGCTCGCGATTGCGTGGGTCGCCGCCGGTGCGAACGCCGCGCTGCAAGGCATCGGCAACTCCGCTGTACAGGGGCAGGTTGGCGTAGTCGAAGACGAACGTGGCGTTGGCTCGCTCGGCCATTTCCCACGAGTGCCCGAACAGACCGAAGCCGGTGACATCGGTGACCGC
>JANYCT010000096.1 GCA_025360105.1 Actinomycetes bacterium | reverse complement strand
GCTCAAGATGGTGTTGGTCGGTGAGGTGAACATCTCGTTGTTCACGGCGCCAATCGTCGACGGAGTCTTGCAAGCCAGCGACCGCATCACCTTCGGGGCGAACGCGATGCTCGGCGAACTGTCGCGTTGGACGACGCAGCTGAAACCCCTCCGCGTATAGCGGGCGCCGCGCTCGCCGCTTCCCGTCGCCACGGACGCGTGTGATCGAGCGCCTCAGATCTCCACGTGGGAACCGACCTCGAACACTCTGTCCGGCGGGAGCTTGAAGAACCGGCTCGCGCTGTCGGCTCCCCGGTTCAAGATGACGAAGAGTCGCTCGCTCAGGGGGTGCATACCGGGCGCCTTGCCGGCGATCACCGATTCACGCCCGATGAAGTACGTGACCTCGTTCGACTCGATGCTGCGCCCTGCCAGCGTCACGTTGGCCAGTGCGGCGGGCACGTCGGTTGTCTCCATGAAACCAAATCGCAGGCATATTTGATACACCCCTGGCTGCAGTTCCGTCACTTCCGCGCGTTGTTCGGCGTCAACACGGGGAACCTTCTCGATGAGAATCGACACGAGCATCGTGGTGGTGTGCAAAACCTTGTTGTGGAGCAAGTTGTTGATGAGCGCGGGAGGCGCCATGCCCTGGTCCTTGAAGAGGAACACGGCGGTGCCGTCGACCCGTGCGATATCGGTGGATTCGTCGAGCACATCGTTGATGGGGCGTTCGCCTCGGTGGATTCGTGCGGCGACGAGTTGTCGGCCCTTGCGCCACGTGACCATCTGGACGAACAAGATCACCGCTACCACGAGCGGGAACCAGCCGCCGTCGGGGATCTTTGGAAGGTTGGCAGCAAGGAATGCCGCGTCGATCGCGAGAAGCGGGGTCATCACGACCGCTGTTCTGGACCGCGACCAGCCCCAATTGCTGCGCGCGACAACGGCTATGAGGATGGTGGTGATCAGCATCACGCTGGTAACGGCGATGCCATATGCTGCCGCGAGATTGCTCGATGTGCGAAAGGCGATGGCAAGTCCGATGCTTCCAATCATCAAGGCCCAGTTCACAAGCGGCACGTAAACCTGTCCGTGATGGTCGCGTGAGGTGTGTCGAATCGCGAGCCGCGGGAGAAAGCCGAGTTGCACCGCTTGCACCGTCAGTGAGAACGCGCCCGAGATCAACGCTTGCGATGCGATCACCGATGCCATCGTGGCCATCACGGCCAGCGGAGTAACCGCCCACTCAGGTGCCATTCGGTAGAACGGGTTTTCGATCGCGGTGGGATCGCGGATAAGGAGCGCCGCCTGGCCGAGGTAGTTCAGCAACAGACCGGGCAACACAATGCAGTACCAAACGACGGCGATCGGGCGACGTCCGAAGTGTCCCATGTCGGCGTACAACGCCTCACCGCCGGTGACGACGAGAAAGATGCTGCCGAGAGCAAGAAACGCCTTCAACGGTTCTGCAGCGAAGAAGTTGACGATGTGTATCGGGTTCACGGCGCCAAGCACGCCCGGGCGCTGCACGATTTGCAGAAGTCCGAGGAGGCCGAGGACCATGAACCAGACCACCATCACCGGCCCGAACACCTTGCCGATCGCGCCGGTGCCGCGCCGCTGGACCATGAACAACGCGAACAGAATCACGCAGGTGAGTGGGATCACGATGGAATCGAACGCGCTGGACGCCACGCTGAAACCTTCGACCGCGCTGAGCACCGAGATTGCTGGAGTGATGAGACCGTCGCCGTACAGCAGCGCGGTTCCGAAGACGCCAAGCATCACCAGCCCGGTGGTCATGCGGCCCTTGGCCGATCTGGGCAAGATCAACGCGATCAACGCGAGGATGCCGCCCTCCCCATGATTCTCGGCCTTCATCACCACGGCGATGTACTTGATCGAGATGATCACGATCAGCGCCCAGAATGCGAGCGAGGCGACGCCCATCGCGTTTACGCGGGTGACGTCGAGGTTCTGATGGTTGATCGCCTCTCGGAACGCGTACAGCGGGCTGGTGCCGATGTCGCCGAACACGACACCGAGCGCACCAATCGCGAGGGCACCGACCCCCACAGCGGCCGTGCCGTGGCTACGATCGACGAATTGTTCCGGGACAGCGGCTGAGGTGCGAACGCGCGAGGCGTCCTCCTCGTCGGACTCGCCGAGATCCTCGTTCGAAGTAGCGCTCATCGCGTGCGATGCGTCGCAGTCGCGTCAGCTGCCGCCGTTTCGTCTGCACTGTCCATGCTGCCGCCTCCCTCGCGCCTGTCGGCGCGAAGCGATGCGACGATTGCGACGGTGAGCACAATGGCGATGACGCTTAGCGAAACAAACGTTGGCATGTGCACCTCGAAGGGCTTGCCGATCAGCAGCATCTTGATGCCGACGAAGGCCAGAATGACGCCGAGACCGACGTTGAGATACCGGAACTTGCCCTGCATCCCGCCGAGTAGGAAGTACAACGAGCGCAGTCCGAGAATGGCAAACGCGTTGGCAGCGAACACGATGAACGGTTCACGGCTGACAGCCAGGATTGCGGGCACGGAGTCCACTGCGAACACGACGTCGGTTGCTTCGATCAGGATCAGCACGGCGAACAGTGGCGTAGCGACGCGAAGGCCATTGCGCCGAGTGAACAGCTTCTGTCCGTCGTACTCGTCAGTGGTCGGCACGAGTCGGCGCACGAGTCGCATCGCGATGTTGTTGTTGTAGTCGACCTGTTTGGATTCGTCGTGGCGAGCGATCTTCACTGCGGTGTAGAGCAGGAATGCACCGAAGATGTACAAGATCCACTCGAAGCGTTCGATGAGCGAAACACCGGCGGCGATGAACACAGCGCGTAGGACGAGTGCTCCGAAGATGCCCCAGAACAGCACTCGGAATTGGTACTCGCGGGGAACGCTGAAGAAGGAGAAGATGACGGCCCAGACGAACACGTTGTCGACGGAGAGGCTCTTTTCGATGAGGAAACCGGCGTAGTACTCGCTACCTGCCTGACCGCCTTGCCAGAAAACCAGCACGACGCCGAAAAGCAGGCCGAGGGAAATCCATATCGCTGATTCGATCGAGGCTTCTCTGATCGAGATCACGTGGGCGGTGCGATGCACCAAGAGCAGGTCGACGATCAGCATGATGACTAGCGCCCCAATGAGTGCGAACCACGCCCACGTCGGGACGTCGAAGTTGGCAAACTCGCCGTCGACCTCGCCCTTGGCGAGGAGGGCTGTTGTTGGGATGTACTGCACTGCTGGGTCCTTTGAGAATCGCCGTGTGAGAGATTAGCGCCAAGGATGGTATTGGTGCCGTATGAGCGAAGGCAATCGCACTTTCGGACAACTTCCGTTGCTTGTTCTTGCCGAATACCGGAGTATCGACGGCAGCCGTCAGAAGTCGAACGTGCCCGCTCCGACGAGTATCAGCGCCGCTTGCTGCTGTGTTTCGGAGTTTCCGACGCACTCCGCGTAGCGGCCGCTGGCGCTTCGATCGCGACCAGCGGTCGACAACGAACGGCGAGTTCCAGCACAAAACGGCCTTCGGGATCGTTGGGGGAGTGACCGGTGAGCTGAGCGATCCGTTCGAGCCGATAGCCGACGGCGCGAGCGCTGAGGTGGAGCGACCGCGCGGTGGCGGAGAGATTGCCCGACGCGGCGATGTGGGCTTCGAGTGTCTCGATCAGGTGTTGTCCGCCGCTGCGAGCGCTCTGCAAGGGGCCGAGCACTTTCGCGACCAGTTCGCTGAGGGCGCCAGCGTCGGCGGTGAGGACTCTGTAGGGCAGGAGCTCCTCGAATCGAGCGACCGGGCCAGCGCGATCAAGTCGGTCGGCGAGCGCGATCGCCTGGCGGGCCTCGGCGTAGGAGCGCACCAGGCCAGCAGTGCCGCGGCCGGTCCTGCCGATGCCGAGTCGCCACGGGCCGGCGCCGGCGTCTTCCAGCGAACGCAGCAGGACCAGGGCAGGGTCGTCCGCGGCGCCAGGGAACAAACAGACGAGGAGGCCTTCTCTCGTGGCGACCATGACGTCGCGGCCTCCGAAACTGGCCAGGATGTGGGCTTCCACGCGGCTGTGAACGGGACCGGCGTCGACGAGTCGCCGATCCGTCCGAGCAACGGCTACTTGATGGGCCCCAGCGAGATTGAACCCGAACTGCGCTGCTCGCTCGAGCATCAGATCCGGCTCACCGCTGCCGGCAAGGAGATCGTCGACGAACTCGCGGCGGAGCGACTCTTCGAAACGAATCGTACGTCGCTGGGAGCGCTCGTAACCGGCTGCGAGCGCTTCGGCGGCGTCGTCGGCTGCGCGGAACATTGTTGCCGCCGCCGAGGCAACGGTGGCCGCATTCGACCGCGCTGCTTTCGTGTCGATCTCGGCCCACAGCCGCCACGTGGCGCTGAGGTAGAGGTCGAGCATGGCCGACAGGGCGATGCCCTGATCGGCTGCATCCTCGCCCTGCTGGCGGCACGTCTCGAGGTCATCGCGCGACAGCCGTGCTCCGCTTCGTACGATGTTGATGACGGTGTGCAAATACTGCCCCAACATTGCGGGGGCCACGCCAGCGTCGCGAGCCGCAAGCACGCCGACTTCATGAGCGTGCTTCACCGAAGATCCCATGAGGGCGTCGACGTCAGATCGTCGGCTCGTGGATCGTTCGCCCATCGGTTTGAGTCTGCCACATGTCGGCAACGAGCGGGCCCGGCGGGCAGCGTGGACCCCGCCGAGATCGGACGGGGGGAGCGCGGGTCTCGGCCACGACGCTGGGTGCGTGGTCGCGTGGCGGAGTTCTTAGAACACACCCGACTTGTTTCGCCGGTCGCTCAGCGGCCGCATCGCCGGGCGCGGCCCTCTTGCGCGCCAGCAGCCGTCGGATGTGGTCGGCTGCTCGCGAGACACCGATCCGCAGGGCTCGCGGTTTGATGTCGATCAGCGCCTCTGGTCGGTTACGAGGTCGCTCACGATGCCCTCGGCGCGGATGCGTAGTGGCCTACGTGAACTTTTGGCAGCACGCGCCGGGGTGGCCAGCCCGTCGGCGACGAGGCGGTTGAGTGCGCAAGTCCTCTCCTGCCGCTTCGCTAGTGAATGCCGTCGGCGACGTTACAAGATGGTTCGGCTGTGGAATGTCATCTCGTGCGCCTCGCGGTCCTCATCGAGGCCGAACGAGATGACACGACGTGGGTGCAGCCGGAGCAGCGGGCGTCCGTCGACCTCGATTGCCTCGGCGTCTGCGCGGATCTCCAGGCACCTCACCCGCCACGGTTCGATCGAGACGATGTCGTCGACCACGAACGCGGCGCGTCCGTTGTCGGCGATGTTGCGGTACTTCTGACTGCTCGCAAGCCGGAAGCCATTGATGTCGATGGTCCCGGCGGTGGTGTTGACCTCGAAGCCCACCGGGCTGTTCTGCAACGTGCCGTTGGGTTGGGCTGTCGCAAGGCGGCCGAGCCGTTGCGTTGCGAGGTAGGCGATTTCGGTCTCGGTGAACACTGGGGATGTGGGGGAGCTCATGTCGGGGTTCTCAGTTCTGCTGGGTCGTTGTCGATGGGGCGGCGGGCACCATCGGTGCTGCCGTGGGGTAGATGTCGAGTGTCCACCACTTGGACATCGGCAGGGTCATCACGGTTGCCTCGGCCGATGCCGCATCATCCGCGAAGACCTCGAGGAACACTGTCTGACGTGCGGGTGCGAGGTGGATCGATCCGATCCGACCCTCACTCGTCAAGAGCTGGACCTGTGCCCGTTCCTCCTGAACGTCTGCCATCACCTCGCTCATGTCCGTGCCTGCTTTGAACGTGGCGATCACCATGTAGGCGTCCAAAATCGTGTGCTCCTTGATGTGGGGCGCGTCGATTGTCGATGTGCGCCGACCGCCATCCTCATACATCAACCATTGTTGAGGTCAAGCGATAGTTTTGACCAATGCCACGAAGTCGAACATCGTTCAACGAACTATCCGTCGGTCAGGTCGCACAGCGCAGTGGGCTCGCTGTCTCGGCGCTGCACTTCTACGAAGCGAACGGTCTGATCGTGAGCACCCGGAACTCGGGCAACCAACGCCGATACACGCGCGAGACGTTGCGCCGCATTGGCTTCATCCGCGCATCGCAGCGCGTGGGGATTCCCTTGGCGGATATCCGCGCCGCGCTCGACGCTCTGCCCGATCAGCGCACGCCGACGCCAGAGGACTGGCAGCGTCTCTCGAACATCTGGAGCGACCGACTCGACGAACGCATCGAGCAGTTGACCCGGCTGCGCGAGGACCTCACGAAATGCATCGGCTGCGGCTGCCTCTCCTTCGCCACGTGCCACCTCGCCAACCCGTACGACGTGATGTCCAAGGAAGGCCCCGGCGCGCGCCGGCTCATGCCGGGATCTGCCCGCCCCGAGCCCGCTCGTGAATGCTGAGCGCACGTCTACGGCGCGCTGAGCATTCGCGAAGCTCGATGCTGGGCCCTTCGGACCCTGTGCCTGCTACACGTTGAAGCGGAACTGCAGA
>JANYCT010000006.1 GCA_025360105.1 Actinomycetes bacterium | reverse complement strand
AAAAGGCGTATACTGCGCCAACCCCTTACCAGCCAACGTCTTCGAAATCGCAGCAGTCAACGTCGTCTTACCATGATCAATATGACCCATCGTACCAATATTCACATGCGGCTTATTACGCTCAAACTTTGCCTTGCTCATGGGAGCTGTGTCTCCTGTGTTGTCGCTGCGGGCAGCGGTTCTGACTGTCGGTGTGGATTATCTGGTAGCGGCGACCGGTCTCGAACCGGTGACCTTCCGATTATGAGCCGGATGCTCTGACCAACTGAGCTACGCCGCCAGGGCTTTGCTCGGACCGAAAATTCGGGACGGGCTGGTCGAGCCCTCTGTCGGAGTCGAACCGACGACCTACGCCTTACCATGGCGTTGCTCTACCTACTGAGCTAAGAGGGCGGGCGCGCAACTAGAAGCGAGACCGGAGAGCGATCATAGCGCCTCGACGGTCCGACGACCACGCGATTCTGCCCGATTTTGCGACGCCGGTGGTGGATAGGAGCGGTGATTTTCGGATACGGCGCGACCGACCACGCGGGACTAGGTTGGCAACTCTGTGAGCGAGATCTCGATCCGACTGGCTACCGTGGCCGATGCCGAGGCGATCCGCATGATCTACAACCACGAGGTAGAGCACACGGTGGCCACCTTCGACCTCGTTCCGCGGTCGCTGGTCGATCAACAGCAGTGGCTCGCCGCCCGGTCCGGGGCCTTCGCTGCGATCGTTGCCGTCGACATCGACGACGCCGTGATTGGTTTCGGGTCGCTGTCGCCGTATAAGGACCGGCCCGGCTACCGCACGAGCGTCGAAGACTCCGTCTACGTGCATCGAGATCACCAAGGGCGCGGCATCGGCAAGCTCATCGTGCACGAGCTGTTGAGCGTGGCGCGCATATCGGGCTTCCATGCCGTATTCGCCCGCATCACCTCCACCAGCGAAGCCAGCAGGGCGCTGCACGCTTCGTGCGGATTCGATCTGGTGGGGATCGAACGCGAAGTCGGGCGCAAGTTCAACCGCTGGCTCGATGTGGCGCTGATGGAGATGCTGCTCGTCGATTGACCCGGTGTCGTCGATTGATCCGGTGTCGTCGGGGTGCTACTCGACGACGAGGCCCTGCAGTTCGGCCTCGCCGGCCAACTTGAGCCACGCCTCCTCGGCGGAGGCGATCGTGGTCTGCGCCGCCGCCAATTCCGCGCTGACCCGGGCCAGGAGCTGGTGATCAGTGCCAGCGGCGGCGAGCTGGGCACTCAGCGCGGTCTGGGCGTCGTTGGCCTGAGCCAAGGTTCGCTCAGCGGCCGTGAGTAAACGACGCAAGGTGCTCGGACTCTTCGGAGCGGTCTGCTTGGCGGACGACGCCGCTGGCGCCGGCGGGGCGGCCTTCTGGAGAGGTTTCTGGGAGAGTTTTCCTCGCTCCGCGGGAGCGATCGTCGCCGACGACTGCGAGCGCTGGGCCAGCCAACCGGCCACCCCACCACGCACGAGCGCAGCTCCCCCGGCACCATCGAGAGCGAGCACTTCGGTCACGGTTCGGTCCAGGAACACGCGGTCGTGGCTGACCACCACCACAATACCGGGCCAGTCGTCGAGGAATTCCTCGAGGGCGCGCAAGGTGTCAAGGTCCAAGTCGTTGGTGGGTTCGTCGAGCAGCAACACATTCGGTTGCTCGACGAGCGTCACCAGCAACTGCAATCGGCGTCGTTCGCCACCCGACAACGTGGAGATGGGCGCAAACTGAGCATCGCCGTCGAACCAGAACTGGCGCATCAGCCCGATGTCCTCGAGCGAGGGAGCGCCTTTGTCGCCGGCGACAGCCTCGCGCACCCGCTGGGTGATATCGAGATCTCGGCCGAGTTGGTCGTAGTAGCCCACCTTCACGGTGCGACCGAGCTCGATGTTGCCCGTCGTTGGTTGCAGGCGCTGGGCGATGAGATCAAGCAGTGTGCTCTTGCCGGCACCGTTGGGACCGACGATACCGAGCCGGTCGCCCGGCTCGAGCATGTGATCGAACGCCTTCAGCACCACGGTGCCTTGATTGTCGTGGGCGTTGACCGCTGCTGGCCACGAAAAACCGACATCGTGGAGCTCGATGCCTTTGGACCCGAGCCGCTGACTGCCCATCGAAAGACCCAATTCACCCGAGCGCGCCGCACCGTCTGGGCGACGCTCGATGAGCGCCTTGGCAGCATCGACACGGGCCTTGGGCTTGGTGGAACGCGCCTGCGCACCGCGGCGCAACCATGCGAGTTCGTGGCGGGCAAGGTTTTTGCGGGTCTGCTCGGCAGTGGCCGCTTGCTCTTCACGCTCGATACGCGCCGCAAGGTACGCCGCGTATCCCGAGCCTTCATTCCAACCGGCGGGCACATGCAGATACGCCCGACCTCGATCGATCTCGAGCACCTTGTTGGTCACCCTGTCGAGCACGTGGCGGTCGTGCGTGACCAAGAGCAGACCGCCGCTGTAGTTGGCCAACCAATCCTCGAGATAGGCAATCGCATCGAGATCAAGATGGTTGGTGGGCTCGTCGAGGATGAGCGCTTCCCACTCACCGACCAACAGCGCCGCGAGCGCGACGCGCTTTTGCTGACCGCCCGACAGCTCGTTGGTTGGCGAGTCGAGCAGGCCCGACATTCCAAGTCGGTCGAGCATCGCCTCGCCCCGCCAGCCCTCGCCCACTGCCTCACGAACCGAACCCTTCGGCAGCACCGGCAGCTGCGCGAGGACACCGATACGAGCATTGCGTCCGCGGCGGACAACGCCAGCCTCGGGTTCGAGGTCACCACTGACCATGCGCAGCAGAGTGCTCTTGCCGCAACCGTTGAGCCCGACCACGCCGATGCGGTCACCGTCGCTGAGCGTGAGCGACACATCGTCGAACAACGGACGATGTGGTCGGCAAGCGCGCAGGCCCTGGGCATCGATCAGAATCACAGGCGCTCAGGATAGGAGTCACAAACGTGAACAGCCCCGCCACGGCACGATGCCGGTGCGGGGCCGTTCACAGCTTGCGTTTGGTGGGCCGGGAAGGATTCGAACCTACGAAGGCTGAGCCGGCAGATTTACAGTCTGCTCCCTTTGGCCGCTTGGGTACCGACCCCACTCTGTAGCCGCAACGATGAAGAAGTGGCGGCCGAAGCGTAGCGCCCGCACCGGCTGCACGCACCTGCGAATCGCAATCGCTACCCTATGCATATGCCGAGTTTTGACATTGTCTCCGAAGTGGATCGCCAAGAAGTACGCAACGCCATCGATCAGGCCCAGCGCGAAGTCGCGAACCGTTTCGACTTCAAGAACACTGACTCGTCCATCGAGCAGAACGAGCTGGTCATCACGTTCCGCACTGTGAGCGACGACCGACTTCAGGCCCTGCGCACGCTGGTCGAAGAGAAGTTGGTGAAGCGCTCGGTGTCGCTGAAGGGCCTCGACTACGGCAAGGTCGAGGAAGCAACGCAGAACACCGTGCGTCAGGTGATGACCATCAAGGTCGGCATCTCCTCGGACAAGGCCCGCGAGATCAACCGGATGATCAAAGAAAAGGGTCCGAAGGGCGTGAGCAGCCAGACCCAGGGCGAGTCGGTCCGTGTCACCGGCAAAAAGCGCGACGACCTGCAAGCCGTGATGACGTTGTTGAAGGGCGGCGATCTGGAGATCCCGCTGCAGTTCAACAACTTCCGCGACTAAGCGAGAGTGCGTCCGTCAACGCGCCGCGCCACAGAAGACGGCCAAATCCTGCAGTGTCTTCGTGAGCGTTGCGCTGAGGGTGCCCTTCGGATCAAACATGATCGAGCCCACTTCGGCCTCAAACCCGGGCACGCCGTCGCTGCGGTACGAGTTCACCGCGCAGGCAACTGAGGGATCCGTGAGTGGCATGGCGAACCTATCCATTTGCTGGAGCAACACCTGCTCTTTGACGAGGGGAGCCTGTATACCCGAGGCCACCGAGGTGTCTGCGCCGAGTGGTACCGGCTCGGCCGGTTCGCAGGCTTTGACGACCGCTACGGTCCCTTTGCCATCGATCGTGGTCGTACTCGACGCAGGCCGTGTCAATGCCCACGTGTTCAGCCCGGCAACGAGTTCGGCAAGACTCGCCGAGTCACGGGTAGCAATCGATGCACGAATGCACCCGGCACTGCCTACGGACGTATAGGTCATGGAATCCCCGCTCCACGTAGAAGCCAGGCGAAGCGCGTTCTTACTCCCGAGCGCCGGGTACAGCACGCCGTACCAGAAGTACATGCCCACCGTCGACTTGTCGGGCGTGGTCACTCCCGCAGGGGTGCCGAGCCCTCGCGCCGAATCGAGCACGGCAGCATCGCTGTTCGGAGCATTCAACGACCCGAACCAGTCACCGTGGCCCGCGCGGGTGACCACCGCCCAGGTCATCGGCATCGTGAGCAGTCCGAGCACCCACGGGCTGATCGTCGACGGGAGAGCGTCGCGGCGAGCGAGTCGATCGTTATTCTCCTTGTCGAATGCAGCGTTGAACGTCGTGTCGGAGTTGTTCTTCATTCGCACGGTGTAATTGGCGACACCTTCGATCAGCGCCTGATAGCCGAGGCGTTGCGATGGTGACAGCGTGGCCAACGCAACACCCCAGTTCTTGTACTGATCGAGCAACGCCGAACTGAGCGCCCCGATGACCTGTGCGTCGTAGTAGGGCCGGGCAGCGGTGCCCGCAGGCCGCGGCGATTCGTAGATGGTGGCGGTCTCTGGCTCGTAGAACGCTGTGGTCCGCACACCGATGTATTCGCCGACGGCGGCAGGGCTGGGGTCGGTGTCGATGAGACCCAGAGCTCGCAATCCCGCAAACCCGCCTGCGTCGTCTCTCGGCACACGGGCCAATTCGAAGATCCCCAACTTGGCCTCGTATTCAGCCTGGGGCAACGTGGCAATCGGCACCGCCTTCTCGAACGGATGTCCAAGAGTTGTCTCGACGAAGGTCGCCAGCGGCTGCAGGTTTTTTGGGAATTGCTTGGCCTGGGACGCACTGCGTTGCCTCATGAAGAACACGCCGCCCGCCGCCAGTGCCAGTACCACGACAAGCACCAGCAGAACCTTGCCCACATTCGACTTCTGCTTGGGGGCAAGCCGCACCGTCGCGGGTGCTCGCGGGCCGGCAATGGGCCGGCCGGGTGCGGATGCTGATCGGGGTTCGCCTGTCAGTGGATCGGCGGCGATGACGCGGACGAGTGGCTTGGGTAGCATCGGCAGGGCTGGACCCGAGGCGAGCAGGGCGGACGATGGTTCGAATGAATCGGACAATGGTTCGAATGAATCGGACGATGGTTCGAACGTGGTCGGCATGCTTGGCGTTCCCTGAACGAGATCGGGGATCGCCGAGAGATCGAGCTTGAACACGATCGGCTGTATGGGCTGTATGGGTTGTATGGGCTGCATCGGCTGCATCGGTTCGATCGATTCCCTCGGTCGGTGCGCTGGAACCGGGGTTGGCGATGGCGATGGCGTGAAAAGCGGCGCCGGGTTCGAAGTGGACAGGGATTCGAAGGGGGTCACTCCCCGATCCGACGACCGCGCACCGTCACGGTCGAGTCGGAGGCTGAAGTCGAACGGCGCCCGCTCTTGCGATGGAGCTGGCTTGTTCGCAGATTTCGTGACGGCGTGCAGATCGTTGTCGGTAGCGACACGTGAGGCAGGGTTCACCGGCGCGACCCCGGTGAACTCACCGGCTGCATGGTCATGTTCGGTTGCCGCCTCCGATAGATCACTCATACTTCTGTTTCGGCATCGAGAGTGAGAACTTGAGCATTGTCAGACGATTCCCCGAGTCAGGAATTCCTGCAGAGCGCGAGGACATTGAGCATCACGTCAGCTTGAGCGGGGTCGGTGGAACCCTGCTCGTAGTTCGGCAAGACTCCCTGCCGGAAGGCACGAACGACACACGTCCATGCACCTTGCGTCTGAGGCAGACCCAACCGGATCAACTCCTCACCGAAGCGCTGCTCGCGAGATGCAGCTGCGTAAAGCAAAGTCGCGTCGTCGACAACACTCATCACCTGTGTGGTCGGTTCGGTTGGTTCGCAGCTCGCAACACTGATGGCATTGGCCGCCTGATCCGTCACCGTCACGCCACTCGAGGCGGGCCGACTCTGCGCCCAGCGCAGCAGATACCCGGACAGGGCCACCTGATCGGCGGAGCTCCCTGTGGCGATGTTGGCGCTCACACACGCTTGCCCATTGACGGTGGTCGTCGTGACCGAGTCGCCATTCCAGAGCAGCGCTGCGGTGCGGGCATCTGACGAGCCAAGGCTCGACAGCATCACCAGGTACCAGAACTGCATCCCCAACGTTCTCGGGCCACTCGTGGTTGACGTGCTGTCTGGCTTGACCGAGGTGGTGCCGGGCTTGACCGAACTGGAGCTCGCCGTTGCCGGTGCTGGCCGTCGTGGGCTGCGAGTGGGGTCGAACAGAGGCGCGTCGCTCGGCGGCAACGAGATGCCGGCGAGGGGACGATCGGCAGTTGGTGCAGGTGACGTGGTGGCACCGTAGGAATAGGAACCCAGCGCTGCAATCAGGTACGTGGCCCGCCTGTCGTCAGCGAGACCGAGCGCGCTGGTTCGCGATTGTGCCTCGACACTCCACAGCGACAACAGCTGCGGATCCTCGCGCATCTTGGCGGTTACTACTGCGACACCAACAGTGTCGACAGAGGCGCGCACGCCAACGCGCTGGGCATCTGTCGCGGTGGCCAGATTCGAACTCCACGCGGAGGTCTGATCGGCAAGGGCGACGGTGAGTGCGCGCAGCATCGCCACCTGAAACACGGGTGTGGATCCTTCGATGCGCAAGATCGCCTGAGCCGATGGGCTGTAATACGCAGTGATGGTGGCCGCAAGAATATGGCCCACCTCACTCGGCGACGGTGTGCCACTGACCAGACCCATCGCGCGCATCGTCGCGAAACCACCATCGGGATCGATGTAGGACCGCGAGAGCACATCGATGCCGAGCTTTACCTCGTACTCAGGCACTGCCAGGGTCGTCACCACAACGTTGTCCACAAAGTCAGCGTGTGCCGCTTTCTCAACGAAGGTGGCCATGGGCGCGAGCTCGGCTGACCACGCCACCTTGTTCTTGATGAGGAAGTACCAGCCAGTAAACGCAGCACCGCCGAGCAACGACAACACGACGAGCAGTGACAGAAAAGAGCGCACCGGATGCCTGTTCGGACGCCGCGTCGATGGTGACAACGAGGGCGTGTTCACAACCCGAGATGCGACGATTCGCTGAGGAGATGCAGAGCGGGGCGGCTGGGCGAGGTATGGCGCGGCCATGCCTGCGATCTGAGGTGTCACGACCGTGGTGGGCCGTGAGATGTAGAGCGAGCTGTCGCGCTGATCGACGTCATTGGGTGGTCGCTGAAATCCCCCATACGCGCTTGGGTCGTCGTTCACTTCATCGGGAACGAAGATCTGTCCACCCGCGGGATAGCCACTGGGTACAGGAAGCAGTTGCGGGTTGGGCAGCTGCTGGTACCCGCCAAGGGGCTGCGGAGCAAACGGCTGCGGAGCAAACGGCTGGGGAGCAAACGGCTGCGGGCTGAAGGGCTGCGGGTTGAGGGGGTGGGGCGAGGACACAGGCGTCGCCACGGGCGAGGGTGTGTCGAGCTGGCGAGCCGGCACGTCACCCGCACCATCCGGCTGTTGTAGACCCGTGGAGAGTGAGTCGAGCACCGAGTTCCACACGACCGGGGCGGGAGGCTCCGCAGAGACGCCAGTTGTTGCGGCTTGCTGTCCCGGCACGACGTTGCGTACCGTCAGACGCAGGCGGAGCCGCTCGCGGAGAGCATTCGTGGCATCTTGGGCATCTGGCAGATCGGTACGCGTCTCGGTGCGTAATGCACTCAGATAGCCCTCGCCGTTGTGATCGGATGCCACGAGTGTGTATCGGCAGTGCGGACTCGGGAGTTGAGGAAATCCCCGTTGCGCGTGGCGCGACTCAGTCCTCGGGTGGAACCTCACCGGCGCGGCGCTGGAGTTCGTTTACGACACCCGCGTCGGCGAGGGTGGTTGTGTCGCCGAGATTGCGCCCTTCGGCCACATCGCGCAGGAGACGCCGCATGATCTTGCCGCTGCGCGTCTTGGGGAGATCGGGTGTGAAGTAAATGGTCTTGGGCTTGGCGATGCCGCCGATCTCGCTGGCCACGTGATTGCGCAGCACCTGTTCGTCGACCTCAGAACCGCCGCGCAGGGTGACGTAGGCAATGATGGCCTGCCCAGTAGTGGGATCGTTCGCACCAACCACGGCCGCCTCTGCCACCGAGGGATGCGACACCAGGGCTGATTCGACTTCGGTCGTGGAGATGCGATGGCCACTCACATTCATCACGTCGTCGACGCGTCCGAGCAACCACAGATAGCCGTCCTCGTCGAGTTTGGCGCCATCACCCGCAAAGTACCGACCGGGGAAACGGCTCCAGTAGGTCTCGCGGTAGCGCTCGGGGTCACCCCAGATTCCGCGCAACATTGCGGGCCACGGTTGGGTGAGCGTGAGATACCCACCGCCGTGCTCCACGTGCTCACCGTTCTCGTCGACCAGTTCGGTGCCGATGCCCGGTAGGGCAAACGTTGCCGAACCGGGTTTGGTGGTCGTGGCTCCAGGCAGTGGGCTGATCATGATCGCCCCCGTCTCGGTCTGCCACCAGGTGTCGACGACGGGGCATCGACCGAGGCCGATGTGTTCCTGGTACCACATCCACGCTTCGGGATTGATCGGCTCGCCCACCGAACCGAGCAGGCGCAGCGACGTGAGGTCGTGCTTGGCAGGCTCGTCTGCCCCCCATTTCATGAAAGTTCGGATGGCCGTGGGGGCTGTGTAGAAAATGGTCACGCCGTACTTGGCGATGATCTGCCACATCCGGTCGTTGCCGGGGAAGTTCGGGACCCCCTCGTACATCACCTGAGTGGCGCCATTGGCGAGCGGACCATAGACGATGTAGCTGTGCCCCGTGATCCAGCCGACATCGGCGGTGCACCAGAAGACGTCGGTGTCGGCATGCAGATCGAACACATACTTGTGGGTGAACGCGACTTGGGTGAGGTACCCGCCGCTGGTGTGCATGATGCCCTTGGGACGGCCTGTGGTTCCGCTGGTGTACAACAAAAAGAGCAACTGCTCGGAGTCCATCGGCTCGGCCGGACACACAGGATCAGCCGATGCCATCAACTCGTGATACCAGTGATCACGACCCTCCTGCATGGATACCTCGTTGCCACCGCGGCGCACGACGACGACGTCGGTAATGGTGGGCGTATGCACCAACGCTTCGTCGGCGGTGTGCTTGAGCGGGAAGACCTCGCCGCGTCGCCAGCCGCCGTCGGCGGTGATGAGCAACTTCGCCTCGGCGTCGTTGATGCGGTCGGTGAGCGAATGGGCGCTGAACCCGCCGAACACCACGCTGTGCGCAGCACCGATGCGCGCGCACGCAAGCATCGCGATGGCGGCCTCGGGGATCATCGGCATGTAGATGTTGACGCGGTCGCCCTTGGTGACACCGAGGCTCTTCAACACATTGGCGAAGCGCTGCGTCTCGTTGAGCAACTCGGCATAGGTGACCGTGCGAGTGTCGCCCGGCTCGCCTTCGAAATGGAAGGCGACCTTGTCGCCCTTACCTGCGAGCACATGACGATCGAGACAGTTGTAGCTCACGTTGAGTTCGCCGCCGACGAACCACTTCGCGAAGGGCGGGTTCCACTCGCAGATGGTGGTCCAGTCCTTCGACCAGGTGAGCAGTTCGGCCGACTGGCGTGCCCAGAAACCCTGATAGTCGATCGCGGCGTCGTCATACATGGTGGTGTCGGTGACGAGCGCGTTCTTCTTGAACTCCGCCGCGGGGGGAAACGTGCGGTGTTCCCAACCAAGTGCGTCAATTGCATGGGCATCAGTCATGGTGTACATCCCCTGGGTTGCGTGGCGAGCCAACTCTAGTGATCCCCACGGGAACGCTCGTAGGGGAACGCGACGAGGCCCCCGCCGAAGCGG
The DNA here is from genome assembly GCA_025360105.1 of Actinomycetes bacterium. Classification (GTDB taxonomy): domain Bacteria; phylum Actinomycetota; class Acidimicrobiia; order Acidimicrobiales; family Ilumatobacteraceae; genus WLMZ01. Next base: position 58,932 of record JANYCT010000006.1, on the reverse strand, counting down.
GAGCCTCGTCACCATTCATGTTCTTTGCTACGTGTCTGGGAGCCAGTTCTGGCTACCAGTGCTGCTGACCGATCAGGCCGGGCGACGACGACGAGCGAACATCGTCATACCGAAGCCGAGCAGAACCCCGAACCCGGCGATCAACACGGTCGAGCCCGACGAGCTACCCGTGGCTGGCAGTTCGGCAACGAGCGTGGTCGTGGTGGTGGTGGGGAGGTTCGCTCCGCTGCCCTCATCGACTTTGTCGTTGTTGGTGATCACGCAGTTGGCCAGTTCGCCAGCAGCGAGGGTGATGGTGTTGCCATCCTGCTTGCCGCCAGTGCACACCCAATCAGAGGCGGTGTAGCCTGTGGGACCGCTCTCGCTGAGCACGTAGGTGACGCCCTTGGTTACGTCGGCACCGATGCCCTTGTCGGGGCTTGGATCCGGGTCGGCACCATTGATGACCGGGGTGTTCGCCTGGATCGTGGTGAGCTGGGCGGTTGCGGTGAGCGTGAAGTCGGCAATGGTGGCCTTGCCGCCATCGTCGTTGATGACGATCTTGTTCAGCTCGAGGTGCGGTGTCAGTTCGATGGACGCACAGACGTTGTCACCCGAGCTGTCCTCGACCGAGTTGTCCTTGTTGTAGGTCTTGCTGTTTTCGTTGTTCGGTCCGGCAGCGATCAAGCTGCTGTCGATCTCGTCGTTCTTGATGTGCAGGTCGTACGTGACTGCGCACGGGCTGAAGCTCGTGGTGCCCTTGGCGTACGTGTGGCTGATGGGGCCCCAGGTGCCGGTGTTGCTGGCATCGCACATGTCACCGTAGTGAACGGCGTTGTCGGCCGGGTTGAGGCTATTGGCCTCAGCAGAACCCACGTTGTAGTCGTTACTGCCGATCGTGCCGACGAAGTTACCGGGCTGATTGGCGTCGTGCCAATCGATTGCCCAGCCGGTGCCCCAGCGATCGTCGCTACACGGATTCTGGCGATCCCACTGCCACTCGCCGTGCACCGTGACGGTGATGGAGCCGTCTTCGTTGACGACGGCGCTACCGGTTGCGGTGGTGGGGAACGCCGAGTCGGCGGCTGCGAGCTGTGAGGTGATCGCAACGGTACCGACCGTCAGCGAGCCCATGAGCAGGGCGCCGACGCCTGCGCGTCCGACGAGTCGCCGAAAGCGATCTGATCCCTGTGAATGTGTCTGTTGCCCAAACATTGTGTTGACCTCCACGTCCTCGCCCTTTTCAGGGTGGCCTTAATCTACACAACGCTTGTACAGAACATGAATAGGTCGGCTGACCCATTCGCTGGCAGGGGGCACCTTTCGCCGATTCAACGCTGTTCGGGGTCGAATTCGAGCACAGTAAACGCACCCAGCCCGTTGGGGTCGCACAGCGCATCGGCCTCGCGCACACGACTACGCATCGTGAGGGCCGCCACCGTTGGTTGCGCCGCGTGCTCGCTCCAAACTCGCTGACCTTCGGCGACCAACGCGTCGATGCCCCAACGTTGCAGAAACTGGCGTTGGGTCCGCACCGAAAGTGGTTCGCCGACACAAGCCACCATCTGATCGATGGCAACCTCGACCGTGATGTCCTGCGAACCCGGCTCGCGCAGATAGTGCACGCCGCGCTCGTGGCCCCGATAGGTACGCAACCACTCGCGCCACGGACGCTGCGCGAGACCCACCGTACTCACCGTGGCGTAGTCGATGACGAGCAGTTTACCCGCATCGAGTAACGCACGTTGGGCCTGCACGCACGCCGCTGCACGTTGCTGGACGGGCACACGCGATCCGTGGGTCTGCACGCCCGGCAGGGCGAGCTGATCAACGTCTTGCGCATGGCGAAGGATCTCAGCGAACGTCCCGTCGGGCCGCGAAGTCACGTACGCCTCCCGCCATCCGCCGTCCATCACGAACAGACGGAACGCGAGATTGTCCAGCAGTTCGTTGGCAATGATCACGCCCGCAAGCTGCTCGGTGGGCATCGAATCGACCGACGTCACCCAATCGGGATGAGTGGCGCGCTGTTGCTCGGAGACCTCGACGGCGATGTAGTCGATCGCGTCAAGGCACGCCGGTTGCGCCGCGCGTATCGACCGGGCAAGGGTTCCCGGACCGGCCCCTGCATCGACAATCGTCAAGGTCGATGGCTCACCGAGATCACGCCACACCGCATCGAGCATGTTGGCCAGAACAGCGCCGAACAACGGACCAACCTCGGGGCTGGTGATGAAATCACCGCGCCGGCCTGCCTTGCCGCCCTCGGTGTAGAAGCCGCCCTCGCCGTAGAGCGCGAGGTCCATGAACTCCTCGAACGGGATCGCTCCCCCCGCATCCGCGATAGCGGAGCGGATGCGATCAGCGGCCGAGGGCACCGGTGAGCGCGCCGATGTCACCAAAGCGAAGCACCAGACCCGGCAAGATACCCAGAACCAGCGTGCCGAGGCCCGTGATGGCCAGCGCCGCCATGAGCGACGGCGGCACCTTGATGGGCGCGATGTCACCATTGGGGACGGGCTTCATCCACATCTCACGCATGACGTTGCCGTAGTAACCGAACGCGATCACTGTGTTGACTGCGCCGATAATGGCGATTGCGTAGCCCAAACCGGTGCCCGCCTCGAGCACGGCTCGGAAGGCGTTGAGTTTGGCGAACCAACCACCGAACGGCGGAATACCGGCCAGAGACGCGAGCAGGAAGGTCATCAGCGCTGCAAGCCCGGGCGCATAGGTCATCAGCCCACCAAAGCTGGAGATCTCGCCGCTGCGGGTCTTTCGACTCACGGCAATGACCACCGCAAACACACCGAGGTTTGTGGTGGCATACACGAGCAGATACACGACCACGGTCTTGAGCGACGTCTCTGTGGCTTTGGTGCCGGCAACCACGAGCGGCATCAGGATGAAGCCACCCTGGCTGATGGACGAGTAGGCGAGCATGCGCACGATGTTGGTCTGCTTCAGTGCAACGAGGTTGCCCAGTGTCATCGTGAGTGCGGCGAGCACGAAGATGAACGGCTGCCACACCTTTTCGGCATGGGGAAATGCCAGATACAGCATGCTGATCAGCGCAACGAAACCACCGGCCTTCGAGGCCACCGACAAGAACGCGGTGACCGGCGTGGGTGCACCCTCGTACGTATCGGGTGCCCACTGATGGAATGGCACAGCACTCACCTTGAACGCAAAGCCGACGATCACAAACACGATGGCGAGGGCCTCGACGCCGCGGAACTGACCCTTCATGGTGATGGCAGCACCGATATCGACAAGTTTGGTGCTGTTCGCCACGCCGTAGAGCAGGCTCATGCCGTACAGCATGATCGCGCTGGCGAAGACGCCGAGCAGGAAGTACTTGGCGCCCGCTTCGTTGCTCTTGATGTCACGCTTGCGCCAGGCAGCGAGCATGTAGGTGGGGATCGAGAGGAACTCGAATGCGATGAACACGCTGATCAGGTCACGCGACGAGGTCATCATCACCATGCCGAGCACGCTGGCGAGCAGTAGAACGTAGTACTCGCCCTGGTAGTAGCCACCCTCTTCGATCTCGTTCGTGGACAGGAGCACAACGACGTAACCCGTGATGAGGAACATCGCCTTCATGATCAGGCTGAAGTTGTCGACGACATAGCGACCGTCGAACAGCGAACGAACGTTGCTGCCGATGACGGCGAGCGTGACCACGGGGATGAGCGCTAACAACAGACTGAAGCCGGCCAACGTGGCGGTGAGCCACTTCTTGCTCTCGCTGACGAACAGGTCGACGATGAGCACCACGCAGATGCCCGCGGCAAGGATGATTTCGGGCGCGAGGGCGTGATAATCGACCTTGGGCGGGGTAAAGCCACCCCCCGCAACGAGCAACGATGCAAGCACCGGTCAGCCCTTCCCGAATGCCTTGAGCGTGACCTGCACCGCGGGATCGATGATCTTGAACATCAGCTGCGGATACACACCGAACACCACGATCGCGAGCAGGAACGGGGTCCATGCGACCCACTCGAAGAAGGTGACGTCATGGATGTCCCCGGAGTGATCATCATCGTGGCCGGCATCGCCGGAACCATGATCGGCGACATGATCACCGTGTCCATGTGCATCGTTGTGACCAGCGGCGGCACCCGCGAACTCGGGCTTGGGCACGCCGAACGCAACGCGCTGGAACAGCCAGAGTAGGTAGCCAGCGGCGAGCACTGTGCCGATCGCAGCCACCACCATGAACACGCGGAACACATTGTGGTTCAGACCGTCGGCAGGCGAGTACGACGACACGATGGCCGGGAACTCGCCCCAGAAACCGGCAAGACCGGGCAGGCCCAGCGAGGCCATCGCACAGAAGCCGAGGATCCAACCCATCTTGGGCATCGAGATGAGCATGCCGCCGAGGCGCTTGATCTCGAGCGTGTGATAGCGATCCTTCACCGAACCGGCGACGAAGAACAGCATGCCGGTGATGAGGCCGTGGGCCACCATGCCAAAGATCGCTGCGTTGAAACCGAGCGGGGTGAGTGTGGAGATACCGAGCATCACGAAGCCCATGTGTGCGACCGAGCTGAAGGCGATGAGCCGCTTCATGTCGGTCTGGGCCAGACAACCCAGCGCGCCGTAGATGATGCCGATGACCGCGAGTCCACCGATCCACGGCGCCCAGGCCTTGGCCGCAGTGGGCAGGATCGGGATCGCGATGCGGACGAAGCCGTAGGTGCCGAGCTTCAGCAGAATGGCGGCGAGGATGACCGAGCCCTGCGTGGGTGCCTGCGTGTGCGCGTCGGGCAACCACGTGTGGAACGGGAACATCGGCACCTTCACGGCGAAGCCGATGAACATGCCGGCAAAAATCCAAATCTGAACGGTCTTACCCAACATCCCACCGTGCTCGGCGAGATACGGGATGCTGAAGCTGGCCTCGCCCGCTGGAACCTTGCCCGACACCTGGAAGTAGAGAGCCAAGAAGGCAACGAGCATAAGTGCCGAACCGAACATCGTGTACAGGAAGAACTTCAGCGATGCGTACTGGCGCTGCTCGCCACCCCACACACCGATCATGAAGTACATCGGCAAGAGCACGAGTTCGAAGAACACGAAGAACAGAATGAGGTCCTGCGCAATGAACGTGCCAGCCATGCCCACCTGCAGCACCAGCATCAAAATGAGGAACGCCTTGGGATTGCCTGGCGACGGAATGTGGTCCCACGAATAAACCATCACGAGCACGGTGACGACCATGCTGAGGATGTAAAGGGGCAGGCTGATGCCGTCGAGGCCGATGGTGTAGTTGCTATGGATGACCTTGATCCACGACGTATCCGCAAAGAACTGCAACTTGCCAGCGCTTCCATAGTTGAAGCGCATCAGCGTGACCACGCCCACAGCGAGGGTTGCAACGGCGGTGAACAGTGCGATTTGCTTGTGCAGCAGTTCTTTCCCCTTGGGGATGAACATCATGACGAGCACACCGGCGAGCGGCAAGAAGGTGCCAATCGTTAGTAGCGCGTTGTTGGTGCGGAGTACATCCATTGCCGTGAGGCTCCTCAGGTATTGACGATGACGAGAACGAGGGCGCCGATTGCGGCGGCTCCGAAGAGCAGTGCCCCGTATTGGTTGACCTTGCCTGACTGGATCGGTCGCAGCGCGCTGCCGGCGCCCTGCGCTGCGGCACCTGATCCATTGACCGCGCCATCGACAACACGTTGGTCGATGTTGCGATACACCCAGAGACCCGTCTTGCGCGCACCGACGCCCACTTCGTTGACCGTGCGATCAATCACGTTCTGGTTCACCCAATAGGCCGCCGCGCTGATGGGGTAGGCCACACCCCGGGCAATGACGTTCTCGTAGAGATCGTCGAGGTAGTACTTGTTGACGAGGAACAGGTAGCCAGCACGCATGGCCGCGGACCGTTTGGTGAGACCCTTGAGTGCGAAGGCGGTGGCGCTATACAGACCACGGCAGATGAAGAGGCTGACTGCGAAGCCGGCCGCAACGAGCACGATTGACGGCAGGGTGTTGATCCACTTGAAGGTGGCATGGGCGAGTTCGGGGAACGGCTCACGCTTTTCGCTGGCGAACCATTCGGTGAACTTCTCGATGTGGAACGGCGCGGCGTTGAGATAACCGGCAACAACGGCAAAGAACGCGAGGATCATCAGTGGCACCGTGATGAGTGCGGGTGACTCGTGTGGGCCGGCGTGGGAGTTGTGAGCGTCGTGAGCATCCGCGCCATCGTGGTCGGCAGGGTCGGCGTGCGCCATCGCCATGGCCGGCACGCGCGCCGGGTCGTGGGCCGGGTCGTGGGCCATGTCGTGCGCTTCATCGTGATGCTCGCCAGCAGCAGCACCACGAGCGGTACCGAAGAAGGTGAGATAGGTCGCGCGGGTCATGTACGCGGTGGTCATGAACGCACCGACGAGACCGATGATCCAAAAGACCGTGTAGCCGTTGTTGTGCGCGTTGTCGATGATCTCGTCCTTGGAGAAGAAACCACTGAAGAACGGCACGCCGCACAGCGCCGCAGTGGACAGGATCCAACACGCTGCAGTGATTGGCATCCTGCGCCACAGTCCGCCCATGTCCTGCTTCATCTCGAAGCTGTGATGACTACCACTGTGGGCCACCGAGCCGGCGCACAAGAACAGGCAGCACTTGAAGAACGCGTGGGTGAAGATGTGGAACACCGCAGGTGTCCAGGCACCCACGCCGAGACCCATCATCATGTAGCCCAACTGGCTGACCGTGGAGTACGCGAGCACCTTTTTGATGTCGGTCTGCACGAACGCCAACGCGGCCGCAATGACGATGGTGATGCCGCCGATGACGGCGATGAGATTGAAGTGCTGGCCTGCGACGTTGATGTCGAGACCGGTGTGGAAGAGCGGGTACAGGCGAGCCACGAGAAACACGCCGGCGACCACCATGGTGCTCGAGTGCAGCAACGAACTCACCGGCGTGGGGCCGGCCATGGCGTCGGGCAACCATGTGTGCAGCGGGAACTGGCCGCTCTTGCCGATGCAGGCGATGAACAATGCCACACATCCCCAGAGCAGCAACGTGTGTGAGGCGCCGGTGTCCTTCATCGCCCATTCGTTGATGCCGGCGATGCTGAAACCGTTGCTGCCATGCGCCTGGGCGTAGGCGTTGGCGCCGAAGAAGATGACTCCGGTACCGACCATCAGGCCGATGTCGCCGACTCGAACCGTCCAGAACGCCTTGAGCGCAGCGCGGCTGTTGGCTTCTTCTTCCCACCAGTGACCGATGAGCATGAACGAGCAGAGACCCATGATCTCCCAGCCGAGGATGAGCTGCACCATGTTCTCGGCGAGAACCATCATCAACATGCCGGCGCTGAACAATGTGAGCGCTGCGAAGAAGTGGGTGTAGCGACGATCGCCGCGTAGGTACTCGAGCGAGTAGATCTGCACGAGCGTGGAGATGAACGCCACGAGCAACAACATCACCACGGCGAGGCCGTCGATGTGTTGACCGAAGCTGAACTGCACGCCGCCGGCCTGCCACCAGACGACCTTACGAATCACGGGTTCGACCGAGGTTTCCGTGCGGTGGATCCACTGATAGGTGGTGCCGATGGCGAGCACCAGCGACACGACCATCGAGGCAATGCCGATCTCGCTGCCCTTCATGGGCATGCGCTTGCCGAAGAAGAGAATCAGCGCGAATGCGATGGCCGGGACGATGGGGATGAGAAAGGCGTGTTCGAGGAACCAGCCGACGTGTTCAGCAGCAAGCACGGCTCAGCCCTTCATCTCGGAGAGTTCGTCGAGCGCGATGGTGCGCTTGTTGCGGAAGATGAGCAGCACCAGACCAAGGCCCACACCAACCTCGGCGGCGGCGATCGCGATGACATACAGCGCGAAGACATGCCCGTCGGGGCTGCCGTTACGCAACGCAAAGGCGAGCAGGTTGAGGTTCACGGCGTTGAGAATGAGCTCGATGCTCATCAGCACCATCACCGCGTTCTTGCGAGCGATCACGCCGTAAACGCCAATGCAGAACAGTGCTGCACCAAGGAGGAGGAACTGATTGATCAACATCGGGCATCAATCCTTACGGGCCAAAACGATGGCGCCGATGACGGCGACGAGCAGAACGAACGACAGCGCCCAGAAAGGCAGCAGATAGGGCTTGAAGATCGCATCGCTGATGCTCTGCGTATCGATGCGGATGGCTTTCGACGGCCCAGGCAGGTATTCGTCTTTGAAGCCGCCGACGAGTGCGATTGCCATCGCCGCGAACAGCGCGAGTGCCACGGGGATGCCGAGCGCCCAGTTCTTGTTGTTGAGGTTCGACTCGCTGCCGATGCGGGCACGCGTGAGCATCACACCGAACAGGAACAGAACCATGACTGCACCGACGTACACCAAGATCTGGGTGATGGCCACGAACTCGGCGTAGACCAACAGGTATTGGGCTGCGGCACCGGCAAGCACGCAGACCAACCACAACGCGGCATGCACGACGTTGTCGCTGGTAACGACTCGGAACGCGCCGACGATCATCACGGCAGCGATGATGCCAAATGCGATGTTCTGCGCCACGAGCGCCTCGGCGAGCATTACTTCTTGCCGTTCATGCTGAAGACAAAGGTGTTGAAGGCAACCATTACTTCTTGCCTTTTTTGTCGGCGCCGACTTCGAGCTCGGGGGCTTCGGGAACGGTTTCCATCCACTCGCCCAACTTGGTCTTGTCGTGCAGCAGGTCGGCGATCTTTGGCTCGCTGTACTCGTACTCCGGGCTCCAGAACAACGCATCGAAGGGACAGACCTCGACACAGATGCCGCAGTACATGCAGAGTGCGTAGTCGATGTCGAACCGGTCGAGCTTGTTCACTTTGCGGGGCGCACCACCGGCACGACGAGGCGGGGCGAGTTCTTTGTGACCTTCGATGTAGATGCACCAGTCGGGGCAGCTGCGCGCGCACAGCATGCACGAGGTGCAGTTGTCCTCGCGGAGCGCGATGACGCCACGGGCACGCACGGGCGGTGCTTCCTTTTCGTGCGGGTATTGCACGGTGTTGGAACCGTTCTTGAACGTGTTCATCATCGTGTTGAATGTGACGCCGAGACCCTTGACCAGCCCTGGCACCTTTGGCTTCAGACCCATCAGAACACCACCTTCAGCACGGCCGTGAGCATGATGTTGACGAGTGACACCGGGATGAGCACCTTCCATGCGAACCGCTGCAGTTGATCTTCACGGAAACGGGGATAGCTAAAGCGGATCCACATGATGAGGAACACCAGGCCCATCATCTTGGAGAACATGATTAGCGGTCCGACCACGTTCATCCAGTTGGACACCTCGCCGATGCTGTGCCAACCGAACCAGCTGAATGGCACACCCCACCCGCCAAGGAACAGCACCGAGGCGATGAGTGCAAACACGCCCGCCGTAGCGAACTCGGCGATGAAGAAGATGAGGAAGCGGAAGCCCGAGTACTCGGTCATGTATCCCGACACGAGTTCGGACTCGGCAATGGGCATGTCGAACGGTGCCTGGGTGAGCTCGGCCTGCACAGCAATCATGAACACGCCGAACCCGATGAACTGGGTGAGGATGTACGGGTTACCGAGGCCGTTCCAGCCGAAGATCTCGCCGGCGTTCTGTGCCACGACGATCTGTTGCATGTTCATCGTGCCGGCCTGGATGACCACGCCGACGACGGCGAGCACCATCGGCAGTTCGTAGGCGATGAGCTGACCGGCAGCACGCAAGCCGCCGAGCAGGGAGTACTTGTTTGCGCTGGACCAACCGGCGATGAGGATGCCGAGCACGCTGACCGAGCTGACGGCCAAGGCGTAGAAGACGCCCGTCTCGAAGTTGGTGAACCATGCGTCGGGGCCGAACGGCACCACGACCACGAGCAGGAACGTGCTCGCGAGCACGATCAACGGAGCGATGCGAAAGATCGAGTGATCAGCCTTCTCGGGCATGATGTCTTCCTTCTGCAACCATTTGCCGACTTCGGCGAACAACTGCATCGAGCCGTACGGCCCGGCTTCCATGGGGCCGAGGCGGCTCTGCATGAAGCTCATCATCTTGAACAGAAAGACGTACACGATGGTACCCGCCGGCAAGAGCACGGCAACGAGGCCACCGAGGACGCGCAACAACGACTGCGCCCAGTACGGGAGATCGAGAGCCAGCAACATCAGCGGTCGATGTCTCCGAGGATGAAGTACAACGACGCAAGAATCGTGATCACGTCGGGCACGTACACGCCGCGCAACAGCCACGGCACAATGGAGATGTTGTTGAAGCTCGCCGAGCGGATCTTGACGCGGAAGGGACCGAGATCGCCTTTGCTGATGACGTAGTAGCCCATCTCGCCGAGCGGGTTCTCGGTGCTCACCCAGGCTTCGCCCTCTGGCACCTTGATGATGCGCGGCACCTTGGCCATCACCGGGCCGGCTGGCAAGGTGTCGAGCAACTTCTCGACGATGAGCGTGGCCTCACGGGTTTCCTGCAGGCGGATCCAACAACGCGCGAAACTGTCGCCGTCGGGATGCGTCCACACCTTGAAGTCGATCTTGTCCCACGCCATTGCGATCTTCTGATCGCGACGCAGGTCGTATTCCACACCGCTGGCACGCAGGTTGGCGCCGGAGAGACCGTACTGCAGTGCGACGTCTTTGGGGATCACGCCGATGCCTCGGGTGCGACTCTGGAAGATTTCGTTGCCGAACAACAGGTCTTCTATCTCGTCGCAGAACGTGCGCAGCTTCTTCATCACGCTGCGGGTTTCGTCGATCCAACCCTTGGGCACATCGTCCTTCAAGCCGCCGATGCGGTCGAAGTTGGGGTGGAAGCGACCACCGGTGGCACCTTCGATGAGGTTGAGCACGTACTCGCGGTCGCGGAAGGCCATGAAGACCGGAGTGATCGCGCCGAGTTGCACGCCGAGGTCGCCGAGGAATAACGACACGTTGGCGATGCGGCTGAGCTCGAACAAGATGGTGCGGATGTGCTGGGCGCGCGGTGGCGCCTCGATGTCCATCAGCTTTTCGGCCGCAAGGATGAACGGCACCTCGTTGGCGAAGCTGCCCAGCCAGTCGATGCGGTTCACCAGCGAGGTCACCTGTGGGAACGTGCGCACCTCGGTGAGCTTTTCGTAGCCACGGTGCATGTAGCCAGCCGATGGCTCCGCCCACACGACCTGCTCGCCATCAAGGCGGCAGATGATGCGCAGCGTGCCGTGGGTGGCCGGGTGCTGCGGGCCGATGTTGAGGGTCATGCCTTCGGTCTCGAGCTCCACGTTCAGGCGCGCGTCGGCTGCCTGGGATGCGATGTAGGACAACCGTTCGCGATCGCCGAGCATGGTCATGACTCGCCACCCTCTCCTGAGGTTGTGTCACTGGCTGCGTCGTCGGCGGGTTCGCCGGGCAGGGGCTCAACATCGACGATGCCGGGCCATGGCTTGACCATGCGCGCGAGCAACGGGAAGTCCTTACGCATGGGGTACCCCTCGAAACCAGTGGGCAGGTACATGTTGCGCAGGTCGGGATGGCCGGCGAAGTTGATGCCGAACATTTCGTGCGCCTCACGCTCGTGCCAATTGGCGCCGGCGTAGACCGGGATCCACGTGGGCATCGTCATGTCGTCGCCAATGTCGGCCTTGATGGTGACACCGAAGTGCATGCTGATGCTGCAGGCCCGGGCCAATAATTGGAAGCGGGTGTCGCCGCCGACGTAGCCCTGCTTGATGGTCATGTCACGCTCGGCCTGGGGCTGAGTGGGATCGTCCTCGCCGCGACCGTACGGAGACGGCATCCAGTCGATGGCGGACAAAAAGCAGAAATAGTCGAGGCCGACCACATCGCGCAATGCGACTCCGGCCTCACGCCACGCGTCGGCACGCACACGTACCCACATGTCGTCGCCGGGCTTGACGAGCGAATCGAGCAGGGCCTCGCCAAGTTCACTGCGCAGTTGGTCGACCGCGCGTTCACGTAAAGCGTCGCCAGGAAGTTCGGCAATCGGAGTGTCAGTTGACGACAATTGGTTCACCACGATTCAATGCCACATAGCCCTCGCCACGCCAACGCGCGCCCATGTCTTCGTTCTTGATGCGTTGCTGCAAGAGCACCACGCCTTCGAGCAGCGCCTCGGGTCGTGGCGGGCAACCTGGCACATAGATGTCGACCGGAATGATCTGATCGACACCCTTGGTGACTGAGTAACTGTCCCAGTAGGGGCCGCCACAGTTGGCGCACGATCCCATGCTGATCACGTACTTCGGCTCGGGCATCTGTTCGTAGAGACGTTTGATGGCTGGGGCCATCTTGTCGGTGACCGTTCCGGAGATCACCACGAGGTCGGCTTGGCGCGGGCTCGCCGGCAGCGGGATGACGCCGAGACGCATCACGTCGTAACGGGGGGAACCAAACGCCGCACCCATTTCGATGGCACAGCACGCGAGGCCCCACTGGTACACCCACAGGCTGTACGAGCGACCCATGTTGAAGAGTTGTGTGAGCGGCTTCGGCAGCCGCCCGCGGTCAACGAGACCCATTCGAGCACGCCACTTTCCGGGAAATCATCATCGATTGCACTAGACCCATCGCAGCACGCCCTTGCGCCATGCGTACACCAGACCGAGCAACAGCACGAACACGAACACACCCATCTCGACGAGACCAAAGCCCGCATACCGTTCGAGCTGGGTTGCCCAAGGAAATATGAAGACCGCTTCAACGTCGAACACGACGAACAGCAACGCGAACACGTAGTAGCGGATCTGGCTCTGCGACCAGCCAAGGCCAACGGGATCGACGCCGCTCTCGTAGGGCATGAGCTTTTCGTAGTTCGGCTTGTTCGGACGGATCGCTGCCGAGATTCCGAGCAGCAAGCCGGAGAGCAGTAACGCCGTAGCAGCGAACCAGACAACGGTGAGGTAATCCCGGAGAAAGTCGGACATCGCTAGAGAAGCTACTACGCAGTGTGAATCGGCTCACAAACTCTGGCGACATCTCCGTTCGGAGGCGCCCGGCCCCACCGCCGTGCAGAGGCGTACACCCGTCATCGGATGGGCCAGTTCTTTAACGTTTCTTGGGTCAAGCGCCGATGACAGAACGTCGATATCAGTGTTGGATGGTCATACGGGCTTGAAGAACATGGAGTACCTCTGATGAAGAAAACGTGGCTCACCGCAGTGTCGGTTGCCGGAGTCCTCGGCACAGGATCAGCCGCCGTGCTGGCCGGCGCCGTCATGAACGTTGCCTCGTCGGCACCAACCGCTGCACCTCTCCCCCAGGCCTACGGCTCCGCCGCTCGGTCGCCCCGCACCGTTGTCTACACCGTGGGCGATGCCGCCCAGGTCACGTTGTCGTCAGCGGGTGGAGTGCTGACAGTGATCTCGACCGAGGCCCATTCTGGTTGGTCGGTGGTGTCGACCTCCGCTGCCGGACCAACGGTCACCGCGCAACTCACCGACGACATTCGCTTGGTCACCTTCACGGCCACCGCCAACGGCGACGACGTGCAGGCCTCGGTGACTGCAGCGTTCGTGACACCCACCACCGAAGCCAGCCCCGCCCCCGCCCCCGAACTCATCAAGCAGCCGGCGCCGGCACCAGTGGTCGCGGCACCGCTTCATGGCGACAACTCGGACGCACCGGCTCCGCTGCCGGCGCAGCCGGGTCCGCGCACGCCTCACTCGGACGAGCCAACGGCCACGGCAGCCGAACCGGAATCCGATGTCAGCCCTGCGCCGGTGAAGACGCCGCCCGCGACGACCACGGCACCCTCGCACGCCGGAGCAAACTATGCAGACGACGGCTCCGGCACCGACGACCACGAATCAGTGACCCCCGGAACGACTCAGCCGGGAGCCGAGCACAATGACGACTGACCCTGCTCAGGCTGAGCGGCTTGCGATGCTGCGCGCCAAGCGCGGCCAAGAACCAGCAGGGGCCTCCGCAGCGAGCACCGGCAGCCCGCACAGTGCTACACCACTCACTGGGCCACCCAGGGGGTCACCCCTCGCGGCTTCGCTGCAGGCCGACGATGCCTCGATCTGGGCGCCCAGGGCCGAGACCCCCACGCAAGCACGTGTGGCGTCCGCTGGCCAATTCGCTCCACCGAGTCCGACAACGTTGATTGCCGCGTCGATACGAGTGCCTCAACGCACGACGCGACGTGCGCGAACCAAGCGACCGCACGTGGCCGCTGGCGGGCGAATCGCAACCACCGGCCTCGCCGCCTCGGCGGTGCTCGGCCTCACCGGCGTCATTGCGTACGCCCATCGACCAGCGCCCAACGCGCTCCCGGCTGCTCCAGTAACCACTCCCAGCTCGACCACCCCCGTTTCGGCCGACAGCATTCCGGCGGTCGCAGGTTCTGTCGTACCGGCTCCGACCGAGACGGTGAGCCTGGCCATTCCGCCGGCCACTCAACCCGGCGCCGTCGTCGCCCCTGCCGGAGCAACTCCTGCACCGGCTGCGGCTGTGGCGCCCAGTGCGGGCACGGCCAAGGCAGCAACGGCCGCAAAACAGTCCACGTCGGCGACACCCGCGCCGGCCGCGGCAACAGCCGCAACTCCTGCTGCAGTGGCGACCCCTGCGCCCGTAGCTGCGGCTGCACCCGTCGCGGCTGTGGCGCCGACACAGACCCCAGCACCCGCGCCTGTAACCACGCCCGCGCCAGCACCGCCTCCGACAACAGCGGCACCGGCCCCGCCACCACCACCGCCGCCCACGACCACCAAACCAAGCGCGCCCTAGGTGATGTCGGCGGGAACCCACACATCTGTCCAGCGAAGCTTTCGGGTCATGGGGTGCGAATCGCACGTCATCGTTACCGGCGGGACAGACCTCATGCTCGACCAGGCCGAGCAACGGCTACGCGAACTCGAGTCGCTGTGGAGCCGCTTTCTTGCGAACAGCGATATCACTCGCGCGAATCAAGCTGCGGGATTGCCCGTACGCGTGCACGAGGACACCTTGGCCGTCGTACTGAGATCAATCGAGGCATGGAAGCAGACGAACGGATTATTCGACATCACGGTGCTGCCAGCGCTCGTGAACCACGGCTACACGCATAGCGCAACAACGGCCTCCGCCGCACCACGCGTCAGCCAGCAAATCATCGGCGTCAGCGGATCCGTGCACGTTGATGTTGCACATGCAACTCTCTGCGTGCCCGCCGGAGGAGCCATCGACCTGGGCGGCATCGGCAAGGGCTTCGCGGCCGACCTCGTGGTGGAGGAACTGATCGAATCGGGCGCCCGCGGTGCGCTCGTCAACGTGGGTGGTGACATTTGCGTGATGGGGGATCCATACGACAACGATGAGTCGTGGGTGATCGGCATCGAAGATCCCGGCGCAGCACCCGACCACGTTGCGCGCATTGCCCTCTCGCAGGGAGGCATCGCAACATCGGGGACCACGATCCGCCGCTGGACATCTCCCTCGGGTGAGAACGCGCACCACCTCATCGACCCGAGCACGGCTCTGCCGGCGACCACAACCTTGCTGACGGCAACCGTCATCGCAGGAGACACAGCGACAGCCGAGGCATTTGCCACCGCAGCGATGATGAGCGACGGACCGACTGCGATCGCGTTACTGGAGCACGTCGGTCTTGCAGGCCTTATGGTCGCGATAGATCTCAGTGTGTATCGAACCACAAACTTGGAGGCCTTCAGCGCATGAATCCACAGACTTGGTGGTATCTGTCGCGAGGCAGCGGCATCGTGGCATGGGTGATGCTTGCCGCCACGAACCTCTGGGGTATTTTGCTCGTGACGCGCATGCTCAAGCCGGTGGATCGACCGGCGTGGCTGCTCGATCTGCACCGATGGCTCGGAGCACTCGCAATCATCACCATGAGCATTCACCTCGGCGCACTCGTGGCCGACAACTATGCCCACTTCGGCTGGAAAGAAGTCCTCGTTCCCAACGGCTGTACGGGCAACTGCTGGCCGCACGCATCAAAGACCGCTGCGGTCACGTGGGGAGTGATCGCGATGTACATCGTGATCGTTGTGGAGTTGTCGTCTTTGATGATGCGCAAACTGCCGCGCAAGGTGTGGCACAGCATTCACCTGTTCTCGTACGTCGCCTTCTTCATGGCCACGGTGCACGGTGCACTCGCCGGCACCGACCGCGGCAATACGGTGTACATCGCGACTGTTGGAGCGGTGACTGGAGGCGTGATCCTGGCTCTGACCGCACGGATCCTGCACCTGCGGGGCACGTCGAAAATTCGCGCCGAGAGAGCAGCCAATCCGTCAGTACGGTGACGGTACCGGTTGGGTTCTATAGCAGCCGCGACCGGCGGGCCACATCGACTGCCTCGGACCGGGACGTCACGCCCAACTTGCGATAGATCGACTTCACGTTGGTCTTGATGGTGTTCACGGAGACGAACAAACGCTCGCCAATCTGGGCGTAAGCCAGATGCGTGGGGAGCAACTCGAGAATGGTGAGTTCGCGCGACGACAGCGTTGCGTGCGCACCCACGGGATTCGTATCCCTCGCGACCGGGCCACGAGCGATGCCGGCGAGCTCGGGGTGTAGCCGGTCGAGGGGGAGTCGCGACAACAGTTCATCGACCGCATCGCCACGACCGAGAAAGGGCGACACCCAACCCGTCGTTGCACCGACGGAGACGACATCGCTCAACAACTCTTCGGCTCGGGGCGAGGCGAAGGCGCAAGCGTGCAGAACATCGGCCACGAGTTGGTCGTGACGACTCCAATCGGACGTGTCACCGACCGTCTCTTCGACAGCGCGGGGGCTCTTCAGCGATGATGCTACGTGGGCAGCCAGGAGCCGACGCGCGGGGTTGTCGGGAAGTCGTTCGATCCGCGCCTGAGCGGCCTCTGACTGACCGCTGATGACGAGCGCCATCGCCTCGGCAGCGACGAGCGCATGATCGAAGTGGTTGCCGACCACGGGGCCGGCGCGAAACTGTGATCGAAGATCACTCAACACGTGGAGCGCGGCGGCGGGACCGGCGGTGACCCGTTGCACCTCGGCTGCAAGGAGTCCACTGCGCGCGTTATTCCATGGCTGGCCAAGAACATCGGCATCGGCAGCGGCAGCGTCACTGAACTGGGCTGCGCCGGCGAGATCGCCTGCGGCCAAGCGACACCATCCTGCGACAACCAACGCGTCGAAGGCACCGTGGTGCGGTCGCATCCCCAGTTCGTCGGCGGCGGCACACGCTTGTTCGGCACGCCGCCGGGCGGCGCCGACGCGACCCCGCTCAAGTGCGAGCCACGCGACCAACGAGGGCACGGTTACCTTCACGATTGCGTCAGGCCCGGAGATCTCGCAAGCACGTCGAACCCAAATATCGGCCTCGTCTAGGCGACGCAATGACAGCATCACACGCGCCGCTGTGGTAGCGAAACGCGACTCGAGCGGGCCTGTCGCACGGTGATCGGCGAGTCGCTCGTACTCGGCAACGTGCTGGGCAGCCATCTCAAGGTCGCCCAGCAGCAGCGAAATCATGCCGCGCAACGTGCAGACGCGCAGCTGCGAGGTCGCGTCGTCTGGCGACACCAGAGCCTCGCCACGGTCGCACCACTGCGTGCTCTGGTGGAGGTTCCCGGCAAATACCCACGCCGCAGCGACATCGAGCGCGAGAGCCGGATCGTCGACAGTGATCACCCGTTGTAGCGAACGCATCATCGCAGCCAGTCCGCGCCAGTCGCCGCGATCGACCAATTCGAGTACCGGTTGAATCACCAACTCGGCTGCCTCCTGCAGGTCGCCGGCGCGGGTGAGATGATGATGAGCGCCGACCAGATCACTGCGGTTCCGGCTGAGCATCGCAGCGCTGCGGTGTAGGAGCGACCACCGGTCAGGGTCGCTCCAGCGGAGCTCATTCTCAAGCATCGTGCGAAGAAGCGGCATGAAACGCAGCGTGCCGCCGCGACGGTCGGAGACGGAAAGAAAAACGTGCCCACGCTGCAGTTCACGCGCCACCGGAACCGCATGGTTGCCGAGTAAGTCGCGACACAGGTCAATGTCGAATGAATCGAGCACAGATAGAGCAAGCGCTACCTCGCGCTCGGCGGGTAACAGCCGGTTCAGCACCTCGGTCGCGAAGTAGTCAGCAAACAGCGGGTCGGAACCATCGATCCGCACCGCTTCGCACGACGAGATGTGTCGATCCGACCCGGACAGCAACGTGAGCACCACACCGGTGACCCAACCCTCAACGCGTCGATTCACTGCGACGATTTCATCAGGGCCATATGCCAGATCGGCAATGAGTGCACCCGTCGCAACGGCCTCGGCATCGGTGAAGCGAAGATCGTTATCGGTGATCTCGGTGAGCCAACCGGCGGCGCGCCAGCGCCCGATAGGCAACTCCGGTATGCAACGTCCAACCAGGATGAAATGGATGATGTGGCCAACACGGTCGATGAGAAGCGCGAGTGCGTCGAGAACGGCGCGATCACTCACGCGCGGCACACGGTCGAGCACCATAACCGCAGGAACTCCAGCAGTTTCGAGCTGCGCGATCAGTACGACCAGGAAGCTGCGGTCTGCGCCGCCGAGTTGGACAAGCAGTTGCTCGGGTTGATCGTCGATGCAGGGCTGGATCCGCCGGAGCGCTGAGATCAACAGCTGCCAGAAGGCGTGCGGATCGTCGTCGACGAAGTCGAGCGTAAGCCACGCTCGCGGCCGATCGGAATCGACCATGCCGGCGTCGACGAATTGCCGAGCGAGCATGGTCTTGCCCGACCCTGGCGGGGCAACAATGGTGGTCACCGGGGTATCGCATGCGAGGCGTTCCATCAGCCGTTTACGTGTGATCACCCACAACGGCTGCGGCGGCGCGATCAGGGCGTCCACGACCAATACATCTTGATGCTGAGTGCTGACCGACCGTGCCCCTGCCTCCACGGCGTCACACTAGGAGCATTCGCCTCATATGGCTAACGGAGCGAACAACTGTGGGAAAGGAGCCGATCAGAACGACCAGATCAACGGCACGAGCGCCATCACCACGACGAAGTACCACAGCACCATCGGCAGGCCGAGCTTCCAGTAGTCGTTGAACTTGTAGCCGCCTGGACCCATCACCATCAGGTTCGCCGGCGTTGCGACCGGCGTGAGAAACGATGCAGCAGCAGCCACCGTGACCGTCATCAGCAGCGGGAGCACCGAGACGTGTAACTCCGCAGCGGCCGAGACCGCGACGGGAATGAGGATGAGCGCAGTGGCGGTGTTGGAGATCAGCTGGCCTAACACCACCGTGAGCAGAAACAGGCCCGCAAGCAGCGCATACGGACTGGAATCGCCAACAACATCGATGAGACCAGAGGCGATCTTCGCGGCCGCTCCGGTCTGCTCGATAGCGGTCGACATCGGGATCATGCCACCCACCAAGATGACCGCGGTCCATGACACCCCGCGGTAGGCCTGCTCGGGCGTGAGCACACGAAACAGAACCATCGCCATCGCCGCCAGCAGGCTTGCCACCACTGCCGGCATCACACCGGTGGCAAGCACCGCCACCATCACCGCCAGAATGCCAATAGCTCGCTTGGCACCGATGCCGAGCGGCACGGCCTGACGACGCACCATCTCCGGGTCATGAACGGCCAAGACATCGGGATCGGTGCTGATGTTCTCGCCGAGCGCCATCCATTCGCCCTGCAGCAGCAGCGTGTCGCCGGCAGCCAAGGTCACATTCCTCGGGCCGAGATCTTCGCCCCTGCGCTGAATCGCAAGAATCATCAGATCGCCGCTACTCGTGACCATACCCGAGAACACGACCTCCCCGATCATCCCCGAACGCGGCGGAATAATCACTTCCGCAACGCCGTGGTCGCGGCTAAACAACTGCTCGGTCGCATCGACCAGTTGATTGTCGGTGAGGATTTCGAGCCACTCGGCAGAACACATCGACTCCACTGCTTCGGCGTCGCCACGAACAATCACCATGTCACCGACCGCAATCTCAGCCGACTGGCTCACGCGGCCGGTACCGCCTTGCTGGACGCCAACGACGACCAAACCGTTGCCCTGTGCGGCACTCAACGATTGCGCAGTGCGCCCGATGACGGGCGATTCGGCGAGCACGAGCAACCGGAACACACCCTGATCGCGCAGGTACTGCTTGCTCAGCGTGAGCGCATGGGCACTGAGATCGGGAGGAATGTTCCTGACCGTTCGATTGGGGAGCAGGCGATTGCCGAACAGCACCACGATCACCACCGTGCCGATGAGCAACGGCACGCCGATGAGAGTGAAGGAAAAGAAGCTGAAGTGACCAGCACCGGCGGCGGCGGCGGCCTCGGACACCAGCACGTTCACCGGGGTGCCCGTGAGCGCAAGCATGGATCCGGCGTGCGCGGCAAAGGCAAGAGGCATCAGCATTTGCGACGGCGAACGGCCGAGTCGAACGGCAAGGATCACCACCATCGGCAGCAGCGCAGCGACGGCACCGTTCACGCTGATCAAAGCGGTCAGAAACGCCACGAGCAGCATCATCATCACCATGAGACGCGACCCACCGCCCGCACCCGATCTGAGCATCAGCTGCTGGCCTGCCCACGCCGTGGTGCCCGTGGCATCCAGCCCCTCACTCACGACGAACAACGACGCGATCAAGATGACCGTTGGCTCGCCGAAGCCAGCCAGACTCTGACTGAGCTGTAGCACGCCAGTCGCGTACAGGCCCAATGCGGCACCGAGCGCGACAAGTTCGACGGGGATCTTGTTCCACACGAAAAGCACGACAACAGCCGCAAGAATCGTGAATGTGATGTTGATGTCGCTCATATCCCTCTCCCTGACGAACGCTATTGCGGTGCTCAAACCACGACAAGGCCACCGCCTCACCCGAGTCGGGTGAACTTCTCCGCCGAGCCGTCCGATCAAGACCTCAGTCCTCGGCGCGCCACCGTCGATCGGCCTTGCGCGCCGCTGTGTGTTTCTTGGCTGTGATACGGCGCTCAACAGCGCCGCGTCCCGGACGGGTGGCGCGTCGAGCGCGCGGCACGCGCGCTGCGGCGTCAATCATGGTGCCAAGTCGAGTGAGGGCTTCTGCGCGATTGCGCCGCTGCGAGCGTTCGGTCGAGGCCGTTACACGCACCTGCTCACCCAGTTTCGCAACGACGCGCTCGGCCACCGCGGCGGGGAGGCCGGCGTGGGTGAGGTCACACACGAGCTCGGCTTTGGAGTCGGTGGTGTTGACATGTTGGCCGCCGGGGCCCGAGGATCGCGAGAAACGCCACGAGAACGATGCGGGGTTGAGACGCCACCCGGCCGGCGTGACGGGATCGGTCTCGTCCACGATCAGCTGCCGCAATCATTCCATCGGGTGATCGCAGGGCCGTCGCGCAGGTCTTCGATCTCACTGACCGAGCCGGTATCGAGCGCAAGATGACGCCCGAGCGACCCGGGTTGATCGAGTGCTCTCGCTGCAAGAATGCGCAGTAGGTGTCCGTGTGCAAAAACCGCCGTGAGGCGTACGTCGCGCGAGCGTGCCTCGCGAAGAAAAGCGTCGACACGGGCGATGACGTGGTGCATCGACTCGCCACCCGGGCAGCCATCCCACAACGTCCACGCCGGTGCCTGCTTTTTGATCTCGGGGGTGGTGAGGCCTTCATAGATGCCGTAGTCGAACTCACGCAGTCGGTCGTCGAGCCCGAACGTGCCGGGACCGGCAATGATGCTGGCTGTCTCCTGAGCACGCACCAGCGGACTCGACCACAACGCTGCGGTGGCAAGATCGCCGATCGCGCTCAGCGTCCTGGGGCGCGCCGCTTCGGCCTGGGCACGACCATCGGCAACGAGGGGGAGATCGGTGCGTCCAGTGTGCTTGCCGGACACACTCCACTCCGTTGCACCATGACGGATCAGCACGAACTTCACGCTGTCAAGGTAGCCGCACGTGCTAAGCCTTTTTGGATGGCGGCCGAGATCGAAGCCATCGTCCGACGGGTTCCGGCATGGGCGCGGGCCGATATCTCGATCCGCCCGCTCACGGGGGGCATCACGAACCGCAACTATGTGGTGACGTCGGAGGGCAATGAGTTCGTGGTGCGCGTGCCCGGCGAGCGCACCGAACTGCTCGGCATCGACCGCCGATGCGAAGCTGAGGCATCTCGACGCGCGGCCGAACTGGGCATCGGCCCGCCGGTGCTCGGCGAGCTGCCGGGTGTCGGCACGCAGATCACACAACTCGTACCCGGACATCATCTCGAGGACGCGGCATTCATCGATCGGCTCGACACCGTCGTGGAGCTACTGCGGATCCTGCACACCAGCGGGCCATTGGCCGGCAACTTCCCGATTCACCGTGTGGTCGAGTGGCATGCGCGCGACGCCAGCAGTCATGGGGTGATTCCACCTGCCGCCTACGAGCGCCTTCACCAGCAGAGCCGTCATATCGAGACCGCGTTCGCCCACGCCCCGACGGTTCCCGTGCCATGCCACAACGACCTGCTGCCCGGCAACGTGCTTTTCGCCGATGATCGTGTCTGGTTGCTCGACTACGAATATGCCGGGATGAACGACGTCTTCTTCGATCTCGCCAACCTGAGCGTGAACTGTGGCCTCACGTCTCTGGCCGACGAGCGACTGCTCACGCTGTACTTCGGGGGTATCACCGCATCGCGGTGGGCGCGCCTGCAACTGATGAAGGTGATGAGCGAGTTCCGCGAGGGCATGTGGGCCGTGGTGCAGCAGGCCATCAGCACCCTCGATACCGACTTCGTGACCTACGCCCACGACCGACTCACGAACTGCGAGCGCCTGGCCGCATCGGCTGACTTCGCCAGATGGTTGACCGATGCCGGAGGTGACCCCAGGGTCTAGATTTCAGCCATGCGAACTCACGCGCGGGCAGTCATCATCGGTGGAGGTGTGGGCGGAACGAGCATCGCCTATCACCTCACCCTTCTCGGCTGGAACGACATCGTTCTCGTGGATCGCGACCAACTCACCAGCGGTTCCACGTTCCATTCCGCTGGCTTGGTTGGACAACTGCGCAGCAGCGTCACGCTCACCAAGATGATGATGTACGGAGCCGCGTTGTACCGCCACCTGAGCGAGGAAACCGGACATGATGTCGGTTGGCACGAGGTCGGTTCGCTGCGCCTCGCGTCGAGTCCGGAACGCTTGGAGGAACTCCGCCGCCAGGCTGGTTGGGCCAAGACCTTCGGGCTCCCGCTCGATCTCATCAGCACAACCGAGGCACTCGAGCGCTTCCATGGATTGTTCGACCCCACCGATGTGCTGGGTGCAGTGTGGCTGCCGACCGACGGGTGGCTGAATCCGAGCGACCTCACCATGGCGCTGGCGGCCGGGGCGCGCAGTCGCGGTGCCGAGATCGCCACGATGACGCGCGTTCTGTCGATCGGTGTCACCGAGTCGCAGGGTCGCCCGCGCGTTACTCACGTCGAGACCGACAAGGGCACCATCACATGTGACGTCGTGGTGAACGCGGGTGGCATGTTCGCACACGAGATCGGCCGCATGGCCGGCGTCAACGTGCCCATCGTGCCGATGGCGCACCAATACGCAATCACCCGACCGAAGGTCACGATTCCTTCCGATCTCCCCACGATGCGCGACCCTGATCGGCTGGTGTACTTCCGTGAGGAAGTGGGTGGCATGATCATGGGCGGTTACGAACGCAACCCCGACCCCTGGTGCCTCGACGGAAACATCCCGCCCACGTTCAACAACACCTTGCTCACTCCCGATTGGGATCGGTTCCTACCGCTTACCGAGGCCGCGCAGACGCTCGTGCCGTGCATGGAGGACGCTGACGTACATCAACTCATCAATGGGCCGGAGGCCTTCACACCCGATGGCGAGTTCATCCTCGGCGAGAGCGAAGTTAGCGGGTTCTTCGTCGCCGCAGGCTTCTGCGCACATGGCATCGCTGGTGCGGGTGGCAACGGCAAGGTGATGGCCGAGTGGATCGTCGGCGGTGAGGCTCCGATGGATCTGTGGAAGATGGACATCCGCCGCTTCGGCAATCAGTACCGATCACGTACGTTCAGTTTGGCGCGCACTGACGAGGTGTACAGCACGTACTACGACATCGTCTATCCAAACCACGAGCGCCAGGCCGGTCGGCCGCTGCGCGTACCACCCGCGTACACGCGCCATATGGCACTGCAGGCCGAGTTCGGCGAGAAGAGTGGTTGGGAGCGCGTCAACTGGTATCGCAGCAATGAAGATCCGGTACACGAGGCGTTGCGGCCACGCGGCTGGGCGGGCCAGCACTGGTCGACCGCCATCGTCACCGAACACCTTGCGACGCGCAACACAGCGGGGCTGTTCGATGAGTCATCGTTCGCAAAGATCGAGGTCACCGGTGCGGGCGCGGCTGCGTTCATGCAACATATGTGCGCAAACAACATCGACAAGCGGCCGGGTTCGATCACGTACACACAGATGCTCAACTCCAAGGGCGGCATCGAGTGTGACTTCACTGTCAGCCGACTCGAGGCCGAGCGCTTCCTCATCGTCACCGGCACCGCGTTCGGCCGTCACGATCTGTCATGGATTTCCTCGCACGCGCCCACCGACGGCTCGGTCGCCGTGCGCGATGTCACTGCGTCGATGGCGTGCTTCGGGCTCTGGGGGCCCAACGCGCAAGACATCCTGGCGTCGGTCAGTGTGGACGATTTGTCCTTCCCATACATGCAGGCTCGCTTCATCACCGTTGGCGACGTGCCATGTTGGGCACTCCGGGTCACCTACGTGGGCGAGATGGGTTGGGAGCTGTATCCCACAGCCGAGTTCGGTCTGCGTCTATGGGACACGCTCATCACCGCCGGGGCGCCACACGGGCTCGTCACTGGCGGGTACCGGGCGATCGACTCGATGCGCCTCGAGAAGGGCTATCGCGCGTGGGGCAGCGACATCACGAGCGAGACCGACCCGTACTCGTCGGGACTCGGTTTCGCGGTTCGCACCGACAAGTCGTTTGCCGGTCGAGATGCGTTGCCCGCCACAGATGGTGGCCCCCAACGGCTGTGCTGTCTGGTGCTCTCAGATTCGCGTTCGGTGGCAATGGGTAACGAGCCGGTTTCGTCGGCCAACGGTGACATTGTCGGACGCGTCTCCAGCGGCGGCGTTGGCTATTCGCTCGGCGTGTCCATCGCCTACGCCTGGCTTCCTGCGGCTGCGTCTATTCCCGGCACAGCGGTGTCGGTGGAGGTGTTTGGTGTGAGCGTGCCGGCCGAGGTGCGCGCCGATCCGCTCTATGACCCAACCGGTGCTCGCGTGCGCGGCTGAACAATTCAGCTGACCAAGGGGCCGGCACCCGCGACGCGCTCGACAGCGATGTGGATCACGCGTCCCGGGGGCGGGTTGTCCATCGGCGGAAACTTCACGCCCTCACCCAGAAGGCGCGGAGCGATCCCCTGCAACAATTCTGGCGCACCGCCCTCGGTAATCGTGCCAACCCGCGGATCACGTTCGCTGTTGCCCATCTTCTGCCCGAGGCCAAGGTGTGCAACGAGCACCTAATCGCCTTCGCGTCCGAGCCGATTCATGGTGACCTGTGCGCGGCCATCGACACCAATGGTGACGAGGTGGCCGTGCACACCGGCGTCGTTTGCGGCCTTCAGTTCAGAATGTAGTTCTATGCAGAGAGTCCATTCGCCCGACGCAAACGGCCGGCCCCGAAGGGCCGACCATTCAGCGACACAGTGACCGTGGCCGCGTTACAGCGTGCCGTGCTC
Organism: Actinomycetes bacterium; assembly: GCA_025360105.1. Taxonomy (GTDB): domain Bacteria; phylum Actinomycetota; class Acidimicrobiia; order Acidimicrobiales; family Ilumatobacteraceae; genus WLMZ01. The sequence goes on along the minus strand of JANYCT010000006.1, from coordinate 33,266 downwards.
GAGCGCATCGAGTTCCTGCTCGATCGCACGAAGCTCCTCGGGCGTGCCCATCACCTTTGGTCCGGTGAACCACTTGCGGCCCGACAGTGCCCAGTACAGGGCAAACACGATGAACGCGCCGATGATCAGAGGTCCGGTGAAGTTGAAGTTGTTCTGGCGGAAGAATCCTGATTCCGTTCCATCGGCATTCAGAATCGCGTTGCCACTGCCCCAGATTGGCCAGAACGGCCAGAACAAGGGAGCAAAGAACAGGATCGTGACGAACCCGACCCAGACCAGCGCGGTCCACCCAACGATCTTGTGTCGACCCTTCAGGTTCCACGGCCCCGTCTTGAAATCGGGGTTGGTCACGCGGAGATAGATGGGTATTGCGTACGAGATGTACAAGCCGATCACGGCGATACCGGTCATCGCGAAGAACGCCGTGGAGTATCCGCCCTTTTGGTACAGCGACAATGCGCCGACGATCGCCGACAGCACGACGCCCAGCCAGATCGAGTTCGTTGGCGTCCGGGTCTTGGGGTTGATCTTGTGCCAGTACTTCGAGCCGGGCAGCGCACCATCACGACTGAACGCATAGATCATCCGGCTGTTCGCGGTCACTGAGGCCATGCCACAAAAGTATTGAGCGACGATCGAGATGAACACCAAGAACTTTGCCGTCGCGTCGCCTACGGCGCTCGACAACAGCCGAGGGGCCGCGTTCACCAGGAACGTGTCACCACCGCCGCCGAACGCAATCGTCGTGTACGCAGCGGGGTCTTTGGGAAGTACCTTGGTCATTGCAAGGTTCAGTAAGAACCCGGCGATCGCCGAGATGTAGATGGAACGCACAATGGCCTTTGGCGCCTCGGTGCGTGCGCCGACGGTCTCTTCGCTCACGTGAGCAGACGCATCGAATCCGGTGATGGTGTACTGCGCCATGAGCAGCCCGAGCGAGAACAGATAGATGGTGACGAAGGTGCCACCGGTCCAACCGGTGAGACCGGGAGGCGCCGAGTCGAACAAGTGGGACATGCCGAGCTGGCCGGGCTTGCTCGTGAACATCAGCACTCCGAAGATGATCGCAACGCCGATCACGTGCCACCAGACGCTCACGTCACCGAGAATACGCACCAGCTTTACGCCAAAGATGTTGAGTACGGCATGCGAGAGAAGCACCGCCAAATAGATCGCAAACACGGTCCACGCGGTGAGCTTGAACGAATCGTTGAACATGCGAATGAAGTATCCGATAAAGATCGCGAGCGCGTAGTCCACGCTGGCAATCACGCCGATCTGACCCGTCAGGTTGAACCAACCGGTGAACCATGCCCAACGCGGTCCGTTCTTTCGGGCCAACTTCGCTGACCAGTAGTAGAGGCCGCCTGCAGTGGGGTACGCAGAGCAAATCTCACCCATCGCCATGCCCACAAGCAGAGCGAAGAAGCCCACCACGACCCAGCCGACCATGATCACACGTGGGCCGCCCGTGACCATCCCGAGCCAAAAGCCGGTCATACCTCCGGCGAGGATCGAGATGATCGAAAAGCTGATCGCGAAGTTGCTGAAGCCGCCAAGTCCACGCCTCAGCTCCTGCGCATAGCCGAGATGGTGGAGATGGTCTCTGTCATGATCCACGTCTTGCGACATCAGGTATCCCTCCTCGATGCTGCTCCCCCGAGCAGCTGACTCGGCAATGTCTAGCAGGTGTCAAGTAGTCCGTTTCACAACCACACAGAATCGTCATCTCGTCGCCACGGTGCGGCGCGCAGTGGCGCCCTTGTGGGCGCTGAGCAACCGGCGACGTTGTCAAGGTACCAATCCACGAGACGTTCGGCGTTCGGCCGACTCGTCAACACATTGCGTGACGTCTCGGCGCGCACAGCCTCGCCCGACGAGCCGCGAGCGTGCAACTCGGCCGACCCGCCGCCGCTCGACCAACGCGTGATCATCGTCTCGTTCACCTCGGGGTGGAACTGCGTCGCAAACGTGCGGCCCATCCGAAATGCCTGCGGTGCCATCGGCGAGTGGGCGAGTTCGGTCGCGCCGGGCGGCATGGTGACCACGTCGTAGTGCCATTGCAACCACGGGCCTGCTGGGATCACGTCAGGTATCTCACTGGTGATGTTGTCGTACCAGCCGATCTCGGGCTCGGCGCCGCGCTGCACGCTTCCGCCCAGTGCATGAGCGATCGATTGCGCGCCGTAGCAAATGCCGTAGATCGGGAGATTGCACGCGTGTGCTTGCCGGATGAGCGCAAGTTCGGCGGCCACCTCATCGGCCAGGTGCGGCCAATAGACCGACCACTCCGAGCCCAGCAGCAGAACGAGATCAATGCCGTCGAGCGATTCCCATTCGCCCGGGCGTTCGCGATGACATTCGACAAATGAGAAGCCGTGATGACGGAATCGCTCGCCCACGAAACCGGCATCGCAATCGTCGGAGTTGGCAATGAGCAGTGCGCGCACGGTTCTACCGTAGGCGACGACGCCTACGGCACGCCGACCCGAGATCTGGTCACTCCGCACCCGCAGCGGCAGCCCTGTATCCAAACCCCGTCGGCGGTCTTCCACGAACACCAACCGGCGAATACACAGAGCTCTGTGCACCGACAACTCGATCCGCTTCTCCGCAAGCAACACGGCATGGCAACGCGTTCGCAGTGCTTGAGCGCCGGACTCTCGAACCGTCAGGTCGACACGCTCTTGCGCAACGGATTGCTTGTCCCTGTGTTCAGAACCGTCTTTCGCGACTCTGCAGCGCCCATATCGGTTGAACAGGGTGCGCTGGCGAGCGCGCTCGCCGGAGGTAAGGGGGCCCGTCGCATCACATCGCCTAGCTCTGGCACTCTGGGGGATGCGCAACTATCGATGGGATCTGCACGAGATCACAGCTGCCCGCAAAGTGGTCCATCCAGGGCTGATCGCGCACCGGTCGACGATTCGGATCGTTACGCGGCCCACATCCCATCATCTTGTGACCGTCTCGTCTGGTTCAACCTTTGAGCTTGATTGGAGCTACCCCGACCGGCAGCTCGCGTTCGAGATGGACGGCTACGGCGTACATCTGCGGTCGCTCGAAGCGTTCGAGCACGACCGCTTTGGGCGCAACGAACTTGAGATCAATGGGTGGACGGTACTGAACTTCAGTCGACGGCAGGTCGAGCGGGCTCCCGCGAAGGTCATCGATCAGGTCCGGCGACTGCTTGGGCGAAGGGTGAGGTGACTTTGCGACCGGTGCGGTGGCGCATTGACCAAACCCCGGTGTGCCGACAGCGCTGAATAGGGCAGAATGTCTGCGTGAGCGCACCGATCATCATCATCGTTGGCCGACAGAGTTCGCAGGCCAAGGGCGTCCGGGCCGAGGCATACGCGTCGGGTCAGCGGTACTACAAGGCCATCGAGCGCGCCGGTGGTATTCCGGTGATGCTGCCGCCGATGCCCGAACTCCTCGACGGTCGATTGATCGACCTCATCGATCGCGTCGATGGCGTGCTTTTCCATGGCGGCGGCGACATCGATCCGAGACGCTACGGCGACGCGGCAACAGCCGAACAGCTCTACGGCATCGTGTACGAACACGACGAAGTCGAGCTTGCGGTGATGCGCTCCGCGATCGACCACGATCTTGCGGTGCTCGGGTTGTGTCGGGGACTACAGATTCTCAATGTCGCGCTTGGCGGCACCCTCGTGCAGGACATTGGCAACGAGGACCACTGGCTGCAGTACCACCCCGTGTCGCTCGAGCCCGACAGCCGTCTCGCAGGAGCGTTCGCCAGCGTTCGACCTGCGCGGTGTCACAGCGTGCACCATCAGATCATCGATCAGATCGCCGACGGTCTCCGTGTGGTAGGGCGCGCGGATGACGGCATGCTCGAAGCAGTGGAGCTTGAATCGGCTACCTGGGTGGTGGCCACACAATGGCATCCCGAAGACACCGCGCACGAGGACCCCGAGCAACAGAACGTATTCGACGAGTTGGTCCGTCAGGCAGCCGCTGTACGTGCTCGCGGCTGAGCGGTTCAGCCGCCAACCACCGGCACGGCGACCAGCACGACCCTGTCGCTGGCTTGGATGAGCCATTCGGGATTCACACCGACATAGATCGTGAAGCCGACGCACAGCAAGATCGCGGCGCCCGTCGAGATCGGTATGTGCATCGCTTCGCGCTTTTCGTCGCCAACCTCGGCATCGGCGAGCCAGACGGAGATGAGGATCCGTAGGTACAAAAAGGCGCCGATCACCGCCGACACCATCGCGATGGTGGCGAGGGCATAACTGTGTTCGTCGACCGCAGCCTCGATGACTCCGAATTTGGCGATGAAACCCGATGTCAGCGGCACGCCGGCCTGAGCAAGCAGGAACACGGTCAGCGCCGTGGCAAGCCACGGTTTCTGGCGCGAAAGCCCACGGAATGAACCGAGATCGGTAGCGCCGTCGCCGGTACGGCCGACCACGGCGACCACTGCGAACGTTCCGATGACAAGCACGCTGTAGATCATCAGGTACATCATCGAGCTGGGCATGCCGCTGCGGGTTGAGGCGCCCGAGTGTCCAGCCGCCTCGAGACCAATGAGGATGAAACCTGCATGGCTGATCGACGAATAGGCCAGCATTCGCTTGACGTTGGTCTGCACCACCGCGGAGATCGAACCGACGAGCAAGGTCAGGATTGCGAGCACCCACACCACCGGTCGCCAGTCGTCTTTCCAGTTCGGCAACGCGACGACGAACACACGGAACAATGCGGCGAACGCCGCTGCCTTGCCGACGCTGGCCATGAACGCAGTGACCGGAGTAGGCGAACCTTGGTACACGTCGGGAGCCCAGAAATGGAACGGTGCCGCCGACACCTTGAAGCCCAGTCCGACCAGTAACAGGGCAACGCCCACGAGCACGAGGGAGTCCTTGCGTTGCAACGGGACCGAGTCGAACGCCGTGAGGATCCTGTTGAAGTTCGTGGAGCCAGTACCGCCGTAGATGAGCGCGATGCCGTACAGGAAGAACGCCGAAGAGAAGCCACCCAAGACGAAGTACTTGATACCGGCTTCTTGGCTCTCGGCCCGCCGGCGATTGCTCGCAGCGAGCACGTACAACGAAATCGAGAGCGTCTCGAGGCCGAGGAACAACACGATGAGATCATTCGACATCACCATCACGATGCCGCCGACGGCAGCCATCAGATAGAGCCCGTAAATCTCCGGACCCTCCATTCCCTCGCGACGTAAGAAGTCGTCGGTGACCATGGCCGACAGACTCAGCCCGATGCAGATCGTGATGATCCCGAACATCGAGAAGTGGTCGTAGGAGACCGCATTGCCGACCAGCAACTTCGGCCCATCGCGGGTGATCGCGTGCCATTGGACGAACGCGACCACCATCGCCGCAAGCCCGAGCGCGACAGTGGCGTAGGCATAGAGATGCTTAGGCCACTGCGGCGTGAACGAAGCAGTAACCAGAAGCACCAGGCCGCCGACGAGCAACACCAACAGCGGTGCGAGCGCAAACCAATCGATGGACGGAGCGGTGAACGTTCCCGCGGCCACGATCACGGCTGTGCCTCCCCCGTCTTGCTCGCAGGCTGGGGATCGACGTAGCCGGTCTTGTCACTCACGTGAGAGATCAACGCCTTCACACTCGGTTGGATGCGGTCGAGCATCGGCTTGGGGTACACGCCGGCAAAGACAATCGCTGCAATGAACGGCAGCAGCACCATGCCCTCTTTCCAGTGCAACTCGGCGAAGCTCTTGTTGTCCTCATCGGGCTCACCATGGAAGACACGCTGATACGCCCAGAGCAGATACAGCGCAGCGAGAATCACGCCGCTTGCCGCAACCACTGTCCACCAACGTGCGGTGAGGAACGAGCCGATCAACACCAGGAACTCGCCAACGAAGCCGTTCAGTCCGGGCACGCCGATCGACGACAACATCACGATGGTGAAGACGGCGGCGAACACGGGCGCAACCTTCTGCAGACCTTTTAATGCGGAGATCTCACGAGTGTGGCGCCGTTCGTAGATCATGCCCACCAGTAAGAACAGCGCGCCGGTGGAGACACCGTGGTTGATCATTTGCAAGACGCCACCGGTGATCGATTGCGATGTCAGCGCGAAGATACCGAGCACGATAAAGCCGAGGTGTGCGATCGACGAGTACGCCACGAGACGTTTCAGATCCTTCTGCATCGTGGCCGCAATTGCGCCATACAGAATGCCGATGACAGCGAGGGTGAGGAAGATGGCCCGACTGTTGCGAGCCGCCTGCGGAAACAGGTAGATGCCGAAGCGCAAGAACCCGTACGTGCCGAGCTTGAGCATCACGCCGGCGAGTACCACCGAGCCGGCCGTTGGCGCCTGGGTGTGCGCATCTGGCAGCCACGTGTGCAGCGGGAACATTGGCACCTTCACGGCGAACGCGATTGCAAAGGCAAAGAACAACCATCGGCCGGTGGAGGCCGCGAAATTCGACTTTGTTGCAAGTTCAACGAGGTCGAAGGTGACGTGGCCGACTGCACCGCGAGCGAGGAACACCGTGGCGATGATGCCCACGAGCATGAACGCCGAGCCGATCATCGTGTACAGGAAGAACTTCGTGGCCGCATAGATGCGCTTGTCGTAACCCCAACCGCCGATGAGGAAGTACATCGGCACGAGCACGATTTCGAAGAAGACGAAGAAGAGGAACAGATCAAGGCTGAGGAAGCTGCCCATCACGCCGGCTTCGAGCAGCAACAGCCAAGCGAGGTACGGCTTTTCGTCGTGATGCGGATCGGCACCGATGATGGCCAGCGGGAAGAGCACGCCGGTGAGCACCACGAGGAACAGCGAGATGCCATCGACCCCGAGATGCCAACTGATGCCCCATGTGTGAATCCATTCGTGCTTGCTCACCATCTGGAAATCGGACGAGCCGGTCTTAAATGACGCGAGCATCCACACGCTGATGGCGCCGACGAAGACGCTGAAGAGCACCGCGGTGAGCTTGACCCACTCGGGGCGGCGCTTGCTCATCGTCGCGACGATGAGCGCGCCGAGCGCTGGCACGAGGATCAACGCGGAGAGAATGGGGAAGCGACTGGTTGCAACCTCGGCTTGCCCGAGCACTGCAGAGACGGCGACAATCACTGCGCCACCCCCCGGAACACGAACCAGGCAATCAGCAGCACAGCACCGAGGCCAATGAGCGCGGCATAGGTACGCACAAGCCCGCTCTGGCCCTTACGAACCACTCCCGCGGCACCCTGCACCATCCGGCCAGCACCATTAACGGCGCCGTCGATGATGCGTTGATCGAACCACGCGATGAACTCGAAACTCTTGCGCCCGGGGCCGCCCATGAAGTCGGACACCGTCTTGTCGTAGTACCACGCGTTCGCAAGCACCGCCGGCTCAATAGCCTTGACCTTCTTCTTCGAATAGACCACGTACGCACCGGCGATTCCGGCGACACCGATGAGCACGGCGATACCCGCGAGCACCCACTTGATGTCTTCTGATCCCGACTTCAGTGGTCGTTCAGACGTGGCGATAACCGGCTCGAGCCACGATTCGAGTCGCTTGGTGGTCGCGCTGAACGGCAGTTGGATAGCACCGCCCACCACGGACAGCCCGGCGAGCACCACGAGCGGCGTGACCATGGTCCAGGGGCTCTCGTGGGGATGCGTGTCGCCGTGCGCTCCGTGCTCGGCGGCGTGGTCATCCCAGCGCGCCTTGCCGTAGAACACCATGATCACCTGACGGGTCATGTAGTACGCGGTGAGCAGCGCCGTCACGAGGCCGACGCCCCACAGGATGGGGCTCTTGTCCCACGCGAACAACAGAATCTCATCTTTGGACCAGAAGCCGGCAAAGGGCGGCACGCCCGCAATCGCCAACCAACCAATGATGAACGTGAATCCAGTGATGGGCATCAGCTTGCGGAGCGCTCCCATCTTGCGCATGTCCTGTTCGCCGTTCATACCGTGGATTACCGAACCCGAACCCAGGAACAGCAGTGCTTTGAAGAACGCGTGCGTGATCATGTGGAAGATGGCAGCCACGTATGCACCCGAGCCAACGGCAAGGAACATGTAGCCGAGCTGACTGACCGTTGAATATGCAAGTACCTTCTTAATGTCGTTCTGCGCCACTGCGATGGTGGCGGCATACAGGGCCGTGGCAGCGCCGATGCCCGCAACGATCCACGGCGCCCAGTGCCAGGCTGCGATTGCGAGCACCGGCGATGTGCGCACCATCAGGTACACGCCGGCCGTGACCATGGTGGCCGCGTGAATGAGTGCCGACACCGGGGTGGGGCCTTCCATCGCGTCGGGCAACCAGAGGTACAGCGGCAACTGGGCGCTCTTGCCGACGGCTCCGACGAACAGCATGAGCGCGATCACCGTTGCAGTGGACTGCGCGATGCTGCCGCTTCGCGCGGCCTCATTCAGTGGGGCATAGCTGAGACTGCCCACGGCCTGGAACGTGAAGAACATTGCGACCATGAAGCCCCAGTCACCGACGCGGTTTGTGACGAAGGCCTTCTTGCCGGCTGTTGCTGCCGATTCGCGGGTGTGCCAGAAGCTGATCAGCAAATACGAACAGGTGCCGACGCCCTCCCAGCCAAGGAATGTGACGAGCATGTTCTCGCCGAGCACCAGCATGAGCATGCTGAACACGAACAAGTTCAGATAGAGGAAGAACTTGCTGAACTTGGGATCTCCGTGCATGTACCCGATGGAATACAGATGAATGAGCGAGCCGATGCCCGTGACGAACAACGCCATCGTGATACTGAGCGGATCGGCCAGGAATGCAAGGTCGACCTTCAAGTTGCCGACCGGCAGCCACGTGAAAATGGTCTTGATGTGCGCGCGCTCTTCGGTGGTCTTGGACAGTAGGTCGATGAACACCCCGACCGTGACCACGAACGCAGTACCGGTCATCAGCGTCGCGAGATAGCCGGAGCGGGGCTCGCCCAGTCGTCGGCCGAGCACGAGAATGATGAGGAAGCCGGCGAGCGGTAGGGCGGGTATCAACCAGACAAGGTCGAGCATGTCGATCTAACCCTTCAACTCGGCGATGTCGTCGGCCGTGGCCCCGGGGCGGCGGCGCAGGATCGACACAATGATGCCGAGACCGACCACAACTTCTGCAGCAGCGACGACCATCACGAAGAACACGGTCGTCTGGCCACCGATGTCACCGAGCTTGTTGGCCATCGCCACGAAGGTGAGGTTGACGGCGTTGAGCATCAGTTCGATGCACATGAACATGACCAGGGGATTGCGACGCACCAACACGCCCACAACGCCGGTGGAGAAAAGCATGGCCGCGAGCAGCAGATACCAGGTGGTGGTGGGGGTTGCGATCGCGATGACCATTACTTCGCTCCCGAGTTTTGCCTGATAACGCTCTCGCCGTCGGAGGCGCCGCTGCTGCGCGGGCGACGCGCCAGTAGCACGGTGCCGACGACAGCGATCACGAGAAGTACCGAGGTTATTTCAAATGCGAATACGTGATTGCTGAAGAGGTCAGTGGCGAGTTGGCGGATGTTCGAGTCGCGCCCAGCCCCACCACTTGCGGTGTCGATGCCCGTGCCACGCTGGGCCAGCGTGCTGCGGCCTTGCACGATGGCAGCGCCGATCAGACCCATCAAACCCACGCCGACGACGGCGGCGAGCGGACGCTGCACCTTCACCGGGTCGATCCGCAACGAGTCGGCCTTATCGACACCGAGCAGCATGATCACGAAGAGAAACAACACGACGATGGCCCCGGCGTAGACGATGACCTGCACGGCTGCGAGGAAGTGAGCATTTTGCGCGACGAAGAGCACAGCGACGCCGAACAGGGTGAGGATAAGGCTGAGCGCAGCGTGCACGGGGTGCGAGCGCAGGATCACGCCGACCGCGCCACCGAGGATCATCGCTGCCGCACAGATGAAGACGAAGAGCTGCATGGGCTACTCGTCCCTCGCGCCCTGCACCGGCTCGGGTTCGCGAACCCCGTATCCCAGTTCGCCACTCCAGCCGTTGATGCCCTCGAAATCGGCATCACCGCTCGGCGCTGTTGCTCGCATCCAACCGCTGGTGTGTTCGTCCTCACCCGCGCGCCAGTCCTCCCACGGCATGTGTTGGGGTTGACCATCGTCACCAACGAGCAATTCGTTCTTGGTATAGATCGCATCTTGGCGGCTGGTGAAACTGAACTCGAACAACTTCGTCTCGGTGATGGCCTCGGTGGGACACGCCTCCACGCAGAGATCGCAGTGGATGCAACGCAGGTAGTTGATCTCGTAGACGAAACCGAAACGCTCGCCTGGCGACGTGGGGTTGTCGGGATCGTTATCGGCGCCGCGCACGTAAATGCACTTGGCGGGGCACACGCCCGCGCAGAGTTCACAACCGATGCACTTCTCCATACCGTCTTCGTAACGGTTGAGGACGTGACGGCCGTGCAGGCGCTCGGGCTTGGGGGCCTTCTCGTCGCCGATCAGACCCTTTTCGACGCTTTTCGCATTGACCCGACCGCCGGAATACTGCTTGGTAATGCGCTTACCACCAAACAGTCGATGCTGCTTGATGGTCACAAGAAATCCGTCGAGGTAACCCATCAGAACATCGCTCCCTCTCGTTCACGATTCTTCGCACTCGCACGGGTTGCCGCCATGAGCAGCAATCCGCACACACCCAAGATGGCGATCGAGATGATGCTGACCGCCCACTTGTTCCAGTTGTTGTCGGTGGCGACGCGCTGTGCGGCGAGCAGCATGAACCACCCGAGCGACGCAGGGATGAGCACCTTCCAGCCGAGGTTCATCAACTGGTCGTAGCGAAGTCGGGGCAGTGTCGCCCGGAACCACACGTAGATGTACAGGAACACGAAGAGCTTGGCAATGAACCACACCGTGCCGTTGAGGACACCGAGATGCAGGTTGCCGTTGAAATGCAAGCTCCCTTGTTCGAACTTGAGTGGTTGCGGGCCACCGAAGAACAGCGTCACGATCACTGCGCTCATTGTGACGGTGTTCATGAACTCTGCGAGGAAGAACAGGGCGAACCGCAGCGACGAGTACTCGGTGTTGAAGCCACCCACGAGTTCTTGCTCGGCCTCGACGAGGTCGAACGGTGGCCGGTTCAATTCGGCAGTTGCGGCGATGAGGAAGATCACGAAGGGCACCACGCCGGTGGCGACGACGTGCCATTTGCTGAGGCTGGTCTGTACGGCGACGATGCCATTGGTGCTCAGCGTTCCGGCCACCAACAGCACCGCTGCGATGCTGAGACCGAGCGCCGCTTCGTAGGACACCATCTGCGCCGAGGCTCGCACGGATCCGAGCAAAGGGTACTTCGAGCCCGATGACCAACCAGCAAGCATGATGCCGTAAACCGCTATGCCGCTCAGCGCAAGCAGGAGCAACACACCAATCGGTGGGTCGGCGAGCTGCACGAGCGTGTAGCGGCCAAAGATCTTGATCGCACCACCCTTGCCGTTGGTGAAGTCGCCGCCGAGGGGGATGATCGACCACACCAGGAATGCAGGCACGAACGCGAGGAACGGCGCGAGGCGGAACACGAACCGGTCGGCGCGATCGGGCAGGAGGTCTTCCTTGAAGAACAGCTTGATGCCATCGGCCAAGGTCTGCAAGATGCCGAACGGGCCGGCCTTGTTCGGGCCGATACGGTTCTGCATCCCCGAGATGATCTTGCGCTCGAACCACACCATGAACATCGTGGCCACGAGGCCGATAATGAAAACGACGACAACCTTGAACAGCACGATCAGCACCGCAGTGAGGTCGATTTTGTCCAGCAGGACGTCGATCGCCAACATCAAATGCTCTCGATTCGCACGTCGGTGACAATGGCAGCGGCATCGATCAGATCGCCGGGGTTTGCACCACTCTGATTGAACGGGATCCACGCAGTGCCGCGCTGCACGGAGTCGTCGGCTGCGAGCGGCAACACGATGGTGGCCTTGGGGGTGGAGACCTTCACCGATGCGCCGATGGCCGAACCGACCCGGGCGACGTCGAGCGAATGCACGAACACCGCTCCGCCAGGAGCGAGTGGTGACAGCGACGGTGACGTGGAGGTGCCGATGGCCTGATCGTAGAGCTTGCGGCTGACCACGAGGCGGAAGTCGTACGAGTTGCGTTCGGCGAGAACAATCGAAGGGGTGACCACTGGCTCCATGACGACAACAGAGGTGAGCACACCGTTGGGCGCATGGGCGAGCGCAAGTGGCGTGACATCCTCGAACCCATCAACAGTCGCGGCGATCGAAGCCGTTATGTCGTCGACAGACCTAAAGCCAAGATCGGTACCGAGACGCAAGGCAAGATCGCCTGCGACCATCCAGTCGGGACGTGAGGTACCGGTGACGGTAACCTTCTGGGCGAGGGTAGTGACGCGGCCTTCGATGTTCGTGGTGGTTCCGGACTTCTCGGCGTAAGCCGCCGCAGGGAAGACCACGTCGGCGAGTGCCGACGACGCATTGATGAACGTGTCAACGGCAATGATGCGGCGTGCGCCGGCCATGGCCCGGCGGGCGAGATCGCCGTCGGGAACGTCAGCGAGCGGATCGGCCCCAACCAGGATGAGACACTCGATCTTGCCGTCGGCGGCGGCGTTGAGGATGCCGCGGCTGTCGAGGCCGCCCTTGCCGGGGCGCATGCCAACACTGATGGCGCCCATCACGTTGCCGCGACGCAACGCAGGGAGCACTCTGGCGTTCGGGAGCGCTGCGACGAGCGCATGCAGCGCAGCGACCGTCGGCGCCGATGATTCAGCGAGGTTCGCACGCCCGACGACGATGACGACGTCGCCCATGGCCACCTGCGCGGCAATGTCGGTGGTTGCGAGTGCGGCCCTAACGGCTTCGGCCTGTGTGCCCGGTTCGTAGAACACGGTGCGCCATGCGTAGCGGGTGAGTCCCGACGCCTTGGGTGCGAACTCGATCACACGGCTGCGGTGCTTCACGGCCGCGTCACGCAGGCGCAGGTACAACACCGGCAACTCTTCTTTGAGATCGGGAGCGAGCAGGATGACCGTGGGCGCCGCAGCGGTTTCGTCGATGGTGGCGCGGGGCATGCCGAGCACGCCGACAGGGAGACCGTCGGCGAATTGTGCCGACACGTTGGGTGTACCGATGACGTCGTGGGCAAGGCGCGCCCACGCAAAGGCATCCTCGTTGTTACCCCGCGCGCCACCGAGCACGGCCACGCTGCTTGCACCCCCTGCTGCGATGGCGTCGGTGATGAGCTGCACCGCGGCGGCCGACGCAGCGTTCCACGACGTGGCTTCGTGGCCTTGGGCAGTACGCACCAGCGGAGTGGTGAGCCGATCGTCGTGCTTGATGCCCTCGAAACCAAAACGGCCCTTGTCGCAGAGCCAGCCCCAGTTGACGGGATCGGAGTCGACACCCTGATACCGAAGCAGTTCGTCGCGGCTCGATTGCACGGCAATGCGGCAACCAACGGCGCAGGATGTACACGTACTCTCGGCTTCCTCCAGATCCCACGGGCGCGCCTTGAAGCGATACGGCTTCGCGGTCAGCGCACCCACCGGGCAGATCTGCACGGTGTTTCCGCTGAAGTAGCTCGAGAAGGGCTCGTCGGGAAAGGTGATCACCTGCGTGGTGTTGCCGCGGCTGGTGAAGTGGATGAGGGCGTCGCCCGCGACCTCGTCGGCGAAGCGGGTGCAGCGGTCACAGAGAATGCAGCGCTCGCGGTCAAGGAAGACGAGTTCGCTGATCGGGATCGGCTTTTCGTAGTGGCGCTTCTCTTCGACGTAACGACTCTCGCCCGGACCGTGGCTGAACGACTGATCCTGCAGGGGGCATTCGCCGCCCTTGTCGCACACGGGACAATCGAGGGGATGGTTGGCGAGCAGGAGTTCGATCACACCCTCCTGCGCAGCTTTTGAGACGGGAGACTCGGTATCCACCACCATGCCGGGCGCCACGGGGAACATACACGACGGCATGAGTGCGGGTCCGCGGCCGGTATCGACTTCAACGAGGCACATGCGGCACATGCCCACCGGGCTCATTCGCTCGTGGTAGCAGAAGCGGGGGATGTATACGCCAGCATCTTCGGCAGCTTTGATGATGAGATCGCCCTGACGCGCGATGAACTGCTTGCCGTTGATGATGACGCTCACCGCGTTGGGATCGGGGATCACCGCTGGACTGTCATCAGAGCTCACGTCATTCGATTCTGTGGTCGTCACTGTGCAACCGCCGTCACCGGGATACCAGTTACCGGAATAAAGGTTCGCCTCACGAGTTTGGCCTCGAATTCGTCGCGGAACAGAGTGAGCGCCGAGTGCACCGGCGTGTAGGCAGAGGGACCAACGAAGCAGATCGTGGTCATCTTGTACGGGAATGGCACGGCGGCGATGCCCAGTCGCTCGCTGGACGCGTGCGGAAAGTCACCCGGACAGATGGTGGCACCCACTTCGAGCAACTGATCGAGATCGCGCTGCGTACCCTGACCGGCCACGACTCGATCGAGGATGCGCATCAGCCACGTGCCACCTTCGCGGCACGGGGTGCACTTGCCGCACGACTCATGCGCGTAGAAACGGGTGAGCGTGAGTGCGGCCATCGGAATGTCGGTGGTGTGATCCATCACCATGACGGCACCCGAGCCCGCCATCGATCCGGCAGCACCGATGACCCGACCCTCGAAAGGAATATCAAGCTGATCAGGCAGGAACCATGGCGCAGAGCCGCCGCCGGGCACGAACGCCTTGAGTTCGTTGTCGTCGCGAATGCCACCACAGAACTCATCGCTGTACAGCAGATCGCGGAACGTGGTTGTGCCATTGATGATCTCGTACACACCAGGGCGCTTGACGTGACCGGATACCGCAACCATGCGTGTGCCCGGGGATGTGGCCGAACCGATGGCGGTGTAGGCGGCTGCGCCGTTGCGCATGAGCCAGGGCAGGTTCGCCAACGTCTCGACGTTGTTCACGATCGTGGGTTTGCCGTATAGGCCGATAGCCGCCGGGAAGAACGGGGGCTTCAGCCGAGGCATCCCTCGATTGCCCTCGAGGCTCTCGATGAGGGCGGTCTCTTCGCCCACTACGTAGGCGCCGGCACCCCAGTGCAACACGATGTCGACAGAAAATTCAGAGCCGAGGATGTTGCTGCCCACATAACCTGCCGCGTATGCCTCGTTCAGCGCAGCGGCAACGCGCTCTTGCGCCAACGCCATCTCGCCACGGATATAAAGGAAGCACTGCGACAGACCCGCTGCGTAACAGGCGATGAGGCAACCCTCGATGAGTTGATGCGGATCGCGCTCCATGAGCAGACGGTCCTTGTACGTGCCGGGCTCGCTCTCATCGCCGTTGACCACGAGATAGCGCGGCCATACGGCCTGAGGCGTGAGGCCCCACTTGGTGCCAGCAGGGAATCCCGCACCACCACGGCCAAGCACGGTTGCCGTTTTGACTTCGTCGTGTACGTCGGTGGCCGAACGACCCAGCGCGGCGCGTAGACCGGCGTAGCCATCGGTGGCAAGCGCACGCTCGAGCGTGTACGAGTCGTCGTATTCGAATCGTGACGTGACGATTTGAGGACGATCACCGGCGACAAAACCGGGCGCGTGGGCGTAGGTGGTGCTGGTCATTTCGCAGCCTCGGGTGCCAGCATCCAAGAGGGTGCGGTGGTGACGTCTTCGGGAGCTACCACGCCCACGCCGCGATCGACGGGGATGCGCTGGCGGACGCGTGACACTGTGCCATGCGGGGGGATCTCGCTGTCGAGGCGACCGGCGCGCAGGTCGTCGATGAGCGCGTCGAAAGTCTCGGGCGTGACCCGGAACCGGTAGCGGTAGTTCACCTGCAGCGTGGGTGCCTCGGTGCAGGCGGCCTGGCACTCGGCGTGTTCGAGCGTGAACAGACCATCTGGTGTGGTGCTGCCCGCCTTGATACCGAGCGTGTGCTCGGCATGATGCATCAGTTGGTCGCCACCCAGAAGCGCACACGACATCGTGCGACAGATGTTGACCAGGTACTTGCCGACAGGCTCGAACTTGAACATCTCGTAGAACGTGGCGGTGCCGAGCACCTCGGCAGACGTGGCACCCACAAGCTCACCGATGTGGCGAATGGCATCGTTGGTGACGTAACCGTCTTGCTGTTGTGCAAGATGCAGCAACGGGATAGTGGCGGACCGTGCCCGCGGGTAATGGCCGATGATCTCGAGCGCGATGCGGACGTTGTCCTCGCTGAGACGACTCATCTGTCCACCTCTCCGAGCACAGGATCGACGCTAGAGATAATGGCCACCGCATCGGCGACCAGGCAGTTACGCATCATGTGCGGCAGCGTCTGGATGTTCACGAACGACGGAGCACGCACATGCATGCGATAGGGCTTGGGTGAACCGTCGCTGGCGATATAGCAACCGATCTCGCCGCGTGGGCTCTCAATGGCCACGTAGACCTCGCCCTCGGGAACCTTGAAGCCCTCGGTGAAGATCTTGAAGTGGTGGATCAACGCCTCCATCGATTCGTCGATGCGCGCACGCGGCGGCGGCGTGACCTTTTTGTTTTGGATGCGATAGTCGCCTGACGGCATGCGATCGAGAATCTGGCGCACGATCTTCATCGACTCACGAATCTCGTTCAGCCGGATCGCGAACCGGTCGAAACAGTCGCCGTACTGACCGACGATGACATCGAACTCCATCTCGTCGTAGTGCAGGTACGGCATGTCGCGCCGCAGGTCCCAGGCCAGACCCGTGCTGCGCAGGATCGGCCCAGTGGCACCCAGCGCCATGGCCTCCTGCGCAGTGATGACGCCGACACCCTGCAGCCGTTCGCGCCAGATCGGCTGACCGGTCATGAGCGTGTCGTATTCGGCGAGGCGCTCGGGCAACATGTCGAGAATTGCGAGCACGTCATCGCGCCAACCGGCAGGCAGATCGGCAGCGAGGCCGCCGGGACGGATGAAGTTGTGGTTCATCCTCAGGCCAGTGACCTTCTGGAAGAAACGAAGCACTTCTTCGCGCTCGCGCCATCCGTACAACATCATGCTGACGGCACCGAGATCCATACCGTTGGTGGCCATGAACAACAGGTGACTGCTCATCCGGTTCAGTTCACTGAGCAACATGCGCATCCACACGGCTCGGTCGGGGATATCACCATCAATGCCGAGCAGCTTCTCGACCGCGAGCGAAAACACCAGCTCGTTGTTGAGCGGACTCACATAGTCCATGCGCGTCACGTTTGTTCCACCCTGCATATAGGTCAGGGTCTCACCCGTTTTCTCCATGCCGGTATGCAAGTAGCCGATGATCGGCTTGCTCCGCAGCACTGTCTCGCCCTGTAGCTCGAGCATGAGGCGCAAAACACCATGGGTGCTGGGATGCTGCGGACCCATGTTGATGATCATCGTTTGATCGTCGTGGTATTGGTGGGCACCCACCGGCGAGTCGGCCGAAAACCGCGCTGCATCCGCTTCGCTGAGTCGGAGCACTGATCCGACCTCGCGCATGAGTTCCCTTGCGGTCAATTCGCTCCGTGGACGAAGCTCTTGGCCGCCCTCGCTCGTGAGGTGCAGCAACGCTGCATGCGTGCTCTGCACCTCGGCCAGCTGGACATCGGTCTGATCGGTTGGCTTGTGATCGGTCACTGCCACGTTGTCACCTCATCGGTGTCGATCGGACGGGGCGCATCGCGCACGTAGTCGGCGCTGAACTGCACCGGGATCGCGCCAACGCCATAGTCCTTGCGCAACGGATGACCCTCCCAGTCTTCGGGCATCAGAATGCGAGTGAGGTCTGGATGATTGAGGAACGCAATACCGAACATGTCGTAGGCCTCGCGCTCCATCGCCTCGGTACCCGGGTGTAGATCGAACAGCGTTGGGCAGGTCGCGTCATCGGCAGGCACCTGCACACGCACACGCAATCGGCGCCGGTGTTCGACGTCGAGAAGATTGACCACGACCTCGAAACGCTCGGCTGCAACGCCCTCGGGCAAGGTGCGCCCGGGATGGGTGAGATAGTCGACGCCGCACAGATCGACGGCCATGACATAGCCATCTGCGATGAGCAATTTCATCGTCGCGAGGTAGTCGATGCGTGGAATGTGCGCCACAGCCTGACCGTGACTGTCGGTCAGCGGAAACCCGTGCAGGGTGGGAGCTGGCTCAGGAGCGGGCGCAAGGTCAGCGGACGCCTCGGGCGCAGAGGGGCTGCTCATCGTTCACCGATGCCCAAGCAGAACCGGGGTGGGCTCGGTAGATGCGGGAATTTCGGTGATGTGCACGTTGGCGCCGGCCCCGGTTGCGGCGCGACGCCTCATGATCTCGCCGTCCTCGATGAGCTGATGCAGCGTCTCGATCGCATGGATCAGCGTCTCAGGCGTTGGAGGACAGCCGGGTGCGTAAACGTCGACCGGCACGATCTGATCGACGCCCTGCACGATCGCGTAGTTGTTGAACATGCCTCCGCTGCTGGCGCACACGCCCATGCTGATGACCCACTTGGGCTCCATCATCTGGTCGTACACCTGACGAAGCACCGGTGCCATCTTCTGACTCACCCGGCCTGCGACGATCATGATGTCGGCCTGTCGCGGACTGGCCCGGAAGACCTCCATGCCGAAGCGGCTGATGTCGTAGTGCGAGCCGCCCGTACCCATCATCTCGATGGCGCAACATGCGAGTCCGAAGGTGGCACCCCAGCTGCTGCGACTCCGTGCCCACTTGACGAGATCTTCGATGCGTCCGGTGAGGGCGTTGTGCTGGATTCCACCGAGACCATCGTCGAGCACATCTTGTACGGCACCCATGATCAGGCTGCTTTCTCGTCGAGACGACCTTCGGTGCCAACGCGCCGGATCGTGCTGCTCAGTGTGCGCTCGGCGGATACGGCGCTATCGAGGCGACGGTACTTGTGCACCGGACCCCAATCGAGCGCTCCTCGAGCAACCACATACACAAACGCTGCGAAGAACACTGCGGTGAACGCGATCATCTCCCAGAACCCGAAGGACCCGAGCTCTTGTCGCGACACCGCGTACGGGTAGATGAAAATGATTTCGATATCAAACATCACGAACAACATCGCCACGATGTAGAAGCTGACGGGGAAACGCTCAGGAAGCTCGCGCCCAGGAACGATGCCACATTCGTACGGTGCCTGCTTCGCCGCTGATGGCCGTCTTGGAGCGAGTAGCCGCGAGGCAACGAAGCTGACCACGCCGAAGAGAATGGCCAGGATCATCAGGCAGACGACGGGCAGGTATTGGCCCATGAGCTACGCCTGCGCCGGAACCGCAAGGCCGGCGGAACGGTTGGCGACGACGCGGCGGTCGCGGATGTGAAGTAGGTAGGCGCAAGCGAAGAACACGATGGCCGAACCGAACGCGATCAACGCGGCAGGCACGCGCTTGTTACCGAGATCGCGAATCATGTACACGTAACGATGTGGTTGGGTGGCATCGAGTTCGGCACGTGCTGGGGCGCGGCCTGGTTCGACTCGCTGGGGAAGCAAGGGTGCAACCTCGGCCACGATCCAGTGCGGTTTATGCATGAACGCAAGGAAGTCGATGGACTCGCTGATCTTGGGGTAGCGCTCGCCACCCTTGTCGAACACGTTGACGACTTTGTATTGCCCGGCCTTGAGCGTGCCATCTTTTTCGATGACTACACCAGCGGCCGACGCCGATTGGCCAAAGCTCGAATCGGACTCGCTGAGCTGGCGCCAGCCATTGTCGGTGAGACTTCGGCGAATGGCCGCTGCCTGATCGGGAAATGGTGCGTCGGCCGCGACGTTGACCGGCGCGGTCACGACCCCGGCCGAGTAGATCGCGCCGGGGTCGAGCAGTATCGACGTATTCGGAACGGGTTTCCACGTGGGCTCAGCGCCCTTCAAACCGATACCGAATGCCCACCACATCAGCGCCATCATCATCATCCAGCCGGCAAGGCCCGCAAGCGCCAGCAGAAAACCGAGCCGGGCACCGATGTTGGTTCCGAGGATCAGGAACGTGGAGCCACACAGCACGGTACCGGCGATGATGATGATCAGAATGCCGCGGATCTGCGGCTCCCAGTTGATCGCGAGCAGCGCACTCATCACAGGCTCCGTACGTATTCGACGATGGCTTTGATCTGAGCATCGGTGAGCAGGTTGCCAAAGGCCGGCATTCGGCCGCTGCCCTGTCCTTGGAGTCCGAACTTCTTGCCGAGCTCCGATCCCTTCTTGATGAAGTTGATCTGATCCTGCTGGCTGGGGAAGTGCGACGCAGTTGCCCCAGCGGTGAGGTTCGGCCCCATCGCGCCCTGTGCCGGTTGAGCCGGATTGCCGTAGCTCCAGCCCTGTGTGTGGCAACGGGCGCACGAGTAGGCACCGCTACCCACATCAAGGTTGAACAACGCCTCGCCGTAGGACTTGTAGGTACCGTCCTTGACGGCCGCCATCGCGGCATCGGTGATCTCTTGTTGCTTGGCAGGTTCGAGCGTGCCCGTTGCGCAGACTCGGTTGTCGGGCTCGTTCGCAGCACATCCGACACGTGGCAACTGAATCGACGTGAGGTAGGCAATCAAGTTCTCGATTTGCTGAGCATTCATCGGCCCGCCGCCGACAAGTCCCCACGGCGACATCGGCGAGAATGGTCGTCCGTAGTTGAGGATGAAGACCACTTCGTCGACGCTGAAGCGATAAAAGATCGTGTTGAGCGCTGGCGCTTTCCAACTGACGGCTTTGACCTCACCGGTGTTGGGGTTCGTGATCGCGTACGCGGCCACACCGCCCGTTGCGGTCATGCCGCCGTGGCAACCCGCACAGTTGAATCCGCCTTTGGCGGTGGGCGCGAAGAGCTCGGCGCCCCACTTGGTGGCTCGCTCGACGGAGTACTCCTTGGCGCCAACCTGTCGGGCCGGTTCGAGAATCCAATAGAGCGGGAGACCGATGACGCTCACGACGAGGAACAGCAAACCGATGAACTGCACCCGCTCGAGACGCCGACCCTCAAGGATTTCGTCGTCGTAGTAGACCTTGCGGTTGGCCGCAAGCTCGATCTCTGAACCGAGTTCGGGCCGGGCCTTTTTGCGGTTACCCATTGCATACAGAATCCAGCCGATCAGAATGACGAACAGGATGATGTAGGCAACATTGGTCGTGGTACTAGCCAACATGACGCGAAATCACTCTCCGCCCGAGATGCAGTGCGGGCCTTCAGCTTCTTGACCGGTTGTATTCGTGCCGATCGACGGACCGGGCAGCGCGGCGCCGCCGAGCGTGTCGATGCTGACATCGCCCGTGCTGCTCACTGAGACGACGAAGCGATCCATACCACGCGGTGCAGGGCCAGCCTTCTTTTCGCCAACGCGGTTGTACTGGCTGCCGTGGCACGGACATTCGAACCACTGTGAGCTCTTGCACTCGGGAACACGACAACCGAGGTGCGGACACTTCTGGTAGAGCGCGACGAGGCCGGCCTCCATGCCGGTGACCAGCAACGGGTTGTAGATTTTCTTCGCCTTCGGCACAGCATCGGGCGGATACGCAGTGATCCATGTGCGCGCTTCGGGAAGGTAGAAGAAGCCGTTGTTGAGGCGAATGTTCAACAGAATGTCGTCGAGCTTGCCGGCACCGACCTTGCCACCAAACCCACCGCCCTTGCCCGATGGCCACAGGAAGGCCACGAAGCTCGCCGCTGCAAAGCCACCGAGGCCGAGACCCATCAGGGCGATGTACGCGCGGTTGAAGAACTTGCGACGCGACAACCCGATGGCATCGGGGTCGGGGGCGATCCAGGGGGCGGGACTGAGTTCGTCGGCCTTGACGACGCTGGCACCCGCACCACGCTTGGCGGCTGCGGCGTTCTCGACCTCGCGACCGGTTGGCGCATCGGGAAGTGACACATCGGTTGCCTGATCGCGGCGGCGAGTCTCGCGTGACAACGCGCCGGCACCGCGCACGTCGGTACGACGCGCAGCGGTGAGGAACACCACGGCCGCGAGGATCACGACGACCGCGACAACAATTCCAATGACTGCTCCTGAGCTCATGTCATGACCTCACAATTCGAAGAAGATGCCGTCACGCCACGGGAGCGTGAAGTTGAATCCGGGACCCCGGAAGAACGAACCGATGATGACCAGCACGGCCCAGAACATCAGGAAGATCGTCATGAGCGACGTTGCGAACTTGCGATCCTCTGGCTTGTTCGACGGGTTCTTGTCGATGTAGGGCGACAGGATGAGCAAGATCAGCCCGACACCGGGAATGGTCACACCAGCGATCATCGGGTGGAACATCGTGAGCAGTTCCTGCAGACCGAGGAAGTACCACGGCGCCTTCGATGGGTTGGGCGTCTTGTTGATGTTTGCGTACTGCAGCAACGGCGCGTTCACGAAAACGCTGAACACGAACACAAACGCCGTGCACGCCAACGCGGCCACGAATTCGGCAGCGAGCAGGTGTGGCCAGGTGTGCACCTTGTCGACCGGAGCGGCCTTGACCTCTTGGATCGAACCGCTCTTGACAACCGTGAGCAGACGCTGCGTATGCCCGCCAGGGCCGGCTCCTACGGGGATGCCCCCACCGGCGGCAGGAGCAGCGACCACGGCCGCGACCTTCTCGGCAACGGCGAGGCCACCGCCACCACTGGCAGGCTCAGCACCGCCTTCGGTCTTGGCCTTTGCAGCGCGGCTGCGCTCGAGCAGATGCGCGGGAATACGCGAATCGGACGCAGGAGCGTCAGCGGCAGCCGCTGGCTCGGCAGGAGCGGCCTCGGCCGCGGCCTTGTCACGGGCGGCCTGCGCCCGCTTGAGGAGGTGTTCTGGGATTTCAGTCATGAGTTCATCACCCTTCGATCACACTGGCCGATCACAACGGACCCGAGATGCCACCGTCTTTACGGACCCGCCAGAAGTGGATGGCCATAAAGATGACGATGATGAACGGGAAGAACAGCACGTGCAGTACGTACCATCGCAGGAGGGTCTCGGGGCCGATCTCGGCACCACCCAGGAGAACGAATCTGACCTGTGATCCCAACACGGGTGTGTACCCCATCATGTTGGTTCCCACGGTCACGGCCCAGAGTGCGAGCTGATCCCACGGCAGCAGGTAGCCGGTGAACGACAAAAGCAGGGTGAGCGTGAGCAGGATCATGCCGATGACCCAGTTGAACTCACGTGGGGTCTTGTAGGCACCGTGGTAGAACACGCGGGCCATGTGCAAGAACACGCTGAGCACCATCAGGTGCGCACCCCATCGGTGCATGTTGCGCACCAGCAACCCGAACGCCACCGAGGTCTGCAAGTTGTTGATGTCGTTCCAGGCCTGTGTTGCCTCTGGCCGGTAGAAGAACATCAAGAAGATGCCCGTGACCGTGAGCAAGATGAACAGGAAGAAGCTAAGACCGCCGAGGCACAGCGTGTAACTCACCTTGACGGCGTGCCGCTTCACCTTCACCGGATGCAGGTGGTAGAGCACCGAGTTCATGATGACGTAACTCCGGTTACGCGGGCTGTCGGTATATCCCTTGCGGAAGATGCTGCCGGGGCGGAAAATACTGTTCCACACCTGACTGCCCTGCACCGAGCCGTTGACCTTGGTGACGCGATCCTTCAGCGTCGGTCGTGGGTTCTCATCGAGGATCTTGGCCATGATTCTTGGTCTCCTCTACAGCCGCAAGCCGTAGGCGTAGCCGTGGTTGTTCGTACGAGTATGGACGTCGCCGGTTGCGCCGGCGGTGCCGACCTTGCCCAGGATGATGACGCCCGTTGGGCAGCGGTCGACGCAGAGCGCGCAGCGGGTGCACACGTCGTCGTCGATGATGAACAGCACGTTGTCGGCGGGGTCGTTACCCGGCTGCTCGGTGCCGGTTGCCTCGGCGATGGCCTCGGGAGCCACCATGTGGATGCACTTCCACGGGCAGATATCGACGCAGCCCTCGCACATGATGCACTCGGTCTGGTCGATGTGGATGAACTGCTTGGGCTTCACCGCCTTCGAGAGATAGTCCGCGTCAACTTCGACGAGTTGATATTCGGTGGACCACTGCGGCATTGGAGGATTGGCGTCGGTACGTGCCATGTCGTCAGGCCTTCTTCACCAGAGGACGGCCATAGGTGCTCGTAGCCACTTCGGTGCTCGCGACTTTCTTGTTGCGTGTCTGCCACCAGTGCCACACCCAGATCTGCAGCCCGAAGAAGACGACATGGATCAGCACGACGATGATGTCGCGCAATTCCTGATACGAGACGGTGAATGGGAAGTGGCCACCCTGGGCCTTGGCCTGGAGAATGTCGAACGGCCCGTAGAGCAGCTTCTGCTTGGTCCAATGGAGGTTCTTATCGGCGTGCTGGATCCAGCGGTCGGGCACGACGCCGTAGGCGATGAACATTGTCGCGAAGGCATACACAGAGCCGAGCATGGCCTCACCCCAGGTGAAGGGTGTGCCGATGGGACGCCGCTTGCCGTATGGCACGGCAGCAAACGTGAGACCCAACGCCAGCGCAAACGAAACAAGAAACGCTTGGTTGACGCCAGGCCATGTGGAGATGTCGATTGCGAGGAGCAACGTGACGTCGCCTTTCCGTGTTTGGGCGTGTTGAAATCGAACGCGAACTCGTAGTTGTGAAACTACGCACGAACTGTAGTCGCGCGCACCCTGACTACTGCCAGTTTGACGAAGAACTGGCTCGGCGTCGGGAACTGCTTGACCACAGGTTTACCACGCGAATACCCGACCACCACATCGTTGTGCGATCGTGCACGCGTGTGACGTGTGCGACCCCCGAGAACACATGCGGGGGCAATTCACGTTTCGCGCGTACCGCGCTCTACAGTGACGAGTCGTAGTAAACCTTTGAGTCGTACGTGTCCCGCACAGACGCTGCGAAAGGAATCCAGTGACTGAAATTCCCGAGCACCTGCTGAAGCGCTCCAAGGAGCGCCGTTCTGCCCTTGGCGACACCGCAGGCGAAGTTACCGCCGCTGCATCCACCCCTGCCACCGTCGACGCCGCAGCCGCGCCCGCTGTCGCCGCGAAGGCCGCTGCGCCCGCCAAGGTCGCGCCAGCGGCGCCACCGCCACCCAAGCCCGATCCGCCATTCATTACGGCTGCAACGACTCGTAAGAAAATCCCGTTCTGGGCCATGGCCACACTCAGTCTGTTGCCGATCTGGGCGTTCATGTACGTGCAGGGCCTCAAGCCCCAAGCCGTCAAGGTCACCGGCCCCATCGCCGACGGCACTGTCGTGTATTCCGGTTGCGCCTCGTGCCACGGCGCGGCGGGCGGCGGCGGCGTTGGCCGCATCTTCACCGGCGGCGCGGTGTTGAAGACCTTCCCGCACATCGAAGACCAATTGAACATGGTGTACACCGGCAGCGAGGCATACAAGACTTCCGGCGTCGGGCCCTACGGCGACGCCTCGCTCGGGCACCTCGGTTACAACGGCAACTACATGCCGTATCAGGGCACCAAGTTCGGTGGCGCGCTGACCGAGGCACAGATCCTCGCCGTCGTATGTCACGAACGTTACGACCTCGGCGGAGCCGACAAGACGAGCACGCAGTGGGCCGCCGAGTACGCGTTGTGGTGCAGCCCCGAGTCGAAGATCTATGCGGCGCTCAAGGGCGGCTCGGCGAACTTCGATAATCTCGACACCACGTTCAAAGCCGACAAGGTTCTGCTGGTCGGCACCAAGCCCCGCCCCGGCCTTCCAGCCGGCAAGTAACACCCATGACCGCGTCGCTGTGACGGGGTCGACATGACTAGTCCATCGCGCTCGTGCGAGGTACTCGTCGTCGGTGGCGGCCCTGCGGGTGCAGCAGCGGCGTACTGGTTGGCCCAGCACGATCACTCGGTGACCATCGTGGAGAAGCGCACCTATCCGCGTGACAAGACATGCGGTGACGCGCTCACACCACGCGCTGTCAAAGAACTTGCCGACATGGGTCTCGCCGAACCGTTGTCGGCATTCCACCGCCACGATGGCCTCCGCCTCACCGGCGCGGGCCGCGAGATGCAGATTCCGTGGCCGTCGCATTCGGTCTTTCCACAGCACGGCTACGTGGTCCGCCGAACGGAACTCGATGCGCTCATCGTGCGCAACGCCGTGGCCGCTGGCGCCACTCTGCTCGAGGGTCACGAAGCACTTCGCCCCGTGGTCGAGCGCGGATTCGTGCGCGGCGCCATCGTGCAGACCGAGGCGGGCGAACCCTTCGAGCTCCAGGCCAAGTACGTCGTCGTTGCCGATGGAGCGAACAGTCGCTTCGGGCGATCACTGGGCACGTTCCGTACGCGTGATTGGCCCTACGCCACCGCCATTCGCACCTACTGGGAATCGCCGCGCCACGACGAGCCGTGGATCGAATCCGCGCTCGATCTCAAGGACCGCAACGGCAACCCCGTACCCGGCTACGGATGGGTCTTCCCCGTCGGCGACGGCACGGTCAACGTAGGCGTCGGGCTGCTCAGCACGTTCCGCGATTTCAAGAGCGTCAACACGTCGCATCTGCTCGAGTCGTATGCACATGAGATTGCCGACAGTTGGGCCATCGAACCGGATCAGCCAACGTCGGGAGCAACGTCGGGCCGCATACCGATGGGCGGATCCGTCGGCCCGAAAGCGGGTCCCACGTATCTCGTGGTGGGCGACGCCGCTGGCAGCGTGAACCCATTCAACGGCGAGGGCATCGACTACGCGTACGAGACCGGCCGCATGGCGGCGGCCGTATTGCACGACGCGCTCGTCTCCCACGATGCCTCGGTGTTGCAGCTATACCCGCGCCTGCTCGAGGACGAATACGCGCAGTACTTCAAAGTGGGGCGGCTGTTTGCTGGCATCATCGGCCGACCCGTGCTGATGCGCGAACTCACGCGTGTGGTGATGCACAACCGCACGCTCATGGAGTGGGTGGTGCGCATCACCTCGAACCTGTTGCGCCCCGACGAACTCGGCCCAGCGGAGTTGGCGTACAAGGCCGCCGCACAGATCGTGCGCCTCGCCCCCAACGCCTGACCTCCGTGCGTCCGCGCATGTTCCGCCTCTCGTGCCCGTCTTGGGCCCGTGGGACGGAACTTCGGACGTCTCGCCAGGTTTGTCTGCGCGAGAGTGTCGATTCTTCGCGCTTTCGCTCAGCCAAACTCCGGGCCCCAGCGACTCGGCTGCAGCGCGGCAACGAGAGCGCCCATGACAACCGTTCGTCGTTGTCGGCCACAGAATCAATGTCCATCTCAAGGCGAGCCACGTAGACGGCCAAAACGTACGACGCGGCGATGAGCAGACCGGCAAAGGCCAGCGGCACCGCAATACCAGAGAGGAAAACTGCCCACAGCTGGCGGGTCGAAAGGACGTTCGCGTCCATCACGAGTCCACCATCGCCGCTGCCGGTGTTCTGGGTGGTCGATCTCAGCTCAAGAACCGACAGCGCATGGGCCACGAGGGTCACCATGGCGACGATGAGAGCGAGGAGGCGGAGCACCACCACACCCCCGCGTGCAGAATCCACCGTTGCGAGTACTCTCAGCATTCGGTGATCCGAAGGCGACAGGTCTGACCGAGCGAGATCCCAGGCTGCTGGCTCACCGTGGTCGCTCGCGTGCGAACCGTAGCAGGACCGGCGATCAGCCTCGGGTGGCATGGGCTACCCCGACATGGACGCTGTGGATTCCGCGAGCACCACGCGCGGGAAGTGCAGGGCGTTGGTCGGCTTGCGTCGAGCGCGGATCCAAGCCACGATGCGGGCGTGCGATCGAGCCTTCTTTCAGCTGTAGTCGTCTGCCTCGCCTCGTGTGCGCCTGCTGCACAGCCGATTGCGAACGGAACGACGGTGCCTGGTGCCCCCGTGTCGACAACGCCGGGTTCTGAGGCGACCGCAAACACTGATCCCGCAGGAACAGTGCGGCTCACGTTCAGCGATGAGACGCCGGCCCTCGATTTCCGACAACTGATCTCGCAACTTCCCGCCGGGTGGGTTCCTGAATTTCTCCTCGAGTACCTCCCGGGTAACGATCTGTCGCTCAGCAATCCCCAGCAGACCGAGTCGTTCTTCACGGATGAGGCCAATAGCAACAAGCAGTGGATCACCATCAAAATTGCCAAGCTGAACCGCTACCAGCTGGACGCATTCAATCCACAACACGAGGCAGGGACAAACACCACTGTCTCAGGAAAGCCAGCTTGGCGCCGAGCTCTTGACGACGGTGTCGAGATGCTTTCGTTCGGCCCCATCGACAACTACTCGATTCGTGTCGTCAGTAAGGGTGTCGACAGCAAGGCGATCGACGAAATTGCGACGCAGATCAGACTTGTGAACGGCGATTTGGTCATGTCGGTTTCCGACGCCCTCGCGCCGTTGCGTTATCGCGTCACGTTGAAGGGCGGAAGTCTTTCCCTCGGAAACAGCGCTGCAGAGGACCGATTTGGCGCCGACGCTGCAGTCGGATACAAACGCGCTGTCGATAGTTCCAAGCCTGAGCTCTTCATCAACGCAGTGGAAGTCCATGGTCCCGACCCGCTCGCACTCATCCGCTTTGGTGGACGCAGGATGGCAGAGTCAGGAACCGTTCATGGGCTGGCGGCGAGCGTCAGCGAACTGTCTGGATCCGGCACCATGTTGACGTGGGTGGAGGGCGGACGATTGATCGAGATCTATGGGTCCTTCACACTCGAGGAGCTTCGCCCGATGGCTGAATCAGTGCGCACTGCAACCGACGACGAATGGGCGGCACCGAGGGCCATGCAAGCCAACAGATAACCAATCCCGATCCCCCGAACGCTGATCAGAACCCGGTACAGCGAAGGCTCATTCATTGCATCCTGCTCGGCGCGATTACGGGCTACTGGAAGAGATCGGCCGCAGCGTCCGTCGCTCCGTCTTCGTGAATGCTGACCGCACCGTAGACGTGCGCTCATCATTCACGACGGGGTTGGAGGGCGCTCGACCGCAGTTCGGGTCGGATTCGCAACCAGTAGTAGAAGCCCCCGAATCCACCAGTCAGCACAATCAAGGCAATCGTTGAATCCTTGCCCCGATGAACCCGGCCCCAGATTTCGCCGTCAGCTCGGCGCGTCGCCGAAGTACTCGGCGACGCTGATGCGGTGGCGGCGGGCGATCGGCGCGCTCACGGCTGAGCCGACGAGCGTGTTCAGGTCGCGTACCTGGAAGTTGTAGAAACGCCGTGCCGCCGCGAGACGATCTTCGGTAGTGACGAGCTCGCGTTGCAACGCGAGAAACGACGAACTCGTGCGCAACGTGGGCACACCTTCGGCCATCGCGAACACCTGCGGGAGCAGCGAGCTCATCGTCGCATCAGCCTGCGCGATTGCGGCTTGGTCGCCGGCGGCGCGCTCACCCGCAACGCGAGCCGCGGTGATTTGCTCGATGAGCGTTCGCTCGTGCGCGGCGGAGGCCTGCACTGTGGCGACCAGTTCGGGGATGAGGTCGTGACGCCGTTGTAGCTCGGCGTCGATGGTGGCGTAGGCCGTGATCACCTGATTGGCCGCTGAACGAAGTCGGTTGAACAGCAGCGCGTAGGTGAGCGCGGCAGCCACCACGACTCCGGCGGCCAGCGCCACATACGAGCCAGCGCCGTTCATGGCTGCGCGGGGTACAGCGACTGGAGCACCGTGGGCATGTGCGCCACGACCGCCTCGGCATAGGCCAGAAGTTCGGGCAACACCTCGGGTGAACGCTTGTGGTCAACCGCGAGCATCCACGAACCGAGCAGATAGAGATCGAGGTTGCACGGGACCTCAAGCAGCCATCCCATCATCGAGGGATCCATCAGCGCGGTCGCAAATCGTTCGTCGCCGCTGTTGACGCGGTAGCGGTCGTTGAACGTGGGGCTCTCGAACTCGATGTCGCGTAGGCCCACGATGTTGAGCAGGTGTCCGCCGAAACCCTCCGGATGAATTCGCGTCGGCGGTGCGGTACACGCAAGACCGACCAGGACGCACGTGTTCGTGTGGGTCTGGCTGTTCTTGCCCGAGCCGGTGACATAGCGATATTGGAAGACGCGATTCCGCGGGCCGGTGGTGCGCCACATCGTGAAGCTCGCCCGCCGACTGTGGCCCCTGTCGAACAACTCGAAACCGAGCGCCGTGACGTTCGAGGGATCGCCCGGATCGAAGCCGAGGCCGTGCGCCGCAGCGATCGCGCGGTACTGCTCGATGCGGCGCTTGTTCACTTCGTTGGCACCGACAGCAACGAGTACGGCGGCAGCGATGGCGAGCGCGATGTAGAAGATGGGAGCCGCTGCCACGAGGCAGAGAGTAGCTGGCTACACCAACGAGTCGAGGAGGGCCTGCGGCGAGGCACGAAGCGCATCGGTCGCAGCGCTCGACGGTAGCGAAGCGCAGGCATCGACGGCCTCGGCAACGTACGTGGCTGCTGCAGCAAGGGCCTGCTCAACACCGGTACCCGCACGAACGATCGACAGCGCCTTGTCGCACACCACGGCGTCGAGGGGCGAACCCAACAGATCGCGCAGTTCATCGGCAGCAACGCCTGGCGCGGCAAGTGTGCGGAGCACTGGAAGCGTGTAGACACCCTCGACCATGTCGTGGCCGGCGGGCTTGCCTAACTGCTCGTCGGTGGCGGTGATGTCGAGCACATCGTCGACGATCTGGAACACCATTCCGTAGGCCAGGCCGTAACGCGTGAGCGCATCGATGACGGGGCGGTCGAGGTCGGCAACGATGCCGCCGATGCGTGCAGCGGTGCTGAACAGTGACGCGGTCTTGCCCTCGATCGACGAGAAGTACGACGGCTCGGGCCGAGTGACGTCGTAGGTGTGGCGCAGCTGTTCGATCTCGCCCTCGCACAACCGGGCGATGGTGTGACCGAGCAGGCCCGCCACTTCGGCCCCGAGCGAGGCCGCGATTTCGGAGGCACGGGCGAGCAGGAAGTCGCCGGCGAGAATGGCCTGCAGGTTGCCCCACTTCGCATTGACCGTCTCGACCCCGCGCCGGGTTGCCGACTCGTCGATGACATCGTCGTGATACAGCGACCCGGTCTGGACGAGTTCACACGCGATACCACCCTGCACCGCGTCGTGCAACGACGGGCCACCATTCACCTGTGCCGCAACGAGAGTGAGCACCGGCCGAAGCCGTTTGCCGCCGGCCACGATGAGGTGACGCGCAAGTTCGTTGAGATAGGCGTCTTTGGTCTGCACAGCAGCGATAAGTGCATCTTCTATTCGCTGGCGGTCACCGGTCATGCCCGGGAGCGAAAACAAAGGCGTGCTGGCCACACGCCAAGGCTAGGCCGCGTTAGCAAAAAGAGGCGAACACTGAGGTGGATCAGACCGGTCACACGACACGCCAGATAGTGCGCCCCCAACACCACACTGTGGCACCCCACCGATACACTCGGGAGCAAGTATCCACCGTCTCTGAAAGGGCGGGCATGTTCGAACGCTTTACAGATAGGGCTCGTCGAGTCGTCGTGCTAGCGCAAGAAGAAGCGCGGCTACTCAACCACAGCTACATCGGAACCGAGCACATCTTGCTTGGACTCATCCATGAGGGCGAAGGTGTGGCCGCCAAGGCCATGGAATCGCTGGGCATCTCGTTGGAGGCTGTTCGTAGCCAGGTCGAGGAAATCATCGGCCAAGGCGGTTCGTCGCCGTCGGGTCACATTCCCTTCACCCCACGCGCCAAAAAGGTGCTCGAACTGTCGTTGCGCGAGGCGCTGCAGTTGGGCCACAACTACATCGGCACCGAGCACATCTTGCTCGGCCTCATCCGTGAGGGTGAAGGCGTTGCCGCACAGGTGCTCGTAAAGCTCGGCGCCGACCTCAGTCGTGTGCGCCAGCAGGTCATCCAGTTGCTCTCGGGCTATCAGGGTGGCCAAGGCAAGCCCGGCGAGGCACAGACCTCGGCCACCGGTCCCGGCGCCGCTGGAAAAGAGGAAGCAGCCGACAAAGGCAATAGCCAGATTCTCGATCAGTTCGGTCGCAACCTCACCCAGCTCGCACGTGAAAAGAAGCTCGACCCCGTCATCGGCCGCTCGCGCGAGCTCGAGCGCGTCATGCAGATCCTCAGCCGCCGCACCAAGAACAACCCGGTGCTCATCGGCGAACCCGGCGTCGGCAAGACGGCGATCGTCGAGGGGCTGGCCCAGCGGATCGTGTCGGGCGACGTGCCGGAGTCGCTGCGCGACCGAAAGGTGATCTCGCTCGACATGGGCGCGCTGGTGGCGGGCACCAAGTTTCGCGGCGAGTTCGAGGAGCGGTTGAAGGCCGTCCTGAAGGACGTGACCGCCTCCGAGGGACGCATCGTCCTCTTCATCGACGAGCTTCACACGGTCGTCGGCGCGGGCAAGGG
This sequence comes from Actinomycetes bacterium, assembly GCA_025360105.1. Lineage (GTDB taxonomy): Bacteria > Actinomycetota > Acidimicrobiia > Acidimicrobiales > Ilumatobacteraceae > WLMZ01. The sequence goes on along the minus strand of JANYCT010000006.1, from coordinate 981 downwards.
CGAGGGCTCCATGGATGCGGCCAACCTCCTGAAGCCGGCACTCGCGCGAGGCGAGCTGCGATGCATCGGCGCGACGACGCTCGACGAGTTCCGCGAGCATATCGAGAAGGACGCGGCCCTCGAAAGGCGGTTCCAGCCGGTCTTCGTCGGCGAGCCCTCGGTCGAGGACACGGTGGCCATCCTGCGAGGCCTGAAGGAGCGGTACGAGGTCCACCACAAGGTCAAGATCCGCGACTCCGCCTTGGTCTCGGCCGCCAAGCTCGCCTCGCGCTACATCACCGATCGCTTCCTGCCCGACAAGGCGATCGACCTGATGGACGAGGCGTGCAGCCGGCTGGCGATGGAGCTGCAATCGGTGCCGACCGAGATCGACGTGATCCAGCGGCGGTTGCTCCAGCTCGAACTTGCCCAGCGGATGCTCAAGAACGAGGACGAGGAGCACGCCCTCGAGCGCCTGGCCGAAGTCGAGGAGGAGATCGACAAGCTCCGCAAGGAAGAGAGCGATCTGCGGGCTCAGTGGGAGTTCGAGAAGTCGGGCCTGGGCGACGTACAGAAACTTCGGGAGCGTCTGGCAAGCGTACAGAGCGAATACGAGCGCGGTTACGCTGAAGTCCGCCAGGCCGCCTCGCGCGGCGACCGCGTCGACGAGAACCAGTATCAGGCCCTCGCCGCCCTCGATTCCGAGCACAAGGCCCTCGAAAAGAAGATCGCCGACGCCGAGGCGCGCGGCGACGGCCAGCCGAAGGACGCCCGCCGCCTCCTCAAGCGCGAGGTCGACTCGGAAGAGATCGCCGAGGTCGTCAGCCAGTGGACCGGCATCCCCGTGGCGCGGATGCTCACGGCCGAGCGCGACAAGCTGATTAAGCTCGAAGACCAAATCCCCCTCCGCATGGTGAACCAGGACGCGGCGGTCAAGGCCGTCGCGGACGCCGTCCGACGCAGCCGGGCGGGGTTGCAAGACCCGAATCGGCCGATCGGCTC
>JANYCT010000100.1 GCA_025360105.1 Actinomycetes bacterium | reverse complement strand
GTGGCCACGTGATACGAGAACTGGCGTCCGGCCTGGATGAGCACGGCCATGCGTCCGAGCTTGGCTTGGGTGAGCTGGTAGTCGTAGATGTTCGACCCGAACACGTTGCGGTTCTGGGCATAGTCGAGCGCAGCTTCGTATGCGGCCTGCATCAGCCCCACGGCGCGGGCTGCGGTCTGCAGACGGCCGTTCTCGAAGCCCTCCATCTGATAGTAGAAACCCTTGCCCTTGCCGGCGTCTTCGCCGATGAGGTTCTCGGCGGGGACCCACCAGTTCTCAAGCGCAATCTCATAGCTGTGCATGCCGCGATACCCAATGGTGTCGATGGGGCGACCCTCCATGCGGCCGGCGGTGCCATCGGGGCGCGTGTCCTGTGCGAACTCGAAACCGTGGGCATCGCCCTGGGGCTTGGGCACGATGAACACGCTGAGGCCGCGGTGGGTCTTGCTTCGATCGGGATCGGTACGCGCAAGCAGCATGAGCACGTCGGCGCGGGCGGCAAACGTGCACCATGTCTTGACACCGTTGATCACGTAACCGGGCTCGCCGTTGGGGCCAGCGGCCTCGGTTGCCGTGACCTTGATGCCCGCCACGTCGCTGCCGAAGTCGGGCTCGGTGACCGCAACCGCTGCCATCACCTCGGCGGTGGCGAGCTTGGGGAGCCACTCCTGCTTCTGTGCTTCGGTGCCACCGCGCACGAGGGCACGGGTGAGGATTTCGGGGCGCGTGATCAACGAGCCGCCGATGCCGAGCGAGCCGCGTGAGAGTTCTTCAGTGGCAACCACCATGGCCATGTATTCGCCGTCGCCGCCCTCGCTGAAGCCGCCGTATTCGGCCGGCACACTGAGCCCGAACGCACCCATCTCGGCGAGACCGCTGATGATCTTCTCGGGGACGTCGGCGTTGTAGCGATGCACGTGCTCGGCCTCGGGTGCGATGACTTTGTCGGCGAACGATCGGAATGTGTCCTGCACCATCTCGAAGTCGCTGTCGAGGTGACGCGGGCCGGCGAGTTGAGCGAGCGACGCCAGGAACTCGGGCGTGCGATAGGTCGCGAGGAACGGATGGGCGTCGCGCATAGCTGCATCGTCGACACCCCACAGCGACTCGCGACCGCAAACCCGGGTGATGAGATCGTGCACCATGTCGGCGGCGTATGCGCAGGCGATCTTGCCCTCGGTGTCGCCCTTGGCGCCGTAGTCCAAGAGCGCCCGAGCGGTGGCCACCGCGGAGGCCGCGTGAGCGAGATCGTAAGCGAGCACCTGATGGGTGTCGGGTCCGCCGATGGTGGCCAAGCGGCGTACGGCTTTGCCGACCACGCCCCCGGCGAGTTCGATGACGTCGTTGGCGGCCTGCAGATCGGGAGCGGTCATGTGGTGAAGGTTACCGATCGATGAACAAGAGCCTGAATTCGCCAGACAAGTGTCACCCGTGATGGCAAACTCGACGGATGGTTGCTGTTGCCCCGCCCGAGCTGAAGATCTGCGTCTACTGCGGCACCAATGTGGGGGCGTCACCCGCGTTCATGGAGATGGCGCGTGATCTCGGAACTGCGATGGCCGGGCGCGGCATCGGATTGGTCTACGGCGGCGGCAAGTTGGGGCTGATGGGTGCTGTGGCCGACGCAGTCATGGCAGCAGGTGGCCACGTGATCGGGGTGATCCCCGAGGTGCTGATGCGCGCCGAGGTCGGTCACACCGGTCTGAGCGAACTCGAGGTCGCCGACGACATGCACACGCGCAAGGCACGCATGGCCGAACTTGCCGATGCGTTCATCGCCCTGCCGGGGGGTTTTGGCACCTTCGAGGAATTGCTCGAGGTGCTCACCTGGAACCAGTTGAGCTTCATCCGCAAGCCCGTTGTGGTGCTGGATGTGAACGGCTTCTACACCCCGATGCTCGAGATGTTCGCACACGCTGCCGACGCGGGCTTCATGCGCGCCGAGCACGCCGCCTTGGCCCAGCGCGCCACCACGGTTGAGGAAGCGCTTGCCATTGCCACAGCACCCGCGCCGTTGTCGGTGAGCAAGTGGGCCGATCGCGAGGGCGTCGCCGACTGACTGCGTGGCTCGGTTGCCCCCAAGGGCCCTCAGCGCGGGAGTTTGGCGATGCGCTTCAGTACCTCGGCCATCGCGTCGCTCGATGCGCGCAACAGGTCGACGCTCACCTCGTGGTCGGCTTCGGCGCGCAGTGCCACGACCGCCTCACACGTGTTCTGGTGTGCACCACCCATCAGGTTTCCGGCCCACAGTCCAGCTGCTGATTTCGAAGCAACGTCACCGGTGACGGCCGTGTAGAACATTCGGCACGTCCCGAGCAGACACCACACGGGCACCGAGCTTGACAAGGTGTCGCTGGGTCGTAGTTCGCCGAGCGCTGCTACGAACTGATCGTGCACGACGGTCCAGTAGCTGCGCGCATTGTCGATGACGAAACGCACCATGTCGTCTTGGTCGATCGGGATGGCAAGTTCGGCGAGTTCGGGTCCGCGCACGCGCACGCCGTAGGTGGCGAGCGTGTACCAGGTGATCGGATTGAGCTCGAAGCACTCGGCATCGTGGTGGAAGTTGCCGTCGAGCATCCACGGTCTGGTGACCCCCTGTGGCGACGCAAGCAAGTCACCCCACGCAACGAACGGGCCGTCGACGGTGCGGTTTGGGCTGCGCTCGGCGAACACCGTATGAGCAGTGAGCAAGGTGCCGGCCATGTCTTCGTCGGCTGGTTCGGTAGTGATAGCAATCACGTCGATATCGCTCGAGTGTGGCTGCCCATCATCGAGCGCAACCGAACCGACCACGTACAGGCCTTCGATGGTGCGGGGCGCAATTTCATCGAAGGTGTCGACCCAGAGCCGGATGGTGTCGAACCAGTCGTCGCGGCGTGATTCGTCGGCAGTTTCGGTCACCTCCGCAGTCTCGCGCGGGCTACGTTCGTGAGGTGATCGCGTTCCCCGAGCATCCTGCCAACGAACCGTGGCCCACGGCGCAATGGCACACGTCGTCGCCCGCACCTGATGTTGATACCGGCGCGCTGTCTGCGGCGTTGCGCGACATTCGCGAGGCACCCCCCGATGACGGAGTGTCGCTGGCGGTACTGGCCGTGCACCGTGGCCGTCTCGTTGCCGAGCAGTACGGTCCCGAGACCGACGTCGACACGACGCTGATTTCGTGGAGCATGGCCAAGACCATGACCCAGGCGGTGTTCGGCATGCTCGTCGGTGATGGACTGATCGACATTGATGCGCCAGCCGCTGTGCCCGAGTTCGTCGGCACCGCGAAAGCCGCCATTACGGTGCGCCATCTGCTGGCGATGACCTCTGGACTCGATTTCATCGAGGACTATGTCGACGATTCCACCTCGCACTGCCTCGACATGCTGTTCGGTGCAGGCATCGACGACCATGCGAATTACGCCGCGAGTCAACGTTTGCTACACGCGCCCGGCGAGGTGTGGAACTACTCGTCGGGCACCACGAACATTCTCGCCCGGCTTGCTGGCGATGTGATCGGTGGCGGCGAAGCGGGCATGCGTGCGTTCCTGCACCACCGGCTGTTTGCTCCGCTCGGCATGCGCAGCGCTGTGCCCAAGTTCGACACGGCCGGCACCTTCGTTGGTTCGTCGTATGTTTACGCGCGGGCGCGTGACTTCGCTCGCTTCGGGTACCTGTACCTCCGCGACGGAGTGTTCGACGAGCACCGACTGCTGCCGCCGGGTTGGGTGAATTACGTGCGCACACCCGTGGCGGTCGACCCCGACCCGCCGCAATTCGGTTACGGCGCGCAGTGTTGGATCTGGCCCGATCAGCCGGGCAGCCTCGCTGCTCATGGATATGAGGGTCAATACATCGTGGTGGTCCCTGAACGTGACCTTGTGGTGGTGCACCTCGGCAAGGTGCCCGCAGACCGGCGCTTGGCATTGGTGATGAAACTGCGTCGCGTGATCAATGCGTTCCCTGTGGTCGGTGCCGCCGCCACGGGTACGTGATCGGCTAGCAAAGAGGAGTGGCGAACGAACCGACCGAGCACAACGTGACCGCCGCACCATCTGCGGGTGATTCTGTCAGCTCGAATGAGACCGCTGTCGTGTCGAAGTCGGCACGCAAGCAGTTTCGATCGGCGTTGAAGGTGGTGGCCTTCGCGGCTGTCATCTACTTCTTCGTCCTGCCACTGGTACCTGGCTTTCGCAATGCTGCCACGAAGCTTCGCGAGGTCAATCCACTGCTGCTCACGTTTGGTCTCGGCCTGCAAATGGCAGCGCTGTTCGCGTACTCGCTGCTCACCCGGGCGGCGCTCGGCGAGTCGGGCAGGATCGTCACAGCGTGGCGACTGTTTCGCATCCAATTGAGCACCCGCGCACTGAGCAGTGTGGTGCCCGGCGGCACGGCAGCGGGCTCGGCGCTGGGTTATCGATTGATGACACTGTCGGGCATCCCCGGCCCCGATGCCGGCTTCGCGCTCGGCACAGCCGGGCTCGGTTCGGCAGTGGTCTTGAACCTGCTTTTCTGGCTCGCCCTGATCGTGTCGATTCCGTTGCGCGGTGTCAACCCTGGTTACTCGACGGCGGCCATTGCCGGCGTGCTGATCATGGGTGTCGTAGCAGCGTTGGTGTTCGGTCTGATCGAGGGCCAGGCACGAGCCGAACGGGTTGTTCGGTGGTTCGCCCGGAAACTCCATCAGAACGAAGAACGTGTCGGCGAGGGAGTGCGTCACATCGGCAACCGGCTCGAGGAGCTCGCCGCCGACAAGGCGTTGCTGGGCAGGGTCATCGGGTGGGCGGCAGCGAACTGGTTGCTGGATGCTGCGTCGTTGTGGGTCTTCCTGCGCGCGTACGGCGGAACCGTGAGCATCGACGGGCTCATCATCGCGTTCGGTATCGCTAACATCGCCGCGGTGATCCCCATCACACCGGGTGGACTCGGCATCATCGAGGCGCTGCTCATCTCGTCGCTGGTGGGTTTCGGTTTGCCTCGGGGCACGGCAACCCTGGGCGTTGCGTCGTACCGACTCAGTCAGTTCTTCTTCCCCATTCTGCTCGGCGGTCTCTTGTATCTTTCGTTGCGGGTCGGGCCATGGTCGATAGAACGTCGCGCAGCGCTGAAGCCGCTGCGCGAGGTCGCGACCGAGGCGGTCACGTCCACCGAGAGCCGACTCGACTTCGACGAGCGATTCGCGCCGCGACGGCCCAAGGGTGATGTCACGAGAGAGCTCGAACGGCAGGCGCAGTTGTTCGACCCGGAGGATCTCGACGACGATGCGGGTCCGCACCCACTCCACTAGCGTTCGGAGTATGAGTACGTACGAACGTCCCTTTGGTCGCTGCCTCGAAGACTTCGCCGTCGGCGACATCTACAAGCACTGGCCCGGAAAGACCATCACCGAGTACGACGACCATCTGTTTTGCATGATCACAATGAACCATCATCCGTTGCATACCAACGATTGGTTCGCCGCCGAGAGTGTGCAGGGACGCAACGTGGTGGTCGGCAACCTCGTGTATTCATTGTGCCTCGGTATGAGTGTGCCCGATGTGAGCGGTGCCGCGATCGCGAACTTGGAAGTGGAGACGCTGCAGCACAAGTTCCCTACGTTCCACGGCGACACGATCCATGCGGAGACACACGTCCTCGAGGTCAAGGAATCGTCCTCGAAGAACGATCGCGGCACGGTGCTCGTCGAGACCAAGGGGTTCAATCAGGACGGCAAGGAAGTGTGCTACTTCCGTCGCCGCGTGATGGTGTGGAAGCGTGAGTTCGCTCCCTCGCGTCGACGCCCATACGACGGCCAAGACGTGTGGACGAAGTAGATCCCACGCTGGTGCGGGCCCGCGCCACGTCGTTCGACGACACCGCGGCGGCGTACGAATTCGGTCGGCCCGAATACCCGGCCGAGGCATTGCAGTGGTGGCACGAGCGCGGCGCGTTTGCCGACGGCGGAGTCGTGCTCGATCTTGCCGCGGGCACCGGAAAGCTCACCCGATCGCTCGTCCGCCGCGGCTGCGACGTGGTGGCCGTAGAGCCCCTGGCCAACATGCGCGCCGAATTCGCTCGCGTGCTTCCGCGGGTGACGCTGCACGATGGTTCCGCCGAGGCGATTCCGCTGGCCGACGAGTCGGTGGACTCGGTATTCGTTGCGCAGGCATTTCACTGGTTCGATGCTCCGAGTGCGCTCGCCGAGATCGCACGGGTGTTGCGTACCGGTGGCGGGTTGGGGCTGATCTGGAACGACGATGACGTCACTGTGCCGTGGGTCGCGCAATACAGCGACAGCAAGTATCGCGGGCATGCTGATGAACCGTTGCTCGACGCAGCCGATCATGCCGCGATGAGTAGCCACTTCACCGGTTTCGCCGAGTTCAGGTGCACGTGGTTCGAGACCACCACACGCGAGCGGCTGCTGGCCAACGTGTTGTCGCGCAGTTACGTCAGCGTCTTGCCTTCGGCCCAACGTGGCGAGATCCTCGACCCCATCGAGCGATTGCTCGCCGAACAACCCGAGCCGGTGTTGTTCCCGCATACGACGTATCTCACCTGGTGCACCAAGACGCTGTCCTGAACTGGGGCGTTCCGCAGCTCCGCGATCTGCCGTGGCGGCGCACCCGCGATCCGTGGGCAGTGCTCGTGAGCGAGGTGATGCTGCAGCAGACGCAAGTCGATCGCGTCATCCCGAAATGGTTCGCGTTCATGGCGGCCTTCGCGACTCCGGGGGAGTGCGCGGCGGCGCCCCTCGGTGACGTGTTGGAGCTGTGGCTCGGACTCGGCTATCCGCGGCGGGCACGGAGCCTGCACCTCGCTGCGCAACACATCGTCGCTGCGGGCGAGTTCCCGCACACGTTGGATTCGCTCCTTGCCCTGCCAGGGGTCGGTGCGTACACGGCGCGGGCCGTGCTGGCCTTTGCGTTTGAATCCGACGCCGCGGTCGTGGACACCAATATTGCCCGGGTGTTCGCGCGAGTCGCCGGCGTGGCGCTCAGCGCCAAGCAGGTGCAATCGGCGGCCGATGAAGCATTGGCCGAGGGTGATGCCTGGGCGTGGAACCAGTGCCTGATGGACCTCGGCGCGTTGCTCTGCCGACCATCGAACCCACGTTGTGACGAATGCCCCCTCGAGTCTGAGTGTGCGTGGCGCGGCGAGGGCGCCGACCCGGCTGTTGGCTCCGCGGGGGTGAGCGGTCGGCAGAGCCGGTTCGAAGGGAGCGATCGTCAAGGACGCGGCCGGCTGATGAAGGCCGTGGCGAGCGGTTCGGTTCGCGCAGAGGATGCTGCCGACGCGATGGGATGGCCGGGTCAGAGCGACCGAGCCGCGCGGGTGGCGCAGTCCTTGGTGGCCGATGGCCTGCTCCTGCTCGATGCAGGCAGGTACCGTCACCCCTGAGTCGTTGGGCGCGTCTGGCGCCCCACGTCTGGCGCGCATCGCGCCCGAGCAGGGTGGGAATGGGGCGAGGTGGTGGCAGAGTGGGTGATGGCCATCGGGGTACGACGATGAGCAGTTGACCCGTATGGGCGACTCAGCGGTTCGACTCCGCGCTTGGCCACTCAGCGATGAACACGCAACGCCCACACGGCCGGACCGAGACCGGTGACGCGTCCGCCGCGGAACCGAGGTGGCGGGTTCTCGCCGCGGCCACGGCCGCAAGTGCGATCCTGTTCGCGTTCGCTGCGCCGCCGAGCACAGCGCTCTATTGGTACATCTTCCCGCTCTTTGCTTTGGGGAGCAGCTATGTCATCCAGTTCCGAGCGCAGTTCCCGACGCGTTGGAGGGTGACTCTGGCCGCGGCCGGTGTGCTGAGCGCCGTGGCGTTGGGGTTGAACTGGCCGTTCTCCGGTCACGTGCTCTGGAACGTGTTGTTCATCGGCCACGCGTGGACCACGGGCAAGCGCCGAGGCACGTGGATGTGGCTACTGCTCGCGTCGCTCGTCTACCTCTTTGCGATGAAGGTTGCGTTCCAGACCGGCCGAGATGTCATCGGGGCATTCATCGCAATGGCCGTCGCTGCCGTCGTGTTGCTCGCGCTCGACCGGGCAGGAAAACCCCATCTGAGTGCAGACGGTCAGTGACCCCAGCCGACGCAGAACGGATGGCCCGCTGGATCGGCATACACCTGATGTCCCTCGGCCGCGCTGAAGTCGTCAGCAGCTTGGAGCAGACGAGCGCCGAGCGCCATGACTTCCGCGTGGGCGCTGGCCGGGTCGTCGACATGCAGGTCGAGATGGATCTGCTGCGGATTCCCGTTTGGCCACTCCGGTGGAACGTGATTCGGCGCAAGCTGGATGCCGATACGCCACTGTCCTTCGGCATCCACAACGCTGTGCCAGCCATCTTCATCGTCGGGATAGACGCGCCCACCGAGCACGCCGGCCCAGAAGGCGCTTTCGGCGGCCAGGTCGGCCGCATCGAACACGATGACCTGTCGGGTGATTTTCATCTCCCAAGTATTGTCAGTGTGAACGTACGTCGGTGACGATCACGCGCTCGGGACTCACGATGATGGCGGTTCGTCGATCGGTTGGACGGTCGAAATTACGGAAGTCGGCGTTGTAGCGAGGAACGATCCGATCAGCAATCACGTAGTCGAGGTCGTCGATGACCTGGGCAGTGCCGCGAATCTCGACGCAGTAGTCGCCTGTTGTGGGATGAAAGATCAACAATGAACATCGCAGGTCAGCGGTGAGGTTTTTCACCTTGCGGCGCCGCGCCGTGGCCGAAATCAGAATCTTTCCGTCCTCGACACGGAACCAGACGGCGGTCATCTGCGGGTCGCCATCTGAGCCGAGCGTGGTGAGCGTGGCGTACAAGTTGGTAAACAGTTCCGGGTCGACTGCGTCGAGTTGGTTCACGATTCCTCCGAAGGGTTGAGAGCGAATCGTACAGGTCGGCGGACACCCGATTGCGCAGGATCGAAGCCGTCCCTCGAGTTGGGGTTTGTGCCACAGTTGGCGTTATTCACACCCATGGAGGTCACATGTCCGAAGAGCGCTCGCACGAGTTCACCGATGGGCTCTATGGGTGGATCACCCACACCGAACTGGCGAGCGCCGATCCTGCGGCCACACAAGCATGGTGTGCGACGGTGCTCGGGTGGACCTTCCAACCACCCTTCCCCACGCCAGCCGGTTACTACCACCTGTTCGCCTACTCCGAAGCAGGTGGTGGAGGTATCCGCCAGACAGCGCCCGCCGAGGCGCCGGGGTCCACACCAACGGTTCATGTGCAGGACACCCGGGTGGCGTTCGATGCAGCGTTGGCCGCAGGTGCCGAGGAGATCAGCCCGCCGCACTTTGTGATGGAGGGTGTCTGTGTCGCCCTGGTTCGGGCTCCCGGTGGCGTGCTCATCGGCTTCTCCGGGCCGACGGGTTAATCGACTCACCCTGATCCTCGTCGGTGCCCTCGTCCGCTGCGCCAGATGGACCGCTGACTACGCGGTGACGGTGCGGAGCGAGGGGCGTCCGATGACAACGGCCGCGCACACCAGTGCGGACAGCCCACCGAGCACGAACGGCACACGTGGCGAGGAAACCTGGATCACCCAACCCATGAGCAGCGCGCCGATGGGCGTGGTTCCGAACCATGCCATCTGGTGCAGAGCCATCACACGCCCCTGCATCCCTGGCTCGGTTGCCTGTTGCAACACGACGGTGTTCACAGACTGGAACGACGCGGACGCGAAGCCCAACGGAATGGTCATTGCCACGAACGGCCAGAACCCCGGCGTGATCGCGAGCACCAGGAACGTCGCGCCGAAACCGCTGAGTGCGATGGCGAGGGTTCGGCGCGGATGCGGTTTCACGCCCGCGATGTAGATGCCGCCGATGATCGAGCCGATCGCGCTGACGCTCATCAGCGTGCCCACCGAGCTGGCACCACGGTGAAAGCCGAAGCGGACCATTGATGGGAACGTGGTTTGGAAGTTGTAGGCCACCGTGCCGACGACGGTCATCACGAGCAATGGTCGGGCGACGTCGGGATGTGCGCGCACGTAGGCGAATCCTTCGCGCAGGCGGCCCTTGGCGCGTCCGGCAAGTGGGCGGTCCACGAGCTCGCGCCGTCGAAGCAGAGCGAGAGCGAGGATGACCAAGAGATACGACGCGGCGTTGATGTAGAAGCACGTCTCCACGCCGACGGTGGCGATGAGCGCACCGGCGAGCGCCGGCCCGATGAGGCGCGACACGGAGTTGATTGTGCTGTTCGCAGCCACTGCGCCGGGGAGCAGATCGCTGCCCACGAGTTGGTAGATGATCGCCTGCATCGCGGGCCGTTCGATTGCCAGCACGAGCCCAAGCATCATCGTGAGTGCATAGATCCACCAGATGGTCACATGGCCGGTGGCGACCACTACGCCAAAAGCGAGCGCCAACAGACCCGACACGGTGGATGTGGCAATGAGCAGGCGTCGGTTGTCGATGCGGTCGGCCAGGACTCCAGCGGGTGCGCCGAGCAGCAGCATCGGCAGGAACTGCAGCGCCATGGCGATGCCGAGCCGATCGCTGCGATTGGTGATCTCGAGCACGAGCCAGATGACAGCGAGCGATTGCGACCAGGAGCCGATGCTCGAAATCGTCTGGCCGATGAAATAGAGGCGGAAGTTGCGATTGCCGAATGCCGCGAAACGGCCCGTGCTAGTCATCGCTGCCACCCGGTTGTGCTGCGTTTATGCGAGGGTTGTGTGTCATGGACCGAGCTTGACGGCACCCATTCGGTCTGGCACCGTTTATTGCCATGCTGGCAAACGCGACGGAGGAATCGATCGACTCCCGGGTGCGTCGGCGACTCCGCGAGCTGCGAACCGAGCAAGGCCTCACGCTGCAACAGGTCAGCGAGCGGGCGCATATCGATGTCTCGATGTTGAGCAGACTCGAGTCCGGCAAGCGTCGCCTTGCGCTCGACCACATCCCCGGCCTTGCGTCGGCCCTGGGAGTGAGCGCCGATGACTTGCTGGGTGGGGCGCCTGCACCCGATCCGCGCGTGCGTGGCGTGCCGGTGAAACGCGATGGTCTCACGATGTGGCCGCTCACGAACCGTGGTCCGGCGGGCGGCCTCCATGCGTTCAAGATTCGAATCAGCGCGCGACGCCGCAAGCCGCCCGACACGCTGCACGTGCATGATGGCCACGACTGGATGTACGTGGTCGATGGGCGCATGCGCCTCTTGCTGGGGAGCCAGGATCTCATTATCGAGCCAGGCGAGGCCGTGGAGTTCAGCACCGTGATTCCACACTGGTTCGGTGCGGTCGACGCGGCTGTCGAGTTGATCGCTGTGTTCGGCCCCCAGGGCGAGCGGACGCATATCCATCAGTAGGCGCTTGGTGTCTTGGGCATCGGCTACTGACGCCAATACCCGTGCATGAGCTCGCTCGCCCAGGGCGGTTGCGACACGGCGCCACGGGGACCGAATTCCGTCATGTGCGGCTTGATGTCGAGCACTGGCGTGCCGTCGATTGCATCGAGGCCCTCCAGTCGAACCGTGGCACCTTCCACGCCGAGAATCCGACACGTCGTCAGGCCGATTCGGTTCGGTCGGTCCTTGGCGCGCTGGGCAAAGATGCCGATCTCGGGCCACGCCTGATTTCCGCGAGGGTGACGAGCCATACGCGAGTCGTCCCACGACGCCTTGTCGAACACGAACACGATCACTGCGTGGCTGAACGTTTCGAGACCCTGTAGCGCTCGGGCATCGAAGGGTGCGGTGAGATCGATAGCGCTCGTCTCTGCGTCCCAGTTGTCGTCGTCGGCGAGCGCCCGGGAGGAGCGCACGAAGCCGATGGGCGTCATCTCGTACGAGGTCATGCCAGCGACGCTAACGCCCTGACTGCTCGGCACGCGGGAACACTGTGACACCCCTTTCCTAGGTTGGTGTCCATGGAGCCGGGGGACCTTCTCGAACTCGTGCGGGACATCGATGGTCTCGGTGACGAGTGCAGCGATCGCGATGCGATCGTCGCGTCGGTGAGGCAGGTTCAGCGGCTGATGTCGTGGTGCGAGTCGCGCCAGTTGTTGAACGCCACGCTGCTGGCGCGTGTGAGCGCCTTTCCCGAGAAGCTGTTCGCCGATGCGGCCAGCACCGGGTTGCGTCAGGCCAGTCGCGTGTTCGAACGGGCCGAGACTGCTTCGCTGTTTCCCGGATGTGCAGGGTTGCTGGCCGATGGGCGCATCACGATCGCCTATCTGGACACGCTCACTCGGGCGCTGCGTTCTCTCGAGCCCGAGCAGCGCCCCCGACTCATCGCCCAGGCGGCTCGGTTCGCTGCAGTTGCTGCGAGGGCCACGATCGACGAGTTCGCACGCATGGTGCGTACTGAGGTGCGCCGTATCGAAACCGACGATGGCGCCGCGAAGCTCGAGCGACAACGTCGCGCCACACGGTTGCGCGCGTGGTTCGACGAATACACCGGGATGTTGAAACTCGCCGGCGAGTTCGACCCGGTAACAGGGATGGCCCTGATGGGCCGGCTCGACAACATGGTCAGCACCCTGTTCGCCTCAGGTGTTCCCGACGGGTGTCCTACGGACCCTTCGGCCAAACAGGATTACCTGCGTGCCTTGGCGTTGATGGCGCTCACCGAAGGGCGCGGCCTTGGTTGGGGCACTGATGCGGGCTCTGACACCGGTTGGGGTCCGGGTCGGCCGGACGTGATCGTAGTGGTCGATACCACCGATCCCGATGCCGATGGTCGCCCTCGCATCGATTGGGGATTCCCGGTCGAAGTACCCACGCGGGTGCTGGCCGATCTTGCCGGCGACGCGAACGTGTCCACCATCGTGGTGCGTAACGGTGTCGTGCTCCACGCCCCCGGTTTGTTGAATCTGGGTCGTACCACCCGTCTCGCCAACGCGGCGCAGCGACGAGCGTTGCGCGGGCTGTATGGCACGTGCGCAGTGCCCGGTTGTCAGGTGCGCTTCCAGTACTGCAAAATTCATCACGTGCACTGG
>JANYCT010000094.1 GCA_025360105.1 Actinomycetes bacterium | reverse complement strand
GCCAAGAGTGCGGTGAGCATACCGAGCACGAGCCCACGAATGGCCGCGCCCCACGGAAGCGGCCAGAGGTTGAACGCCACAACAAGCGCGACGACAATGATCGCCACAAGCGCGACGAATCGAGCGCGCTGCTCGGGTTCGGATCCCCTCATCCGGTCAGTTATCCCCATGTCCTCCTGAACGTACACCTTGCTGGCGCACTACTGTGACCGGAGTGACCGCACAGACCGATTCGACGGCACAACCGGCTGACGTTGCTCTCGAACCGGCGCGGAAGCCGATGTGGACCGAGCACGGCCTCGTGCTTCGCCTTCGCGAGAAATACGCGTTCATCGACTTCCTCGTCAGCGCCATCGATGGCTTCCGACGGCATCGCACCGGACGCCACTCAGCGCTGATGGCGCACTACGGATTTCTGTCGGTGTTCCCGCTCTTCCTTGCGCTCACCACCATTCTTGGCTTCGTCCTGCAGGGCAACCCCGACCTCGCCGACCGCATCATCAATTCGGCGATGTCGAGCATCCCGATCGTGGGGCAAACCCTGTCCATCGATCCGACCGCGTTGCACGGCAACGTATTCGTACTGATCTTCGGCCTCGGCGCCAGCCTCTGGGCGGGAACAAAGGCCCTTGTCGTCACCCAAACCGCAATGAACGACATCTGGGAGATACCCGAATACGCGCGTCCGAACATGGCGCGCACGCGTTGGCGAGCGCTGTTGGGCATCGGCGTGGTCGGCATCTCGCAGATTGCTGCCTCCGTCGCCACCGGACTCATTGCGGTGAGCGGAGTCTCGTGGCTCAACCGCATACTGCTCGGCCTGGCCACCGTCGCGATCAACGTGGCCGCGTTGTACGTGGCCTATCAGGTGTTGACCGCAGTGTGGTTGTCCCGAGGGCAACGCCTCCCCGGCGCTGCGGGTGCGGGGTTCGGGTTTGCTGTTCTGCAGGTCGTCGGCACCACGGTGGTCAGTCGTGCCATCGCACGCGCAACGCCCATATACGGAACCTTTGCGTCGGTGATCGGCCTGATCACTTGGCTCAGCCTGCACGCGATGATCTCGCTGCTCGGCGTCGAGGCAAACGCCGCGCTCGACCGCCGCCGGCGGGCCACGGCGGCGGCGCAACCGGTGGAGTCGATGTGACAGCGCTGCATCCGTTCAACACCACGTTCGAGTGGCACTGTGCGCCACCAATCTCGGGCTGCGAGGCCCCCGATCACGTGACTCCGGCGAGCGACGGGCGCCGCCAATACGAGGTACTTCGCGGTGGCGAAGCACTGGCTACCCCCAGTCGCTGAGACTCATTTCACGTCCACGCTCCGATTGATTCCGAGCACGACGTGGAGGGCCAGCACGGGCACCGTTATGTTCACGCCATCGATTCGGAATGGATGACCATCCGACTCGGTTGCAGTCATGTCTTGGCGGTCAGCCCCGATTTTCGACAAGCGAGAGTCGACCAACTAGGAACACACGAAGGGACGCTGCTCATGACGACGAACATGGACAAGATCGAAATACGCGGCCTGCGCGTGATGACCCTCGTGGGTGTTCTGCCCCATGAACGCGAATCGGCGCAGCCACTCGAATTCGACATCACCCTCGAAGGCGACCTACGCGATGCCGGCTCCAGCGACGATCTTGCCGACACCGCCCACTACGGCCTCGTTGCCGAGCGCGCCGCTGCGATTGCCCGCGAGACCAAGGACGAACTGCTCGAGCGTCTGGTGCATCGCATTGCCGAAGACGCGCTCACGTTCGATCGGGTCGAGGCGGTCGAGGTCGTCGTGCGCAAGCTGCGCCCACCGATCGCCGAGGACATGCTCTACACAGCTGTACGTATCCGTCGAACCCGCGCCGATCTGCAGATCCCGCCGCGCACCAGCCATCGCGCCATCGTTGCGCTCGGCACGAACCTCGGCGATCGTGTTGCGTACCTGAAGCTCGCTGTTGACGAACTTGGAACGAGCCTCATCGGGCAGTCACAGGTGTTCGAAACGGCACCCGTCGGCGGCCCCGACAATCAGGGCGCGTACCTCAACATGGTCGTTGCGGTCGAGACCTCGCTCGACCCGTTCGCGATGCTGCGGCGCTGCCAGCGCATCGAATCGCTCGCGCTGCGTCAGCGCGTGGTGCACTGGGGTCCGCGCACGCTCGATGTCGATCTGCTGTTCTACGACGGCGTCACCATTGACAGCCCCGAACTCACCATCCCGCATCCCCGTTACGCCGAGCGCCGATTCGTGCTCACTCCTCTGTCAGAGGTTGCGCCCGAATTGTGCCCCCAGGAGTGGGATACCACCTTGGCACCCGACGCCATCACCCCGCTCGGGCCGTTGGCCGATCTGTACTGAATCGACAACGTTGATGTCTGTCGAGTCGTTACTCGATCAACCCAAGCGTGCGCTCGAGCGCGCGCACCTGATCGGGGTAGTGCACGCGCCCGTACTCGGGGCGTTGCTTCAGCACGATCTCCATCAACTCCCAGTGCTGGGGCGTGTCCTTCCACGGCAGAGCGATGTACAACGGCAGATCCCAACGACGCAGTTGATCAAGGTTGCTGTAGACCCGCTTCTGATACAGGTAGCGGTCCTCCCATGCCCAGTTGCTGGGGGCGAAGCCAGTTCCCGGATCAATAATGCAGCGATGGCGCATGCCGAAACGATCAGCATCGGCGAGGCGTGCATCGAAGAACTCGATCAGGGTGTCCACGGGATCGGCGCTCACGTGCTGCATCTCGCGGGGGTTGGGTCCACTGAGAAACGGCAACACGATGGGCATGTCGAACTCGGCAGCCACCTGCCACATCTCGTCGGTCTGCATGCCATCGGCAGCATTCAGCACTGTGGCTCCGGCCTCGATGGCCAGGCGTGCCACCTGCGGGCGCCACGTGTCGACACTCAGCGGAACACCCAGTGCGGCCAGCGCCGGCACGATCGGCGCAAGTCGTTGCCATTCGGTTTCCCAGCCAACGACGGTGGCCGCATCGGTGCTGCCTTGGCCACCCAGATCCAATCCATCGGCACCCTGGCTCAGCATCCGGCGGGCTCGGGTCACGGCTTGGTCTGCACCCGACACGATCGAGTCGAGGTTCAACGAATCGGGCGAGGCATTGATCACGGCAAACAGTTCCACGCACAGGGAGGTTATTGGTCGTGAGCGCATCTACCCTCAGCAGTGTGAGTCCTGTTCGCACATTCGACGCGACGTCGTTCAGCATGGACCAAGCGCTCGTGGCCAAGGCCGGCCGCACGGTCAGTGTGTGCGTGCCGTGCAAGAACGAGGGCGCCACCATCGGCGCGCTGGTGCACATATTGCGCACCGTGCTGGTGGATGGCACTGGGTTGGTCGACGAACTCATCGTGCTCGATGACAACTCCATCGACAACACTGCTGCGATCGCAGCTGCCAACGGAGCAACCGTTGTTTCCGTGAACACCGTCAACGAGGTCTATGGCGTCGGACGCGGCAAGGGCAACGCACTCTGGGCCACGGTTGCTGTCAGTACCGGCGATTTCATTGTGTGGTGCGATGGCGACGTGACCAGCGTGGAACCCAGTTGGGTGCTGCGCCTGCTCATGCCGCTGCTCACCACCAATGACGTTGCCTTGGTGAAGGCAAGCTACCACCGGCCCACCGATCTCGGCGGCGGCGGTCGCACCACCGAGCTCGTCGCGCGGCCGCTGCTGAGCTTGTTCCTGCCCGAGCTCACGGGCCTACATCAGCCACTCAGCGGCGAGTTCGCCGGGCGGCGCAGCGCGATCGAGCAGATCCCGTTCGTGCAGGGCTGGGGTGTAGAGATTGCCATGCTCGCCGACATCGCCGAACGATTTGGTGCGTCGTCCATCGCACAAGTCGATGTGGGCGAGCGGCATCATCGTCATCAGACGCTCGATCGGCTCGGCGTGCAAGCCGCTGAGGTGATTGCCACCTTGCTCGCCCGCGTCGGCGCCGACAAGGCCTTCGCCGCCGACCAGCTCGCGTTGTTGCGACCCAACGGTGCCAGCGAGCCGCTGAACCTCGATGAGCGCCCACCGATGCGGTCTGTGATCTGATAGCTCGCATGGTCGCCGCTGACGATGCAGATGCACCCGCCGAGACCACAGCGTTTCGCGAACAGCTCGACGCTCTCGTCGGCAAGCCCGTTGGTTCGGGGCGAGCCTCGGTGGCGCCCGATCCGGTGAACCAGCCGATGATCCGTCACTGGGCGGCCGCGTTCGAAGACGCCAACCCGGTCTACACCGATCCAACATTCGCGGCCGCTTCGCATTTCGGTGCCATCGTCGCCCCGCCGCTGATGCTTCAGACGTGGACGATGGCAACGCCGATGATCACCGGCATCGGCGAGCGCGGCGGCGCACCGGTGCCCTCCGAGGGCCCCAGTCCGCTCGCAGTGTTCGATCACGCCGGGTTCGCGGGCACGCTCGCGTCGAACTCCGAGTTTGAAATCGAGCGATATCTGTGCCTCGGAGAGACCGTGCGTGCCAGCACCGTGATCGAGTCGATATCCGATCGCAAACAGACCCGCATCGGCCTCGGCTACTTCGTCACCTGGATCACCACCTACGTCGACGAAGCCGGCGAAGTCGTGGGCCGACAGCGATTCCGCATCCTCAAGTTCAAACCGGCCCAAGCATGACCAGCGCATCACCCTTCGACACACTGCGTTGGGACGATGTGCGAGTCGGTGACGAGCTGCCCACATTGGTCATCGATGTCACGGCCACGGTCGTCGTGGCCGGCGCCATTGCCACTCGCGACTTCATGCCCGTGCACCACGATCGGGCATATGCCAACAGCCAGGGTGCCCCCGAGATCTTCATGAACATCCTCAGCGACAACGCCTACTGCAGCCGCTTCCTCACCGATTGGGCCGGACCGGAGGCGATGATCACCAAGCTCTCGATCCGCCTTGGTGTGCCGAGCTTTGCGGGCTCCACGCTCACCTATACCGGTCGCGTCACCGGCACCATGCGTCACGCTGCTGACGCCAATGGCACGGTCGAGGTCGAACTACGCGCCACCAACAACCTCGGTGACCACGTGACCGGCATCGCCATCCTGCGGCTGCCCTGCGCCGAGGAAGCCTCAACTGGTAGAACGTCGTCATGACTTTCCGCAAGTTCCACACGACCAGCATCGCGTTGCTCTCGGTCGCACTCTTGTCGTTCACCGCCTGCAGCTCTTCGTCCCCGAAGGCCACACCAGTGTCGGTGGCTACCACCGACACTGCCGATCCTCCCGCCACCACCAACGCTCCCCCC
>JANYCT010000064.1 GCA_025360105.1 Actinomycetes bacterium | reverse complement strand
GCGGCGGCGGCGGCGAAGCCCAGTTCGAGGTCGGCGAGAATGTCGTCGATGGACTCGAGGCCCACGCTGAGACGGATCAGGCCGGGAGTGACGCCGGAACTGGCCTGCTCGAGCTCGGTGAGCTGGCTGTGGGTGGTGCTCGAGGGTTGGATGACCAGGCTGCGTACGTCGCCGATGTTGGCGACGTGGCTGTGGAGCTGCAGCGCCTCGACAAAACGCACCCCGGCTTCGCGACCGCCTGCAATCTCGAACGCGATGACCGAGCCGTAGCCCTTGCCACCGCCGTACTTCTTGGCCCGCTCGTGCCATGGGCTGCTCGGGAGACCGGCGTAGTTGATGCTGAGTACCTCGCCGCGCCCGCCGAGGAACGCTGCCACCTTGTCGGTGTTCTGGAAGTGGCGCTCCATCCGCAGGCTCAGCGTCTCGAGTCCCTGCAGGATGAGGAACGCGTTGAACGGCGAGATAGCGGCACCGAGATCACGCAGGATTTGCACGCGGGCCTTGATGATGAACGCACCATGGCCGAGCGCTGGGAAATACGGCAGGCCGTGATAGCTGGGGTCGGGCTCGGTCATGTTCGGGAACCGACCGCTGGCGGCGTAGTCGAAGGTGCCGCCGTCGATGATCGCGCCGCCGATGGAGGTGCCGTGGCCGCCGACGAACTTGGTAAGGCTGTGGATGATGATGTCCGCGCCCCACTCGAACGGACGGATCAGATACGGCGTGGGCACGGTGTTGTCGACCATGAGCGGGATGCCATTTTCGTGGGCGACGGTGCTGACGCCCTCGATGTCGAACACGTCGTTCTTCGGGTTGGCGAGGACCTCGCCGAAGAACAACTTGGTGTTCGGGCGGATGGCGCTGCGCCACTGCTCGAGATCGTGCGGATCATCGACAAACGTGACCTGGATGCCCATCTTGGGAAGCGTGTGGTGGAGCAAATTGTACGTGCCGCCGTACAGCGATGGTGAGGCCACGATGTGTCCGCCGGCTTCGACAAGGGTCAAGATCGCGAGCGTCTCGGCCGACTGGCCGGATGCGACAACGAGCGCACCGGGAAGGCCAACGGCGGTCATGCAACCGCCCTCGAGCGAGTTGATGCGCGACTCGAGCGCCAACTGGGTGGGGTTCATGATGCGGGTGTAGATGTTGCCGATCTCGGCGAGCGCGAAGAGGTTCGCAGCATGCGCTGAGTCGCGGAACTGATAGCTGGTTGTCTGATAGATCGGCACCGCGCGGGCGCCTGTTGTGGGATCGGGCTCGCCACCGACATGGATCTGACGGGTCTCGAAGCCCCAGTTTGGATTGCTCATGGCCATTCCCCTTGCGTCATGGGTCGAGCGCCACGGTGCAACTCGACGACTCGCAGAGCCTAGCCGTCGATTCCCGACAAGTTCAATCGGGAATTAACGCCCTACAGATCCAGCTCTACAGATCCAGCTCTACAGATCCAGGCCTACAGATCGAGGCCTACAGATCGAGAAGCGGGAAGTCGTGGTCGGTGAGCCAATGTCGCCCCACCGATTTCGTCGGGGCCCAACGCGTCACCAACCGCGAACCGGTGAGGTCATCGTCGGTCACCTGGCCGAAGTCGCGCGGTGTCGGCCCGATGCGATCTGCGTGGGGCTGCAGCGCAGCGAGGTCGAACCCGTAGACCTCGGCTGCGGCCAGACCCACCATCCGACGCGTCTCGTCGATGGGGATGTCGTGGAAGGTTTTTTGCAGCCACGATCGGGTGCGCGGCCAGGTGCCCTCGGGATGCGGAAAGTCGTTACCCCACATGATGTTGTCGACACCGATCTCGTAGCGCATGCCGAGCTCGCGGCGCTTGGTGTTGGAAGCACCGATGAAGCAGTTGCGATCGATGTAGTCCGACGGCGGCATGCTGACCGCCCCTTGGAAGGGGTCCTTTCCCAGCTTCTCGGTTCCCTTCTGCCCCAGGAACAGCCGATCCCAGAACCACATCAACGCGGGCAACCACCAGCAGCCGGCTTCGGTGACACCAAACTTCAGCCTCGGGTATCGCTCGAACACACCTGACCACAGCATGAACCACAGCGGCCGCGCCGGCCACCAAGTGACCTCGGTGACGTAAATGCCGAGGTGATCGCCGTACTCGCTGCGTGCGGCGGGACCGGAGTGAGTGACGATGGGCAGATCCATTTCTTCGCACAGCGCCCACACGGGATCGTATTTGCGATCGTGGTACGGCGTCTGGTTCATCCACATCGCAGGGATCATCACCGCACCGAGTCCGTCGGCTTTGATGCGGCGGATCTCGGCGAGCACCTCGTGCATCGGCGCAGTGATGGGCACCAAGGCGACGCCCTTGCGGCGCTCCGGACTGTTGGAACACAGGTCGGCAAGCCAACGGTTGTGCGCCTGCGCGCCGGCAAGGCCGAGCACGGGATCCATGTCGCCCGACAGTCCAAGACCTGCGCCGAAGGGCACGCACGTGCGGCTCTCGACGGCATCGGCGTCGGGGAACACCACCTCGCCGGCCACGCCGTCGCCGTCGAGTTCGAGGTCGCGTCGACCGGCATCCCAGCCGCTGCGCAATGCCTCTTCGTGCTCCTCGAACCACTTCTTGGCGTAGTCCTCGTTGCGCACTCCAAGGCGCGTGCTCGCCTCCAACGCTGCAGCTCGTTCGGAGAGGAACTCGTCGAACTGCGGATGCACCGCTGACGACAGGTACTGGCGATAGTCCTCGGTGGGCAGGCCGGCGTGGCTGTCGGAGGAGACAATCAGGTAGGGGCTGTTCGGATCGGTCGTCATGTGATGTGGTCCTTTTGGGGGAATGGGGATGTCGAGTGAGTGCTCAGCCGGGGACGGCGCGCAGGTAGGTGGGATTCGTGCGGTGCAGCATCGATTCAGTACGGGCGCGCAGTTGATTGTCACCACGCTCACTGCCGGGATGGATCCAGAAATCGTTGGCGAGCAGACCCACCACCACGCGCTCGGCAACCTCTTCCACCGGGGTGTAGGCAATGGTCACGCCCGCCGCCTTCATCTGCGCTTCGAGCGCCTCGACCGTGGTGTATGGCGTCTTGCGCGGCCGCTCCTTGGCGAACTCCTCGGTGCGGCTGCGCCACGATTCGAACAGACCGGTACGCAAGATGTGCGGACCGGGGAACAGCACCGACGCACTGACCTTCGCGTCGATCTCTTGCAGTTGCCCGTAGAGGCACTCGGTGATCGTGACCACTGCTGCCTTGGTGGCTGCATACTGCGGGGTGCTCGGCAGCGGCGACACGCCCCCGTTGCCCGATGACGTGTTCACGATGTGGCCCTCGTCGTTCTGCTCGAGCATGACGGGAACGAACGCGTTGATGCCATGCACCACGCCCATCATGTTCACACCGATGGCCCACTTCCAGTCGTTGAGTTCGTGCTCCCACATCCGGCCCTCGGCACCGGCGCCGATGCCCGCGTTGTTGCACACTACGTGCACCGACCCGAACGCCGAGAGCGTGGCATCGCGCAGTGCCTCAACCGATGCGAAGTTGGTGACGTCGGTCTGCACGCCGATCACCTCCATGCCCGCGTCGCGGCACTCGGCCACGGTGCGTTCCAATGGCTCGGCCTGAACATCGGCGAGCACCACGCGCATGCCTGCGGCGGCGAAACGCTCGCCTATCGCCCGACCCAAGCCACCTGCCCCACCGGTGACCACACCGACGCGGCCCTGCAACGTGCGCATCAGTCGGCGGCTCCGGTGACGGACAAGTCGTCGTAGCGCTGATGCACGAAGGGTCGAATCCACTCGCCCGGCACCTTGGTGATGATCTCGCCATGTTGCCTGCTCGATCGCTCGGCGAACTCGAGCGAACGCACGCGCAGCACAGGCAGATCGGCCACGGGATCGAACTTCGATTCGCGCAGGATCACGTGACCATCGACGCCCCAGACCGCGCGGGTCTTCTCGTCACGATGGCAGTACACCAGCGCCGGGTCGGTGTCGAACCCCATGCCTGCGGGATCGAGCAGGAACTTGAAGTAGAAGTCGCTGCGCCGACGATCAGGAGTGATCGGCTGCTCGCCGGTGATTCGACCGCTGATCTCGACGAAGCGAACGCCCATGCGCTCGAACCAACCGCGAACCTCGTCGCCGTCGCGCTGCACCGTGACGTCGGCCAACTTCTTGGGTTCGCCGAACGTTTCGCGTCCACCGACCACGGCCTGTTCGGTGGACATCGGCATCACCAGCGGATAACCGCCCATCATCTTGCCGTGCATGGCCTCGACCGAGAACGTGCCGGCACCGAATGGTGGACGGCCGTGACCGATGTCGACCGTGGCAAATGTGACTCGCACGAGCGGCTCGCTGCTGGGCGTGAGCGGCCGCGGCAGCACCGCGGCGATCGCCTCCGGGTCGGTTTCGTACACGGCGGTGAGCGTGGTGGCCCACGTGTCGACCGATGTGGCTTCGAGTTCGCGGTTGCGTAGCTGTTCGGGCGAGCGCCCGCCGTATCGGATCTTTCCCATGTGCAGTTCCCCCTGATTGTTCGTTGCTCAAGAATGTTCGCCTGAACGCCAGCTACCGCGCGCCAAAGCCCACGAGCGCCGGGCACTTCTCGGCCACCATCGGCACGTCGCCCGGCATGAGCGGAACGTCGATATCGGCCACCCGCGGCCCCACGCGGGCAGCGATCGGTGCGAGTGCGTGTAGATCGAAGCCGTACACGCGCGCTGCATTGCCGCCGAGCATCATCGCGACCTCGTCGTGGGGCACACCAGCGAACTCGGCGCGCAACACCTCGTTCGTGTACGGCGTGCTGGCTTCCTTATGCGGATAATCGCTGCCCCACATGATCTTGTCGAGTCCAACTGCATGGCGCAGCGGCACTTCGGCCGGGCGGATGAAGCTGGCGCCCACGTTGCACTGGCGCGCAAAGTACTCGCTGGGGCTGAGCGACAGATGCTTCATCACCGGCTCGCCCCATACATGTTCCTGCGAGCCCACCGCGGTGCGCATGCGATGGAAGAAGTAGTCGAGCCGAGCGAGTTCGTCGGGGATCCATGCCGTGCCCTGTTCGGTGAACACGAGTTGCATCTCGGGATGCCGTTCGAGCGCGCCCGACACCATCAGGTGCGTGAGCGCGCGGTGCGAGAACCACGTGATCTCGAGCAGGAAGATGACGGGCGACTCGACGGCCTCGGTCATCGTCGGGCTGGCACTGCCACCGTGATGATTCACGGGCATGCCCAGTTCTTCGCACACCTGCCATAACGGCTCGTAGTAGGCACCGTCGTACAACTCGGGCAGACCGCACCCAGGAGGCACACCGGGTAACAACACCCCACCGGTGAGGCCATGCTCTTTGGCCCAGCGCACCTCTGCCACGGCGAGATCCATGTCGTGCAACAGGATCTGGGCAATGCCGGCGCGCCGCCCAGGCGTGGCCGCACAGAAATCAGCGAGCCAGCGGTTGTGGGCGCGCAGACCCGCCCAGCGGCGAGCCGTGTCGGCAGCGTCGATAGCCGGCGGCTGGAAGGTAAGTGACGACCGCGGATAAAACGGCGGGATCGTGTTGGGGTAGATCACCTCGGCAACGACGCCATCGGCCTCCATATCGGCAAGGCGTCGATCGGAATCCCAGTTGCGCGTGCCGAGATCGCCGAGCAGGTCCTCGTAGACGATCTCGTAGGACGCGGCCCATACGTCGAACTCATCGTGATAACGCTGCTCGAGATACGGCCGGTAGTCGAGCAACGCGCCACCGCCATGGCAGTCGGCAGAAATCACGGTGTAACGGTCGTCCGCAATCATGGAATCCTTGCTCGACACAGAACCCTCTCCCGACACACGTACCTTCCCCAAGACATACAAGCAGATGGCGTACCGCTTCGGTGAACTCGCGGCCACCGTTGCCACGGTGATTGGCTCATCATGCCCCAGACGCGGAACTGGCAGCTGATCCGCACCCCGCAGGGCGCACATCAACTGCCAGTCGCAATGCAAACGAGCGATCAGCCTCCGGAGACGTCGGACACCTTCTGCTTGCCTGCGCCGAGGAACGGCATCATGGCACGCAACTCAGCGCCGACCTTTTCGATCTGGTGCTCGGCACCGGCGGCACGCAGTTCGTTGAACCGCACTCGGCCGCTCTCGCTCTCGGCAATCCATTCCTTGGCGAACTTGCCGGTCTGGATCTCCTTGAGGATCTTCTTCATCTCGAGCTTGGTCTTCGCGTTCACCACGCGAGGGCCGCGGGTGACGTCGCCGTACTCGGCCGTGTCGGAGATGCTGTAGCGCATGCCGGCAATGCCCTCTTCGTACATGAGGTCAACGATGAGCTTCACCTCGTGGAGGCACTCGAAGTAGGCCATCTCGGGTTGATACCCAGCCTCGACGAGGGTCTCGAAACCGGCCTGCACCAGTGACGTCACACCGCCACAGAGCACGGCCTGCTCGCCGAACAAGTCGGTCTCGGTCTCTTCCGAGAACGTGGTCTCGATCACACCAGCGCGTGCTGCACCGATGGCATCGGCGTACGACAACGCCAGTGCGTGGGCCTGGCCGCTGGCGTCTTGCTCGACCGCGATGATGGCCGGCACGCCGCCGCCCTCGGTGTAGGTGCGCCGCACGAGATGGCCGGGCCCCTTGGGGGCGATCATGATCACATCGATCAGCTTCGAGGGCCGAATGCGCTTGAAGCGGATGTTGAAGCCGTGAGCGAAGGCCAGCGCCTTGCCCTTCTTCATGTGCTTTTTGATCTCGGTCTCGTACGTTTGCTTCTGCTCGGTATCGGGCATGGTGAGCATGATCACATCAGCCCACTTCGCGGCCTCACCGATGGTTTTCACCGTCAGGCCAGCGGCCTCTGCTTTGGCCTTGCTCTTGGAACCCTCGCGTAGGCCCACGACCACCGGCACGCCGGATTCTTTGAGGTTGAGCGCGTGCGCGTGACCCTGCGACCCGTAGCCGATGATGGCCACCTTGCGGTTGCGAATGATCGACGGATCCGCATCGGCCTCGTAATACACCTTGGCTGCCATCAGACTGATTTCCCTTTCACCGCGCGAAGACGGGCTTCGCGATCCAATTTGGGCAACGCGACCCGACCGGTGCGCTGCAGTTCCACAATGCCATAGCCTCGCAGAAGTTCTTCAAAATCGTCGATTTTGTCAGGATTGCCATCGAGGCTCACCGTGATTGCCTCGACGCCAACGGCAAGGATCTTGCCCTCGAAGATGTTCGTGAGCTCGACGACCTGACCGCGGTTGTCTGAAGTGACCCGCACCGTGGCGAGCAGAAGCTCGCGCTCCACGCTGCGACGGGGATCGAGTTCGCTGATCTTGACGACCTCGATCAGCTTGAACAACTGCTTGACGACTTGCTCGAGCGGCGTGGACTCCACATCGACCACCACGGTGATGCGGCTGAAGGCTTCGTCCTCGGTGGGCGCGACCGCCAGCGAAAAGATGTTGTAGCCGCGGCGAGCGAACAAGCCCGACACGCGGGCGAGCACGCCGGGGCGGTTCTGCACCAGCACGCTGAGGATGTGGTACGTGGGATGATTCGATGCTGATCCGATGCTCATCGCAAGAACTCCTTACGGGCCATCTGCGCCGGGGGCAGCAACAGATCGTCGTTGCCGAAACCGGCGGGAACCATGGGGAACACCTTCTCCGAGGCGGCAACGCGGAAGTCCACGACCACCGGACGATCGTCGATGCTGTTCGCCTTGTCGATCGCAGGCTGCACTTCCTCGGGTGAATCGACGCGGATGCCCACGCAACCCATTGCCTCGGCCCACTTCACGAAGTCGGGGGTATCGGGCGAGAGGTAGACCTCGCTGTAGCGCTCCTCGTAGAACATCTCCTGCCACTGGCGAACCATGCCGAGGTAGCTGTTGTTGAGGATCGCGACCTTCACGGGAATGCGCTCGGTACTGGCGGTCACCAGTTCCTGCGCGGTCATCTGGAAGCAACCGTCGCCGTCGATGGCCCACACCGTGGCATCAGGGCGGCCGACCTTGGCACCGATGGCCGCAGGCACGCTGAATCCCATGGTGCCGAGACCACCCGAGTTCACCCACGTGTAAGGCTTCTCGAAGCGCCAGTACTGCGACGACCACATCTGATGCTGGCCGACGCCGCTGATCAGGATCGTGTCCTCCGGCGCGCTGTCGCGCAGCGCCTCGAGGCAGAACTGCGGCTTCAATGCCTCGCCCGGTTCGCTCGGCTCGTACGACAGGGGGAACTGCTCTCGCCAGCCACTGATGCGGCTCTTCCACATGCTGGTGTCGGCTTGCACTGCGCCGCCGGCCAGCAGATCGCGGATGGCCTTGACGATCTCTTCGATGACCAGGCGGCAATCGCCCACGATCGGCACGTCGGGCCGGCGCACCTTGCCCTGCTCGGCGGGGTCGATGTCGACGTGGATGATCTTGGCTTCTTGCGCGAACTCCGACACCTTGCCGGTGATGCGATCGTCGAAGCGTGCGCCGAGGGCGATCAGGAGATCGCTCTTTTGCATCGCGGTGGTGGCCGACGCGGTGCCGTGCATGCCTGGCATACCGAGGCACAGCGGGTGGCTGTCGGGAAATGCACCGCGCGCCATCAGCGTGGTGACCACGTGAATCTGGGTGAGCTCGGCGAGCTCGCGCAGCGCCTCGGCCGCACGTGCTTTGAGCACGCCACCGCCCACATAGAGGATCGGACGCTCGGACTCGAGAATCAGCCGCGCCGCTTCCTTGATCATGCGCGGGTGGCCCTTCATCGTGGGGCGATAGCCGGGAAGGCTGTCCATCACCTCGGCGTCGGTGGGCCAGTTCCACTCCATGCTGTTCTGCAGCACGTCCTTGGGAATGTCGATGAGCGTCGGGCCCGGGCGACCGGTGGTGGCGATGTGGAACGCCTGGCGCACGGCCATCGGCAGATCCTGCGCGGTCATCACCAGTTCGTTGTGCTTGGTGACGCTGCGGGTGATGCCCACCGTGTCGCACTCCTGGAAGGCATCGGTGCCGATGGCCGAGGTGGACACCTGACCCGTGATGCACACCATCGGAATCGAATCCATGTAGGCATCGCACAGCGGGGTGACCATGTTCGTGGCCGCGGGACCGCTGGTGACCATGGCCACGCCGGGGCGGCCGGTGACATGGGCGTAGCCCTCGGCCATGTGGCCGGCGCCCTGCTCGTGGCGCACCAGAATATGGCGGATACTGCTGTCGAGCAATGGGTCATAGGCGGGCAGGATGCAGCCGCCGGGAAGGCCGAACATGACTTCGGTCCCTTCCATTTCCAAAGCCTTGATGAGGGCTTGCGCCCCTGTCATCTTCACGTGGTACTCCTCATTGCTACTCGGCGATTCTTTGATACTCGGTACGTGGACGGGGTGAGTTGCGAAAACTACTGCTGTTGGTTTTGGCCAGAACGTGGCCGAAAAACGAAATGACCTCCCGATTGGGAGGTCGTGCGGCACAGACGGCGTGGAGCCGTTGCCGCTAGGTGAGTACTACGAGAATTGCTGTGGTGGAAAGGCTGGCAGCACGAATCACGGTCCCGAGTGTGCCACGATACGCACACGTTTTGCAACCGCAACGAACATCTGGAGCGGGTTCCGGATTTCGGACCTGCCTCAATGCGCGAGACTTGTGGCCATGATGCTGCGCTCTCCACCGCACACCCAGCATGCCCACAACCATGTTGGGTAACCACGCGCTCGTCGACTCACGCATGGGTCGCAAGCTCAACAACGCGCTCACGTTCACCTACCGCACCGGCCCAGGCGAGCCCCTGGCCGTGGTCACTCAGGCCAAAGGCGTGGGAGTGTTGCTGGGGTTCAAGAACGGCGGCGCTTCGAAGTACACCCTCGAAACCGCCGGCGCGCAGTACCCCATCGAGTGCGCCGTGAAGGCGAGCACGATCACCGGACCAGACGGCGCGCTGATCGGAACCGTCACGCCCGATGGCGCCGGCAACGCGCTGCTCGCTGATGCGAGCGGCGCCCTGCTCGCCACGTTGCACGGCCATCCATACGACCGGCGCCACGAGCCCTACTGGCCGCACGCGCTCACCGACGCGTCGGGTGAACCGCTCGGCACGTTCACCGTGATCCGTACGTCGTCGAACATCGACTGGCTCGGCGACGTGATCGACGTGACGATCTGGTGGGGCCGGCCCGGCGGCCCGTTGAAGGTGCCCACTATCGGTGTCACATTGCAACTCGATCATCCCGTTGGTGACGTGCTTGGCGACGTGTTGATGCTCGCGATGATCGACAGTGCGGGCGCCACGCGCGATCACCTCATCAAGTAGGACTGGCCACGGATTGTGGCGAGCTACCAGGTGTCGACGTTGGGCCGCTTCTTCGGGCGCGACGACCACGGCGCCACGGGCGGCGTGGAACGCAGCAGCGTTGCGATCCAACGACGGGTGTCGATGGGGTCGATCACGTCGTCGATCTCAAAGTGTGACGCAGCGTTGAGTGCCTTCCCGTGTTGGTACATGCGGTCAACCATCTGTTGGAACAACGCCTCGCGCTCAATCGGATCGGTCACTGCTTCCAACTCATTGCGGTAACCCAAACGCACAGCGCCTTCGAGCCCCATCCCACCGAACTCGCCGGTGGGCCACGCCACCGTCGCCAGCGGAGCCTTGGTGCTGCCACCCATCATCGCCTGCGCGCCGAGGCCGTAGGCCTTGCGGGTCACGAGCGTGATGTAGGGAACCGTGAGGTTTGCGCCGGTCACGAAGAGGCGGCTGCAGTGACGCACCAACGCGGCGCGCTCGATGTCGGGCCCCACCATCATCCCCGGCGTGTCGCAGAGGGAGATGATGGGGATGTCGAACGCGTCGCACAACTGCATGAAGCGAGCGGCCTTGTCGGCGCCATCGCTGTCGATCGCGCCGGACAGATGGTTGGGATTGTTGCCGATGACGCCAACGGGCAGTCCTTCGATACGAGCCAACGCGGTGATCATGCCGAGACCGAAGTCGCGTCGAAGTTCGAGTACCGAACCAGTGTCGAACAACGCGTCGACCAACGCACGCACGTCGTAGCTGCGCTTGCGATCCTCGGGGATCACATGACGCAGCAACCGTTGGTCGGCGTGCTCGAACGTGTGCACGGCGCCCTGGAAATACGACAGGTACTGCTTGGCAACTCGAACGGCCTCGGTCTCGTCGCGCACCACGATGTCAACGACGCCGTTGGCACGTTGCACCTCGATCGGGCCGATCTCCTTGGGTGCGAACACACCCAGGCCACCACCTTCGATCATCGCCGGGCCACCCATGCCGATGTTCGAATCCTCGGTGGCGATGACAACATCGCAACACCCGAGGATGGCTGCGTTGCCCGCGAAGCAATAGCCAGCGTTGATGCCCACGAGCGGCACTGCGCCGCTGAGCTGTGCAAACCACACGAACGCGAGGCAGTCCAAGCCACTCACACCCGTGCCGTCGGTGTCGCCGGGGCGCCCGCCGCCACCCTCGGTGAAGAACACCACGGGTAGGCGCAACTGTTCGGCCAGTTCGAAGAGGCGGTCCTTCTTGCGGTGATTCTGCAGGCCCTGCGTGCCCGCCAGCACGGTGTAGTCGTACGACACGGCAACCACCTGCGCCGCATGTCCGCTGAAGTGTTCGCCGTTCACGGTGCCGATGCCGCCGATCATGCCGTCGGCCGGCGTGCGCGCAATCAGATCGTCGATGGCACGCCGACGCCGTTGCGCAGCGATGACCACCGGGCCGTACTCGATAAAGGAGCCGTCATCGACGAGATCGGCAACGTTCTCGCGCGCAGTCCGGCGGCCGACGGATCGACGGCGCTGCACGGCATCGGGACGCGCAGCATCGAAGCCGACGTCGTGTCGCGACAGCACTTCGGCGAGATCGGGTCGAACGTAGGCGAGGTCCTGTGTGTCCTTGACCACCTCAGCGTGCCGGGCAACTTCGACCACCTCGACCACGCACATCAGTTGGCCGGCCAGCACCGTGGCACCCTCGATAACCAACACCTCCCGTACGACTCCGCTGGCGGACACCTTCACGTCGTGGAGCATCTTCATGCTCTCCAGCAGCACCACGGTCTGCCCGTCGCGCACGATGTCACCGGCGGCCACCGAGACGGCAACAGCGGTTCCCTGCATCGGTGACTCCACGTTCAGCATCTCGCCCACGCCGTAGTGTGGCACGCCTGTTCCGCTGCCATCGGCACGTACTACTCTCGGTCACATGACCACGAAGTACACCCTCAGCGAAACCGATATCCCGCGCGCGTGGCTCAACATCGTGCCCGCACTGCCCAGCCCGCCGCCGCCCGCACTGCACCCCGGCACCCTGCAGCCCGCTGGGCCCGACGACTTCGCGCCGTTGTTCCCGATGGACCTCATCATGCAGGAGGTGTCGATGGAACCGTTCATCGAGATCCCCGAAGAGGTCCGCGATATCTACCGGCTGTGGCGCCCGACGCCGCTCTACCGCGCCCACCGTCTTGAGAAGGCGCTCGGCACCCCGGCGCACATCTACTACAAGTACGAGGGCACCTCGCCTGCCGGCTCACACAAACCCAACACCGCGGTGCCGCAGGCCTATTACAACGCCAAGGCCGGCGTGAAGAAGCTCACCACCGAAACCGGGGCGGGCCAGTGGGGCACCGCACTCGCCTTTGCATGCGCGCAGTTCGGCCTGGAGTGCGAGATCTGGCAGGTGCGTGCGTCATTCGACGCCAAGCCGTACCGCCGACTGATGATGGAGGTCTTCGGCGCCACCGTGCACCCGTCACCATCCGATCTCACCGAGTCGGGTCGCGCGATCCTCGCCCAGCACCCCGATTCCCCCGGGTCATTGGGTATCGCGATCAGCGAAGCGGTCGAGGTTGCCGCGCCCCGCGCCGACACGCGTTACGCATTGGGATCGGTGCTGAACCACGTGCTCATGCATCAGACCGTCATCGGCCAGGAGGCCCTCAAGCAGTTCGAACTCGCCGGCGAGTATCCCGATGTGATCTACGGCTGCGTCGGTGGTGGCAGCAACTTCGGCGGGCTCACCTTCCCGTTCCTCGCCGAGAACATCGCCGGTCGGCGCAACACGCGCATCGTCGCGGTCGAACCCGCGGCGTGCCCAAGTCTGACCAAGGGTGTGTATGCCTACGACTTTGGCGACACCGCCGGCATGACCCCGCTGATGAAGATGCACACCCTCGGCAAAGACTTCATCCCCGACACCATCCACGCGGGTGGGTTGCGGTATCACGGGATGAGCCCGTTGGTCTCGCACATCTACGAACTCGGGCTCATCGAAGCCGAGTCCCGCAACCAGCTCGACTGCTTCTCGGCAGGCGTGCAGTTCGCCCGCACCGAGGGAATCATCCCGGCCCCCGAGCCGACGCATGCACTTGCCGCATGTATCGACGAGGCATTGCGCTGCAAGGAGACCGGCGAGTCCAGGGTCATCCTCACTGCGCTGTGCGGACACGGCATGCTCGATCTCGCGGCCTACGACAACTACCTCTCCGGCAAGTTGGTCGACTACGACTACCCTGCTGAGGCGATCCAAGCGGCCCTCGCCGGTCTGCCCAAGGTCTGACGACTGCCTACATATCGGCGCGGACGCAGGCTGATTCGGCGCCCGAAGTTGCCCAGAACGTCGAAGAATTCGCGCGGCCCTTTCTCGGAGACTGCCCGATGCGGCCTACGATGACGGTTCTATTGCGTTCGATCGCGCCACTGATGCTGCGATCTCAGGAGGACACACCACAATGACCACTCCCCCGTCGCCCACCGTGCAACCCGCCACCGGGCGCCTCGGTGTACTCACCGTCGGTCTCGGCGCCGTTGCGTCCACGCTCATTGCCGGCGTCGAGCTGGTCAAGCGGGGCCAAGGCCTTCCCATCGGCTCGCTTACCCAGATGGGCACCATCCGTCTCGGCAAGCGCACCGACAACCGCAGCCCGCTGGTGAAGGACTTCGTGCCGCTCGCCCGGCTCGAAGACATCGTGTGGGGTGCGTGGGACGTGTTCCCCGACGACGCCTATGTGGCAGCCTCTCGCGCCGGCGTGCTCGATGGCGGCAAGCACATCGAATCCATCGCTGAGGCGCTGCGCGACATCCGCCCGATGTCGGCCGCGTTCGAACTGAAGTACGCACGAAACCTGCACGGCGAACACACCAAGGGCGACATCGGCAAGCGCGCGATGCTCAACGCCATTCGCGAAGACATCAACCGCTTCCGCGACGAAAAGCAGTGCGATCGCCTCGTGATGATCTGGTGTGCGAGCACTGAGATCTTCATCGAGCCCGGACCAGCGCACATGAACCTCGAAGCCTTCGAGGCAGCGATCGACGCGAACGATCCCACCATCGCCCCCTCCATGCTGTACGCCTACGCCGCCATCCTCGAAAAGGTTCCGTTTGCAAACGGTGCACCGAACCTTGCGGTCGACACGCCGGTGTTGCGCAAGCTCGCTACCGACATGAACGTGCCCATCAGCGGCAAGGATTTCAAGACCGGTCAGACGCTGATGAAGACGGTGCTTGCGCCGATGCTCAAGGCCCGCCAGTTGGGGCTTTCGGGTTGGTACAGCACCAACATCCTCGGCAACCGCGACGGCGAAGTGCTCGATGCGCCCGAGAACTTCAAGACCAAAGAAGAGTCAAAGCTCGGCGTGCTCGAAGACATCCTCGAGCCTTCGAAGAACCCCGATCTCTACGGCAACGTGTTCCACAAGGTGAGCATCAACTACTACCCACCACGCGGCGATAACAAGGAGGGCTGGGACAACATCGACATCTTCGGATGGCTCGGTTACCCCATGCAGATCAAGGTCGACTTCCTCTGCCGCGACAGCATCCTTGCTGCCCCTCTTGCGCTCGACCTCGTGCTCTTCAGCGACCTTGCCCAGCGCGCCGGCCTCGGCGGCATTCAGGAGTGGCTCAGCTTTTACTACAAGAGCCCTCAGGTGGCGCCCGGCCTGTACCCCGAGCACGACCTGTTCATTCAGCTCACCAAATTGAAGAACACGCTGCGCTGGATCATGGACGAGGACCAGATCACCCACCTCGGCCGCGAGTACTACGACGAGGACCAAGAAGAGGGCTGACTCGCTTCCTACGGGGTTGGAGTATGGCCGGCGAGGATGGTTGCCAGCAGAGGCGCATCCATGTTGCCACCGGTGAGGGTAATCCCAACGCGCTTGCCCTGCTGCTGATCGCGCTCGGCGAGCAGGCCTGCCAACGCCACAGCGCCAGCGGGTTCGGGGATGTTGTGCGTCGTCGTAAACATCAGGCGCACGGCCGCGGCGCATAGGTCTTCGCTCACCTGCACGATGCGCGACGCACCATGGTTGATGATCGCGATGGCGTCAGGGTCGGGCACGCGGCACGCGACACCGTCCATGAACGTGCTGGCGGTAGCGGTGCTCACCGCGTGGCCGGCAGCGAACGACAACGCGGTTGCCGGAGCGTTCTCGGCCACGACGCCCACGATCTCGGTGCGCAGACCGAACAGATCGCGCACGGCGATGTGGGCGCAGATGCCCGAGCCCAGACCCACAGGAACGTAAACCACATCGAGGTCGGGCGCGCCCACCAAGAACTCGCGGGCATAGGTGGCAACGCCGACCACGAGGTCGGGATGAAACGAGGGCACCATCTGCATGCCTTCTGTCTCGGCAAGCCACGTGGCATGTTCGCGCGCTGCCTGGAAGTCGTGGCCGTACTCGATGAGGGTGGCGCCGAATGAGCGCATCGCCGCGTTCTTGTCGGGACTGTTGCCGAACGGCACCACGATCGTGACGTCGAGTCCGAAGGCGCGCCCCGCGAACGCGAGGCTCTGTCCGTGGTTACCGCGGGTAGCACTAACGAGACCCAGCGGCGACACGTGTTCGCGCGCGTAGCGATTGGCGAACACCAGGCCACCGCGTACTTTGAATGCGCCCGTGGGCGTGTGGTTCTCGTGCTTCACCCACACATCTGCGCCCACGGCGTCAGCCAAGAGCGGCCACGCGAACTGTGGGGTCGGCGGGACGTACCGTGCGACCAACGCTGACGCGTCGTTCAGTTGATCGAGGGTAAACGGTGAAGCCATGTCGTCACTGTGACACAGCGTCGGTGACGACTCGACTCATTTGCTGATCATGCGGTTCGGCAGGCAATGCGTCGACGATCTGCTCGGCGAAACACACTCCCACGACGACGCAGTCGGTACGCACCATTGGGAGGAACCTGTCGTAGTAGCCGCCGCCTTGACCCAAGCGTTGACCGCTGCGGGTGAACGCCACACCGGGCACAACGACGAAATCAAGCAGACCCGGATCTTCGGGCGTACCGCTGGGCGCCGGGATTCCGTACGCACCGGGTTCCAAGGAGTTGCCACTGTCGTAACGCACGGCAACCATCTCATCGCCCTCAACACGCGGCAGGTGAACGATCACACCGAGGCGCCACAGTGACGTCAGCAGTTCGCCGGTGTCGGGTTCACTGCCGACACCCACGAAGGCCAGCACGTTGCGACCCCTCAGGGCAGACTCTCCGAGGGAGTCGATCAAGGCCGTCCAGATCCCGAGCGATCGGTTGGGTCGATCGGCGATTGCGGCCCGCACCCGACGCATCTCGGTACGCATCTGCTGCTTGGCATCGCTCATCGATCTCCACCTTCGCGCGACCCAAGCCACCGGATAGGGTCTTGGCCGATGTCTATCTCAGCAGAAGAGTTCGATGCCGCCCGCTTCCGACAGGTTCTCGGGCACTTCCCCACCGGCGTCACCATCGTCACGGGCATGGCTGGCGACCAACCGGCGGGATTCACGATTGGCTCGTTCACATCGGTCTCACTTGATCCGCCGCTGGTGGGATTTCTTCCGCAGGTGAGCAGCGACACCTGGGCAGCCATGGTGCCGTCGGGCCACTTCTGCGTGAACGTGCTCGGTGCACATCAGGGTGAACAGTGCTGGCGCTTCGCGAAGAAAGGCGTCGACGACCGCTTCAGAGATGTTCCCTGGCACCCCGGCATCACGCGGTCGCCCATCATTGATGACGCCATAGCGTGGATCGACTGCGACACCGAAGCGGTGTACGAAGTGGGCGATCACTTCTTCGTGGTTGGGCGTGTCTTGGCGATGGGCCACTCCGAGGGCGATCCTCAGCCACTGTTGTTCTACCGGGGCAAGCTCGGCGGATACACGTTGCACGAATGACGAATACGCCGATCCGTCGCCGCAATCTGCTCGCCGGGGGCGCCGACCTTCTTGCGGTCATTGTCTTCGTGGCCATCGGTCGACGCACGCACGACGAAACCGGCAACGTGTTCGTAGGCGCCGCGAAAGTCGCCGCACCGTTCCTCATCGCCGTCGTTCTCGGCTGGCTGATCGCTCGCGCATGGAACAATCCATTCAGCAATGCCACAGGCGCCATCATCTGGCTCACTGCCGTTATCGCCGGTTTGCTGCTGCGCCACTTCGTGTTCGACCGCGGCACCGCAACGCCGTTCATCATCGTCGCCACCGCCACCCTGTGCGCCTTCATCATGGGCTGGCGCGGCGCCGCCCGCTGGTACCTCGCCCGTAGCGAATAGCCCACCACAACGCGCAAGTTGCGAGCCGTGCCGGGTGAGGAGCGAGGACGGTCGGGGTCTGTCGGCGAGCGAGTAGGGCGAAGCCCGTGCGAGCCGACAGATGCCGAGCGGAGAGCGGCCAAGCGGCCAAGCGGAGAGCGGCCAAGCGGCCGAGCGGAGAGCGGCCAAGCGGCCAAGCGGAGTGCGGAGTCAGCCGAGGTTGGATGACCGCGGATACTCGTCCACAGGATCCGTGACGATATTCACGAGATACGGCACACCCGATGCGAACGCACGATCCATCGCCGGCCCGATCTGCGCTGCGGCAGTGACGAGTTCCCCCGCCCCACCGAGCGCTCGCACCACCTCGTCGTAGCGACACGCCGGCTGCAGATCGCATGCCATGTCCCAGCCATAGATGGCTTGCATCGGGTGCTTCTCCAAACCCCACATCCCGTTGTTGCCAACCACCATCACCACGGGTAGACCGTGGCGCACCAACGTGTCGGCGTCCATCAGGCTGAAGCCCGCTGCACCGTCACCCAACAGCAGCACCACCTGGCTCGAGGGCCTAACCACGCGAGCCGCGGTGGCATAGCCGAGGCCATTTCCGAGACAGCCGTATGGGCCGGTGTCGAGCCAGCAGCCGGGTTGCTGCACTTCCACGAACTTGCCCGCGTATGAGGCGAAGTCGCCACCGTCGCAAATGACCACGGCATCGGATGCGAGCCGCTTGCCGAGTTCGCCATAGATACGGCTCGGTCGGATCGGCGAGTCGGTGGCAGCGAGCAAGGGCGCATCTGCGGCGATGGCCGCGCGCTCGGCGGTGCGCAACTCTGCGATCCAGTCCTCTCGATTTCGACGTTTGCCGGTGTAATCGGCAAATGCTTGCAAAATCAAGGAGGTGTCCCCCGCCGCCGTGGGCACGCTCACATGCTTGGCGCGTTGAGCATCGCTATCGACCACATGGGCGACCTGCGCATTGCCGAAGCGCCCGAAACCCAGACGAAAGTCGAGCGGCGTGCCGAGCACCACCACGAGGTCGGCGCGCTGCTTGAGCAGACCGCGGGTTCGCAGGAACGCCAACTCGTGCGATGCAGGCAAGGTTCCCCGACCGAGCCCATTGAAGAAGCACGGCACGCGCAAGTGCTCGACGGCGGCACGAAGTTGCTCCCAGGCGCCGTCCCAGTACACATCACTGCCCACGATGAACGCCGGTCGCTCGGCGTTCGCAATCATGGCCGCCAACACCGCCACCTCATCAGCATCAGGGGCCCGACCCTTACCAACGCACTCGTCGACATCGGGCACATTTCCGACGGCCGGGCCGAACACATCGAGCGGAAAATCCAGGAAGGTCGGGCCGCGGTGCGGCGTGAGCGACAGTCGAGCTGCGGCATGCACCAACTCACCGGCCTGCGACGCATCCTTCACAGTGCTCGCCGACTTGGTAATCGACTGCACCACCGGCACATGATCCATCTCCTGCAGCGACCCGGAACCCCAACGGCCCTCCGGCGCACGACCGCCGAGCACCACGAGCGGCGACCCGTTGAAGTACGCAGACGTGATGGCCGACACTCCATTGGTGATACCCGGGCCTGCGGTGAGTGCGGCAAACCCCGGTCGACGGGTGAGTTTGGCGTATGCCTCGGCTGCGAACGTGGCCGTCTGCTCGTGACGCACATCGACCACGCGCATGCCCTGATTGCGCGCCGCTTCGTACAGCGGCCAGATGTGGCCCCCGTTCAGCGTGAACATCACATCGGTGCCAAAACCCAACATCGCCTCGATCGCTTGCTCGCCGGCATGACCCTCAACATGTGTTCCCATGCCCACAGCCTCGCGCGCCCGCGCCACCTCGCCCGTCCAAGCTCGCCCGTCCAACCTCGCCCGTCCAACCTCGCCCGCACCCGCACCCGCACGCCGCGCGCCAACACCCGATTGGGCGCGCTGCGCGCCGCGCCCTGGCGCGACCCGCGCCCAACAAACTGATTCGCCCGAATTGTGGGCGCGGTACGCGCCTACAGTTGGCGCGCACCGCGCCCACAATTGGTGGAGGCTACGGCGCGT
Organism: Actinomycetes bacterium; assembly: GCA_025360105.1. Taxonomy (GTDB): domain Bacteria; phylum Actinomycetota; class Acidimicrobiia; order Acidimicrobiales; family Ilumatobacteraceae; genus WLMZ01. The sequence goes on along the minus strand of JANYCT010000064.1, from coordinate 53,682 downwards.
GGGATCGGCGCGATGGCCGGTTGCAGGGTCGACGGGCGGCCGCCGGACCGGCTACAGGGTGTTGGTGATGGCGCCGGTTTCGGCGCCCTGCACCAATTTGGCGTACTTGCCCAGCACGCCGCTGGTATACATCGACGTGTTCGGCACCCAACCAACGCGTCGCTGCGCGAGTTCTTCGGCGGACACGAGCAGATCCAGGCTGAAGTTGCGCACATCGACGCGAATGCGATCGCCATTTCGCACGAACGCAATCGGCCCACCGTCGACGGCCTCTGGTGCCACGTGACCGATGCAGAAACCCCAGGTGCCTCCGCTGAAACGACCGTCGGTGACCAACGCACAGTCGGCGCCACGTCCGGCGCCCTTGAGCGCACCGGTGATGGCGAGCATCTCGCGCATGCCCGGCCCGCCCTTGGGACCCTCGTAGCGGATGACGATGACCGTGCCGGGCTGCATCGAGCCGTTGAGGATGGCTGCCATCGCGCCGTCCTCGCCGTCGAACACACGGGCTTCACCCTCGAACAACATCTGATCCGCGCTGAGACCGGCGACCTTCACGACCGAACCCTTCGGAGCGAGGGAGCCGGTGAGAATGTTGATGCCACCCTCGGAATGCAATGGCTGATCGAGCGGGTAGACCACCACGCCGTCGGGCGCCGGCGGGTCGAGGTGGATGAGGTTCTCGGCCATGGTCTTGCCGGTCACGGTCATCACGTCGCCATGCAGCAGGCCAGCGTCGAGCAGATGCTTCATCACCACGGGCACTCCCCCGACGCGATCGAGATCGCTCATGTGGAACTTGCCACCGGGCTTCATGTCGGCGATGTGCGGCACCTTCGCAGCGATGCGGTTGAAGTCCTCGAGCTCGAGTGCCACACCGGCCTCATTGGCGATGGCGAGCAGGTGCAGCACGGCGTTGGTGGACCCGCCCAAGGCACTGGTGACGGCGATGGCGTTTTCGAACGCCTTCTTGGTCATAATCTGGCGGGGCGTGATGCCGAGGCGGAGCATGTTGACCACGGCTTCTCCGGCGAGCACCGCGTCGTCTTCGCGCCGGCGGTCGACGGCGGGCGGCGACGCCGAGCCGGGCAGGCTCATCCCCAGCGCCTCGGCAATGGAACTCATCGTGTTCGCGGTGAACATGCCACCGCACGCGCCTTCGCCGGGGCATGCCTTGCGTTCGATCTCGCCGAGTTCGGCCTCGGTGATCTTGCCCATCGCGCACGCGCCGACGGCTTCGAACACACTGGTGATGTCGAGGGCCACGCCGTTGTGATTACCCGGCAGAATGCTGCCGTTGTAAACGAACACGCTCGCAAGATCGAGCCGCGCCGCGGCCATGAGCATGGCCGGGATGCTCTTGTCGCAACCCGCCAAACCGACGAAGCCATCGAGGCGCTCGGCGTGCATGACGCACTCCACAGAATCGGTGATGACCTCGCGGCTCACCAGCGAGGCGCGCATGCCCTCGTGGCCCATGCTGATGCCATCGCTGACAGTGATGGTGCCGAACTCCATGGGGAACCCACCGGCGTTACGAACACCTTCCTTGGCGCGCTCGGCGAGTTTGCGCAGGGTCATGTTGCACGGCGTGACCTCGTTCCACGCGTTCGCGATGGCGATCTGCGGCTTGACCCAATCGTCGTCGGTCATGCCGACAGCGCGCAGCATGGCGCGTGCGGGCGCCTTCTGATAGCCATCGGTGACGTCGCGGCTGCGGGGTTTGATGTCGACGGAAGTCTCGGGCAGTTCGGCCATGGAGCCACGGTAGCAATCGCAGCCGCACGTTCCTGAGTCCATTACGCAGCGTTAACCTCTGGCGCTGTGTCGAGCCAAGCGATGACCAGCCCCGCCGTTTCACCTGCCGATGTCACTGCGGCGATGCAACGAATCCGCGCTCATGTCCGCGAGACACCTGTGCTGGTCACCCGAGCCGGCGAATTGGGGCTGCCCTACGGCGTCACCCTGAAGCTGGAACTGCTGCAGCATGCCGGATCATTCAAGTCCCGCGGTGCGTTCAGTCGCGTGCTCGCTGCGGCGTCGGCTGGCGAGGTGGGTCCAGCCGGATTGATCGCCGCGTCTGGCGGCAACCATGGCGCGGCGGTTGCGTTCGTGGCCCGCCAACTCGATTACCCCGCGGAAATCTTCGTGCCATCCACGAGTCCCGTCATCAAACGCGACCGCATAGCGAGCTACGGCGCCACCGTGCATGTGATCGATGGCTTCTTCGACGACGCGCAAGCGGCGGCGACGCATCGACAAACCGAATCGGGCGCGCTCGCCATCCACCCATTCGAGCACGTCGAGATCATCGCCGGGCAGGGCACGATGGCAGTTGAAATCGACGACCAGGTAGGCGAATATGACACCGTCGTCATCGCCACGGGAGGCGGTGGATTCATCGCCGGGCAGGCAGCGTGGGTGCAGAATCGTCGACGGGTCGTCAGTGTGGAGCCTTCGGCCAGTCGGTGCCTGTACGCGGCGCGCCTCAACGGTGGGCCGGTCACCGTCGAGGTCGGCGGCGTGGCAGCCGATTCGCTCGGCACGCGCCAACTCGGCTCGCTCGCCTGGTCGATCGTGCAGCACTACGTCGACGACGCCGTCCTGGTCGATGACGAAGACATTCGGTCGGCGCAACGCGCGCTGTGGGATGAACTGCGCCTGGTCGTCGAGCCTGGTGGCGCAGCCGCACTGGCAGCCCTGCGCGCCGGCGTCTACGTCCCGGAGCCTGGCGAACGGTTGGTGGTCGCGGTGTGTGGGAGCAACTGCGATCCGAACAGTGTCACCGGCTGAGCAACCGACCGACTGAGCTGCGTCAGAGCTTGAAGAGCTCGACTGCGTTGTCGCGCAGGAAACGTGGCCATACGTGGTCGCGGAATGGCACGTCGCGAAGTTCGGCGACGATTCGATCAAGCGACAGCCCCATTGGGTAATAACCCGCATACAACACCTTGTTCACGCCTCGCGAGTTCGCGTAGTCGACGATCTCACGAGGGAAGTACTTCGGTGCGAACGCGCTGGTCATGTAGTAGAGCCCCGGCCACTTGAGCATCAGCTTCACAGCGAGTTCCTGCCACGGCTCGCTGCCATGGCGCATCACGATACGCAGCTCGGGGAAGTCGTAGCAGACCTGGTCGAAGTGTTCGACGTGTTGGCAAAGCATCGGCACACGCGGCCCGGGGACTCCGGCGTTGATGATGATCGGCAGATCGAGATCGATGCACGCCGCGTACAGCGGGTAGTACCGACGATCGCCCACCGGCACCTGCGGCAAACACCCCCCAGGAAATGACGTCACTGCCTTGACGCCCCATTCCGCGTGCGCAGTGCGAATTCGACGAACTGCGCCCATGATGTCGTTCGGGTCGGCATCGACGCACGGGATGATCCGGTCCGGATGGTCGTGCAGCGCCTGCACCGATTCCGCTGAACCCATGTGCACCATGCCCCGCGCGACGCCGCAACGGTTCATGTCGGCAATCAACATTGCAATCGTGTCGGTGTGCTCATCGACATCGGATGGAACCTCGGTGAACATGTACTGCGCCGGCATGGCCATCGACTTCGACTCCGCATCCTTCACCGCACCGCTGAGGAACTGATAGTGATCAGCTGCGTTCTTCTTCGGGAAACCGATCATCAGGTCGATGATGCCGATGTCGTCGATGGCGTGGCTCATGGCCGCACCATAGATGCGCGATTCGCTACGTTGGCAACCGTGGCAGCAGGGACGTCTCGGGGATACGACAAAGTCGGCGCAGCGCGACTTGTCGCCGGCTCGAAGGGCGGTACCCCCGCAACGGTCGTGTTGCAGCAGCTCGGCGTGTCGTTCCGGGTGCACGAGTTCGCCCACGACCCAACCGAACGCAACTACGGACAGGCGGCGGCTGAGGCTCTCGGGGTCGAGCCGGACCGCGTGTTCAAGACACTGCTCGCATCACTCGACGGCGTCGTCGCCATCGAGGGTCTGCCCGCAGCGAACATAGCAGTCGGCATCGTGCCGGTGAGCGGCCAGTTATCGCTCAAGGAACTCGCAACGGCAGCGCGGGTCAAGCGCGCCGAAATGTGCGACCCGCTGGTGGCGCTACGACTCACGGGTTACGTAGTGGGCGGCATCAGTCCGTTCGGCCAACGCAAGCAGTTACCCACCGTTATCGACGAGACATGTCTGCTGTTCGACACGATCTTTGTCAGCGGAGGCAAGCGCGGCCTCGACATCGAGATTGCTCCCGACGATCTCATCGCCGTGCTCCATGCGGTGGTCGCACCCATCGGCACCTTGCACTGAATTGGTACAACCGACGATCGCTAATCACTGGGCATTCGTCTGCGGCTCGCCTCGCGTCGGCGGAGCGCCTCGATTCGCGTAACGCGGCTGCGCGCCGAGGGATGCGTCACGACAAGATTTGCACGCAGCGAACCGACCTCATCGTTCCGCTCGATCTCGGCGACGCGCCGAAGCGCGGTGGCGAGCTCGCGGCCAAATCCCATCTCGACGGCACGCCGATCGGCCTCGAACTCTGAACCCTTCCCGATGCCATTTGCGAGCTGGTTGCTCATCATCAGGGCTGCGAGGAACAGCCACGCCACTGCGTTCAAGAGCGCGCTGATCACCCGGCCAACTGCTGTGAGCGCAGAGGAGTGACTGACGAAACTCCGCGTGGCGGCGACAGCCACGTTCTGAAGAAAGAAGCCAACGCGCGCCAACAGGAAGATCGGCAGACTGAGCCATTGCCGAACGGTGAGCGCGACGGTGTGGAGCCCAAGATGATGGGCGATCTCGTGAGCCAGCACGCCGGTCATTTCGTCGCGCGGCAATGCTTCGATCGCGTACGACGTGACCACGAGGAGACTGCCGCCACAGGCGAACGCATTCAATTCGTCCGAGGGCAACACGGCAAGTGCGAATCGACGCGGCGACATGCCGATCTGTTGGGCGACGCTGCGCCAGGCCGGCTCGAGTCGACGGGCCTGATCGGGCGTCGCGCGATGCGCTCCGAGCATGCGCATGACAAGAACGTTCTGCAGCGGCCGCCAGAACATCACCACCACCGCAACAAGATGGATCGCCGCGAACTCCCAGAACGGAATCCGCCACCAGTGGTGCACGGGCAGCCAGAACACCGCGAGCGCCAGCAACCACACGGGAATGATCGCAACAATGGGCAGCATTGCGGTCAGCGCGGACCGTTCGATCGAACGCTCAGCGCCACGATTCCGGCTCACGCCGCTTGCCTGAGTTGAAGAATGTGGTGCGCGCTCACCCACCGCCAATCTAGGTGCTGACACTGGGGGTCGCAGAGCGTCGGTGCGAGGGCCGCGACCACCCAACGTGAGCATGTCGGGCATAGTGTCAAGGTTGAGGAAAGATCGCTTGGGATCCGTGCACGGATTTCGAGTTTTTACTAATCTGGCGCCCTTGCTCGGACTCATCATCGGGGAAGCGGCTTGACGACCGAAAATGCGTTGCGGGAAGGAGGTGCGGGATGGCTCTTGACGTCAGAACAGATCCTTTGCGCGCCGAACCTGACTCCGTGCGTGACCTACTCGATCGCGCCAAGGACCGTGAGCAGTATGACCCTTCCGCGACCCGCACCTTGGTCCAACAGGCACGAGTTCTGGCGCACGCTCAGGGCGACGAGTCCGGTGAGGCAGAAGCGCTCTACCGGCTTGCCAGCTTGGCGTACTACGGCGGGCACGCCGACGAGGCGTTCGGGGTGGCGGTCGACGCACGAGATCTTGCTCGCAAGGCCGGTGCGGTCGTCACTGAGGTGTGCGCGCTGAACCTGATGGGGATCGTGCATTTCGACGCCGGTAACCACAGCGAAGCGCTCGCCTGTTGCTTACGCGCGCTCGAGCAGTATCGCACCACTGATCACCGCGTCGACGAGGGCAACCTGCTCAACACTGTGGCGTCTATCCACCACTCGCTCGGCGACACCGATCGCGCCATCGTCACCTATGAGGCAGCGCTCACCGCCAACCGCCAGTTGGCCCGACCTGACGTCGATGCGATCACGCTCACCAACATGGCCGAGCTACGCGCTCAGCGCAAGGAGTACTTCCTTGCGGCCAGCCTCGGCGAGTCGGCGCTCGAACTCTCCAGAGCCCACGCACCGAGCTTCGTCCCCGATGTCCTTGCGAATCTTGGTGAGGCTTACGCCTGCCTGCACGATCCCGTGCGCGCGGCCGGGTGCTTCGACGAGGCACTGCACATCCTCGACGATCGCGCAACTCGTGGTGCGACGCCCACCCCAACCAGTGTCATCGCAGTGCGGATGGCGCGCGGCAAGGCATCGCTTGGTGCCGGTGACGTGATGCACGCCGAAGAGGATCTGCTCGTCGCCCTCGATGTCGCGAAGACAGCCAACCTGCGGTCTCTCGAATTGAAGGCCCACGAAGCGCTCGGGAGGGTGTATCGCCAACTCGGCCGCTTCGAGGAGGCGCTCGCCCACCAAGAGTGCCGGTTCGACCTGCATCAGAACCTGTTCAACGACGGCACCGATCTGCGTATCAAGACACTGCAGATCGCCCACGACACCGAACACGCCCGTCAGCAGGCCGAGATCTTGCGGTTGCGCACCAGTGAACTCGAAGCCCTCGTTCGCGGACGCACCCACGAACTCGAGGAATACCAACTCGAGGCCTTTCAACGCCTCGCTGTGCTCGCCGAGTTTCGCGACACCGATACCGGCGAACACACCATCCGCGTCGGTGATCTCTCGGCAGATATCGCTCACGAGCTGCGCGAGAACCACGAATGGTGCGAGCAGCTGCGGCTCGCCGCTCGTTTGCACGACATCGGCAAGGTGTCGGTGCCCGACGCAATTCTTCTCAAGCCCGGCCCACTCACCGCGGACGAGTTCGAAATCATGAAGACGCACACCACCATCGGTGCGCAGATTCTGTCGGGAAGCACGTCGGAACTCATCCAGCTCGGCGCTGTTGTCGCACTCAACCACCACGAGCGTTGGGACGGCACCGGTTATCCCGGCGGGTTGCACGGCACCAACATTCCCCGCTGTGGCCGAATCGTCACCGTCGCCGATGTCTTTGATGCACTCACGAGCGAGCGCGTCTACAAGCACGCGTGGTCGCAAGCCGACGCCGTGAGCTACATCATCGGCGCGCGCGGTTCTCAGTTCGAACCCGAGGTCGTCGATGCCTTCATCGAGGTCATCGTGCACCGCCATCCCCATCTGCGAGCCACCGTCGAGGCCAGTGCCACCGCGCCTGCCCGACACGCCGGCTGATTGCAGCGCGCCCGACCCGGCGTCGCCCTACACTCGCCACGATGGGCGCCTCCCGCACCGAACGCATCGAACAGCACACCCGTAACCCGAAGTGGAAGAATGCTCCGGTTCGCATCGAGATGCTCGAGTGCATCAACTGCGATGCATGCCTGCGTCACTGTCCATCGCACTTCGGCGCGATTTTCAATCACGGCGCCGACGTGGTCATCGTGCCCGAGTTGTGCAGCGGTTGCGACAAGTGCCTCCCCGTGTGCCCGGTGAACTGCATCTATCCCTTTCCGGAGTGGGAACACGAGGGATACCCGCAGGAGTGGTGGGAGCTCCCGCTGTCGAAAGACGATCCGTACATCTAGGTCGAGAGCGCTCGCAGACGAGCACCGGTTCGCGATAGAACGTTGCGCATGACTGATCCAATCATGCCGGGCGCCGACGCCTGGTCACACTCCACAGCGAGTCACCGCGGCGCGCTCGTGATTCACGGCTTCACCGGAAACCCCAGCTCGATGCGTGGTCTCGCGCAAGCATTCGCCGATGCCGGCTACGACGTGGAGCTCCCGCGACTGCCTGGCCACGGCACCACCGTTGCCGACATGCTCACCACGGGTTGGGCCGACTGGAGTGGCGAGGTTGAGGTGGCGTACCAACGCCTGGCCGCACGTTGCAGCCACATCGTGGTAGTCGGTCTGAGTATGGGAGGCCTGCTCACGCTGTGGACGGCCGGCCAGCATCCGCAGATCAGCGGCATTGTGTGTATCAACCCCGTCGCGCAACCACAGGCACCTGAAGTCATCGAGATGTTGCAGGGTATGGTCGATGGCGGTACCACGATCATGCCCGGCATCGGTTCCGACATCGCTGACCCCGACTCGCACGAGACCGCCTACGACGGCACACCGCTGCCCTGCCTGCTCGACATGCTCATCAATGGTGCCGCAGTCGTGGCGACCACCTATCACTCGATGAGGATGCCGATGCTGCTGATGAACTCGCCGCAGGATCACGTGGTGGACCCTGCGCAGGCTGAATTCCTCGCCCATGCCTACGGCGGCCCACTGCATCGAGTCACCCTCGAGCGCAGTTACCACGTTGCTACCCAGGACTACGACAAGGAGCTGATCAACTCCGAGTCGATCACATTCGCGAATCGGGTCACCGCCTCGTGATGCGCTTCGTCGGTGTCGTCGCCAGCCTGCCCAGCCCATCGAGTGGCACGCTGACTATCGGCCCACTTCGAATTCACGCATACGGGCTGATGATCGCGCTCGGCATTGTCGCCGGAGTGTGGTTGATGGGCCGGCGTTTCGAACAACGCTGCATCGGAACCCGAGACGACGCGGCCGCGATCGCGATGTGGGGTGTCGTCGGAGGCATCATCGGGGCACGCCTCTATCACGTGGCCACTGACTGGTCGAAGTTCTCGGGTCATCTCATCGACATCCCCAAGATCTGGCAGGGCGGGCTCGGTATCCCTGGCGGGTTGCTACTCGGTGTCCTCGCCGGGGTGTGGGCAATGCGTCGTCGGAAGATCCCCGTGGCGATGGCGCTCGACTGTGCCGCGCCGGCGCTGCCGCTCGCGCAGTCGATTGGGCGGTGGGGGAACTGGTTCAATCAGGAGTTGTTCGGCCGCGCCACCACGCTGCCGTGGGGCCTGAAGATCGACGACGCTCACCTGCCCGACGGTTACGCATCCGGCACACTTTTCCATCCCACGTTCCTGTACGAGTCGCTGGCCAACCTCGCACTCTGCGGATTGTTGTTGCTCATCGACCGCCGCCGCACGGTCCGCGCGGGCCATCTGTTGGCGATGTACTTCATGGGCTACGGAGTGATCCGGTTTTTCGTCGAGGGCCTGCGCATCGATGAAGCACATCACGTCGGCGGTCTGCGCTGGAACCAGTGGGTCGCCTTGGCTGCCGTAGTGGGTGCCGGCCTCTATCTGGTGATTTCGTCGAGACGCCCGCTGCCGGTAACCACCGAAACGATCATCGAGCCAGATCGCGACGGCGCTACGGAGCCAGATCGCGAAGACGCTCCGCCAGCACCTCAGGAATCACCGGATTGAAGAACTCGCCACAGGCAACCTCGGCGGCGGCGATGAATCGGGGCACCCCGGCGGATCGCCACGGCGACACGATCTCGATCTGAAACCACGGCTCGGGCCATTCGCCGCCGGTTGGACTCTGCATCAACCACATCATGTACGGCAATGGTTGTTCGTAGAGTCTGTCGAGACGCTCGAAGACATCGACGAGCAGCCCCGCAAGATCATTGCGACCCTGTTCGCTGAGGTGGGCGAGATCCGGCACCCGTTCGAACGGGGCCAAGGTGAGAGCCACTGGATACGTGGGCGCAACCGGCACATACGCCTGCCACCCACCATCGGCGGCCACCATGCGGTCGCCCGGGTCAGCATCGGGCTTCCAACCGGCGGCGAAGATGCGCTGGGGTCGCTCGGGCACATGATCGTAGGCGTAGATCTGGCCGTGCGGATGGGCGATGGTGGCACCAACCTCGGCACCACGGTTCTCGAACACCAACACGAAATCGACGTCGTCTCGAGCACCGAGTTCGACTGAGCGCTGTGTCCACAGATCGATCACCTTGCGCACACCGTCGACACCGAGCGACCAGATGGTCGCGTCGTGCTGGGGCGTGTAGAGCACGACCTCACAGCGATCGCCGGGCATCGCCGGCCACCGGTTGCGGAACCACCGCACGTCGTACTCGTCGGGGGCTTCGAGGCCCCCGGGGCAGAACGGGCAGCCGGTGCTCGGCAAGTTCGGACGTGCTTGGCGAGAACCGACAACGTGCACGAGGGTTCCCAGAAACGGATCCACGCGACGGTCCGTCGCAGGCAACACCAATTCGTCGGGGCGCGTCTCAATCATTTCGGGCTGGTCAGGCGCAGGCCCGTTGCTGTGTCGAACAGATGCACCACACCGTGATCGGGGATCAGGCTGATCCTGTCGCTGGCACGCGTTCCGCTAAGACCCTCGGCTCGTGCAACGACGAAGCCCTCGACGCCCTCGACTCCGGGAACAGTGCAGTACAGGAAGGCGTCGGAACCCAGTTCCTCGACCGTTTCGACCGTAGCATCGAGGCCACCGAGTGCTCCGTGTGCGCCGACACTGAGGCCCTCGGGACGCAGGCCGATGGTGACCGCCTCAGAGGTGAGCGAACCGCGCTGGTCGGGCGTGAGCGGCACCGTCATCGAGCCGATGGTCGCGCCACCTTCGGTGACGTGGGCTTGGAGCAGGTTCATCGCCGGAGATCCGATGAAACCGGCCACGAAGATGTTCACGGGATTGATGAACAGCTCACGCGGCGAAGCGCACTGTTGCAGGATGCCGTCTTTCAGCACGGCGACGCGATCGCCCATCGTCATCGCCTCGACCTGATCGTGCGTCACGTACAGCGTGGTGACTCCGAGACGGCGCTGGAGCGCAGCGATCTGAGTGCGGGTCTGCACGCGGAGTTTGGCATCGAGGTTCGACAGCGGCTCGTCCATCAAGAACACTTTGGGTTGGCGCACGATTGCACGACCCATCGCGACGCGCTGACGCTGCCCACCCGACAGCTTGGCGGGCTTGCGGTTGAGGTAGTCCTGAAGATCGAGCAGGGCGGCGGCCTCTTTCACGCGCTGGGTGATCTCATCCTTCGGCAGCTTCTTGATCTTGAGGTGAAAGCCAATGTTCTCTGCCACGGTCATGTGCGGGTACAAGGCGTAACTCTGGAAGACCATCGCAATGTCGCGCTCACGCGGCGGCAACATCGTGACATCGATGTCGCCGATGAAGACGTTGCCGCCGTCGATGGGTTCGAGGCCCGCGAGCATGCGCAGGGTGGTGCTCTTGCCGCAACCCGAGGGGCCGACGAGAACGAGGAACTCGCCGTCGTCGATTGTGAGGTTGAGTGAGTCGACGGCCGGACGTTGCCCGCTCTGGTAGATACGACTCGCATTGTCAAACGTAACGGTGGCCATCAGGCTCTCCTTCGGAGATCGAGTGAGGGAAGGTCGGGTTCGGTGGGGTCGGCGATGAGGACATGTCCGACGTGTTCGTCGAGCGCGTCGCGTGCGACCTGAGAGATGGTGGCATCGGTGACGACGGTGTCCGCGTCGTGCAGCGCGGCGATGGAGCTGAGCCCGGTGACGTTCCACTTGGTGTGATCGGCGAGCACGACCAGGCGTTGGGTCGCCTCGGCGAAGGCCCGGTTGGTCTCGGCCTCGGTGAGGTTCGGTGTGGTGAAGCCAGCACGGGCACTCATGCCGTGCACGCCCATGAACACCGCGTCGAAATGTAGCGATCGCAGCGCCTGCACCGCCACAGGCCCCACGAGCGCATCCGATGGCGTACGAACCCCACCCGTGAGAATGACCGTGCGGTCCGCCCGCGGGCTCTGATGCAGTATCTCGGCGACCCGAACGGAGTTGGTCACCACGATCAGATCCGCGATCTCGGTGAGGTGATACGCAAGCTGCCACGTGGTGGTGCCGGCGGTGACGCCGATTGCGGTGCCGGAGCGCACCAGCGTGGCCGCGGCGCGCGCAATCGCGATCTTTTCGTTTGTGTTGCGCAGCGATTTGGCCGCGAACCCCGGCTCGTCGGCACTGCGATCGGCGAGCGCAGTGGCCCCACCGTGCACCTTCTCGACGAGGCCCGCATCGTGCAAGACATCGAGGTCGCGCCGCACGGTCATGTCGCTCACGCTCAGCTGCGCGGCGAGGTCGGTGACGCGCACCGCACCACGCTGGCGCACCTCGGAGAGGATGAATTCATGACGCTGCCGAGCGAGGGCACGTGATGCCGTCAGATCATTCGGCGGCGGTACTCCTGTGGCCATGGGCGTCACTGTCGTCCATTTTCCACGCGAAGTCAACAGAATCGAACGACAAATGTTCCGATTCCTGTTCGATTCGTGGGACCTTCGGCTCTTTCTGTTCGTTTCTGCGCGGAATGCCTTGACACATTGGACACTTTCATGACACATTGCGTTCACTGAGTCGGAACATTTCCGCAGGTAAGTATCCACACAACACAAAAGGGGGAGACATGTCCGGGACAACCGAACAGTCACCAAGCCCGCGCGACGTCGGGTTTTCAATCAATCGCCGTCAGGTCCTGATCGGTGGTGCAGGCGCCGCAAGCGCTGCAGCCCTGCTCGCGGCCTGTGGCTCAGACGCCAAGACCACACCCGCCACAACCGGCGGCGCAACGGGCGGTACCACCGCCGGTACGACTGCTGCTACCAGCGGCGCTGCCGCTGGCGGCGAGGTCACCTTCGGCTCGAACTACAGCGACGCCAAGCCCAAAGAGGCGATGCAGGCTGCCATTGACTCCACCGGTTTGAAGGTCAAGGTCAACACCACCGACCACAACAGCTACCAGGGCAACATCACCAACTACCTGGCTCAGCCCGACGACGTGTTGTGCTGGTTCGCCGGCTACCGCATGCGCTTCTTCGCCGACAAAGGCCTCGTGGGCGACATCAGCGACGTCTGGAGCAAGTTCACCGATTTCGGCGACAGCTTCAAGACCGCCAGCACCGGCAACGATGGCAAGCAGTACTTCGTGCCGCTGTACTACTACCCCTGGGCCGTGCACTACCGCAAGAGTGTGTTCGCAGAGAAAGGCTACAAGGTCCCCACCAACAAGGCCGAACTCGTTGCGCTCGCGACCAAGATGCAGGCCGACGGCCTCATTCCCTTCGCGTACGCCAACGATGGCAAGTGGCCAGTGCAGGGCACGTTCGACATCTTGAACATGCGCGTCAACGGCTACAAGTACCACGTCGACCTGCTCGCCGGTAAAGAGAAGTGGACTGACCCCAAGACCAAAGCCGTGTTCACCGCCTGGGCCGAGTTGCTCCCCTTCCATCAGACCAACGCCAACGGCCGCACTTGGCAGGAAGCCGCCACGTCGCTGGAGAAGAAGGAAGCCGGTATGTACTACCTGGGCACGTTCGTTGCGACGAACTCCAAGGATCAGGCATATCTCGACGACCTCGACTTCTTCAACTTCCCGGCTCTCGACGACAAGATCGGCGCCGATGCACTCGACGCACCGATCGACGGCTTCATGATGGCCGCCAAGCCCAAGAACATCGAGGGCGCGAAGGCGCTGCTCGCCGGTCTCGGCACCGCAAAGGCGGTGGATGCCTTCTTGAAGATCGAGGGCGCCAGCGTTGCGGCAAACGGCAAGGCCGACACCTCGGGCTACAACGCCATCCAGAAGAAGTCACAGGAGCTCGTCAGCAAGGCCAAGAACATCGCTCAGTTCCTTGACCGTGACACCAGCCCCGACTTCGTCTCGAACGTTATCGGCGATGCCTTCGCAGCCTTCGTGGCCGACCCCACTCAGGTCGACACCATACTCAAGGGCATCGAAGACAAGAAGTCCACGTACCTCAGCTGAGCCACGAACCACGCATGTCTACCGACATCACGTCACCGGACATCACGGCAGCGGCGCCCCCACATCGGGGGCGCCGCCGTCGTTACAGCCAGTTGTCGCGCTCGGACAAAGTGTGGCTGTCGCTCATGGTCGGCATCCCCAGTGCCATCCATATTGCTTTTGTGTGGTTGCCAGCCATCGGCACCATCATGTTGTCGTTCACGAAATGGGATGGCATCCACCTCGGCACATGGACCGGCGTTGGGTTCAAGAACTACTGGACCATCTTCACCGTCTTCGACGACAAGTTCTTTCCCGCGCTGTTCAACAACTTGATCCTGCTCGTGTTCCTAGCGGCGTGCAGTCTCGTCGGTGTACTCCTCGCCTACCTACTCGACAAGGGCGTGCGCGGTTCGGCCATCTACCAGAGCATCTACTACCTCCCCGTGGTGCTGTCGCTCGCAGTAGTGGGCTTCATCTGGAAGAGCGTGATGTACTCACAATCGCAGGGTCTGTTCAATGTGGGGCGCACGACACCCATCGACTTTCTCGGCAACTCGCAGAAACTGTTCGAGTTTCACGTTCCCTTTCTCTCCTTTCCCCTCGGACTCACCAAGAACTTCGCCGCGCTGCTGCTCGCCATGGCATGGCGGCACATCGGCTATGTGATGGTGCTGTATCTCGCCGGACTCAAGAGCGTGGACCCATCGCTGCGCGAGGCGGCTTCCATCGACGGCTGCAATGAATGGCAGACCTTCCGTCGGGTGGTGTTTCCCGTGATGAAGCCCATCAACGTGGTGGTGCTGGTCATCACCGTGATTGAGGCACTGCGTGCCTTCGACATCATCGTGGCGTTGAAAGAACCCATCGGCACGACCGTGCTCGGCGTGCTCGTGAAGAACAACCTCACTGGCGAAGGCGGCGGGCAAGTGGGCATCGGCTCGGCCTACGGCGTGATCCTGTTGCTGCTGTGCCTCGGTTTCATCATCTGGTATCTCATCAACAACTACCGCGAGCAGGAATTGTGAGCAGCAGTCTGACCCTCGTGCAGCGCAAGCCCGGCTACTCGAAGCCACTGCGCTCCTTGACGTACGCGTTTCTCACCGCCGTGGCGCTCGCCTGGATGGTGCCCATTCTTGGCGCGTTCTACTCATCACTTCGTCCGTACGCCGAAACACAGCGCAAGGGCATCTTCTCCATGCCCGACAGCCTGTCGTTCAAGAACTACGGCGACGCCTTCAAGCAGGGCGGCATGGGCGGCTGGCACGGCACGTTCGCGAACACGGCGTTCATCGTGTTCCCGTCGATCGCGCTCATTTTGTTGTTCTCGAGCTTCATGGCGTTTGCCGTCAGCCGGTTCACATGGCGCTTCAACATCACATTGCTGCTCATCTTCACGGCCGGCAACCTGCTGCCGGCCCAGGTGATCTTCAAGCCACTGTTTTCGTTCTACGAGCACGTGCCCTGGCCCAACTTCTTAAGCGATACCAACACCGGCCATCTGCTCGGCACCAAGATCGCGGTCATCATCATCCATGTCGCGTTCCAGACCGGCTTCTGCACCTTCGTGTTGAGCAACTACATGAAGACCATCCCCAAAGAGCTCAACGAGGCCGCGCTGGTGGATGGTGCCAGTGTGCCGCGCCAGTTCTTCCAGATCATCCTGCCGCTGTGCCGGCCAGCGCTGGCTGCGCTCGCGACGCTCGAGTTCACCTGGCTCTACAACGACTTCTTCTGGGCTGTCGTGTTGTTGAATCAGGGTTCGGAGCGTCCGATCACCTCGTCGATCGCCAACCTCGGCGGCCAGTACTTCAGTAACGACAACCTCATCGCCGCTGGCTCGATGATCATCGCAATGCCCACCCTGGCGGTGTATCTGATGCTGCAAAAGCAGTTCATCAGCGGGCTCACCCTCGGCGCCAGCAAGGGCTAGCACGTGTTGATCCACCTCTCTGGTGCACACACCAGCGTCATGATTGATCTCTCCACTGGCGCGCCCACCATCCGTCACTGGGGTGCAGCGCTCGGACCCGACACCGACCTCGACGCGGTTGTGGCGGCAGCAACTCGGCCTATCGCCCACGGCATGCTCGATGTGGAACCAGTCATTTCACTCGTGCCCGAGCACGGCAACGGTTTCCCGGGTCGGCCCGGTCTAGCCGGACACCGGCGCGGCGGAACAGCCTGGGCGCCACGATTCACCTACGAGTCGCACGCACTATTCGACGACGGCCTGCTCATCGCCGTTGCCGTCGACACCGTTGCGCAGCTGCGGCTCACCTCGTTCATCTCGCTCGGCGAAGTACTCACGGTGCAGCTCACGCTCACCAATCTCAGCGAGTCGGACCGCTATCTGCTCGACCAGCTCAGCATCACCCTGCCGCTGCCGGGTCACGCACGCGAACTCATGCAGTTCACCGGGCGATGGACACGCGAGCTGCATCCGTATCGCATGCCATTCGAGCGTGGTTCCTACGGCGCCGAGAACCGACGCGGCCGAACCTCACACGAACACGTGCCGCTGTTGTTCGCCGGCGCGCAGGGATTCGGCGAGTGGCAAGGCGAGGTCTGGGGCGCGCATCTGGCGTGGAGCGGCAACCATCAGTCGTGGGCCGAAGTGCTGCCCGATGGCCGGCGCTACCTGCAGTTGGGCGAGCTGTTCCACCCCGGCGAGATGTCGCTGGAGCCCAACGAGAGCTACACCACGCCCGAGCTCATCGCCACATTCGCCCCGGGGGGCCTCACCCCCGCCTCCTGGGGTTTCCACCGTTCACTGCGCGCTCGCGCGGGTCACCCGAACACGCCCCGACCGGTGCTGCTCAACACCTGGGAGGCCGTGTACTTCGATCAGAGCACCGAGCGTCTGATCGAGCTCGCCGATTCGGCTGCAGCGGTCGGCATCGAGCGCTTCGTTCTCGACGACGGCTGGTTCGGTTCGCGGCGCGATGACCACCGCGGCCTTGGCGATTGGTGGGTCTCCCCCGAGGTCTACCCAGAAGGGCTCACTCCCCTCATCGAGCACGTGCGCGGTCTTGGTATGGAGTTCGGTATCTGGGTCGAACCCGAGATGGTGAACCCGGATAGCGACCTGTATCGCTCCCACCCTGACTGGGCCCTCGCCACCGCCGGATACGAGCCAGTGCTCGGCCGCCACCAACTGGTGCTCAACCTGGCCCACCCCGATGCGTACGCGCATATCCTCGCTGCGCTCGACGCTCTGCTGCGCGACCACGACATTGCCTACGTGAAGTGGGACATGAACCGCGACCACGTACAGGGAAGCGGTACCGATGGCGCTGCTGGAACACATGCCCAGACGCTCGCGCTCTACCGACTGCTCGACGACCTGCAGGCTCGCCACCCGACTGTGGAGATCGAGAGTTGCTCGTCGGGCGGGGCGCGCATCGATCATGAGATGCTGCGGCGAACTCGGCGGGTGTGGACCAGCGACTGCAACGACGCGCTCGAGCGCCAGACCATCCAGCGTGGTGCCTCGATGTTCGTGCCGCCCGAGGTGATGGGCGCCCACATCGGGCCGACCCGCAGCCACACCACGGCGCGCCGACATTCGCTCAGCTTCCGCGCTGCGACTGCGCTCTTTGGCCACCTTGGCGTGGAGTGGAACGTGATGGAACTCAGCAAAGCGGAACGCGCCGGGCTCGCCGAGGCGATAGCTATCCACAAACGATTCCGGTCGTTGCTGCACTCGGGCGACACTGTGCGCTTCGACCCCACCAACAATGCCTCACACGCCCACGGTGTGTACTCCACCGATCGCTCGGAGGCCGTCGTGGCCTTCGTTCAATTGCAGACCGACATGGCCTTGACCCCACAACCGCTTCGACTCCCCGGCCTCGACCCCGCCAAGATGTATCGCATCGAGCGGGTCGCTCTGCCCGACGACAAGGCCGAACGCGGCCCGGCGCGCGCCCAGCCGCAGTGGTTACGAGACGGCATCACCCTGTCGGGTCGCCAACTCGCCATCACCGGGCTACAGATGCCCGTGATGAACCCTGAATCCGCTCTGCTTCTTCATCTGCGCGCCACCTGAGCGGCCGTGGCTGCATTCCAGCAACACACCCGCGTCATCTGTCATGCTTTCCCCATGAGTTTCACCCCGCCGCCGCCGCCGCCGCCGCCACCGCCGACGCCTGGCCCGCCGCCATCGATGCCGACCTCGCCACCTCCGCCGCCGAGCTTTCAGGGATTCACTGGGGAAATGGGCGCCAAGCCGCCGCGGCCGCGCGTGCGCGTTGGCGCGTCGTTGATCCTCGCTGGGGCCATCGTGCACGGCGTGTCGGTCTTTCTGCCGTGGTTCAAGTACGACGGAAACACACTGAATGGACGCGACGACTTTCTCACCAAGGACATGAAGGTACTGCAGGCGCCGGGCGACTTCTGGCTGTTCTTTGCCGCCGTGCTGCTCGGTCTCGGCATCGCGCTGTTCGCGGCGGGCCGCAACCTTGCCGTCGCGATCATCGCCGTGGTCGCCTCGGTGATCGCGCTGTTCTTCTCACTCATCGGCATTGGCGCGGCTTCCACCACGCGCGATGCAGTGGGCGGCGGCAACATCGCATTCGGAGCTGTACTCGGCATCATCGGAACGCTGATCGCGCTCGCCGGCTCGATCACTGCGCTGTCGAAGCGCCGGCGCTGACGACGACGGCGCTGATATCGGGGCTGCGGCACAGCAACTTGGGCCGTAGCATCTGGGGTGTGTCTGAACGGATAACCACCGCCGACGTCGTGAAGGTGGCCAAATTGGCCCGCCTCGACCTCGACCCCGCCGCAATTGAACGCACCACTGCGCAACTCGCGGGAATGCTCGAACACTTCGCCGATATCGATGCTCTCGATCTCGGCGACGTGCAACCGATGAATCAGCCCTACCCCTTGGTCAATGTGTTCCGCGACGACGTGATCGTTGCCGGGCTCAACCGCGACGAGGTACTCGCCGCGGCTCCAGATGCTGAGGACGGTCGATTTCGCGTGCCGCCGATTCTCGGGTTGGACTCATGAGCGCGCCCACGAGCGCCAGTTCCGCAGTTCAGATCGCCGCCGGTGTGCGCTCCGGGCAACTGAAGGCCGCCGATGTGCTCGAGGAGCACCTTGCCCGCATCGACAACCGCGAGGGCGAGATCCACGCCTTCAACCTCGTGCTCGCCGACCAAGCCCGCGCGGCTGCCGCAGCCGTCGATGCTGCGGTCGCCGCTGGCAACGATCCCGGGCCCCTTGCGGGTGTGCCCGTTGCCCTGAAGGACAACATGTGCACGCACGGCATCGCCACCACGTGTTCGTCAAAGATCCTCGACGGCTGGAAGCCGCCTTACGACGCCACCGTCGTGACCAGGCTCATCGCCGCCGGTGCAGTCACGGTGGGCAAGACCAACCTCGACGAATTCGCGATGGGTTCGAGCACCGAGAACAGCGCATTCGGCGCCACCCGCAACCCGCGCGACACCAGCCGTGTGCCGGGTGGTTCCAGCGGCGGCAGCGCCGCTGCTGTGGCCGCTGGATTCTCGAGCGTCAGCCTTGGTAGCGATACCGGCGGTTCCATCCGCCAGCCGGCTGCGCTGTGTGGCGTGGTGGGCGTCAAGCCGACCTATGGCTACGTGAGTCGGTACGGACTCGTTGCATTTGCAAGTTCACTCGATCAGATCGGTCCCTTCACGAACACCGTGGAAGATGCGGCGTTACTGCTCGATGTCATCGGCGGGCACGACCCGATGGACAGCACCAGCATCCCGGCGCCGCAGCCATCATTGCTCGGTGCCATCCAACAGGGCGTCGAAGGGCTGCGTGTCGGGCGCATCACCGATCTTCCCGAAGGCGCGGACCCCGACGTGGTCGAGCGGCTCGAGGCAGCGTTCGATGCGCTGCGGGCAGCGGGAGCAACCATCGTCGACGTACAGGTGCCAGCCTTCAGCTACGGCCTCACCGCCTACTACCTCATCGCACCGGCCGAGGCGAGCAGCAACCTGGCCCGATACGACGGTGTGCGCTACGGCATGCGTGTCAACGCTCCCGACACCAACTCGATGTACGGCGTCACCCGGACGGCCGGCTTTGGTGACGAAGTGAAGCGTCGCATCATGCTCGGCACGTACGCACTCAGTGCCGGCTACTACGACGCCTACTACGGCAAGGCGCTGAAAGTGCGGCGCATGATCGCCGACGATTTCGACCGGGCCTACCAACGCGCAGACGTGCTGCTCACGCCCACATCACCCACGGTGGCGTTCCCGTTCGGCGCGAAGGGCGACAACCCGTTCGCAATGTATTTGTGCGACGTGTATACGATCCCCACCAACCTCGCCGGGCACCCCGGCATGAGCGTGCCCTTCGGCACCGGCGCCGAGGGACTTCCGGTGGGTGTTCAGGTTCTGTCCGGCACCTTGGGCGAACCGCAGATGTTCCGCACCGCGGCGGCCCTCGAGCGAGCGATGGGAGCAGCGAAATGAGCGAAACCTCCGTTTCTCAGGGAACCACCGGTACGGCCGGCAGCTTCGTGTACACAGCGGGCCCCGCCACGGGGAACGAGATTCTCATCGACGGATGGGAACTCATCGTCGGCCTCGAAGTCCACGTGGAACTTGCCACGCTCACCAAGTTGTTCAGCGCCAGCGCGAACCGCTTCGGCGACGATCCGAACACCAATATCGACCCCGTCACCCTCGGGCTCCCGGGCGCGTTGCCGGTGCTCAACCGTCATGCCGTCGAGTTGGCCATGCGCATCGGCCTCGCGCTGAATTGCACGATCCAGCCCAGCACGTTTCATCGCAAGAACTACTTCTACCCCGATATGCCCAAGGCGTATCAGATCAGCCAATACGACCAGCCAATCAACGTCAACGGCTTTCTTGCGTTGCCCGACGGCAAGCAGATCGGCATCGAGCGTGCCCACCTCGAAGAAGACACGGGCAAGAGCACACACTTCGGTGGCACCGGCGGCCGCATCCACGGCAGCGACTACTCGCTCATCGACTTCAACCGCGCCGGCGTGCCGCTGGTCGAGATCGTCAGTCGGCCTGATATCCGAACCGCCGAAGAAGCCCGCCAATACGTGACCGAACTGCGTTCCATTCTCGTGGCCATCGGCGCCAGCGACGCGAAGATGGAAGAGGGCAGCATGCGCTGCGACGCGAACGTGAGTGTGCACAAGCCGGGCACGCCGTACGGCACGCGGTGCGAGATCAAGAACGTGAACAGCATCCGTTCGCTCGGTAGGGCCATCGAATACGAAGCGCGTCGACAAATCGACATGAACGACGCCGGCGAGACCGTGCGCCAAGAAACCCGCCACTGGGACGAGAACGACGGCCGCACGCACACACTGCGCAGCAAGGAAGACGCCGACGATTATCGCTACTTCCTCGAACCCGATTTGGTGCCGCTTCACCCATCAGCTGAGTGGATCCAAGCGGTTCGAGATGCGATGCCCATGCTGCCAGGCGCGCGCCGGGCGCGACTCTCACAGGCCACCGGCGTGCCTGCCGACGCTGAGGCGATCATGGTCGTCGTCGAACGCGGCCAAGACGACTACGTGCTCGCCGTTGCCGCTGCCGGCGGCGATGTCGGCCGGGCGCTCGTGCACGTGAAGGAAGCCTTCGCCGACGAGGGCGCAACCCCAACTGTGCCCGCAGCCGATCTTGCCGGGCTCACGTTGCTCGAAGTGCGCGGCTCGATCACCGCGACGCAGGCAAAGACCGTGCTTGCCGACATCGTCGCTGCAGGCGGCGGCGACGCAACAGCAATCGCTGCAGCCAAAGGCTTCGAGGCGATGGACACCGGAGCCCTCGAGGCAATGGTCGATCAGGTCCTCGCCGACAATCCCGTGGCATGGGCCAAGTACTGCAGCGGCGAGGACAAGGCCATGGGCGCACTGGTTGGCGCGGCGATGAAAGCCTCACAGGGCAAGGCCGACGGCAAGCTCGTGACGGCTCTGGTGCAGGCCAAGCGAAAAGGCTGAAGCTGGCTCGGGGCCAGCTCATTCGGGCCAGTTCAGTCGGGCTGGTTGAGTTCGATGACGTTGCCGCTCGGGTCGTTGATGAAGCCCTGAGTGCCAGCACCTCGCGCCGCTGGTAACCGGAATGCGGTGATGCCGTGTGGGGCAAGCTCGGCCAGGCACGCCTCGAGATCGTCGACGATGAGCGCAAAGTGGTTCTCGAGACCGGGTGTGGTCTTGTCGGTTTGAATGAGATGCAGTTGCTGGCCGCCGGCCTGAAGCCATGCCCCCGGGACACCAAAGTCAGGACGTGTTGGCACCACTGTCATGCCCAACAACGCGTAGAACGCAATTGCTGCATCGACATCGTGAACGCCTATGGAAACGTGCTGCACACCGGCGATCTTCACAGCTCACCTGCCACGACGAGATCGATGGCTCTGCGGACCGTGCGATTGAACGCGTCGACGGCCATGTGTAGATGTTCGTCAGGCGTGTCCTCTTCCTTGGTGTGGCTGAGCCCGGCGATGGAGGACGAAAAGATCATCACCGTGGGCACCTCGCGCGCCATTTCGCTGGCGTCGTGCAGCGCTCCGCTCGGGAGCTCGACATCGTGGCCTTCTACCTCGCGCACACTCGTGCGGGCGGCCGCAAGCAATCGCGGATCGAACGGCATCGGCGGGATACGGAAGATGTGTTCGAAATCAACCGTGCAGCCCTCGGCAATGGCAGCGTCGG
This sequence comes from Actinomycetes bacterium, assembly GCA_025360105.1. Taxonomy (GTDB): domain Bacteria; phylum Actinomycetota; class Acidimicrobiia; order Acidimicrobiales; family Ilumatobacteraceae; genus WLMZ01. The sequence continues at coordinate 31,354 of JANYCT010000064.1, read as the reverse complement.
CCGCGGCTTGGCGCATCTCAGAAAACATCTGGGCGAGCGCCTCGTGACTGATGTGGCGCATGTCCATCGCAACCCGCGTCTCGCCAGGCACCGCGGTGACCACGCCCGGCCAACACTGGACGTGACCAACGGTGGTGACGCCGTCGTGACGCCGACCAATATCAGCGAGCGCAAGTGCGAATCGTGAGGCTGCGAGAAAACTGTCACGCCGCATCTCCATCGGCATCGTGCCCGAGTGGGCGGCCTGGCCACGAAAGATCACCCGCTCGCGCTCGATGCCCTTGGTGCCGGTGACCGTGCAGATGCCCAGCCCTCTCGCCTCGAGCACTGGACCCTGCTCGATGTGCACCTCGAGGTAGGCCTTCACATCGCGAAGTCGAGTCCGAGCACCATCGATCTTGGTGAGATCCACGCCGTGCTCGCCAACCACCTGATCGAGATGGTTGCCTTCTTTGTCGACGAGTTCGGCGGCTGCCACGGCATCGAGCGAACCGACCACCGCAGCAGACCCAAACAGGCTGCGACCGAATCGCGCCCCTTCTTCGTCGGCCCAGTCGACCAGAGCGACGGTGACGGGCGGCGTGCCTTCAGCGGCCAGTGAGCGCAACAACTCCACGCCCGCCATGACCCCGAGCGCCCCGTCGAGCCAACCACCCTTGGGCACACTGTCGAGATGCGAGCCCACCACGATGGTGTCAGTGCTCGCACCGCGCAGATAGACCCATACGTTGCCCGCTTCATCGGTGTCGACCTCGACCGGCAGCGTGGTCAGCGACTCGCGCAGGAACGCACGCGCCTCGAGCCAATCGGGTGTCCAGCACAGCCGACGACTGCCCTCCGGGCCCCCGGTACGCGACGCAAGCTCGCGCAAGCTGGCTACGACCCGGGCTGGGTCATACTGACCGAACGTGCTCGCGCCAGAGTCGGTGAGGCCGATTGGAGTGATTGTCATGCAGAGAAACTACCCGCCACGGCAGCATCCTCGCATGGCAAACTGCACCCATGACTCTCGAGATCCGCACAGCAACCGACAACGATTGGGAGTCGATCTGTCGCGCCGATGGCCGCGCCTTCGGTTTCGGATACACCGACGCGGAAATGGCTGAGCGCAGGCCACTGCACGATCTGAGCCGCTTTCGCATCGCCGTCGACAACGGTGAGATCGTGTCCACCGCCGGCTCGTACGCGCTCGATGTCACCCTGCCCGGTGGGGTGTGCGTGCCCATGGGCGGAGTCACCTGGGTGTCAACACTCGCCACCCATCGCCGCCAGGGCATCATGCGCCAAGTGGTTGAGGCCGTGCACGCTGATATCGACTCGCGCGGTGAACCACTGGCAACCCTGTGGGCTTCCGAGGGCAGCATCTACGAGCACCTCGGGTATGGCATCGCATCGCAGGTTCGCATGACCACTATCAACCCGCGGCTTGCAAGCATGGGGGCCGAATACCGCTGCGAACCAGGCAGCGTTCGATACATCGACGGCGACGCGGCGATCGACGCAATGACCGACACGTGGGAACGTTTCCGCAGGTGCCGCACTGGTGAGGTGAGCCACGACCATGCGTACAACGAGGTCGTGTACCCCTTGCGTGCCCGTCCGGATGGTGCGATGAGCGGCGCCTATTATCTCAGTCACGCAGACGGTTACGCCGCGTATCGCATCGAGCAGAAGTGGAACACCGGGCACCCGGCGCACATCCTGCATCTGATCGAGCTCGCGGCTGTCACGCCCGAGGCACACGCTGCGCTGTGGCACACGCTGCTGAGCATCGATCTCGTCGGCGAAATCCGATCGAACGTGATCGCTTCCGACGATCCGCTGCCGTTTCTGCTCGACAATCAGCGAGCGCTTCGTACCATCGAGCTCAACGATGGCATTTGGGCCAACGTGCGCGATCCGGCGATCTGCTTCGGCGCCCGCTCGTATCGCTGCAGCGATCGCCTCGTGATCGAGGCAGACGGGAAGCGCTGGGCCATCGAGGGCGGACCCGATGGTGCATCGTGTCGAGCCGTGCGAACCCGACCGGATCTGCTCACCACACACGCCTGGTTCAGTGCATTGCTGTACGGCGGCACACTGCCATCCACTCTGGTCGCCGGGCGACGGATGACCGCGCGCAACGCCGACGTACTCAACCGTGCCGATCTGTTCTTCGGAACTGCGCTGGCTCCCCACTGCCAGAGCCACTACTAAGCACTTCACCCCATGCGAGTGAGCGCTTTCGATGGATCACGTCGGGCAGCTGTGATCGTGGCTGCGGCCTCAGCAATGCTGGTGAGTGCATGCGGGGACACTGTCCCGACCGTCGGCCCGGTCGGTGCCATGCGCGGTACCGCGCTCGCAGGTCCGACCTGCCCGGTCGAACGGCCCGGGGATCCGTCGTGCGTCGCGAGGCCGGTGGTGGGAATTGTCGAGTTCCGTCAGAACGATCGACTAATCGCAACGCGGGTGATCGACGCTACTGGTGGTTTCACGGCCGAACTGCCCGTGGGCACATACACCGTGTCGGTGAACGCAGGAACAAAGCCGTTCCCCACCTGTGCGCCGACCGAACTCACCATTGCCGCCGCAACGACCGCCACGGTCGATGTGCGATGCGACACCGGCATCCGCTGAGCCGAGCCGGGCCGAGCCGAGCCAAGCCGAGCGGAGCCGAGCCGGCCAACTCAGGGGCCACTCGTTTGCTGTAGTTCCATGGCACCGAATCCGGCGATGGGCATATGAGCGCGTCGCTCGGGCCCAGGGTCCCATGCCGATAGCGTGGCGACGCTATGGCGTCAACGTCCTTCGCCCCCTTTCTCCACCGCGCATTTCTCCTGGTGTGGATCGGAGCGTTGGTATCGAACGTGGGCACTTGGATGGAGACGACCGCGCTCAGTTACTACGTGGCCGATACCTCGAAGGCTTCGTGGTCGGGCATCGTTGCCGCCGCCGGGTTCCTACCCACGGCGCTGCTCAGTCCCTTTGCGGGAGCATGGGCCGATCGGTTCAATCGGCGCACGATCATGGTCTGCACCAACGCCATCTCTGCCGTGATCGCCGGGGCCATTGCACTGCTCGTGGCACGCGGTGACGCCACGCCGGCAATTCTCGCAGTCTTCGCTCTCGCCGGGGGCTGCACCAACGCCATTGGATTCCCTGCGTTTCAGGCAACATTGCCCGACCTCGTGCCGCGGCAGGATCTCGTGGCCGCAATCGGCCTGAGCAGCACCCAGTGGAACCTCGGTCGCATCGTCGGTCCGTCGGCGGCGGGCATTGCAATCTGGGTCGGAGGCGTGCCCGCCGCGCTGTGGTGCAACGCAGCAAGCTTTCTTGCAGTCATCGTCGCGATCAGCCTGGCCCGCATCCCGCCGAGCCCGCGCACCAAACGACCGATCCTGCAGGCGGTTCGCGATGGAATCCAATTTGCGAAGGGCAACGAGGCAGTCCGTTCGATGGTGCCGTTGATGATCGCGGTTACCTTCATCGCTGCGCCCTTCATCGGCTTTATTGCGCAGATGGCCACGAAACACTTCCACACCAAGCAGGGCGGTACGTCGTTTCTGGTCACAGCCCAAGGTGTCGGTGCCGTGATCGCCGGAGCATCGATGGGATGGCTCACGAAACGGTTCGGACTCCGACGGACGATGGTCTCTGCCACATGGCTACTTGCGCCATCACTCGTTCTATACGGGCTTGCGCCGAACATCGTGCTGGCGGCCGTGGCGCTGGCGGTCACGGGCGGCGCATACATGGCCTCGCTCTCCAGTTTCTCCACGGTCACGCAACAATCGGCGCCGTCGGAATTACGCGGTCGGGCCATGGCCGTCAACAACTTCATCCTCGGTGCCGCGTATCCGCTCGGTCTGTTCATCCAGGGGCCGCTCGCCGACCATTCCTCGCTGCAGGCCGTCACCCTCGGGTCCGGCCTGGTGTTGGCTGGCGTTTTCGTACTCGGCCGCGTTGTGTCACCGCGCCATACCGACCCGATCGCGCTGGCGCTCGGATAGGTTCGGTCAGGAATGCAGCACGTCCTCATCATTCTCAACGTGACCGACTGTGCTCCCGCTTGACGAGGTCGAGTCCGGCACTTTCTCCGTGATATCGGCTGACTGATATCGGCTGAGTGATATCGGCTGGGTCACGTTGGGCCGCTCGTCAGGACACACGTTGGCGCTCCAGGCGACCTGGCCCACTGCACCGCCTAGGCCGACACGTCCCACGCACGCGCGACCAGCGCCCCCGCACATCTTGTTCGGGCGCGACACGCGCCAACTGATGGCGCGAGGTGCGCCCGAACACAGGGCGTAACGGCGGATCGGGCGGGTTGCGCGCCAGCGTGTGGCGCGGATCGCGCCCGAGCGACCCGTTGTCCAGCGGCTCGGGCGCGCCCGCTACGCCCGGTTTCGGCGGCGCAACGTAATCTGCCGCGATGGACTTCGAAATCCCGGCAGACGTACAGGCCACGCTCGATCAGCTCGACGCCTTCATCGAACGCGAAATCAAGCCGCTGGAGGCGCAGGATGACAACATCCGCTTCTTCGATCACCGCCGCGAATATTCGCGCACCGATTTCGAGAACGGCGGCGTTCCCCGTCAGGACTGGGAGGATCTGCTGCGCGAGATGCGCCGCCGCGCCGATGCCGCCGGCTGGTTACGTCTCGCGCTGCCGACCGAATACGGCGGACGGGGCGCCAGCAACCTGACGATGGCCATCATCCGCGAACACTTCGCGGCCAAGGGCTTGGGTCTGCACAACGACCTGCAGAACGAGTCGAGTGTGGTCGGCAACTTCCCCACCGTGTTGATGATGCGCGACTTCGGCACGCCCGAACAGATCGCCGAATGGATGCCGGGCTTCCTCGACGGTACGCGTCGACTGGCGTTCGGACTCACAGAACCCAACCACGGCAGCGACGCCACGTATATGGAAACCACTGCGGTACGCGATGGTGATGAGTGGGTACTCAACGGAATGAAACGGTGGAACAGCGGCCTGCACCACGCCACGCACGACATCATCTTCGCCAGAACGAGCGGCAACAATGGCGACCCCAAGGGCATCACGGCGTTTTTGGTACCCACCGATGCCCCTGGCTTCAAGGTGGAGTTCTTTTGGTGGACCTTCAACATGCCCACCGACCATGCCGAGGTGTCGCTCACCGACGTGCGCGTCGGCGCCGACGCCATCTTCGGGCCGCTGGAGCGTGGCCTCGAACTGGCCCAGCACTTCGTGCACGAGAACCGCATCCGTCAGGCGGCGTCATCACTCGGTGCTGCCCAATACTGCATCAACGAAGCAGTTGCATATGCAAATGCCCGAGTCACATGGGGCAAGAAACTCAGCACGAACCAAGGCATTCAGTTCCCGCTCGTGGAACTGCACACCGAGGCAGCGATGCTGCGCCAACTCATCCGCTACACCGCGACAATGCTTGACCAGAAGCACCATATGGAAGTCACCCACCTCGTTGCGATGTGCAACTACCGCGCCAACCGTCTGGCGTGCGACGCCGCCGACCGGGCGATGCAGACATGCGGCGGGGTTGGCTACTCGCGACACATGCCCTTCGAGCACATCTACCGTCACCACCGCCGCTACCGCATCACCGAGGGCTCCGAGGAGATCCAGATGCGCAAGGTCGCCCAGAACCTGTTCGGGTTCGGTCGCAAGTAACAATCAGTGATGCGTGCCCCATGCATCCCAATGGATCATCTGCGCGGGGTCCAGGCGATGCGCCGGCTTGAAGTCGTCGCCGGTGTAGTACGCCACCGGAAACAGCACCGTCTGCGTCCAGTCGGCCGGGATTCCCAGTAGCTCGCCGACCTGGGTCTCGAAGAAAAGATGGATCGTGGTCCACGCTGTGCCCAGACCGCGCGCGCGGGCCGCGAGCATGAAGCTCCATGCGGCCGGCAGGATGGAGCCGTAGGTGCTCGCCTGAGCCAGCACCATCGGCACGTTCTCGACGCGACCCTTCACACACGCGAGCACGAACACCGGTACCTGCTCCATGATTTCGCCGAGGTAGCCTGCCGACTCCATCACCTTGGGCATGACGTGCTCGCGCGGGTCGCCTTCCTCGAGCGGGGGCGGGTAACCCGAACCGCTCATGATCTGCCCACCTTGGCGATAGAAGTCGGCGATCGCGGCGCGCTTGGCCGGATCGGTGATCACGACGAACGCCCAGTTCTGCGCGTTCGTGCCGGTGGGTGCCTGCATCGCGATCTCGATGCATTCTTTGATGAGCTCGGGCTCGACAGCCCGGGTCAGGTCGAGTCGCTTACGCACCGAACGGGTGGTGGTGAGCAGTTTGTCGGCGGCGACGCGATCGATGGTCATGTCCGAACGATACCCGAATGAATCTGCACGGCGATCACGCAGCGTTAGCGGCTGACCCCGGGCCGACCCGATGCGGTGGCCGTCACCGTGCCATCGACAAAGAACTCCTCTCCCTCGATGCGGGCGATGTTGAAGACCTGCTTCATCGTGACCTCTGCAGCATCGGCTCCAGCCTCCACGACGTGACGCATCGCTGCGCGCCTCGCGATCTCTTGCGCAACGCTCAAAGCTTGTTCCTGGTCGTACACGTCGCGTGGCGCTTCGGGGTGGTGCACACGGAAACGGCCACGCTCGGGTTGAGATACGTACACATCGACGTGCACGCGAACTCGCCCGACCACGGCACCGATGGCATTGGCGACGTCGGCATCGGCGGGGATGAACCCCGCTGTACGGAGCAGTTCGGCGACACGCGGGTAGTACAACATCGCCGATGCACCGAGACCGATGACGGGCACGGTGAGGCGAAGAGCCACGTCGACGAACCCGGACCGCCCATCGAGCGATGCAGCAACCGCAGCCTGTCGACTCAGGCTGGCACCATCGAAACCATCGTGGTTCAGTGCGGCGTCGAGCAGCGTCTCTGCGGAACGACGTTGCAGTGTGGTGACCACCCACTTCGAAAATTCGTCGGGTCCGCCGGCGACCACCTGGCCGGCGGCCGAGCGCTTGCGCGCCATGAGCGTCGCACCTTTTCGGGCGGCGTCGCGATCGAACGCCGTGTAGTCGCCCAGAACGTGCGATGCGTCGGTGGGCGTGAATGCGGCGAGCGTCACGAGGCCACGCTTCACGAGCCGGTTCAGGCGGGCAACGTCGGCGTGGCCGCGGACGATTGCAGCAACCGACGTTGGACCATCTGACGCACGGGCCAGCAGTTGCACCTCGCCTTCACTGAGACCAGCTTGGCTCGCTCCGGCATCTGCGATGGGCAGCACGAACCGGGCATCGTGCCCACTAGCGAGATCGTGGGTGAGCTGCAGGTCGAGCACTCGGTGCACCAGTTCGCCATGCTCTCGGGCAGCGAGGCAGAGTGGAACGACGCGTCGCGGCCCGAGCTCGAGAGCCGCGCGGATACCGGTGTCAACCACCGCTACTTCGCTGTCGCCACCCAGTCCCACCGTGGTCATCGCAACGGCTTCAACCATCGTGCGGAAGCCGCCGACTGTTGCACCACTCTCGTTGATCCGGGGCGCGCCCGATTCGAGCATGGCAATATCGGTGGTGGTACCGCCGATATCAGAGACAATGGCGTCGGACGCGCCCGCGAGATACGACGCACCGACGAGGCTGGCCGCAGGACCCGAGAGTATGGTCTCGATCGGCCTCGTCCTGGCAATACCGGCCGACATCAGTGCGCCGTCTCCGCGTACGACCATGAGCGGCGCGTCGATGTGGTGCTCCGCCATGATCTGCTGGGCGGCACCGATGAGTCCGGAGATCAGCCCGATCAGGCGGGCGTTGAGCACGCTGGTGAGAGCACGCCGCGGTCCGTCGAGCTTGGCCGAGAGTTCGTGGCCGCACGTGACTGGTAACCCCGTGCAGCTGACGATGAGATCTCGCGCCGCAATCTCGTGCGCCGGGTTGCGGGTGGCGAACTGGGCAGTGACGGCGAAACCGGTGACCGATGGCGCAATGGCCGTGACCTCGTTGATGAGGGTCTCGATGTCGAGGGCCGCCAGCGCGTCGCCATGGGGGTTGTGCCCACCGGCGATGTGAATCAGCGGATCGCCGTGCAGCGCATCGACCAAACCGGCGCGTTCGGCATCGGCGGGGTCGAAACCGATGAACACCAGAGCGACCCGGCCACCGCGACCTTCAACAAGCGCATTGGTGGCGAGGGTGGTCGAGAGCGACACCAAACCAACCTCGGCGGGGGCCACTGCAGCGCTCGTGATCACCGTACCCACGGCTCGTGCGATGCCGACGGCAAGATCGTTGCGGGTCGTCAGCGCCTTGGCTTTGGCGATCACACCGTGTTCCTCGTCGAAGAGCACCGCGTCGGTGTAGGTGCCACCGGTGTCGATGCCGAGCGAAAGCGTCATGAGAGAAAAGTCCTTGCGATACCGGGCAGCACAGTTCGAGCCAGCGCGAATCGAGCGCAGATGAGGCTAACCGCCAACGCGCTCCGCCGTGTTTGTCACGGTACCGCGCGCACTAAGTTGGGGAGATGCACAGAGCGATCAGATACGAGCAATGAGCCGCAATATCGATGCGCTGATCGACTCGATGACAATCGATGAAAAGGCCTCACTGACGGCGGGAGCAAGCACATGGTCAACCGCAGCGGTGTCGCGCGTCGGCATCCCCGAGGTGTTCGTCTGCGATGGGCCGGCCGGCGCGCGCGGCCCGCTGATCGAGGGCGTCGGCGAGCAGAGCCGCTCGCTCAACATCCCGTGCGGCGCAGCGCTCGGGGCGACATGGGATCCGGCACTGCTCGAGCAACTCGGTGACGCGCTCGGGGACCAAACACGAACAAAAGCGTGCCGGGTGCTCCTCGCGCCAACCGTGAACCTGCATCGCGCCCCGCTTGCCGGACGCAACTTTGAGTCCTACTCCGAGGATCCGCTGCTCACCGGCAAGCTCGCCGCAGCATTCATCCGTGGCGTGCAGTCGCACGGCGTGGCCACGACCGTGAAGCACTTCGCCGGTAACGAGGCCGAGTTCGAACGGATGACCATCGACAGCGTCATCGACGAACGGGCATTGCGCGAGCTGTATTTGCTGCCCTTCGAACTCGCTGTGCGCGAGGGCGGCTCGCTCGGCATCATGACTTCGTACAACCGGCTCAACGGCCGTTACAACACCGAGAACCGCGAGCTGCTCCATGACATCCTCCGAGGCGAGTGGGGCTTCGAGGGGTTCGTGATCACCGATTGGTTCGCGGGCGGCACTGCGACCGGCGCCGCGGATGCCGGCCTCGACCTAGAGATGCCCGGACCGGCCCGCTTCTACGGACGCAAGCTCGGTCAGGCAGTGCGCGATGGAATTGTCCCCGAGCACCTGCTCGACGGTGCAGCGCATCGTTTGTTGACCGTGCTCCACCGCCTCGGCGCGCTCGACGACGAGCCACAGCCACCAGTTGCGATCGACCGGCCTGAACATCGCGCCCTCGCTCGTCGGGCTGCGGCGGAATCGATGGTGCTGCTGAAGAACGACGGCGTCCTACCGCTGAATGCCTCGGCCCTTCGTACCGTGGCTGTCATCGGCCCGAATGCCGAGCGGGCTCGCATCATGGGCGGGGGCTCGGCACAACTGCAGCCCCACTATCGCATCACACCACTCGAAGCGCTGCGCGAACACCTTGGTAGCGACATCACGATCGTGCACGAACCCGGATGCGATATCGACCGAACGATCTCCCCCATCGGCGCAGAACAACTCGACAACGGTCACGGCGCCACCGGCTTCAGCATCGACGTTTTTGCCGGCAACGACTGCGATGGCGAAGTGGTGCATCGCACCACGACCACCGATGGCAAGGTGTTGCTGCTCACGGGCATCGATCCGGATCTGCCGCGTGGGCCCATCGCATTCCGGGCAACGTCGGTCTTCACACCAAACAGTTCGGGACCACACACCATCAGTATGTTGCAGATGGGCAGCGCCTGTTTGTCGGTGGACGGCACGGTGATCTTCGACGGCATTACGCACCCGACCCCACGCGGCGACGCGTTCTTCGGGATCGCGCGCCAGGAACTCACTGCCATCGTCGATCTGCATGCAGGCCAGCGCTACGAGCTGGACCTCGAGTTCGTCTCCACCGAACGCTCGTGGATACAGGGTGCCCAGATCGGCTGCAAGGCAGTGCCCGACCCAGACATGATGGATCGTGCCGTAGCCGCGGCGGCAGCGGCCGACGCGGTCATCGTGATCGTCGGCACTAACAACGATTGGGAGACCGAGGGCCACGACCGCGACACATTGGACCTGCCGGGTAGGCAGGACGAATTGATCCGCCGCGTGTCGCGTGTGAATGCGAACACTGCAATCGTGGTCAACGCTGGCGCGCCGATCACCACCGACTGGGCCGAGGGTGCACCCGCCGTGCTCCAGGCGTGGTTCGGCGGGCAGGAGATGGCGAATGCACTGGTCGAGGTGCTTTTCGGCGACGCAGAGCCCGCGGGTCGGCTGCCGACCACGTTCCCCGTGTGCATCGAGCACACGCCGTCATTTGGCAACTTCCCCGGCGAGCACGGCCGAGTGCGCTACGGAGAGGGCGTGCTCATGGGCTATCGCTGGTACGAGACGCGCAAGCTGGCGGTGTCCTTCGCGTTCGGCCACGGACTGTCGTATACGTCGTTCGAGTTCGCGACGCCACGGGTGTCAGCAAGCAGCGTCGAGCGCGCCGCGCTCGACGGCGGCGGCGTGTCGGTGATCGTGAGCGTCACGAACACCGGCAGCCGACGCGGCGCAGAGGTGGTGCAGTGTTACGTGGGCGCCGTGCAACCCAGCGTGACACGGCCGGTCAAGGAACTGAAGGCCTTCAAAAAGGTCTGGCTCAAACCCGGCGAGACAACGGTGGTCGAACTCACGCTCGATGCCCGATCATTCGCATATTGGGACCCGGGTGAGGCGTATCGCAGTGAGCTCAACCCCAGCCCCATCGGGATGTTCACCGAAAGGCCACCCGCAGTGCGGGGCTGGCGTGTCGACGCCGGAACGTATCAGATCCATCTGGGTCGATCATCCGACGACATCGCTCACGTCGTCGACATCGAGATCACCGAATGATCCAGATCAACGACCAAGGTCGCATTCGCGTGATCACACTCGATCGTCCCGCGGCACGCAACGCGTTCAACGAGGCGCTCTACGATGCCGCCACCGATGCGCTGATCGAGGCAGCTTCCGATCCAGGCACCGCCGTGGTCGTGTTCACCGGTGCCGGCCAGGCGTTCTCCTCAGGAGCCGATCTGACGGAGATGGCCCAGCGCAACAGTGGTTCGTTCACGAACGGCCGACACGGCTTCACCGGATTCGTAGATCACCTCATCGACTTTCCGAAACCGTTGCTGTGCGCTGTCAACGGGCTCGCTCTGGGCATTGGCGCCACCATGTTGGCGCTGGCCGACTTGGTCTTCATCTCCAGCGACGCTCGCGTCCGTTGCCCGTTCACACGCCTCGGCGTGGCGCCCGAAGCCGCAAGCAGCGTCACGTTCCCACGGTTGCTCGGTCGTCAGAACGCAACATGGGCGTTGCTAAGCAGCGAGTGGTTGTCGGCCATTGAGTGCGTGCAGATGGGACTCGCATTTCGCGAGTGCGCACCAGACGATCTGCTGACCATCACAATGCAGCACGCCGCCGTGCTCGCGAGTAAGCCGATCAACTCATTGGTGGAATGCAAGCGCACCATCGTCGAGCCGCTGCGCGCCGAACTTTTCGAAGCACGCGAACGCGAGAACGACGCGTTCAAAGTGCTGCTCGGAGGTCCTGCGAACATCGAGGCGTTGATCGCCTTCGCCGAACGTCGCGAACCCGACTTCAGCCAGATCGACGACTCGCCCCGGCCTCGATAGCCCAACGTCGGTCGGCAGAAACTACAGCGACACGTTGAGCGCAGCGGCGTAACGCCGGGAAACGTCGTCCCAATTGATCAGGTTCCAGATTGCGCTCACATAGTCGGCGCGAACGTTCTGATACTGCAGGTAGTACGCGTGCTCCCACGCGTCGATGGCCAGCAGGGGCACGGTTCCGAGCACATGATTGTCCTGGTGGGTGAGCAACTGCTGCACCACCAAACGGCCCGCAAGCGGTTCGTAGCCGAGCAGGCTCCAACCGCTACCCTGCACGCCGACGGTGGCTTGGGTGAGGAGACCCTTGAACGATGCAAAGCCATCAAAGGTGTCGTCGATCGCGGTACGCAGAGCGCCGTTGGGCTCACCGCCGCCATCGGGTGAGAGGTTCTTCCAATACATGCTGTGCAGCACGTGGCCACCCACATTGAACGCAAGGGCACGTTCGAGACCGACCAAGTCGCCCCAACGCTCTTGCGCCGCTGCCTCCTCGATCTTGTCGACCGCAGCATTCGCGCCGGCCACATACGACGCATGGTGCTTGCCATGGTGCAGTTCGACGATACGCGCGGACAGGTGCGGCTCGAGATCGGACGGATCGTAGGAGAGATCGGGCAGTGAGTAGGTAGCCATTCCGCCAAGGTACCCGGTTTTGTAGCGTGACGAACGCCGCTGTGGCGCACGACCATCCGGGTCGCGGATCCGCCGCGTGCGCGTTACTCAGCCCCGGTCGCGGATGGCTTTCACGACTTCGTCGAGGTGGGCCTGTCCTTCGTACAGCGAACGCAACATCCAGAACCGCCAGAAGCGGACGAGGGCCGTGCGAATCCACAGCGCTGCACCGACGATTGCCATACACACGCACGTGAGGGCGAGCACGATGAGTTCGTTTTGGTCGAGGGCGTTATCTGCCTGGCCCGCCTGCACGTAGGAGCCGATTGCGATGACAACGGACGCGACCATCAGCACGATGCCAAAGATGGAATTGGCCTTCTCGACGCTCGGCTTTCCCGAGGTCTTCACCTGCATATCTGCAATGTCGCTCTTGAATTTCTCGATTCGGTTTGCCGAATCGCTCTGGTCCTGGGTCATGGTTGTCCCTTTCCGCCGAGGTAGGCCGATGAAAGTTCTTCTGCGAGTTCGTCGGGTGCTCCGACTCGAGTGATACGTCCGCTCAGCATGATGGCAGCTCTGTCGGCAATACCGAGCACAGTTCGTGCAAACTGCTCGACAACGAGCACCGAGACACCTGTTTCGGCGACCTGCGCGACGATCTCGTACAGGCTCGACACGATCAGCGGCGCAAGCCCCATAGAGAGTTCGTCGAGCAGCAACACAGCCGGATTCGTGGCAAGCGCTCGCGACATCGCCAGCATCTGTTGTTCGCCCCCCGACATCGTGCCAGCGAGCTGCGAGCGGCGGTCGCCGAGGCGAGGGAACCGCGCATACGCAACGTCTTCGATATCAGACAGCGTGGCGCCGGTGTAGGTGGCCATCATCAGATTCTCGCGAACGGTGAGGTTGGGGAAGACGCCCTTTCCCTCGGGAATTGTGCACAGGCCGAGCCGCGCTCGTTTGTCAGGGCCGACGTCGGTGACAGTGCGTCCGGTGAGGCGTACCTCACCGCTCATGATGTTGACAAGACCGGCGAGCACGTTGAGGCTCGTGGACTTGCCGCCCCCGTTGGGGCCCAAGAGCGCCAGCACTTCGCCGCGGTGAACGGTGAGACTGACGCCGTGCAGAACCTCGATCGAGCCGTATCCGGCACGCACATCGACGAGTTCGAGAATGGGCTCGTTCACGCGCGGTTGTCCTCGCCGAGATACGCCTCGAGGACCGCCGGGTTGCTTTGGATCTCGCCAGGTGTTCCCGACGCAATGACCCGTCCGAAGTCGAGTACCTGAATGAACGAGCACACCTTCATCACGAGCGAGACGTCGTGCTCGACGAGCAAGATTGCCGTGCCATCACCACAGAGATTCAACAGCAGGTCACCGAATTCCTCGGTCTCTTGCTCGTCCTGTCCGGACGCCGGCTCGTCGAGCAGCAGAATCTTTGGACGCGTCATCAACGCTCTGCCCATCTCGACGCGACGTGCCATGCCCGTAGGAATCTCGGACACATCGCGATCGGCAAGGCGGGTCAAGCCCAGCATCTCGATCACGATGTCGGCTTCCGCTCGCGGATCGACGCGCGTTCTGCTCCACCGATTGCGGATTTCTCCGGCCACGCGGATGTTGTCGCGCACGGTGAGCGATGTGAAGAGTTCGAGGCGCTGAAACGTTCGCGCAACGCCGCCGCGGGCACGCTTGTATGGCGGCAGCGAACTGACCTCTTTGCCTTCGAGGAACACCACGCCCGACGTTGGCTGGAGCAGGCCTGTGATGCAGTTGAACAACGTAGTCTTGCCCGCGCCGTTGGGGCCGATTAGCCCGGTGATGGCGCCAGCCTCGGCGGTGACATTGACGTCGGAGAGCGCGGCCGCGCCGCCGAACTTCATCCCGAGGTCGCGACATTCAAGGAGCGGCACGAGGCACCCCCATCGGCGGCAGACCCAGCGCTGTATCGAGGGTCTGTCGATCGGATTCGCGGAATGGCCGCTCCAAGCCGATGAGGTCGAGATCCTCGCCGCTCACGAGACGGTTCTCGTCGACAAAGCGCAACTCGAACGCCGCCATGATGAAGCGCGGCACGAGGAACACCGACGCAACGCAGATCAGCGCAAAGTTCCAGTTGGACACCACGCCGCGCCAAGTGAGCATCCAGAGTCCAGCGAGAGCGAGCACCCATACCGCCGTCGCCGCCGGTGCCTTGCGCAGCGGGCGGAAGCCGTCCATGATCTGCTGTGCAATGCCGCTGGGGTTCTTGCCCAGCCCGATGCCGATCATCGCAGGACCGACGTAGTGGGTGAAGTTGCCGATCACGGTGACGAACAGCCAGTGCAGCGACGGGTAGTCGGCGCCCAACTTGTTCAAGATGTTGGGGAGCACCACGCTCAAGAGGCTCAAAAAGATGCCCGCAATCAGCGCACCGCTCACATAGCCGATGCCGCCGACGACTGCAATCATGAACAGGGTCAGGCTGGCGAACCCGTCGAAATCGGCGTTGTTCGGCAACGTGCGCCGTTGCGCAGCCCACATCAGTCCGCCCAGACCGGCGACAGCAGACGACAGCATGAACACACCGAGCTTGAGCCGCTTGATGTTCAGGCCAAGGGTCGCGCACGCGGCAGGGCTGTCCTTCATTGCCACGATCATCCGACCATATGCGCTGCGACGCAGCGCGATGAGACCGATGCCGATGATCGCAAACATCACCGTCATCAACATCAAGAATGCGCGTTGGCCTCCGAAGCTGATTCCAAACCAATACGGGCGCGGCACCGTGAATGATCCATTGGTGAACAAGTTGATGGTGATATGTCGACCGAACAGGCTGAAATGAAGCGGTGCCGTCTGCAGGATGACGAGTTGATACACGATGATGCCGAAGGCAAACGTCGCCAGCCCCAGATACAGGCCGCGCAACCGCAGCGCGGGGAGTGCGATGAGTCCACCCACGAGCGCGCACACGCACATCGAGAGCAGGATTGCCATCACCGACAGCGACTGTTTGGTGGCAAGGCCGTTGGGACCCACGTCGAATTGCCACGCAGCGATCACAGCCACACCGGCAAAGGTGAACACTGCGAGGTTGATCTCGCCGGCATAGCCAGTGAGCAGCACGAGCGACAGGGCCAACAAGGACAACGAGATAGCGTTGGCAAGGCTGATCACAGCCGAACCAGACATGAGCGACTGCAACATCGCCACCACCGCCACCAACACCACTCCCCAGAGCAATGCCTGGCGCAGGGTGGGCACCTTGAACCGTTCTCGTGTACGAGCCACCACCGATCCGCGTAGCCGGTCCTGCGGGAGCAGTAGCAGCGCGACGAACAACAACACGGCGGGGATGGCGTTGCGGAGATTGCGCAGCAGAAGCCACCGCTGCCCAGCGTCGGAGATCCAATCGAAGTACAACTTCGACAGACCCAGCACCATCGCGCCCGCGTATGTAAGCGGCACGCTGCGCAGACGCCCAGCAACAGCAGCGGGGTAGGCATCGAAGACCAACAACGTGAGCGCAAAGACCTGCAGTGCACCGAGTTGCGGTGACAGCAGCACTCCTGCAAGACCTGCAAGCGATGCACCGATGGCCCAGCTGGCCATACTGGCGACATCGGGTCGGCCGCCATTGAGCATGAGCAGTGAACGGTCGTCGACGGTTGCTCGCATGGTGACGCCGAGCCGAGTGCGGTAGAGCAGCACATAGAGCGCGCCGGCGATGAGGATGGCGAGTGCCACACCGATCAGCTGGTGGTAGTACACCGCCTGACCGAGCACGTTGATGTGGCTCTCCCCAAAAAACTTCTTGGGGACCAGTGCACGATTGCTGTTACGGAACCAGATCCACGTGGACGCGCCGTTGATGGCGAGCAGTACGGCAACCGGAACAACAAGTCGCGTGACCTCACTGGTATCGCGTAGACCGCGCATGATGAAGACCTCGAGGAAGATCCCGAGCAACGGCGCGAACACCACGATCGTGAGAAACAGCGCCAACGGTGTGGACACGTGCCAGCCGAAACGAAGCTGCCAGTAGACCAGCGCGCTCATTGTGGCAACGCCACCATGGGCAACGTTGAAGATGCCCGACGTGGAGTACGTGACCACCAGGCCAGTGGCCGCGATGGCATACACGGAGCCCAAACAGAGACCCAAGACGGTGTAGGCGAGAAAATCCTGCATGATACGGCCGTCCGGTCAGCGCGACCGATGCCGTGGGCAACCGGTCGCGCTGACGGATGTCAACGTGGTGTCCTATTTGCCCGTGAACTGCTGGGAGATGCGGTTCTCATCGAGCTTGGCGGCGATCAGCGCCGGGGTACCGCTGACCTTGGCGATCCACGCGTCCTTGCACTCGAACTTGCCGCGCTCGGTCGGAGCGACTCGCTTGTAAGTCGTGCCCTCGAGGTGGAGCAGTACGGCGCACTTGGGCGGGTGGTTTCCGCCTGGGTCGGTCTCGGCGTGCAGGCCATGGCCGGTCCAGCTATGGGTGGCCTTCATGTTGTCGAGCGTGCACTGGCGCGTGAGCGTGGCCCCGCACTTCTGTGCAGCCGTTGCCCACAGCAGGAACGACGACGTGGCCTGCATGCCGAGCAGCGAGGTATCGCCACCTTTGGCCTTGATCAGATCGAGGTAGTCCTTCGTTGCCTTGTTGACATCGGCTTCCTCGAACGGGATGAATCCGAAGCGGATGTACATCTTGTCGAGCGCGCCATCGGTGTTCGCTGCGGCGCACTTGGCCTCGTAATGGTTCGAATCGGTCACGATCGGCACGTCGAGGCCGTTGGCCTTGGCGGTCTGGGCAAACAACTGCAGGCCGGGCAGGCACGAACCCTGCCACGAAACCATCGTGGCCCCCGAGTCCTTGATCTGCTTCACGAACGGCGTCCAGTCGGTCTCGCCAGCGGGGTTGTACTCGAGTGTGCTTTCGGCGAAACCCCATCCGAATGAGGGCGAAACGGCCACGACCTTGTCGCGGGTCTCGATGGTGGCGCCGAAGCCGCTGGTGAGCGTGGCGACCTTCTTCACTTCAGTCGGGAAGACGGTGGCAACCTGCTCGAAGACACCAGCAGGCGTTTCGTCCGATGGGTTCGGCACACCCTGGAACACGTCGGCCGCGTGGGCGAAGGCCGCGCTCACCGTGTAGGTGGGCACCGCGGGAAGCTTGCAGCCGAGGCGAATCTCTTCTTGCTGACCGTCGAAGGCCCAGCCCTCACCGACGAGGAAAAAGTTCTTGCCATCGCATGCACCCTGCATCGCGGTGGCGACATCGAAGATCTTCGCGTCGAAGTAGTTGGCTGTGATCTTTCGTCCATTGATGCCGCCGAGATCGTTGCACTGCGCGACCAGTGCCTTGATGGCGTCGCTGGCCTCGTGCGAGAGACCGGGTGAACCGACGTAACCGGCGTCGTCGCCGTACGCAATACTGATCGAGTCCTTGGTGACTCCGATTTCGGTGCCCGTGTCGGCGTTGGCACCGTCGCCTTTGCCACAGGGCCATGGTGCGTCACCGAAGGACGGCAGCGCTGGCTTTGCGTCGGTGGCTGGCGTGGTGCTGGATGCCCCTGCGCCCGTGGTCGTGACGGTGGAGTTGGGTGCCGTCGCTGCAGGCGCGGCGCTGCGATCCTTGCCGCACGCGGTGACAACCAGCGTGAGCGCAACAGACGCAGCAGCGAAACGAACAACAGACTGTCTCATCAAGGATCCCCCCGGAAAAAGCGCTTGGAAGAGCCACCATAACACGTATCTGACGCGCCGTCAGATACGGAAACCGCGAGAATTGGAGGTCGCATCGCGACGCATCCGCAACGTCTCAGCCAGCGGAGAACTGCTGCGAAATCCGGTTCGCATCAAGCTTCGCGGCCGCCAGCGCTGGCGTGCCAGTGATCGGGACGACCCACGACGACTTGCACTCGAACGTGCCAGCCTTATCGGGAGTCACACGCTTGTAGCCAGTGCCCTCGATCTTCAGCACGATGTTGCACGACGAGGGATGGTTCTGACCGGGGTTATCCTCGGCGTGCAAACCGTGTCCGGTCCATTTTGTGATCTTGGCAAGGTTGGCGAGCACGCAGGCACGAGTGAGGTCTGCACCGCACTCCGATGACGCGGTTGCCCACAGCAGGAACGACGACGCCGATTGCGTGCCGAGCAGCGCGACATCACCACCCTTTTGCTTGATCAGATCGACGAAGTCCTGAGTGGCCTTGTTGGTGGCTGCCTCCTCGAACGGAATCGACGTGAGGCGGACGTAGACGTTGTTCAGCGCTCCATCAGTGTTGGCGCCGGCGCACTGCGCAGAGTAATGGTTGGCATCGGTGACGATCGGTATATCCAAGCCGTTGGCCTTGGCCGTCTGGGCAAACAACTGCAAACCGGGCAGGCACGTGCCCGACCAATACATCATCGTTGCTCCCGAGTCCTTGATCTGCTTCACGAACGGGGTCCAGTCGGCCTCTCCCGCCGGGTTGTATTCGAGCTTGGCGTCGACGAAGCTCCAACCGAACTGCGGTGCCGCCGCAAGTACTTTGTCTCGCGATTCCTGAGTTGCAGAGAAGGCACCCGCGAGCGTGGCGACATGCTTGACGGCCTCGGGCATCAGCGTGGCGAGCTGCGCGTAGTACCCCGCCGACATCTCGTCAGACGGATTCGGGACACCCATGAACACGTCTTTACCGTGTGCGAACGCGGCACTCACCGAATAGGTGGGAACCGAGGGCATCTTGCACTTGAGGCGGATTTCCTCTTGTTGCGCATCGAACGCCCAACCCTGGCCGACGAGGTAGAAGTTGTTCCCGTCGCACACGCCCTGCATCGCCGCAGCGACCTCGAAGATCTTGGCATCGAAGTAGTTGAACGTGATGACGCGGCCGTTGATGCCACCGAGGTCGTTGCACCTGGAGACCATTGCCTTCATCGCATCGGACATCTCGTGGTTCAGGCCGGGCGAACCAACGTAACCGGCATCGTCGCCACCTGCGATTCTGATCGCATCTTTGGTGACACCGGGCTCGGTGCCCGAGTCGGTGTTCGGGGTGGTGGCCTTGCCGCATGGCCATGGCGCGTCGCCGAACATCGGTGCCGCGGGCTTCGCGTCAGTTCTCGGCGTGGTCGCGCCAACCGAATTCGACGTGGACGTCGACGACGTTGGTGCGGCCGATGCGGCCGGAGCGGCATCGCGGTTCTTGCCGCACCCGGCTCCGAGAAGCGCCAGCACCACTGGAATGGCCAGCAAACGAACCTGTGAACGACCCATCGAAATCCCCCCCGAGACTCAGCGTGTTGGCGAACCGTAACACCATTGATCGGTGCAGTGATGCTCGCACGTGTCAGCCGATGGCGATGGGATTCACCGGGCTCCCCGACGCACCGGTGACCAGCAGACCGCCAACGGCGAGCAGCACGTCGTAACATGCGTCGGCGGCAAGGTCGGCGAGCCAGAGGTGTTCGATCATCGTGACGCCCAACTGTTGCAGCAGTTCGATGTGCACGCACAGGAAACGGTTCTGATCGAAGGGAATCGACTCGATCGCGGAGTTGTCAGAACCCACGACGCTGACGCTGTGATCGCGGATGAACGTGACGGCATCGAGGCCGAGGCCCGCTTGCAACCATGCCTGCGCCGGCGGAAGGTGGGCGTTGCGGTGTTCGATCCACGCAGTGCGCACGAGCAAGATGTCGCCGGCATCGATGGTGGTGCCCTGCGCTGCGCGGCACGCTTCGAGCAGCGCCGCATCGATGATGTGACCAGCGGCGAGACCTTCGGGGTCCACGTTTGCTGTGACGTATCCGGCGACGTCGAGCAACTTGGCTGGGCCCGCGAAGCTACCTGTCTGCTCGATGCCGCACTTGGCCGCACCACCGCGGGGAGTGAACGACTCCGCAGCGAAGCCGTTGTAGATCAGCGCCTCAGAGGTCACATGCGAGAGGGCGTCCATGTGCGTGCCGATGTGGCTCGGCATCACGAGAACATCTTCGTTCGCACCCACGCCCTCGCCGATCTCGAAGAACGGTGGCACACGGCCGATGTCGGCCATGGTGGTGAGCGTGTACCGCTCGGGCGCAGGCCGATCGTGCACGGCTGGCACTGTGGCCTGGCTGAGCTGAATCGCGAGCGAATAGACCTTTCCGGTGACGCGACGCTGTGCGGAGGCCAGCACTGCCTCAGGGGTGATCAGATTCAGCGCGCCGCGTTGGTCGTCGTCGCCCCAGCGTCCCCAGTTGTTGCTCACATGCGTCTCCTTGAGTCAGTTGGCTGCACCGAACCACAGTGCTGTGCGCGTTCGTCCTCTTTCGTATCACGTTGCAGCAAAGGTGCCCGCTACCGTCGCACTCCATGAACGCACACACGCCAAGCACGCAAACTCCCCCCTCGGGTGGCCTCGAGGGATACGCCGTTCTGATCACGGGCGGAGGCACCGGCATCGGACGCGCCTGCGCCGAGCGGTTGGCCGCCGACGGAGCCGCCATCACCATCTGCGGCCGCACCGAGGCATCGCTTGCTGCGGCTGCCACCACAATCGCGTCCACGGCTGCATCGAGCGGACACGGTGGCAGCGTGCGGTTCGCTGTCGGCGACGTCACCAACGAAGACGACGTGCAACGCATCGTTGCCACCGCGCTGCAACCAACGGGAGCGTTGAACGGTTGTGTTGCCAACGCCGGCGGATCCGCCGGCCTCGGGCCATATCACCTGCAAGACACCAAACAGTTCCTCGACACCCTGCACCTCAACGTACTGGGCACGATGCTGTGCGTGAAGCACACCGTGTCGCACATGGTTGCGGCCGGTGGCGGCTCGTTCGTGGGCATGTCATCGATCGCCGGATACGTGACGCATCCATACTTCGGGGCATACACGGTGTCGAAGGCGGGCATCGAACAGATGATGCGCAACGCGGCCGACGAATACGGACCCGTCAACGTGCGCTACAACTCCGTGCGCCCGGGCTTCATCGCCACCGAGTTGATGGATGCCATTCCGAGAGACAGCGATGTGTACCGCAGCTACACCGACAACACCCCCATGGGTGGCGTCGGCGAACCCGAAGATGTCGCCGGTTTGGTGCGCTTCCTGCTCGGTCCCGATGCACGTTGGATCACGGGTGTCTCCATTGCCGTCGATGGTGGTCTCGGCCTACGCCGCGGTCCCAACTTCGGATCATTCCTCGAGCCGTTTCTCGGCACCGACGTAATGCTCGCGAAGAAGCCGTTCCAGCCGTAATTTCGAGCACGCGTCGGGCGTCAGCCGTGCGCGCCACCATCGATGCGCACGGAAGTCGCGGTGATGTAGCGACCGTCCTCGCTTGCGAGCATCGCGATCACGCCGGCCACGTCGGCTGGTGTGCCCATGCCACTACCGATGATGGGCGACATCTTCGTGAACAGCGACCAATCGGAATCTGTCGGGAGCATGCCGGGGGTGGTCTCGGTGATGCCGCTCGTGATTCCGCCGGGGGCCACGGCAACGGCGCGCAGGCCCTGCTTGCTGTACTCCACCGCAAGCGTATGCGTGAGCGCATCGACACCACCCTTGCTCGCGGCGTAGGCAGCCATGTATGGATGGGCGAACGTGGCCGATGTCGAACTGAAGTTGACGATCACCCCGTGGCCGGACGCGAGGAGCGCCGGTAGTGCGGCACGAGTCATCAAGAAGGTGCCGGTGAGGTTGATGTTGATCACCTGGTTCCACATGTCGAGCGTGCATTCGTGCGTGTGCGCAGCGCGAAGGATGCCCGCTGCGTTCACGAGCACATCCAGCCCGCCGAGCACAGCGATTGCCGCAGCGACATCGGCGCCGACAGCCTGCTCGTTGGAGATGTCGAGTGCAGCAACACTGAGTCGATTACCGAGACCGTCGGCCGCGGCCATCTGGCGGGTGACGTCGAGACCATCGGCGTTCACGTCGATCGCGTGTACCTGGCCACCCTCGGCGAGGAGCCGCAATACCGTGCCCTGGCCAATACCCGAGCCACCACCGGTGACGATGATCCGTCGATCCACAAACCTGTCCACAACTGTCTCCTCCGCGAGCGCCGACACTGCTGCCGTCATCTTTCGGGCCACCGTAACCAGCGCGCGCAAGCGTCACCGGGGTCAAGGCGGCAATACTGGCGGTGATGAGCATCAACGAGCGCACCCAGAAAGACGAACGGGTGCTCGAACTGCTCGGCCACATGGTGGCGATGCCCACCGAGAGCACCACCCCGAATCGCACGCTCATCGACTGGGCGGCTGATCACCTGCAGGCGTTCGGCGCCACGACGTCGATCATCGGTGGACCGGAAGGGCGCGCCAATCTGCTCGCATCGATCGGCCCCAGCGGCCCCGGCGGGCTGCTGCTGTCCGGGCACACCGACGTGGTTCCGGCCGGCACCGGCTGGGCAAGCGACCCGTACTCGCTGTCGATCGTCGGAGAACATTTGGTCGGTCGCGGTACCGCCGACATGAAGGGGTTCATTGCGTGTGTGCTCGCCGCCGTCGAGACGCTCGACCCAACTCGGCTCTCCGCGCCGTTGCACATCGCGCTCTCCTACGACGAGGAGATCGGTTGTGTCGGCGTGCGCGGCCTGTTGCAACACCTCGTCGACAACCGGTTCGACGAACACCTTCGGCCGGACCTCGTGCTCATCGGCGAACCCACGATGATGCGTCCGCGCCACGCCCATCTCGGCAAGTTGGCCTACAGCGTGTCGTTCACCGCACAGGCGGGCCATTCGAGCCTGTCGCCGTTTCTGCCGAACGCGATCAGTTCCGCAGCACGCGTGATCGCCTCGCTCGAAGCCATCGCTGCGGCGCATCGGCACAGCGCGTACCGCGACGACACCGGCGAGGCCAATGCCGAGGTCACTGTGAACGTGGGAACCATCACGGGGGGCACCGCGCTGAACGTGCTTGCGGCGCGTTGCGACATCACCTTCGAGATGCGCCACAGCGCGTCGCTTGATCCCGATTCGCTCCTTGCGCCGCTGTGGATCGCGATCGAGGAAGAACGTGCCACGCTGGCGAGCGTCGGTGGTGGTGTCGAGATCACAGAGATCACGCGTTACCCCGCCTTGGCAACCGACGCATCGAGTCCCTGGGTACGCATGGTCGAACGCGCTGCCGACCGCGGGGTCAGCACGCCGCTCGGCTTCGGCACCGAAGGCGGGCTGTTCGCTGTTGCCCTCGACGTCCCCGTGGTGATCTGCGGTCCCGGCGATATCGGCGTGGCCCACAAACCCGACGAATACGTGGCGCTCGATCAACTCCGCGCGTGCCTGGCCTTCGTGTCACGCATCATCACCGACGTCTGCACCGGCCAGTCCCGCCCGTCCGGCCGCGCACATCAGTTGACGCGGCGGCTGCGGCCCTCCCAGTAGGGCGCGCGCAAGTCCTTCTTCAACACCTTCATCGCTCCCGACAACGGCAGCGGCTCGACCCTGAACTCCACGCTCTTGGGCAGCTTGTACCCGGCGATGTGCTCGCGACAGTGGTTGATGAGTTCGGCTTCGGTGGCCGACATGCCGGGCCGCAACACGACGAGCGCATGTACGGCCTCGCCCCACCGATCGTCGGGGATGCCGATGACAGCAACCTGAGCGACGGCTGGGTGTGTGGACAGCGCGTTCTCGACCTCGCTGGAGTACACGTTCTCGCCACCCGTGACGATCATGTCCTTCACCCGATCGACCAGATACAGATAGCCCTCGTCGTCGACGTAGCCCGCATCGCCGGTGTGATACCAGCCGTTGCGGAAGACCTCAGCAGTGGCCTCGGCGTTGTTCCAGTATTCGATCATGTAGTTGCCGCCACGGGCGCAGACCTCGCCCACCTCGCCAACCGCGAGTTCCTCGCCCGCCTCGCCCTGAATGCTCAACACGACGCCGGGCACCGGTGCGCCGGCCGAGCTGAGGAATTTCCCGCCGGCACGGTGCTCGTCGGCGCCGAGCATGGTGAGGATCGAGGCGCTCTCGGTCATGCCGTAGCCCTGCCAGATGTCCATCTCGGGATACATCTGCAACAACCGCTCGAGTACGGCCTGGGGCATCGGTGACGCGCCATAGACGAGGCTGCGGAAACTCCCCATCCGGTCGGGAGCGAAGTCGGGATGCGACAGGACCATGTTGATCATCGTGGGCACCATCACGGTGAGCGTCGGCGAGTATTCCTCGACCGCGGCCATCACCCGCGCTGGGTCGAACATCGGGATCGTCACGGTGTGGCAGCCAAGGGTGGGGCCGCCAAGCACGCTGAACATCGATGCCGCATGGAACATCGGCGTCTGCAACAGCGAGACATCATCACGGCTCAAGGGCAGGCGCGCCATGACGTGGTACATGTTGAGCATCTCGGCACGCTGGTCGAGCAGTACGCCCTTGGGCATTCCCGTCGTGCCGCCCGTATACATGAGGACCACCGGATCGGTTTCGTCGCCCTCGGCGGGAAGCGTTGGAGTACTCGCAGCGAGTAGGTCCTCGTAGGCGACGTCGTGAGGCACTGCGCCGCCACCCACCAGCACAACGGTCTCGAGACCCGCATCGTCGCGCACCGCGTCGATGAGGCCAGCGAAAATGAAATCGACGAAGCACACCTTCGTACCGGAGTTCTTCAGCACGTATGCCAGTTCCTTGGGCGCAAGCCGAAGGTTGAGCGGGTTGACCACGCCGCCACCGAGGAAGGCCGCGTGGTACATCTCGAGGTACTGCGGTGAATTCATCGTCATGATCGCGAACCGATCGCTACGCGTAACACCCAGCGACTGCAGGCCACCGATCAGGCGAAGCACGCGATCGAGGTGCTCACTGAACGTGGTGCTGAGTCCGGTGGAGGCATCGGTGGCGCACACGCGGTTGGCGTTGCGTTGCACTGCTGGGAGCAGATGCCGGTGGTAGAGCAGTTCCTTCATGTTGAGAATCCTAGTTTCTGCTGTGAGGGGCGCATTCCCGGACGTCAGTCCTCGACGCGCACGTACTGCGGGAGGTACCGAGCGGCACCATGACGCAGCACCTTGAGGTAGTTCGAGCGCTCGTACGCATCAGGGTCGGGCACCGATTGTTGGCTCATACTGCCGCGCAGTTGCTCGATCGATTCGTAGTCGTGTTCGTCGAGCCACGCAGTGACACCGCGGAGGAGTTCGTGCACGTGCTCGGGTCCGAGTCGAAGCAGCGACGAGGTCGTCATCGTCACATCGGCACCGGCCAGGAGACCTTTGATGACATCACCCCACGTGTGCACACCCCCGGACAGGGCCAGCGAACACGGGACCCGGCCGTACAGAACCGCGATCCATCGCAACGGCAAACGAAGGTCGGCTGCGGTGCTGAGCTCGAGACTGGGTTGCACGGTGAGCGACTCGAGATCGATCTCGGGTTGATAGAAGCGGTTGAACATCACGAGCCCATCGGCGCCCGCACCGACCACGGCTTCAGCCATGTTGCCCAACGCGCTGAAGTACGGCGACAGCTTCACGGCGAGCGGAATCGACACGGCCTCACGAACGGAGCGAACGAGATCGACGATGCGGTTCTCCACCGTCGCAGCCGTGTCGGCGCGATCGGCCGCCATCAGATACACGTTCAGTTCGATCGCCGCTGCTCCTGCCTGAGCCAGTTCGGTGGCGTAGCGCACCCACCCACCCGTGGACATGCCGTTGAGGCTGGCGATCACCGGAATCGAGAGTTGCTCACTCGCGTCGGCGACCAGATCGAGGTAGCGATCGACATCGGTAGGTGTGTCGGGCACATCGGGCAAGTAGCTCGACGCCTCGGCAAACACCCCGGCACCCTGGTTGTGCATTGCATGAAGCTGGAAGGCTGCGCTGACGATCTCCTCTTCGAACAGCGACGGCAGCACCACTGCGGCGGCACCTGCTGCCTCGAGGCGCTTGAGCGTGTCGAGGCGCCCGGTCAGCGGCCCCGCGGAGGCAACGATGGGGCCGGCCAGATCCAGGCCGAGATAGCGACAACTCAGATCGGCGCTCATGATGGCTCCTCGTTTGTTGCTGGGGCCGCTTCGGGCGCGGGTTCGTCGAGATGGGACACACTGCGTTCCACCCCCGCCAACTGGCGGTAGTAGCGCCACCGTTCGTCGACATCTTTCTGCGCAAGGGCGAGCAGTTTCGATGCCTGCTCGGGATGTGACCGTGCGAGCATCGTGAAGCGTCCCTCTGCCCCGACGAAGTCGGCAATGGGCAGTGTGGGGTCCTTCGAGTCCAGCGAGAACGGCAGCGTGTGTTCGTCGACGCCGGGGCGGTATCGGTACAGCGGCCAGTAGCCGGTCTGCACCGCCACCTTCTGGTGCGACATCGACGTCGACATCTCGATGCCGTGGGCGATGCACGTGGAGTACGCGATGATCAGCGACACACCCGGCCATGCCTCGGCCTCGGCGAAGGCCTTGACGGTCTGGATGTCGTTGGCGCCGATGGCCACCTGCGCTACATACACGTCGCCGTAGCGACGCGCCTCGGTGCCGAGGTCCTTCTTCGCGGTCGTCTTACCGGCCGACGCGAACTTGGCCACTGCCGCACGCGGGGTCGATTTCGAGGCCTGTCCCCCGGTGTTCGAATACACCTCGGTGTCCAGCACGAGGATGTTCACGTCTCGACCCGAGCCGAGTACGTGGTCCAAACCACCGGCACCGATGTCGTAGGCCCAACCGTCGCCACCCACGATCCACACGTTCTTGCGGACCAGCGTGCCCGTGAGTGGCTGCAGTCGCCGGGCAAGTGTTGCGACACCCGCGTCGGCACCGGTGACGAGCGTGGCGAGTTCCGTGTCGAGTTCAGCGATCAGCCCGCGTTGGGTGGCGAGGGTCGCATCGTCGATCGGCGTGATCGGGTCGACGGCCAGGATGGCCTGCACCAGCGGTGCGCCGACATGCGGCGTCAACTCGCGGAGCCATCGCTGCGCGGTTGCCGACTGACGATCGAGCGCGATGCGCATACCCAAGCCGAACTCGGCGTTGTCCTCGAACAGCGAGTTCGCCCAGGCCGGGCCGCGGCCAGCCACGTCAGTGCCCCAAGGAGTGGTTGGCAGGTTGCCACCGAAGATGGAGGAGCATCCAGTTGCATTTGCAACGATGGCACGGTCGCCGAAGAGCTGACTGAGCAACTTGATATAGGGCGTCTCGCCACAGCCAGCACAAGCGCCCGAGAACTCGAACAGCGGCTCGCGAACCTGCGAACCCTTCACGCTCGATGGCTCGAGTACGCCGGGTGCGACCGCACTGATCTTCTGGAAGACATCGAAGCGTTCGACCTCCACGTCGCGATGGTCGTCGACGGGTTCCATGTTGATCGCCTTGTGACGCACCTCGCTCTTCGAGCGAGCCGGACAGATGTCGACGCAGACGCCGCACCCGGTGCAGTCGTCGGGCGCGACCTGGATCGTGAGTTGGAGACCGGGATGGTCATGCGAGCGGAAGCTCCTGGTGGGAAAATCCGCTGGCGCAGCGCCGAGCTCGACACCGTCGTACACCTTCATCCGAATCGCGGCGTGGGGGCACACGAGCGCGCAACGGGCGCAGTCGATACAGATCGACGCATCCCAGATCGGGATCGTTGCAGCCAGGCGACGCTTCTCGAAACGAGCCGTGCCGGTGGGGAACACTCCGTCAACCGGCAATGCGCTCACGGGAAGCAGATCGCCCTCGCCGGCGAGCATTCGCGCGGTGACACGCTGTACGAAGTCAGGAGCATCAACGGGAACCTGCGACCGGCGATGGCGCGTCGCCGTGGTCACGGCCGGTACAGGCATGTCGTGCAACTCTCCAACGGTGAGCGCCACCGCGGCGATGTTCGCGTCGACCACAGGCCCACCGCGTTTGCCGTACGCCTGGCGAACTGCGGTCTCGACGGCTGCAATCGCGTCGTCGAAAGGCATCAGATCCGTCAGCGCGAAGAAGGCGACCTGCATGATGATGTTGATCTGTCCGGCGAGACCCGCTTCACGGGCCACACGGTGTGCGTCGATCACGTGCACATCGAGTTGTTTGTCGGCGATCTGGTCCTGCACCTCACGCGGCAGACGGTCCCACGTGTCAGCCACTGGGTAGGGACTGTTGAACAGCAGCGTCGCACCTTCGCGGGCCAGCGATAGCACATCGAGACGATCGAAGAGACCGAACTGATGCACCGCGACGAAGTCGGCTTCGGTGATCAGATACGTCGAGCGAATCTCGTCGGCATCGAAACGCAGATGCGACACGGTCATCGAACCGGACTTCTTCGAGTCGTAGACGAAGTATCCCTGCGCGTGGCGGCCGGTGAGGTCGCCCACAATCTTGGCCGTGTGCTTGTTCGCTCCGACGGTGCCGTCAGAGCCCAACCCGTAGAACACTGCTCGCAGCGCTGCGTGGTCGGTGGTGAACGCAGAGTCCACCGACAGGCTCAGGTGGGTCACGTCATCGATGATTCCCACCGTGAAGCGCTTCTTCGGTGCGGGTGCGTCGAGTTCGTCGAGCACCGCCTTCACCATTGCGGGGGTGAACTCCTTCGACGACAACCCATATCGGCCCCCGATGACGCGCGGCATCGTGCGGATACCGTCGGCGGCAGCATCGGCAAGCGCTTCGATCACGTCAAGACATAACGGCTCGGCCGGAGCGCCTGGCTCCTTGGTGCGATCCAACACTGCGACGGCGCGCACCGTTGTGGGCAGCGCCGCGACCAGCGCAGCAGACGGAAACGGGCGATACAGCCGCACAGTCAGCATGCCCACGCGGGCACCCTCGGCATTGAGTCGCTCGATCGCCTCGTGTGCCGCGCCCGCGCCAGAGCCCATCAGCACCACAACGCGCTCTGCGTCGGGAGCACCCGAGTACTCGACCAGACCGTACTGGCGCCCGGTTCGGTCGGCGAGTCTCGCGAATGCACCTTCGACGATGCCCGGCACCGACATCGTGTAGGTGTTGCTGGCCTCACGCGCCTGGAAGAACACATCGGGATTCTGTGCCGAACCACGCAATACCGGACGATCCGGGTCGAGCGCGCGCAGGCGATGGTCGGTGATCCACTGCTCGTCGACCAACGCGGCGATGTCGTCGTCGGTCGGCAGGTGAACGGTAGCCACCTCGTGCGAGGTACGGAAGCCATCGAAGAAGTGCAGGAACGGCACACGGCTCTCGAGCGATGCTGCATGCGCGATCAGCGCGAAGTCGGCAGCCTCTTGCACCGAACCGGACGACAGCATCGCCCAGCCGGTGGTGCGCGCCGCCATCACGTCGCTGTGATCACCGAAGATGGATAACGCGTGAGTGGCCAACGAGCGCGCAGCGACGTGCACCACTGCGGGTGACAACTCGCCGGCGATCTTGAACATGTTCGGCAACATCAACAACAGGCCCTGCGACGCTGTGAACGTGCTGGCCAGCGCACCTCGCATCGTCGCTCCGTGTAGCGTGCCCGCGGCACCGGCCTCGGATTGCATCTCCACCACTTCGGGAACAGTGCCCCACAGGTTCGGGCGTCCCACTGCGGCCCATGCATCACACGCCTCGGCCATTGTGGATGCCGGTGTGATCGGGTAGATCGCGATCACCTCGGAAAGTCGGTAGGCAACGCTCGCCGCCGCCTCGTTGCCGTCAACGGTGTCCCAGTCGCTCATCTGGTCAGAATATGCAGACGCCCGCGCCCCATAACAGGGCCGAAAGTCAACTTGAGTACTCGCCGAGTCCACGTGTGGCGCCAGAAGAACACCGTGCTGCCGAGCAGTGATGTGTTGGCGGCTATGTGGCTGCGCAACGAGAGCGGAGTGTCTCGAGACCCTCACCCTCGCAGAGCCTCAGGGCCTCAGCGCGTCCCGAGATCGCCCGGAGCAAGTCGACACCCGGCCCGGCAATCTCTGGACCAATCCCCCAGACGAAGTCGCCGTCAGTGGCGCGCAGTGACAGCCCGGTGGTCCTGACCCGTCCGTTCAGCGGCTTCTTGGACTCCGCACACATCTTGCCGATGGCAGTGACGTGCGCGGCCGGATGCTCGCCACGGTCGCCGAGGGCACGTCGCACGTCCTCGCCGTGAACGATGAATTCGCCCAACGCGACCTCGTCGAGCATCTTCGGCGTCGTGGGGTTACGAATGGACGACTCGAACGTTGCCAACATCTCGTCCCTGGGCTTCAGGTACTTCTGGAGATCACCGTCGACCACTTTCGCGAGGTTGAAACCGGTGGCGATCATTCGCTTCGCGAAGTTCGTCAGCGTCTGGTTGCTCAACGCCGTGAGATGCGCCACGAGATGCTTCACCGACCACGGATCACACACGGTGCCGGTTGCCCACCGCTCGTCGGGCACCCCGCGCAGGTACTCGAGCAGAGCCTCGGCCTCATTGCGGGTCATCTTCTGAATATCAGCCATGTCGGTTCCTTTCATCGTGTCGTGTGGACTCAAACACGTCGAACGGCCCGGACGCTTTCGGACACCTCAACGGACTCCTGCATGAAGGCGTTACTTTCGCCTCTACAGCCGGCTTCGGCCGTCAACAATACGAGGAGTACCAGTTGAGTGGTGACCACTCGATTCTGCGAACAGTGCGGGAGTCCGGTGAGCCCCAGTGATGCGTTCTGCGCAAACTGTGGCACCGCACTCGTGACGAGTGTTGGGGTGGTTGCTCCCGCTCCCTCAGGTCTGCCCGCTCCGATGTCGCCATCGACAGCAAACCAGCACGGCATGCTCGCCAAGAAAAACCGAGTGGCGAAGTTCTTGCTGGCCGTGATCGTGGTTGTTGCGCTGGCTGGCGCGTTCTTCGTGTTCAGCAACAGCGACAAGAACCCTTCGGCGCACACCAAACCCACGTCAACGCCCACAGGCATTACGTCGACAGGCAACACCTCGACAAATAGTTCGGTGGACCCGAGCGCCCTGCGCGACGGCGAGGTCTTCCTCGAACCCATTGGCGCTCCGACCGCGCATCCCTTCTCGGCATCGGTGACCAA
>JANYCT010000063.1 GCA_025360105.1 Actinomycetes bacterium | reverse complement strand
GCTCAGCACCCAGGTGCTCAGCATCAGGGCGAAAATTGCAATGGCCGAGACCAGCATGGCGTGACCCATCAGTGCTTCCTTTCGTTTCGGGCAGCAAGCGCCAGCCCAACTTCAGCATCTATCTGCAACCATTGATCGTCGAGCCATTCAGCGAAATCGGCACCAGCCGGAACCTCAGCCCTGGGCACCCGTCTCGCAACAAATTGAATGGGCGCGAACGGTCGATTCAATGCCTTCAAGATTCCACCGAAGGTGTCGAGTCCCTCGAAGCCAACATGCCATGCCACGACCACATCGGCTGTGGGGGCGCCGCGCATCATCGCGCCCGCACCGCTCGGTCGGGGCGGAAGCAGGTGTTGCAGCGCCCCGAGTTTGGCCGAACGCGCGGGATCGCGCTCGCCGATCTTGGCCAGCGCGGCAGCACGTTTGCGCGAGTTTGCGCGTGTGCCCTCGGGGAAGATGATGCCGACATCGGCGGCACCGAGCCCGCTGGCTAGACGCTCGACCGCAGCCAGCTCTGGCGCAGAGTCATTCGCACCACGATCGAGGAAATAGTTCGGAACGCGCTGGCCGACGACATCGAGACATGGATCCACGAGCAACTCGCGCTTCAACACATAGTGCGGATGCATCTGGGCGAGCGAGGTGATCACATACGCCGAAACCAGCGAATCGGCCAGGCTCGCATGTCGCACGAAGAGCACGGTCGGGCCTGGCTTGAACATGTCGGCCTGCTCGGTCTCGACGCTGATGCCGCAGCTGACGCCCAACGCAGCAAGCAGGTGTGACGCCCACCAACGTTGCAGCGCGTAATGCATCGATTGATTGCGGCCCTGCCCGGTGATCCACAGAGCAAACGCGGCGGCGACACCGATGGTTTCGAGCCAGGACCAACACACACCGAACGCAAGAAGTCGTGCCATGGGAAATCGCAAGCGTAAGCGCACGGCATCAGCGATGAGCGCGAGCGGCACCCACACTGGAATGAGGACAGTGAGCAACACCATCGTCGCGATGAGCGAAGGGATGGTGACCAGTCGTCGTTGCAGGGCGTTCTGCGAAAGACTCACGCATCACGTTGTAGCGCATTTTCACAGGGGAATGCGCCGAGGGACGAAAAGGTTCCGCGTTGCCAGGCGCAGCGCAACCTACGACAGGTCCAGTCCAAACGCATCGTTGAACGCCGCGTAGTAGTCGGAGTCGTCCTCGAGCCGACCCATTGCCACCCAATCAGCGTCGCTCAGCCGGGCCCGACCATCGATCAACGCAGCACCTCCCCAGCTGCACGGGTAGCGCAACTGCGGTGAATCAGTCGTGACGGCGTGAAGGATCAGCGCGGCCACTTCGAACGGATCAGTGGCGTTCGCCATCCCCGTGGCGTAGAACTGGAACAGCCGTCGGTACTGGGGGTCGTACGCCCCGCTTTGATTCGGAGCGTCGATGTTCTTCGCGAAGATCGCCGACTTCGTCACACCCGGCTCAATGATGGCCACGCGTATGCCGAACGGTGCAACCTCTTGAGCCAGGCCCTCTGACAGTCCCTCGAGCGCCCACTTCGAGGTGACATAGGGCGATTGCGCGAGCGCCGCCATGCGGCCTGCGATCGAGGTGATGTTGACAATGCAACCACTTCGCCGTTCGCGCATCTGCGGTAGCACGGCCTGAATGCATCGCACGGCACCACAGAGATTCGTGTTCATCACGTCGAGGTACATCGCGGGCGGACACTCCTCGGCAACCGCGTTGCCACCGACTCCAGCGTTGTTGACGAGTACGTCGACGCGGCCCGCGGCGTCGAGCACCTGCGCCATACCAACGCGCACGGAATCGTCAGAGCCGATGTCGAGCTCAATCAGGCGCAACTCGGCGCCGTGATCCTCGGCCATCGCCAACAACTTCGTGGCCTTGGTGATACTTCGAACGGTGCCAAAGACGGTGTATCCATTCGTGGCGAGGTGGATGGCGGTGGCTCTACCGATACCGGAGTTGGCTCCGGTCACAACTGCAACAGGTTGGGACATGAACGCAACAGTACGCGTTGGCGCCCAGAGCCGTGTCCGCCGGAGCGCAGAAAACAAAACGGGCCCGTGGTGCTGGGAGACGCACCACGGGCCCCATTGTTGGGGGGATTCTGTCAGGGGATTCTGATCGAGCGATCAGCCGTTCGTAGCTGTGCTCGACGGTGTTGCGGCCGGATCGGCTGGCGCCGTCTGGTCAGCGGGCGCGGCCGGCTTCACACCGTTCACCATGTCGGTGATGCGGGTGGTGGCTTCGGCGACGAGTGCGTCGATCACCTTCTGCACATCGACGCTCTTGGCCGTTGCGACCTGGGCGATGGTCTTGCCCGACTCCAATTCGGTGCGCAGTTCAGCAGGGGTCATGCCGAGTGCAGTTGCAGCCGCATCGAGGCCGGCACCACCGCGACCGCCATGACGACCCATGCCGGGTCCACCGGGTCCGCGGCCAGCGTGATCGCCGTCGCCGTCACCGACGCCGGGTCCACCGGTTGGGCGGTTGGCATCGACAGCAGCGGTGATTGCATCGGCCTGGGCCTGAGTGATCGTGCCGCTGGTGACCAATGCTGCCAGGGAGTCCTTCAGGAACTTTCCGGGTCCGTGGGCATCGGTACCGGTGGGTGTGCCCGTGCCCGAATCGGCGGGGGCCGCCGGGTCGGTCGGCGTGGTGGCCGCAGCAACGACGCTGCTACTCGCACCAGCGCTACTGGGAAGGTTCAGAACCACGCCGGTACCTGCGCCGAGGAGCAGTGCACCAGTCATTCCTGCGATTGCCAGTCTTTTCTGTTTCATGTCATGTTCTCCTTGTTGATCGTGCGACATCGGCGGGGGGATCCGATGTCGTTGTTCCGATGTATGTAGCTTGCGGGTCGAACGTATGAGTCCGTTCCCAACGAGGTGAGAGTCAGGTGAGAGGCTTCGCGGCCGAGATGGGAAGGGTGAAGCCGACGATTGCGCCGCCATCGGCGGCGTTCTCGGCGAACGTGGTACCACCGTGGGCCACGGCGACCTCGGTGACGATAGACAGCCCTAACCCGGAGCCAGGCTGCGAACGAGCTGCGACGGCCCGGTAGAAGCGGTCGAAGACGTGCTCGAGATCGTCGAGGGCGATACCGGGCCCGTGGTCACGAACCGCAACCCGGCCGGCTTCGACCGTGACCGCGATGGGTTGATCGCTCTGGTCAAACTTGGCGGCATTGTCCAACAGGTTCGTGATTGCGCGCTCGAGCGACGCCCGTTGCGCAGTCACCACGGACGAATCCGCGGCGATGTCGATGGTGCGCCCGGTACGTCGACCGACTCGACCCGCAGCAGATTCGACAACATCGCTGAGCTGAACGCGCGTGACCGATTCGTCTGCGTTGTGCCCGGACCCAACCGCGACGACTTCCTCGACCAATGCCGAGAGTTCCGCTACTTCGATGTCGAGGTCATCGAGGACCCTGGCCTTCATGTCGGCTGGGAGATCGCTGTGCCGCCGCAACACGTCGACGTTGGTGCGCAGGCTCGTGAGGGGCGTACGTAACTCGTGTCCGGCGTCTTGCACCAAGCGACGTTGTTCCTCGCGCGATCGATTGAGCGCTGCGAGCATGGTCGAAAACGCCGTACCCAAGCGGCCGACTTCGTCGTGTCCGGATGCGTCGACATCGATATCGAGCCGACCCGTGGTCGAGACTTCACCGGCGGCCAGTGTCAGCGCGCTGAGTGACTTGGTCAGTCCGCGCGCAGCCAGCCAACCGGCGAACGCTGCCATCACAACAGCGGCTGCTCCAACGAGCAAGATGCGCGCGCGGAGGTCGTGCAGCACGCGGTTCATTTCCGTGAGATCGCGGCCGAACTGGCGCGCGCCGCCGACGATCGGCTGCGTGCTGACGCGGAACTCACGGCCATCCGAGCCAGTGACCGAACGCAGCACGCTGCCCGAACCGGTGGTCGCAACAGCGAGCTCGGCGGCATTGATGGGCAGCGTCACACCATTGGTGACCACCACGATCGCTCCGGTGGAGTCGAGCAATTGAATCACCTCGAGCCCACCGAGCGGAATGCGACCGGGTCGGTTTCCGCTCGGAGGATTACCTGCTTGACCACCGGCGAGCGTGTCGCCATCTCCATCGTTGCGGGCGCGGCCTGAGTTGGCCAGCGTGCGATCGATCTCGGCGAGCATGCGCGTGCTCGTCGCGTCGTAGCTCAGCAAGCCGACGCCCACGGCGGCCATCGCTGCAAGGGCCGCGAGAACCAGAGCGAGTTTCGCGCGCAGTGTCATCGCGAACGCACGGTGTAGCCCACGCCGCGCACGGTGTGGATCAGCGGTTGACGGCCCTCGATATCGATCTTTCGGCGCAGATAGCCGATGTAGACCGCGAGGTTCTTCGAGTCAGGGCCGAAGTCATATCCCCAGATGCGCTCGTAGATCGTTGTCTGATCCAACACGATGCCCGAGTTGCGCACCAGGAGTTCGAGCAGGTCGAACTCAGTCTTGGACAATTCGATCTCACCATCGCCAACCCAAACGCGCCGAGCGGCGCTGTCGACGCGCAGGTCGCCAACGCTGAACGACGAGGCTTCAGAATCGTCATCGGGTTGAGCGCGGCGCAACAGGGCGCGCAGGCGGGCGAGCAGCTCGGCAAGTGCAAACGGTTTGGGAAGATAGTCGTCGGCCCCGGCATCGAGACCGGCAACCCGATCGGAGGTTTCGGTACGCGCAGTGAGCAACAGAATCGGCACTCGATTTTTTTCACTGCGCAACACCCGACACGCCGTGAGGCCATCGACAATGGGCATCATGACATCGAGCACCACCACGTCGGCGGGTTCGGCACGCAACACCTCGAGGGCCTGTGCGCCGTCGGAAACCGCGGTGACGTCGTAGCCCTCGAGCGTGAGTGCCCTCGCGAGGGACTCACGTACTGCCCGTTCGTCTTCGGCTATGACTACGCGAATCGCTGCGCCCACGGCCACATGTGTACTGGATGAGCGTAAGAAACAGGTGAGAGTACGGCCTGAAACATCGGCCTGATGATCAGTTCGGACCGATGTCGGCGCGCAATGATTCGACCCAGTCGTCGGCCTCTCGCCAACGGGTATCGGCGTGTTCGCGGGCGCTGTGCGCATGCTCGCTGGCAGCGGGGTACGAGCCGAGGAACTTTACGGCACCTTGTTTCGAATGCAACGATCGCATCGCATCGGCCAGCAGTTCGTCAGCCACGTGGCCGTCGGCGTAGACGATGAAGCAGTAGTCGCCCAGACCGCCGCGCTTGGTCGGCCGGCTAAGCAGGTTCGACAGGTTGATGCGCCGCGCCGCGAACTCCTGCAGGATGCTGATCAGGCTGCCCGGCTGGTCGGCCCGCTGATAGACAACCAGCGCGGTGCGATCGTGACCGGTGGGCGGCGGAATGTGTTGTTTGCCGACCAACACGAAGCGTGTTTGGTTCGAGCCATGGTCCGCAATGCCGGCCGCTAGGACCTCGAGGCCGTACAGCGTTGCGGCGTTGCGCGGTGCAATGGCAGCCACGCCAAGTGATGCGTGCTCGGCAATGATGCGCGCAGCTTCGGCAGTACTCGTGGCCGCCTGAATCTCAGCGGCTGGCAGTTGGGTACGCAGATAGTGGTGACATTGCGCCGTGGCCACCGGAATAGACAACACCACCTTGACGTCCTTGAGCGACGTTCCCGTCGCGGCGAGCAGACAGTGTTCGATATCGAGCACCACCTCGCGCTGGATGAGCAACTCGTGATCGAAGACCAACGCGTCCTGTGTGAAGTTGACGGTGCCTTCGATGGAGTTCTCGATGGGCACGAAGCCCAGGTCAACATCACCCGAATCAACAGCATCGAGCACGTCGGGAACGGTTCGGAACGGAATGAGCTCGCCGTCGGCCAGGTCGGCCTGCGTGAGCAGTGCCTGTTCCGTGAAGGTGCCAAAGGGGCCAAAGAACCCCACCCGAAGCTTGTTGCTCATGTCGTCAGGCTACGCCACAGCCACTTTTCTCACGCCGATTTCATCTGATTCGCGCAGCCTCGTGGCAGCATGCACATCGTGAACGAAGCCGATATTCGTCAGTTGTTGACTGACGTTCGGTCGGGCGCGCTCACCCCCGACGACGCCGTCGCACACTTGTCCGGCCGCCCCTTGCCGACATCGGCGATGCGTTGGTCGATCACCATCGCGCGCCACGCCACGGCATTCCTGATGCGGTGTATGACCCCGGCAAGACATCGGAGCAGAGCACCCGCATCACTACGGAGTTGCGTGCACACTGTCGGCGTAGGGTTTCGCACCGACACGGCTCATAGATGTCGGAGTTGCCGGCCTCCATTGACTGCTTGCTCGCATCGCGCGATGACCACTGCATGGTTCCACTGCTTTGCGGGCACTGCGGGCAACATGTCACTCGGCGCGCTCATCGATGCGGGCGCGGACCCCATCGCCGTCGCCGAGATCGTTGGCCGTCTCGGGATCGACGATTACGCGCTCACCTTCGAACCCGTGCTGCGCTGCGGCGTCCAGCCACTCACGCCATCGTCGTGGTGAACACCCACGAACACGAACACGGACACGGACACGAGCCCCGACATGAACATGAACATGAACATGAACGTGAACGCGGGAATGGACATGGGCATCGTCCCTACCGCGTGATCCGCGATCTCCTGCTCGCTTGCGATCTCCCCACCCGCGTTCGCAACCGGGTCCTTGCGACCTTCGACGCGCTCGATGCGATCGTCGACATCGTGGGTACCTGTGCAGCACTTGAGGTGCTCGGTATCGACCGCGTCGTGTGCAGTCCGATCGCGCTCGGGCGGGGCAGTGTGCACGCAGCTCACGGCGAACTCCCCAATCCGGCACCAGCCGTCACGGGGCAGCTAGCCCGGGTAGGTGCCCCCGCGTTCGGCATCGACACCCGCAAGGAGATCGCCACCGCAACGGGCGTG
Organism: Actinomycetes bacterium; assembly: GCA_025360105.1. Taxonomy (GTDB): domain Bacteria; phylum Actinomycetota; class Acidimicrobiia; order Acidimicrobiales; family Ilumatobacteraceae; genus WLMZ01. The sequence continues at coordinate 25,922 of JANYCT010000063.1, read as the reverse complement.
GCGCTGATGACCACTCTGGCCGACGCCTTCGAGCCCCTCGGTGCAATGCGCGTGCGCGCCGGAGCGTCCGAACGTGGTGCAGGTCGTGGTCGGGGTCGAGGACACGACATCAGCGGCGCCCGGTACCGGCCAGCCAATGCGATTACTGGACGTGAACCTCAACGATGCAACCGGCGAGGTGATCGCGCACGCACGCGCTGTGCGAGCCGGCCGTGAGCGAGCTTGTAGCGTCGGTACTCGTTGCCGAAACCGGCTCGCTCGGCTGGGGCCCTGGAAGGACCATTCGAATGACCTCGATAGCACCGATTGTCTCTGTCGACGAACTGGCTGATTTCCCTGATGCGGTCTTGGCCGATGTGCGCTGGTATCTCGATGGCCGCGATGGCTATGCCGAATATGACTGCGGCCATCTGCCCGGTGCGATCTTCGTCGATCTCGAAAATGAGTTGGCAGCACACGACCGACCGGCAACCGAGGGCCGTCATCCGTTTCCGGCTCCAGAAGCGTTCGCTGCGGCGATGGGGGCACTGGGGATCGGCGACGACACCCTGGTCATCGCATACGACGACACCGGCGGTATGACCGCTGCACGCCTGGTCGTGATGCTGCGCATGATCGGGCGCAACGCCGCGGTACTCGATGGTGGAATCGCTGCCTGGCGCGGCGAGCTGACCACCGGCGCCGGCAACACCCGCGAGCCGCTGCCTTTTACCGTGTGCGAGTGGCCGATCGAGCGCCTCGCGACGGCAGACGACACTGCGGCGCTTGCGCAGGGCGGCGACGGTCTCGTGCTCGACTCACGCTCGTTCGAGCGATACACCGGTGAGGTCGCCCTCATTGACCCACGACCCGGTCATGTGCCGGGTGCCGCAAGTGCGCCGTTCGCCGCAACGCTCGACCCGAGCACCCGACGCTTTCGATCGGCAACCGAACTCCGCACGCACTTCAACGAACTCGGAGTCAGCGAAAGCGAAAGCGAAAGCGTGATCACCTATTGCGGCAGCGGAGTGTCGGCGTGCGTCAATATTTTGGCCATGGAACACGCCGGCCTCGCGCCTGCACGTTTGTACGTGGCGAGTTGGAGCGGCTGGTCGGCCGACACGGCGCGCACTGTAGAACTGGGTGCCGACCGCTAGCGTCGACGCGAAATGCACACCGCCACAGAACACGATGCCCTCGGCGATCTCCGTCGGGCTCGCCGCAAGAATCGGCTCGCCGAACTCGACTGGTTCGAGGCGGCATACCGCGTATATCTCGTCGCGTTCGCGTTCGGCGGCAGTGCGTTGTGGTTATCCGGATTCGTGAAAGACGCCAAAGTCTCCGACGCCACTGTTGCCGACATCTATCGCTACGGCCCAGCGGTGATGGGCATGTTCGCCGTTGTCGCCTTCGCAGCCGGCATTCGCAGCGGCAGTCGAGGCGGGCCGTTGGCCATTGAAGAAGCTGACGTTCGTCACGTGCTGCTCTCGCCGGTGGATCGCCGAACTGCACTGCTTCGCCCAGCCTCGCAACGAGCCCGATCAGCGGCGTTCTCCGGCCTCATCGTCGGTGCCCTCGCCGGCGAACTCGCCGGCCGACGGCTGCCCGGATCCGACGCTGCGTGGACCTTCACGGGATCCGTATTCGGGGCGAGCCTCAGCGTGTTGTTCGTCGGCGCAGCACTCGTGGCCCACGCCTCAAAGATCCCGCGATGGTTGGCATCGGTGATCGGCGCGCTGTTCATCGGTTGGCAGGGCGCCGCAATCGTGAAACACGTCGTCGGTCCCGCGAACCTGCACGGCAGCCTCGCCTTGTGGGGCATGCGCCAACGCGGCATCGATCTGATCGCCGTCGCAGTCACCGTGGCGTTCGTGGCGGTCGGGCTGTTGCTGCTGCGGCGCACGTCGCTCGATGCACTCGCCCGCCGTAGTGGGCTGGTCGCGCAACTGCACTTTGCCGTCACGATGCAGGATCTACGCACCGTGATGCTGCTACGCCGACAGTTGAGCCAAGAAAACACGCGAGCCCAACCGTGGATCCGGCTCCGCCGCAGCGGTGGTTCAGCGGCTATCTGGCGGCGAGGCTGGCACAGCCTGCTGCGCTTTCCCGTTTCGCGTCTGCTGCGCATGTCAGTGCTTGCCATCGGCGCTGCCGCCTGCCAGGTCGCGGCGTACAACGGCAGTAGCGCGATGTTCCTCGTGAGCGGTGGTTTGCTGTTCCTGCTCGGCATGGAGGCGATGGAGCCGCTGTCGCAGGAGATCGATCAGCCCGATCGGATGGCATCTCTGCCGCACGAGCGCGGCGAGTTGCTGCTGCGCCACACACTCGCGCCGATGATCTCTCTACTTCCCTTCGCCGCGATCGCCGTTGGCACCGTTGCGGTGCTCGAACGACACCACGGCGCAGGCGGAGCCGCCGCTGTTGCCGCGGTCCTCGCGCTCCCCACCATCTGGGCAGGCGCAGCGGGCGCTGTGATCAGCATTGTCAAAGACGCCCCCGACCTGATGACCTCCGTCGTCGAGCAGTCGATGATGCCCCCGGAGATGAGCGGTATGACGACAATTCTGCGCATGCTGATCCCCATCGTCGTGTCGATCATCGGCAGCGTGAGCGTGCTTGCCGTTCGATCGGCACACAATCACGGAACATCTGAGTTGGCCACGGCCATCCGCATGGCGGTGGCACAGCTCCTGTTGTGTGCACTCGTTGGTTGGTGGGTTCGGCGCCGCGACGACTGGAAGGTCAAGCTCAATGCCTTCCTATCCGAGGGCAAACAGGTCACTGCGCAACAGCGCGCCGCCAAAGTGGATACGTCGAGGAGATAGTCGTGAGCCCGAGCCCGCAGAGTCGGCACCCGAAACCGGCCAGCCGTCACCCCAAACCACCCTCGCAGACCCCCGCGACGACGCAGCGCAAGCAAGGCGACGCCTCGCCGAAATCGACTGCGGTCACCACCACGCCAGCGCGGGTCACCGGTGGAGCTCTGGCGGCGAACGACCTCACCAAGGATTACGGCGATCGACCGGCGCTCGCCCCACTGACCCTGCACATCCCTGTCGCCCAGCGCGTCGCAGTGGTCGGGCACAACGGCAGCGGCAAGACCACGTTCATTCGCATGGCTGCGGGTCTGCTCGACCCAACGGGCGGAACCGTGCACATCATGGGTCACCCGTCGGGCACCCCCGAGGCGCGCAGCGCCCTCGCCTACCTGTCGGACACACCGTCGTTCTATGACGATCTGTCCCTGTGGGAGCACCTCGAATACATCGCCCGCCTCCACGGCGTCGAGGAGTGGGATCAACTCGCGGCAGATCTGCTCGGCCATCTCGGTCTGTACGACCGTGCCGACGACTTGCCGAACACATTCAGCCGTGGGCTTCGGCAAAAAGCTGCGATCGCGCTCGCCTTCGTGCGCCCGTTTGAACTGCTCCTCGTCGATGAGCCCTTCGTCGGACTAGATGCCGCCGGAAAGAAGGCGCTGCTCGAGCTGCTCGATCAGGCCGCCGCTGATGGAGCAACGCTGGTGGTCGCAACACATGAGCTCACCTATGTCGAGCGCGTGAGTCGCCTCATCGCATTGCGCGACGGCGAAGTGGTACACGACGGATCACCGCACGACGCCGACGTCGCCGATCTGGTTGCTCCTGCCTAGTACAGGCGTTCTCCTCACCACTTTTCGCGATGCTGTGCAGTCGCGGGGTGGCGCGCACTAACGTGCAGAGCATGAACGAGTTCATCACCGTCAGCTCATCGTCCTATGACCCCGCCAGCTTGGCCACCAAGCTCACCGAGAAGGCCGCCGAGGGTTGGCATGTGGTTGCCATTGTGCCAACCGGTGGCGATGTCACGGCGTTCTTGAGCCGCGAAACAGAGCCGGCCGGCGCTATCACTGAGGCCGACCCAGTCGAAGCGCCCGCCCAGCAACACACCGAAGAAGCCATCGACGAGCCGACCGCATCCGGTGCGGCCGCCGAACCGGCCAACGCTGACCTCGTGTCGATGACGCCGGCAGCCATCGTCGAGCCCGCGCCAGCGTCAGAAACGGCGCCCGTGTCCGAGCCGGCCGGCTGGGCCAGCGCACCCGAAGAGACAGCCGCCGAGACAGCCGCTGCTCCGGCCGAAGTCGCCGCAGCTCCGGCGGCAGCGTACGAGCCACAGCCCACGCCCGCAGCGGTCGCGCCTGCGGTGCCCGCAGGTTGGTACGGCGACCCAGCTGGTCGCTTCGAGCTGCGCTATTGGGATGGCGGTGCCTGGACCGAGCATGTTTCGCGTGCGGGCCAGCAGTTCACCGATCCGCCCGTCGCCTGATTGATTCCTCTCAAAGCGGAACAGCCCATGAGGGCGACATCCATCGGCCATGCCGGCATCCTCATCGAAACCCAGTTCGGCTCAATCGCGTGCGATCCATGGTTCCATCCCGCGTTCTTCGCGAGCTGGTTCGTGTTCCCGCGCAACGATCAGCTCACCGCCGACCTGTTGAGTCGCATCGAGCACGCCGACTACCTCTACATCTCGCATCTTCACGGCGACCACCTCGACGATGCCTGGCTCACAGATCACATGAGTCGTGACACCACGGTGCTCATCCCCGGCTTTCCGACGCGCGAGCTCGAGCTGCACATGCGTTCGTTGGGTTTCACCAACATCATTCGTACCGTCGACGGCGAGGAGATCGACCTCGACGGCATGCGCGTCGCGATCCATGTGGAAACCTCCATCAGCGACGGTCCCGGAGGCGACTCGACGCTGGTGGTGAGCGATGGCGAAACCCGACTGCTCAATCAGAACGACTGTCGCACGGCCGACCTCAACGCGCTGGCGGCACACGGCCGCATCGATCTGCACTGGCTGCAGTACAGCGGCGCGATCTGGTACCCGATGGTCTACGACGAGACCCCGGAACGTATGCGCGAACTCGTCGATGCCAAGGTCGATGCCCAATTCGCTCGGGCGCTGAAGTACGTGGAAGTCATCGACGCCAAGGCCGTCGTGCCCAGCGCCGGGCCGCCAGCGTTCCTCGATCCCGAGCTGTTCCAGTTCAATGTGATCACCGGCGACGAGCTCAGCATCTTCCCTGATCAGGTCTCGTTCCTCGACCGGCTCACCGCGGCCGGGCGCTCTGGCATCTTGGCCATTCCGGGTACCGAGATCGACATCACCCCCGATGGATACACGATCCAACATCCGATTCCGGTGGCTGAGGTCGATGCGATTTTCACCGACAAGCGCAACTACCTCGAGCGTTATCAGGCCGACTGGATGCCGTGGCTCACGGCCCACAAGGCCACGTGGCATCCGCCCACCACTGACCTGTTGCGAACGCTGAAGGCGTGGTGGGAGCCGCTCCTCGCCATGGCACCCACAGTGCGCGATGCTGTTGGCGCCAGTTGCCTGATGCGGTTCGGTGACCTCGCGATCGTGATCGACTTCCCCGCCGGCGAAGTCCGCGAGTTCCACGACGACTCGTTCTGCTTCAGCTTCGACATCCAACGCGAACTCGTCGAGACAGTAGTGGCCGAACGTTGCGTCGATTGGAGCAATGCGCTGTTTTTGTCATGCCGCTTCCGGGCCTGGCGGGAAGGGCCGTTCAACGAGTATCTCTACAACTTTTTCAAGAGTCTCTCCGTCGTACGCATGCGCCGCGCCGAGGCTGAGGCACGCCGCAAACTCGACCCTCCCGACGGTTCCGAGGAGATCGAACTCGGCGGCTACATGATGGAGCGCGCTTGCCCGCACCGTCAGGCCGACCTCAGCGTGTTTGGTGAGATCGAGGACTGCACCCTCGTGTGCACCTTGCACGGATGGCGCTTCGACCTCGAAACTGGCGAGTGTCTCACTGCGTCCGACCGACACCTGCGCGTGCGCCGCGCCGAGTGAGCGCTACGGCCGCAGCAGCGACAGCCGGTAGCTGAACCGATACGTACCCGGCCCCAGCCGATATTGCTCGAGCACATCGGGTCCGCAACTCGCCGTACCGAGCCCGCGATGAGCCGCATCAAGGCACACCACCAGACCCGGCCGCGCAACAAGTTCGCTCTGGTGTGGAGCGGCGTACAACTCGGCGGGTGTGTGGTGCGTGGCCGAACAGTGCATCGGCGCAGAGCCGAGGACATCAACACGAACAACGCGACCGCGCTGGTCGATGCATTCGAACCAGCGGCAATCGGTGCGCAAGCCGAACTCTTGCGGTACGAGATACGGCGACGCATCCACACGCTGTTGCCAGGTCTCGACCATCGCCGAAGCGTTGCGATCGACATAGTTCTCGTGCGGACCACGACCGAGCCAGCGCAGCGTCTCGAACCCTCGTGGCAACTCGAACATCACACCGACACGTGGCAGGTCACGCAGCTCGTACGGCACCTGCACGGTGTGGTGATAGATGACCGATTGATCGTCATCGACGAAACGCAACATGCGGTGATCGACCAACTCGTCGGCAGCACGGCTGTTCAGACCCGCATCGAGCCAGTGACCGAGCGCGCGTCCGCCGACGCGTAGACGCAGCGCCAGTTCGGGCATCAGCTTGAACCCATCGTTGTCGGTGGCGGCGCGCCACAGGTTCAGGGCGACAGGCTGAATGAGTAGTTTCTCGACTGGTGTGAGTGGTGCATCGGCACGGCCGGTGGGCTTTGGTGAGCTGGTGCGCCGGGCAACGCGGATCTGTACCTGGTCCCAACTCACTACGTGCCCGATTGGTGCCCAGGGCTGGGGCGCGCGTAGCGACCAGCGCACCGAGAGACGAATGTCGTGATTGCCGGCGGGCACTGTGCACGGCATCGGCACGGTCACCGACGAATGCGCGCCAACCGCGGGAACCTTGAGCTCACCCGTGACGGTGAGCACGCCATCCACGTGCAGGCTCCACGTTGCGCGCAGCGCAGCGAGGTCGCTGAACGACTGCCGATTGGAAACGCTAATGGTGCCGGCCTTGTTCCCAGCGTCGACGGTGACCGGGCGGTACACCCAGGCGACCTCGCGCATCGCGGGGTGCGGCGCCAGATCAGCGGCCACCAAGCCGTCGGCCACGAAGTTGCAGTCGTTGGGCGTGTCGCCGAACAATCCACCGTACGCAAATCGCTGACGGCCATCAGGCAACGTCTGGGTGAGACCGTGGTCCTTCCATTCCCACAAGAACCCGCCTTGCAGCCCGGGCGTGGTGGTGATGGCGGCCCAGTAATCAGCCAGCGAGCCGTTCGAGTTGCCCATCGCATGGCTGTATTCGCACAGGATCAGCGGGCGATCACCGAGGTTGTCGCGCCCGTACGCCCGGATCGCTTCAATCGGCGGGTACATCGGGCACACCACATCGGTGGCCAGCCGACCACCATCGGCCCAGCCGTTGTGAAACGGTGCACCCTCGTAGTGCAGCAGCCGAGTTGGATCGTTGTGACGGATCCAGCCGGCGAGTGCATCGTGGTTCGCGCCGTAGCCACTCTCGTTGCCCAGCGACCACATGATGACGCAGGGATGGTTCACATCACGCTCGACCATGCGTGACCCACGTGCCAACCAAGCAGCGCGATAACGATCGTCGTTGCAGAGCGAGGTGTTGTACGCGTGGCTCTCGATGTTGGCCTCGTCGACTACATACATGCCGAGCTCGTCGCACAGATCGAGCAATCGTGGATTATTCGGATAGTGCGATGTGCGCACCGAGTTGATGTTGTGCAACTTCATCAACACCAGATCGGCGCGCATATCGTCGTCCGTGACGGCCTTGCCGCGGGTGGGGTGATGGTCGTGACGGTTTACGCCGAAGACCCATACCGGTTGGCCGTTCACCAGCATCTGCCGGTTGGCGACCTCCACATGTCGAAAGCCCACGAGCTGCGCGTGCACCTCGGCAACAGAACGATCGGGAGCGATGAGCTCGGCGACGACCCGATAACGATTCGGGTGCTCGGCTGACCATGGCGCAACACCAGCGACCTCGAATGAGCTCGCGGCGTGATGGCCCGTGAACGCATACGGCCGCGCGAACTCGTGGGGCACCACGGCACTTTGCGCCTTGCCGACACGCCGACCCGTCGCGGTCTCGAGTGTGGTGCGAACCGTCCAACCAGCGGCCGGGGTGGTTGCGAACGAGACGGTGGATGTCACCGTCAGGAGCCCGGCACCGTCGGCGATACGCAGATCGGCATCGCAACGCAGGTTGGCCAGATGCGTTGCGGCGCGCGACTCGATGAACACCTCTCGGTGCAGGCCGGCCATCCACCACTGGTCTTGATCCTCTACGTAGCTGTCCGCGCTGTAGCGCATGACGACGATGGCAATCGTGTTGCCTCCCGCCACCACCGCGTCAGTGATGTCGAACTCGCTCGCGAGACGACTGTCAGTGCCGTATCCGACAAACTCGCCGTTCACGTACACCGCGTGCACGCTCTCGGCGCCGCCGACGTGTAACACAACTCGGCGCTCACGCAACCACCCCGCCGGTATCTGCATCGCGCGGCGGTACACACCCGTCGGGTTGTGATCGGGCAGACGCGGGGGCGGGCCATCGAAGGGCATTTGCACGTTCGTGTAGTGCGGGAAATCACCGGTGTCCTGCATCGTCCAGTTACCGGGTACTGCGACCGATTGCCAGCGCTCGTCGTTGTGGTTTGCGTCGGTGGTCGTGGCAGGCACCGCGTCGGGGTTGTCGTAGAGGCGTAACTTCCACGAACCATTCAGGCTGCGGAACCAACGCGATGCCGTCCGGTCTCCAGCACGCGCCGCAGCGACGTCGGCGTAGGCCGTGCTGGGAACGCGCATCGGCAGGCGAGCGAGTGCAGTGGTATTCGGATCTGACCAGGGGCGCAACGGCCCGACAACGCGTATCACGGCCAAGAGTCTCGCACCATCGACCCCGTTGATGCAGGCCTCAGCTGTGCACCCAGACCGTCATCTTCAGCGGAATGATTCCGCTGTCCCAGATGAAGTCCATCGCTGGCACGCTGACACGTACACAACCGTGCGAAGCCGCATGGTTCGGAACGCTGTTCGAGCCATGCACCGCGATACCGCCGTGGAAGTACTTCGGCCGGTAGATCTTGCCGAGGTCTCCCTCCCACCAACCATCGGGACGCTCGCGGTTCACCTTCCACAGCCCGTCGGGGGTGAGCGCAACGCCCGTGAGGTTCGGTCCAGCCGGGTTGCTCTTGTCGGGTTCGTCATAGGGCAGCCCGTTACCGGTCGACGCGTTGAACGCCCACAACGGCGCACCATCGACCACGACGAACAGCAACTGACGAGCTTTGTCGACCTCGACGAGCGTGCCCGTGTCGGCCTGACCATGCGCCTTCATCGAGAATTGCGTCAGATAGGCAGCCGTGGTGTCGTCGACCGCACCCGATGCGTCGAGGCCGAGGTATTTCTGAAAAGCCATCACCGCCTGTTTGGTGGTGAGGCCATAGTTGCCATCGGCAAGTGCTACCCAAAAGCCGAGTTGGACGAGACGGAGTTGCACCACTGCGGTGTCTGGTCCGCTGCTCATTCCGACCGCCACGATCGGCACCGGGAAAACGCCGACGTCAACGATGTTGGCCGGCACGGCCGTGGTTGTGGTCGCCTCGATCGTGGTGGTCGGCACTTGGGTGGTTTCCGGCAACGTGGTCTCGGCGGCCACGGCGGGCGAGGACTGTTCGGTGATCAACGGCGCCGAGGTGCCAGAAACAATCGGGGTCATCGACACGGTGTCACTGGGTGGAGCACCAGCTGACGTGGTGGGCGACGTGCACGAACTCAGCATCCACGCAGCCAGAACGACGCCGAGGGCCACGCCTGTTGGCGCGCGTCGCAATCTGGGGGAACCGGTCATAGGTATCGTTGCTCGTTCTGAGGGCTTGTGCGTGTCGCTGCGCGAGACAGCCGTGAGCTCAGGCTACTGCTGATCACCGTGCCAATGCTGGCCACCAAGGGAACGAAGACGTGACTTTTCGGCGACGATTGTGGGTCACATCGCACGCCGCAGTCACTCGATGTACGAGGGCAGCTCGCACCAAATCGTGAGCGCATATTTCACACCCGAGAGCAGTTGGTTGGTCTGATGGGGATGAGTGACCAACGACGGCCACGCCAGTGCAGCACCGACCGCAACCGATGCATTGGTCACCCCCTGCAACGGGAACTCCAATTCGCCGCCTGCGTAGTCATCGTTGAGTTTGATCGACGCCGACACCTGAGCCACATCGTGATGAATTCGCAGACTCTCCTGCTCGCCCAGGGCGTAGCGAATGACGAACGCGTCGCGCAGACCGTGATAGTCGATGTAGGGCCATGCGCGCCGCAGTTGCGGCCAGAGTCGTTGGCCGATATCAGCTTGCACGTATTCGAAGAGCCTCGGGCTGATCACGCCAAGCGATACCTCATGGCCCGGCACCGGGTCGTCTGGTTGTGGCTCGAACGCACCGACAGCTTCGGCGGCGCGGATGATTGCAGCGCAGAACCGGGGCGTCCAGAACGACATGACGAACAGCTCGGGCCCCACCTCGGTGATGTCCCCGGAATCGTCGATCGCGTCGACGTATCCGAGAACACGTTGTAGGTCGTCGGGATCTGTCATGTCACAGATCGTTGCAGGTTGAGCGGCAGGACCCACGGCTCGCTCGGCAACGCAGCCAGCTCAAAGCGTGACACGAGTAGTTGAGGAGTCACACGCTCGCCGATCTCGGCGAGCCCCAGACTCACCGCCAGGATCGTAAGCACTTGCGGTGGCTCCGCGCCCAGCGCAGTCAGTTGTGTCAACGTCGTGGCTCCGTGGCGCTTGGCGAGACGGACGCCGTCAGCTCCCAAGACCATCGGTATGTGTCGGTAACGGGGCGTCGGGCGTGCGAGCAGACGTTGCAACATCACCTGACGTGGCGTTGACGACAACAGATCGTCACCGCGTACCACCTCGGCCACACCCTGCGCTGCGTCGTCGACGACCACCGCCAGGTTGTAGGCCGGCACCCTATCGTTGCGTCGCAGCACGACGTCGTCGATGGCCGCCGCGTACGGCCCGACGATGTCGTCAACGATCTCGATCACAACGGTTGCGTTGCCGGCGTCGAGACGCAGTGCTGGCTGGCGCCCCTGCGCGACAAAGTCGGCGCGTTGTCGTCGGCTCAACGTTCGACACGTGCCGGGATACACGCCCTCAGCTGTACGTGCACCCTGCGGCGCGCTCGACGCCTCGCGGATCTCGCGACGCGTGCAGTAGCAGTCATACGTGCGTCCCTGTTCAACGAGCTGCCCGATTGCTGCGTCGTAGAGCGCAAACCGATCGCTCTGGCGAACCACTGCTGCATCCCAATCGAGGCCGAGCAGTTCGAGCGCGCGTAGTTGTGCGGACTCATGCACTGGCGACGACGTGACCCGGTCGAGGTCCTCCATCCGTACGATGAAACGCAGTGACTGTGCGCGCGCCGACATCCACGCGACCAGCGCCGTACGCAGATTGCCCAGATGCAGCTCACCCGTTGGAGACGGAGCAAAGCGGCCCGCGCCAGTGATCCCTGTTGGAGATATCACCTGTGAAGTCTGCCAAGAACCTTTACTCCCGCGCTCTGCGTCCGGTATGGTTGACATATTGTGGTCACTTGGACACACTGAGTAGGGAACATGCAAACTGCGGCGGGAGACGACAGGGTGAACGACATGGTCGTGGACGTGGTGCCGCCACTGCGCGTCTCCGAAGCGTCGCTCGCCCAGGCCGCCAAGCTCTTGCTCCCCAGCAATCTCGCGATCTTGCCGGTGTTTCTCATCATCGGCGTTGCCCTACGCAATCAAGTCTCACAGCCGCGCCTTGCCTACTGGTGCCTGATCGGAGTGATCACCGAACTGCTGGCAGTGCTGGCGACGTGGAGCTATCGGCGTGAGCGCCTCGGTGGCGGCACCGGCTTGAAGTCGCTGCCTCTCGTTCGCCTCTCCACCTTCGTCGTCGGCGCCGCCTGGGGCAGTTCGCTGTTCGTGCCTGATCCCAACAACACCAGTCTCGTCCTGCTTTTCGCAGTCTTTGCCTACGGCGCCAGCGCGTTCGCGATGTTGCTCACCATCCCCCGCACCGACTTGTACGTCGCGTTCGAGGTGCCGCTGTTCCTCACCGGGGCGTTGGCCTTGGCATTCACCCGCGACAGCCGCCTCTTCACGGTCGGCTTGCTCGCGCTCGGCTATCTGCTGTTTGCAACCTCGATCCATCGCATTGCCAACCGCGGCGCGCTCGAAGCGATTGAATTGCAGTGGCAATCCGAACAACTCATGTCCACACTCGCCGAAGAGCATCAGCTCCTCCTCAAGGCGAACAACGCGTTTGCGGAACTCAACTCACGCTTGGCCCATCAAGCAACGCATGATCCCCTCACCGGACTGTTCAACCGTCGCGGCGCCATCGACGCGCTCGACAAGGCGCTGACCGCTGCGGGCGATTCGTCGTCGGTGGGGTTGCTGTACCTCGACCTCGATCGCTTCAAGCACATCAACGACTCGCTCGGACACCGTGGAGGCGATCAATTTATCGCTGTGATCGCTGACCGGCTGGCGCGCAGTATCGATCCGGGAGCAACCGCTGGTCGCATCGGTGGCGACGAGTTCATCGCGGTCCTGCCCAACTGCGACATCGGCGCCAGCTTGGCCATCGCCAGCCGCATCACCTCGGTGCTCGGCCAGCCCATCCACGCCGAGGGGCGTGAAGTTCCCTCCTCGGTCAGTATCGGGGTTGCCGTCGGACCTATTCACGGGGTCGATGCCAGCGAGCTGCTTCGCTACGCCAATGCTGCGTTGCACCGTGCGAAGGGTGCCGGGCGCAACCGCGTCGAACTATTCGACGGCTCGGTCAAGACCGAACTCAACCGCCGGATCAACAGCGAGCAGGCGTTGCGTCGCGCGCTCGACGACGGCGACATCGTGCCGTTCTTCCAACCCGAAATTGACGCGACCTCGGGTCAGGTGGTGGGTGCCGAACTGCTCGCGAGGTGGCTGCGCCGCGACGGCGTGGTCGTGCCCGCCGCTGAGTTTCTGGAAGTGGCGGCGCACGCCGGACTTCTCGAGCGGATGACCGAGCACGTGATGCAACAGGCCCGCCCGCTGATTCGGCGATTGAGCACACTCGGGTTGCCCGACGGGTTTCGGTTCCGGGTGAATCTGCCGCCACGCGCCACCGAGCGATCATGGCGCGAGAACCCTCTCGACACGCTCGTTGGTGGGATCGAGCCAACGCTGTTGACCGTCGATGTCACCGAGTCGGCCGTGGTCGATGACCTTGCTGCCGCGGCTGCAAATCTGGCGTCGTTGCGCGTCCGCGGAGTGCGCGTATGTCTCGACGACTTTGCCCGCGGCGTGTCGTCACTCAGCCTGCTGCGACGGCTTCCACTCGACGAGGTTCGTATCGACCGCACGTCGATCGACACCATCACGGCCCACCCCCACGACCGTGCAATCGTGCGCTCCATCATCAGCCTCGTTCGCGAAATCGGTCTCACTGCCACGGCCGATGGAGTCGAAACAGGGGCGCAGGCCGACGTGTTGATTGCGCTCGGTTGCATACGTCATCAGGGACACCTGTACTCGCGAGCGCTCCCTGCCTCTGAGTTCGAGAGTTTCCTCAACGTCTCCATGGCGGAACGAATCACCCAAGGCCGTGTGCTGACCACATCAGCAGCCGACGACCATCGCCTCTGGCCACCGCACGACGTGCAATAAACTGTAGAACGGTCAGCGCCTTTGGGTCACCGAGGCAGAAAACAAGGGGGCGGCATGCTCTGTCCAGCCTGCGGCGTCGGATGCCAACCCGACCAAAAGTTCTGCAAGGAGTGCGGCGCTACGTTGGCTCAGGCCATGCCACGCCCCGATGTCTTCGCCCCTCCGACCCTGGCTAACCCAACAGTGGCCGACACTATCCACATTGTTGAGCAGACGCCGCCGCCCACGACCGTCGGCGACCAGGGGCCCAACCAGTGGCCCGACGCCTGGGCCACCACGGTGCAAGACGCCGTACCCGTCGAAGACCCGACCCCGACGGGCATCGCGATTCCCGTCGGCGAAGCCGATCCCGTGAGCGCCTGGCAAACTTCGACACTGGCCATCACCGCAGGAGTCGCCGGGATCGTTGTGGTGATTGCATCGCTGCTGAAGCAACTCTCGGTTACCTCCGACGCCCCCATCGCAGCACTGGTGGGCGGCTACAAGCTCAACGATCTGGGTGCCGCGTTCGGTTCGGGGGGCTTGCTCTCGGGCACCAATCTGGCTGTCGGTGTCATCGTGGCTGGCGCGTTGCTGATCGTGGGCGGCCTGCTTGCAGCCCGCGGTCAACGCATCGGAGCTGGCATCGGTGCAGGAGCGGGCTTGGCGCTCGCTCCGTTCATCGTCGTCATCTGGGGCAACATCACCAAGATCTCCGATGCTGTCACCGAGCAGGCGCGGGTCGCCAAACGGACCACAGGTGTTGGCACCTTCATCGAGACCCGACCAACCGTTGGGTTCTATATGCTCCTCGGGGCTGCAGTGCTCGCATTCATTGCAATGGTGGTCGCGCTGGCGCAAGCTGGCAACGACGGTCGCGCTCCACTCAATCGTTCGCTGTGTGCGGCCGGCGCGATCGCAAGCATCGTTGCGGCGGGAGGCCAACTCATCCCGCAACATGGCGCAGGCTTTCGTCGCAACTTCACCATCGAGAACATCGATGTGCTGCTGATCAGCGGTCGGCTGGCAGCGATCGGTCTTGTGGCACTCTGCGGGGTGATGGGCTTTCTGCGCGCTGATCGATGGGGAATCGGTCTGGCGTTGGGTGGCGTGAGCATCTACGCATGGCAGTGGCTGTCGTCCGTCGCAGCACTCGGCGACCTTCCCGCGCCGCCAGCGTTCTTCAATCCCGGCACCACCTCGGGCAAGCCCACCATCGTCACCACGATCGGCCTAGTAGCGCTGTTGCTCATCGCCACTGCCACCGTCGCGATAGCCATCCGCAACGAGTCGATCCAGAACACATCGACGCATCCATGAGCGAGCGAACGGCACCGAACTTTGGGGCGCTGCTCGCGCCATTCATCGAGCAAGTCCCCCAGCAGGCCATGCCGCGATTCCTCGCGCTCCTCGAACGCGGGGCCGCGCAACGTTACCGAGAATGGGCAGTCGAGATCCCCGAACACTCAGAGGTGCTCGTCGCCTGCGCGCGAAGAGAGGACGAGATTGCCGATCGCGTCGATGCCGTCTGGGCGATCGACGCATCGTTACACGATCAACTCAACGCTCCCCTACCCGCCGCACGCGCGTTGTACTACAGCATCTTCGTCGGCCTCGATCCGTGGGAACAGCTCGACATCCAAGCCGATGCCGAGCTGCAGGGAGCTGCCGCATGGCGCGGAATTGCCGCGAACCACTCCGATGCTCGAGTTGTCGACGAGCTGTTGCACTGCGCCAGGCTCGAGGAGGAAAGCTCACGCGAACTCCTGCGCATCATCACCCGCAGACGGCGCACAGGCGACTGACGCGAGCCTGCTCAGCACATCAATTTTCGAAGTTGGTTCAGGTCGGCTGATCTTGTGCCGATACCTCTGTTGTGTTTGGGAAGTGTGCAGGACAGCGACGCAGAGTGACATATGGCCTTGTGGCCATGCTCATGCTGCCGATCGTGTTGCCGGTCGTGGCGTCCACTGTCGGTTCGGTCGTGGTGCCACAAGCGGCCAATGCAGCCCTCGATATGACGCCGTGGGTATTGCCAACGATGCCTGCACTCTGCACGGCTGCGCTGGCTGACACTGGAGACGTTGCCAACTGCACCCTCGCCGGTGACGGCACCTCACCCGCCGATCGCGGTTTTGGTACGCCACCGTTTCCGTCGACCTCGGCGGGCGTCACCATTGCCTGGGTCGATCTCGGAATCGGGAGCACCGGCCACGTGGTCGCAGCAGTCCAAGCAGCGTTGAAGGCGACGGGCCGCAACGTTGTGGTCGATGGCGACTACGGATCGCAGACGGCCGGTGTCGTGAGTAGCTTTCAGGCAGCGTCGTCACTTGCTGTCACCGGCATCGTGAACGCTGCCACCGCCGCCGCACTCGGCGTGAGCAATACAGAGGCCGGAGCATTCCCCCCCGTTGGCTTCGTCTGGTCCGGCTGGGCATATAACGGTTCGCCGATCCTGGCTTCGTGGGAAACAAAGATGGTCCGGAATGCCTCCGCCTGGGGCACCCTCGCGGCGGGTCGTTTCCAGGGCAACAACGACATCATGGATCTCTATGCCGGCTTCATCACCGAGATCACTTTGGCCGGCTACAACGTTCAGGACGCGGGGTCATATGCGTTCCGGTGCACTGCGAGCACTCGCAAGGATTGCGCGGAACTCGGCTCTGATTCGCTGTCGAATCATGCGTGGGGGCTGGCGATGGACATGAACACCAACGCGAACCCGATGCTTTCGTATCGAGCCGCGGTTTCGGGCGGTTCAGCCTGCGCCGTGCCGATGAAGACCGACATTCCCCAGTGGGTCGTACAAACAGCGCAGCGTTGGGGCCTGTACTGGGGAGGCTATGCGTGGTCGAGCGGATGCAAGTCGCCGAGCGACCGGGTGTCATCGACCACCCGCGATCCCATGCACTTCGAATTCAACGGCAATATCAGCCAGGCACGAGCAATCATTGCCCGCAATGGCACACCGACCCGTCTGTGCACCTCGGTCGTGGGCAACGACGGTATCGCTCGCAGAACGTGCTCCCCATCGCTGATGCCACAAGCGGGTTGGCGTCTTCCTGTGCAGGTGCAGGCACCCGCTGGCGCAACGGCCGCACTGGTGAACATCACCCTGACCGGGGCCACCACACCGGGCTACGTGACTGCCGAGGACTGTGGCCCTGCGACGGAACCGGTTCGGCAGTGGTCGAACGGCAACTTTGGCATCGGTCAGACCGTTGCCAACCTGTCGGTGGTGCCCATCGACGCCAACGGACAGTTCTGTCTCTATGAATCCACCGCTGTGCATAGCATTGTCGACGTACAGGGCTTCTTCGTACCGGCGAGCCAGCCGGGTGCAGCAGGCTTCGTCGATGTCAACCAGCAGCGTGTCCTCGATACACGGTCGGGCGGAGTTCGCCTGCCCGGTCTCGCAGCAACGGCACTCAATGACCTTGCGGGTATCCCGGCCGGAGCAACAGCGGTGATGCTCAACGCCACAGTGGTCGCGCCCACGGCTCCGGGCTATCTCACCGCCGACAGTTGCGCCCGTTTGAACGTTGGAGCCCCGACATCGTCGAACGTGAACTTCGGATCTGACGCCATCGTGGCCAACCTTGCCGTCGTGCCCGAAGCGGGTGGATCCACACCTGCTTCTGCGTGCATGTGGCCGTCAGCCTCGACGCATCTCGTCGTCGACACCCAGGGCGCGTTCGTGCCCGATACCGGTCTCGGCCTCAGCCTCGTCGCTCCCACACGCCTGGCCGATACCCGCGAATGCGCAGATCATGATGGTCGCCAGATGTGCGGCGTGCGGATCGGCGACGGCCAGATGTTGCGAGTCACCGGTGCACGCGGCACCTCGGCACTCGTGAATCTCACCCTCACTGACAGTTCGGGCGAGATGTTCGCGGTGGCAGACCGATGCGACGTGCTGGCGACGGCGCGGCCACTGCGTTCGAATGCCAACGGTGGCCTCGGTCGCAACGTAGCCAACCTCGCCGTGGTCCCTGTTGCCAGCGATGGATCGTTCTGCGTATGGGTGTCGAAGGCGACCCACGTGGTCGTCGACATCCAGGGCGTGTTCGAGCCGGGTGGCGCGCTGCGCTTCGTGACGCAGAACCCCACCCGTCGCCTCGATACCCGCGGGTTGTAACCCCGCGCAACGGTCTGCGCTGATCACGCTGGCTGTCAGCTTCGACTGCAGCCCGGGTGCGATGCGCTTGGATCGGTCCACCACTCAGTGCCTACGCCGATCGGTTGGTAGTCGCCGCTCAGTGGATCCTGGCGGTACTCCACCGGCGCGGCACGGCCAGCAGCAATCGCGGCGAGCGCACCGAGGAAACGATCGATCTCGGCCGCGCTGGTGGACAGGCCCGCGCTCGCGCGTACGGCGCCGGGGACCGTACGTCGATCACCGCGCAGCACATCGGACCGGAACTGCGCGACGTCAGCCGGGGACAAGCCGAGGAGCCGGGTGAGATACGGGTGCGCACAGAAACAGCCGTGCCGAACCCCGATCGCATACTCGGCGCTGAGCCGCGCGGCCACCAGAGCATGGGGCTGACCATCTACGGTGAAGGCCGCGGCAGCCAGCGTTGGAGTCGAAGCATTCGGACCCAACACGGTGACGCCGGGGATGGCGCGCAGACCGGCACGCAGGTGATCGGACATCTCGGACTCGTGGGCGATGATGGCCGGCCACCCAATGCGCGACAGTTCGTCGGCCGCAACGCCGAGCGCCACGGCCCCGATCACGTTGGGCGACCCCGCTTCTTCTCGCTCTGGCGGCGCGGTCCAGACCACTTCGTCGAGATCCACCAATTCCACGGCGCCGCCACCGGCGAGAAACGGATCGCCCTCTTCGAAGGCTGTGCGGGGGCCGATCAGTACACCCGCACCGAACGGTGCATACATCTTGTGACCGCTGAACGACACGAAGTCAGCTGTCGTCGGTATCGGCCGGTGCGGAGCGAGTTGCGCCGCATCGAGCGCAACCGGAATACCCCGCTCGTGCGCGACGGCGATGATCTCATCGATGGGCGTTAGCCATCCGCTCACGTTCGAGGCACCGGTAATAGCGAGCAGTCGTGGACGGGGCTGTTGATCGAGCGCGACGCGCACATCATCGACCGTGAAGGTGCCATCCATACCGCACTCCACATACCGGCACGTGGCGAGTCGTGCCCACGGCAGCAGGTTGGCGTGATGTTCGACCACAGTGGTGACGACCACATCGTCACGACCAAGCCCGAGCCGGTACGCGAGATGGTTGATGGCCTCAGTCGTGTTGCGGCAGATTATGGCAACGTCGTCAGCTCCGCGCCCCGCGAAGTGCATGATCGATTCCCGTGCCTGCTCGTAGGCACGAGTGGCCACCTGCGACTTGTAACCCGCACCTCGGTGCACACTCGAGTACCACGGAAGGAACTCGTTCACTCGTTCGGCCACGGCGGGAAGCGCACTCGTTGAGGCCGCTCCATCCAACGAGAGATATGCCCGCTCGGTACCATCGACACACGGCACGACGAGGCCGTCGCCAACCAGATGGATCTGTGCCCACTTCGAAATCATGCGTGCGCCCTTTCTCTGTCTGCCAAGTATGGCCCGCCGCCGGGGCGGCTCCCGCATGCCCGAGCCCAACCATTGACACGGTACGTGGTGATTGCACTACAGTTCACAAATGCACAAAATCTTTGCCTTACGCAGCCCGTCGCGTCGAGTGACCCACGTCTGTATCGCAACACTGGCGATGTCGTTCGTTGCATTTGCGGCGACGAACACGCCGGCACATGCAGCCGGAATTACCGTCACGACAACCGCCGACGGGGGCGCCGGGTCGCTCCGTGACGCCATCACTCAGGCCAACACCAACCCCGGCGCCGACGTGATCACGGTTCCCGCCGGTACCTACACGCTCTCGATCACCGGAACCGGCGAAGACGCCAACGCCACGGGCGATCTTGATATCAACAGCGACATCACCATCATCGGTGCGGGCAGTGGCTCGACCATCATCAACGCCAACGGTATCGACCGCGTCTTCGACCTACACAGCGGCGCGAGCGCGTTGCAGAAGCTCACGATCGAGAACGGCGACGTCGGAAGCACCTCCGGTGGCAACATCAGGGTCGGGTCGGGAGCGAGCCTCACGGTCAGCGACTCGGTGATCACCGGAGGCAAGGCGCTGAGCGGTGCCGGCATCTCTGCCTCAGGCCCGCTCACCGTCGAGCGCACCGAACTCGTGAGCAATTCCGCAATCCCGATTCAGGGAACTGGTTCAACCGGATCCGCCATCTCCTCAGGTGGCAAGAACTCATCGCTGGACCTACGCGACAGCTTGGTCGCCAACAACACCGCGACGGGCGGAAACGCCGCTCTCTATATGAACGGCAACGGCAGCGTGTCAAATACGACCTTCACGGGCAATGCGTCGACCGCTCGCACCATTCTGGTCGAGTCCTTTGGAAGCGGGGCCGATATCACGGTCACGTTCACACACATCACGGTCGCCAACAACACCACCGACGGCAATCTTCCAGGCCTCGGTATCGCCGCGAACCTCATTTCGCCGGCCGCCCTGTCGATGACGATCGAGGGCTCGTTGTTCATGAACAACATGGTCAGCGGCACGTCGAAGAACTGTGCGGTGGAAAACGACGGAGTGATCACCTCCGGCGGGCACAACCTCGCCGACGACACATCGTGCACCGCCTTCACCCAGACCGGTGACCTCACCAACAACAGCGGCACCACCGTCGGCGCGCTCGCCAACAACGGCGGGCCGACGCGCACACTCGCTCTCATCACGGGCAGCTCTGCCATCGACGCTGCGGGCGCCTGCGCCGGCACCACGCCAACAGATCAGCGCGGATTCACTCGACCGGCGGGTTCGGCCTGCGACATCGGCGCCTACGAATTCCAAGCAGTGGACCCCGCGACGACTACGACCACAACAACCATTGCCGTCACGACGACGACAGCGGGCAGCGGCGCCGGGGTTCCGACCACCCTGCCACCAGGACCGACCACACCCGACCAAGTGACCTTGCCGTCGACTGGCTCCAACTCAGGCAGTGGCCTGTTGCTCGCTTTGCTGTTCTGCGCATTCGGCATGCTGCTGATTCGCACGACCCGACGATCGGTGCGCTGAACGCAACAGCCGCTTCATAACTCGCCGCGGTCGAGTCGATCCAGAATCTCGATCGCTCGGCCGCCGACGGCTGGCAGGTTGCTCAAGGCGCGCATCGCTGCAAGCGGGCGGGCCATGCGGTGATTGCCAGCGAGCGCCTCGGCGTTACGGGCAAGGAAGTCCCAGTAGAGCGTGGTGAACGGGCAGGCATTGGGTCCGACCCGCTGCTTCGGGTCGAAACGACACGTTCGGCACGAGTCACTCATCTTGTTGATGTAGGCCCCGCCCGAGGCATACGGCTTGGTGGCCATCATGCCGCCATCGGCAAACAGCGCCATCCCGATCACATTGGGCAACATCACCCATTCCGCTCCATCGACGAAGCTCGCCCGCATCCAGTCGGTCATCGCCGCCGGATCTACGCCAGCCGTGAGGGCCAGGTTGCCGAGCACCATCAGTCGCTCGATGTGATGCGCATAGCCGTGATCATGCACATGTCCGACCACGCTCACAACACAGGCCATATCGGTATCGGCCGCACCCGTGAACGCAGGCGGCACCGGACGCGTTGCACCGAGCGCGTTGGCGCCGCGGTATTCGGGCATCCACAACCAATAGACACCCCACACGTATTCACGCCAACCAATCACTTGGCGGATAAAGCCCTCGACGGAGTTCAGTGGAGCCGCACCGCGTCGAAAGGCGGACTCGGCGGCCTCGACGATCTCTCCCGGGTGGAGCAGACCGATGTTCATCGACGACGACAGTGCCGAGTGGGCCAGCTTCCACTCTGCGGCGAGCATCGCGTCCTCATGCGGCCCGAACAACGCCAAGCCCAGATCCACAAACTCACCAAGCCGAATCAAGGCCTGCGCCCGCGTCACCGGCCATGTGCCATCGGGGACGGCACCGAAGGTGGTCGGCGGCAGTCGGTCGACCACAGCACGGTCGATGTCATCGAGTTCGAACCGCTCGATCGAGGGCCACGCGCGACCATCTCGCGGTGGCGGTTCTCGGTTGTCATGATCGAAGTTCCACTGGCCACCGACAGGCACCCGTCCACCGCGGCCATCGTCGTCGACCAGCACGCCGAGGCGTTGTCGTTGCCAGCGGTAGAAGTCCTCCATGGTGAGCCGCTTGCGATCGGCGGCCCACTCGGCGAAGTCGTCGTAGTGACACATGAACTGGTCGTTGCGCACCAACTCGACACCCTCACGCTCGAGCATCAGGCGAGCATCCCAGCTCGTTGGCTCCATCGCGACGACCCGGCGAGGACCAAACTCGTCGAGGTGGTCGCGAAGGCCCTGCCGCAGTGTCGCTGACTGTCGATGATCGACCTCGAAGCCTTCGTCGCGCAGCTCGGCTACGAAGTGCATCATCGCCGACAGCACCAAGTGGAGGCGTTGACGATGCCATGTTCGAGAAGCGATCAGCGCGTCGCTCTCCACGAGCAACACCCGGCACTGCCCGGGCATGCGCCCCGCGAGCGATCCCCGAGAACGGTTCAACTGATCGCCGAATACCCAAACGGTTGGAAGCGAGGTTGCGGACACGATGACGGCCGAATCAGGACGCGAACGCCGTACTCGGCAGGTCACCGGCACCGGATTCGAGAGCATCACAGATCACAGTGGCAACGTGCTCGGGAGCGAGCCCCAACGGCATGCGCGGCGCAGAGCCCGCGAGCGGGTGCTCAGACAAGCCGGTCTCGGTATGCGGCGGGCGGGCATCGAGAACACGAACATTGCGCCGACGGGCTTCGCGTGCGAATGCCTGGTCGAACGAGCGGACAGCCGCTTTGGACGCGCCGTACGCAGCCATGCCGGGGAGGTTCGATTCGGCGATCACGCCCGAGATGTTGACCAGCGCTCCGCCCGGTTGCAGCACGGGTAGCGCCGCCCGAGCGAGCATGATCGGCACGAACGTGTTGGTGAGGAACAGCTCTTCCATCGTGTCGATCGATAGCTCGTCCACCGGACCGAACGCCACCACACCAACAGCGTTGATCACCACGTCGAGGCGCCCGCAGTGGTCCACGGCCGTGGCCACCGCCGCAGCACAGGCTTCGGGCGACCGCAGATCGAGCACGGCACGCGCCCCGGGTAGACCGAGCTCGCCGAGCCGTTCGACGCTGCGAGATACGAGCGTGAGAACCGCACCTCGGCGCGCCAGCTCGGTACCGATAGCTCGGCCGAGCCCGCCGGTTGCTCCAGCGACGAGCGCTGAACATCCAGTTAGCGGATGGTTTGCGCTCACCAGCGTTCAATCCCGAGGCCGACAATCCCGACGCCGAGGATTGATTCTGGGGCACCCGTAGTTGTCACCATGAGCGATAAATATAGTGGCAAGCCAATGGATACAACCGAAGCAGTCCTGTTGACCACCCACCTGTTCGCCACGGCAACCATGGTGGGACTCATCTGGTTCGTGCAGGTGGTCCACTACCCGCTCTTCGCAGCGGTAGGGGCCCAGGGATTCGCGGCATACGAGGCGGTGCATCAGCGGCTCACGTCGTTCGTCGTCGGTCCGTTGATGGCTACTGAGGGAGTGTCCGCGCTGTGGCTGGCGATTGCCCCGCCCGACGGAGTCTCTCGTGCGTGGCCGTTGCTCGGGCTCGCTGTCCTTGGTGTCATTCACACCAGCACCGTGTTCCTGCAGGTTCCGCAACACGGTGCCCTCGCCAGCGGCTACGACCCGTTACGTGTGAGACGCCTGATTCGAACGAACTGGATTCGAACCGTCGGCTGGAGCATCCGAGGGGTCATCGTTGCCGTGATCGTGATCCATAT
This sequence comes from Actinomycetes bacterium, assembly GCA_025360105.1. Lineage (GTDB taxonomy): Bacteria > Actinomycetota > Acidimicrobiia > Acidimicrobiales > Ilumatobacteraceae > WLMZ01. Next base: position 2,399 of record JANYCT010000063.1, on the reverse strand, counting down.
GCTCACGAACTGACACGCACGCGCTGCGTTCGAAGATGGTCAACCTTGCTTTGGGCGGGGCGGAGACTTTGCGTCATCGCGGTCTGCCCACCAAACGAAACTGAACATCGCATAGAGGAATACGCCGGTGAATACCACGCCCGACACAGCCACGCCGGCGATGAACAGCCCTGTTTCACTCACCGCGCGGCCTCCCGTGGGCGAGAACAAACGCTCCCAACGCCAGGATCGACGGTACCCAGATGCCGACGTAGATGCCGTTGAGTCGATCATTGGTGACGTCGCCCGCACGGAAATAGATACTGATGCTGAGCAGGAAGCTGGCGAAGGCAGCGACCAGAAACGTGGCTTTCAAGATGCGTTCAGGTTTCATGACTCGGACAGTTTAGCAGTCTCACGCAGACTGCCTCAGCGCAGCAGGAATTCCCACAACGCAGTAAGGCCCCAGCTGAGCTGGGATCTTCCAGTGGACCTAACCGCGCTGTTCTTGAACTACGTACCACCAGATCAAACGGGCTCTACGCGTTGAAGGCTGGGTGGGTGTCACGGTTGCGTGTCGAGGTCGAGACTCGCTCGCCGCGACCGGACGGTGCGGGCTGCGGGACCGTGGCGTGGGATCACGGTCAACGCGAGGTGCTGCTGGCGTACCTGCCATCGTTCGGGCGGCCGCACGATCGGCACGTGGCGCGATCAGATCGTGGCCTGGCATCAGGCGCACGTGTCGAACGGGCCGACCGAGGCGATCAACAACTTGGTCAAGCGCGTGAAGCGAACAGCGTTCGGGTTCTTCCGCCGGTCCTAGCACTACCGCATCCGCGCCCTCCTCTACGCCGGCAAACCCAACTAGTCACTCCTCGACCAACTCACCCCACCGTGAAATCCGAAGCGCCCGTTATCGTTCGCTTTTACGCGACAAAGCCTGACGTTGCCCCTGCCCCATGTCGGACATCCACCGACGCCCCGGCGATTAAAATATTGGGTCGCAGTTCACGCTATTTCGCACAAATCACTTTCCAATGAGCACGAGCCGGGCTATTCCCGAAAGCACTGCAACTGCACCGAAAATTGAAAAACCCCATCCAAAGCACCATAGCGAGTTTCTCTGATGGGTTTGAACGCGCAATTTAACGTCGGTCGGATCACGGAAATTGGGTTCTACTGGGCGCCACCTCAGCTTGAAAATGGGACGTCCCAGAAGTTTCGCCGCCACCAGACTAGGGAGTCCAAGTACGCCAAGAAGGACTAACCCGTCCTTTATCAGCCCAAGGGAGTGACCATGCATGAGATCTACTCCTTAATGCGGTAGAAAATCGAAGGAGTAGATGTGTCTGGAGCAGATCACTCCGGCCATTGCTCCTTCAACCACGAATACATCCATTTCCCAGTCGCCCCAATCCGGATGCCCATCTGCCTTTCTCCCCACGGATCCGGTCGCTCCCGCCCCGTAGTACGCCGCAGCTGCAGAATAGGAGCATGTTTGCCTTTGCGAAGCTTTCTTATTCGCCCAACCAACACTCCAGCCTCGCCCTACGACTCCGCTACCTCCATAGAGATACGACAAGTTTCCACCTTGGAGGGACAATCCGACGCACACATAGACACATCCGCTGAAACCAATGACAACATGACGATACGTGTAGGTGAATACACCTCCAAATAGTCCCGCGTCCTTGCGGCCCTTCTTGCAATGGTGCCATGGCGCTCCGAAGCGCCCGCACTCACCTGTGAGGTCGAACCTGTTGATCGGATCGGGCGGGTAGGTGTAGTCATTTTGGTTACCACCTTCGATGCGGTCGATGCTGAGGAATCGTCCGGTGGACGCATTGTATGGTCGGGCGCCCATTTCGGTGAGTGCTGTGAGGTTGGTTTCGTGTTCGTAGAGTTTTTGGTGTTGGCCGACCCAGGCGTTGTCGATGTTGCCGTTGTGGTTGTCGGGTATCCCTGCGGTTGGTTGCCCGTAGGGGTCGTAGGTGAAGTTGCTGCCTTGCTTGATGCCCGCTGCGTTGGCTGTGGCGGTGATATCGCCGTGGATGTTGGGGTATGCCCAGACGTCACCGGCACCGCGTTTGGTGACGTTCACACCGCCGGGGAGACTGACAGTGCGTTCAGTCACGGTGGTGTTCGTGACGTCAAGGACAGCGCCACCAAAATAGTGATCGACGGTGGTGGTGACCTGTGGTCGTAGCGCAACGGTGATGTGCGCACCCAAACCGGTTACACCTGACGTGGCTGTGGTTGTTCCCGCTGCACCGCTGGTGGTGAGTGGGCGGTCGTCGATGGCGAGGGTTTTCGCTCCGCCGCCGGTGGTGTTGAGGTCGATGCGTTCGGTGATCCCGTTTTGTGGGGTGAGTGTTGTTGATGCTGCGACCCCGTAGATCGCGATGAGTTGCCGGTAGGTG
>JANYCT010000047.1 GCA_025360105.1 Actinomycetes bacterium | reverse complement strand
GATTCGAAGCCGTAGGCCGGTTCTGGCCGGCCGGCCACACTGTCAAATAGCTCCCCAACGTTGCGCCGGTCGCAGTGACGTTCAACGCGACCGAACCAACTCCCGACGCCGGCACACCACCACGACCCGTCACCGTGAGATTGAAAGTCTGCCCACCCAGAATTGGGCCAGTCTCATTGAACGCCCCGTCAATGGTTGTCGCGGAAGCCGATTCCATCGGTAACACCACCGCGACCACCGACGCCATCGACAAGGCGAGCACAACCCGCGTGGCAACGTCCGAAACCCGCCAAATGACTCCGCTACTCATGGGACCCCGATCCTGTTGTCTCGCCCACCATAGGTCGCATCGCCCCGACCGTTTTACGACCCGTTGTATAGCGCCACGAAACGAACCGAGAGTGCTGTTCGCACCGTTCACGCTTGCGCCGCCGTGGCAAGCTCACCCATCTTCGCCGTTTGCGTCGCTCTCAGGGCAACGTGAGTGGCTACGGCTCGGCGCTGACGAGTAAGCGCGAAGCTGCTCAGCGTGCGCGACGGTCGGTCTAGGCTTTCGAGATGACGCCCGACGAATACGCGAGGCGAGCGCGAGCGCAGGCCCGTCGCATTCTGCGCGATGAAGCCGCGCTGCGTTCGTATGTCGCCGATGGGTTCCCGATCTGGCGCATCGCCGAGAGGCACGGCCTACAACGCGCCGAAGTTCGCAGCGCCCTCGAACGGTCCGGCATCGACGCGCCCGACGAATAAAGCACCCTACAATTCGGCACTCTCCGGCTTCATAGGCCGGTGAGCCGGTGTCCTCCAATTGGAGACACATCGTCCCCCATATCGCCGGCGAGATGATGTCACCAATTGGCGACACTGCACGCTGCCGGGCCTCCCCGTTTTTTTAGGCATGCCGATACCTCGGAGACCCCGTTCAATGACCCATTGCTCCGCTACGGTTCGATTCGGGGTTTTTTCACAGGGTTATGCGTGTCGCCCACGGGCACCGATGTTGCCGTCGTGGTCGAGGCCGGCGCTCGATCCCCTGGCGTGTCGCCCACGGGCACCGATGTTGCCGTCGTGGTCGAGGCCGGCGCTGCCCCGCCTCCCCGTTTTTTTAGGCATGCGGACACCTCGGTGACCCCGTATCAGCACCGTCCGTGTGCGTATGGCGTTGCACCCCTTGCAAAGGCTGTTGCACCCCTCGTAGCACCCCTCGCCCCACGAGCTTTCGCGGATCATGCCTCTGACCTGCGGGTTCTTTGTGGAGCTGAGGGGAATCGAACCCCTGACCCCTTCCATGCCATGGAAGTGCTCTGCCAACTGAGCTACAGCCCCGAATCGGGAACATGAAGATACCAGCGCGACCCAACTCGTCCAAACGCGAGGTAGCGAGTTTCCTCAGTGTTGAGGGCTCTATAGCTGGCGGCGCGAGCGCAACCGAGATCGCATCGGTCCAACAGCCAGGCGCATCACAAGCGTGATCAGACCGGCAGACAGCAGCGTGCGCGCCTCGACGGGAAGTTGCGCCAACAACGGCGCAACGAACACCGAAGCGAGCAGTGCAACTGGATACACCCACAGTAGGTCGTGGACGATTCGCCGCCACAGCGGACGCGCCGGCTCGGAGCGTGCCGGCAGATCGAACCACTGCTCGACGCCCACGGTGCGATGCACGCGTTCGCTGGTGACGAATCGATCGGCCTCTGCGAGTAGTACGGCGCGTTGAGGCGAGCGTTCCCATAAGCGAAGCGCAAGGCCGTCCACGAAACGGAACACAATCTGAAAGTCGCCGCCATCGGGGCCAGGATGCAAGACGCCAGCGCCCAGGCTGCCGGGGAACGACCGCGCCCGGTCGGCCATAGTCTCTGCCCAGTGGCCAAACTCAACCTCGCGTCCTGGCGCAATTGCACGCGAAACGGTGACCGTGACCGGCGCCGCCGCAATGCGTGGCAACTGCGCAGTATCGAAAGGACCAGAGAGCAAAGTATTCATTTCGCTGATAGATGATACGGGCATCATCACTAGGAGCGATCGTGTCGCCTGTCACCCTGCAGTCGGGAAGAGACGTCAGCGAGCAGCGTTGTCGGCTGCGTTCCATTCGATCACGGGCGCATCGCGATAGAGGCGCTCGATCTCGTAGAACGAGCGGGTTTCGTCGCTGAACACGTGCACCACGAAGTCGCCGTAGTCGATGAGCACCCACTGCTGTTCGCGCGCACCTTCGACCCTCAGCGGCGAACGGCCCGACTCGTCACGAACCTTGGCCTCGACCTCGTCGGCCACCGCGCGCACGAGTCGGCGGTTCGATGCGCTGGTGATCACGAAGTATTCGGTGATGGCCAGAATCGGACCGACATGGAGCACCAGCGTGTCGGTGGCCTGCTTGTCGTTGGCTGCTCGGGCCGCAACGATTGCCAGGTCCTTCGAAGTTGGGTCGTCCGTCATGTCAAGACAACACCGTAGCGCCGGTTGTACCCACAACCGTGCGGCCCGCAGCTCCAGCGGTCGTGGTGCTCGTCACCGTCGGAGTATTCCCCGGCCTTGCTTTCACCAAATCGAGGTAGTTCCGACCAACGACGACCACGACGTCGACCAGTGGGAACGTGAATGGAGGTCGCCGGAAATCGATGTCACCGAAGAACGCTTTCAGACCCTGCGCCTCGCCATCGGAAAGCGGGGTCGCAGTGAACACGATCGTTTTGTCAGGCACCTTGTGTGGATCAAGCGTGAAGACAGCCGACGAGACCGACACAACATTGCTCTCCACGAAAAGCAACTGCCCAACGACATCGCGGCTGAGGTCGGCGCTCGTGACGTTCATGACCCCGGCCTGCTTGAGGTCGGCGTCCGTCAAGCCATTCTCGATTCGGTAGCTCTGCCCCTGATTTGGCGCGATCATCGCTCCGGGTGCAAGACCAGACATGACGAGTACCACCGATGAGCGGTCCAGCGCGCCCACATCGCGCTTGTCCGGGTTGCCGTTGCCCGTGATCGGACGGGTGTTCAGCTCGTTGTAGACCTGCACCGGACCAGCGAGGAAGTGCGCGAGAAAGTCGCCGAAGCTGTTGGGTGCCGTGGCGCCGACAGATGGTGGATTCAGGCCCTGCCCAATGGCTCCCGCAAGGCCATTCCACACGGCTCGCACATTGGCGAGACGTGTGGCCGACGTCTGCGATGGATCGTTCGCCGCGAGAACCGAAGCCGCCTGTGCGGGACTCATAGTCGTGGCACCAGCGGCGAACAGCGTGGTCGAAGCTCCTGCTTTGGCTGGCACGAGCACGGGACCGGGCAGCGTGACGGACATCGAACCGGCAGGCGCGAGCAGTGCTGCGAGATCGGAGTCCTTGGTGATGGCATTGAAGTTCAACGTGACACTGCTCAACGACTCGACGTCGCTGAGCAGACCATCAGCGCCGCCGTTGATCACGCTGTCGGCGACTGCAATGTTGGGCTCGCCAAATGCCTGTGCTCGCGTGGTGTTCGTCGGAATCGACACCAGCGTGCCGCCTTTGCCCGTGCCGGGAGCAAGCACGAGCACGGCCAGAGACGTCACGACCTGCTGGCTGTCGACGACTGCGAGCATTGCGGTGGGTGTCGACGGGAAGCCGACCTCGGGCAACGTACTCGCCGACGTTCCGGCCTTCGAGTTACGCAGTACGTCCCATCCGTAGTAGCTGAGCAGCGGCGCGGCGCCAAGCACGAGGACGCCGGCGAGGCCCGCCGCGATCGTGCGCGTGCGACGCCTTGACGCCAGCGCAGTCACCGGGCGCCTCTATACAAACCGCGTTCACGAACAACGTTGAGCACCGGTTCAGTGATGAGGAACTCAAGGGGTCGGCCATCGCCGAAGCGAGCGCGCAAATCTGTGCTCGAGACATCAAGGTGGGGCACCTCGACATGGTGCCACTCAAATTGACTCGGCAATTCGACGGCCTGACCCGGACGGTCGACAACCACCAGCGACGATCGGGTCGCCACTTCCTCGAAGCGGTCCCACGTGGTGAAGCCGGCGGCGGCGTCGTCACCCACGATGGTGAAGAACTCTGCATCGGGATACTCATCGGCCAAGATCCTGAGGGTGTCCGCAGTGAAACTCGGTCCGCCGTGATCGATCTCGGTTCGCCCCGCCTCTAGTCCATCGACATGCGCGACCGCAGCATCGACGAGCGCAAAGCGATCCTCGGCAGGTGTGATGCGACGGCTCTGTTCTTTTTGCCATGGCACATTGGCCACCATCAATACCACCACGTCAAGTTGCAGAGCATGCCGCACGTTGACCGCTGTCACCAGATGCCCGACGTGCGGCGGGTCGAACGTACCACCAAACAATCCGATACGTTGGGGCACGACCGAGCAGTGTAGGAGACCACAGGCGCGAATGTACGGCAGCTCGTCCCCGGTGGCATGTGGGGCTGCAGCTTGTGGGGAAACCCGCTCGGTCTTATTTCGACACGACAGGGCTTGACCGATGGTGTACTCTGTCAATTCCCCCTCATAGCTACACTGCACGATCTGCCCAACACCCCCTCGGACAGTAGATGTCGCCCCAGACGCGCCCTTTGCGCCACGCTGCGATGTCTACTTCGGTGGGTTCGTGGGAAGGGTACACACCAGTACTACCAACACCTGTGCCCGATGCCACCTCACGCTGCGGAATGCGAACATAACAAGAACGGTTACACGATTCGATATGAACGACTCAATTGGTCTCTACCTGAACGACATCGGCAAGGTTGCTCTGCTCAACGCTGAAGAGGAGCGCGAACTCTCGCGTGCAATCGAGGCAGGCCGCGAGGCCGCAGAGCGCATCTCCAACGGCGAGAAGGGCGCGCAGCTCAAGGCTGCCGTCAGCGCTGCGGCCAAGGCAAAGGATCGGTTCATCCGCTCCAATCTTCGCCTCGTGGTGAGCATCGCTCGCCGATACCCATTGCCCCAGGGCATGGATCTCCTAGACCTCATCCAAGAGGGCAACCTCGGCCTCGAGCACGCCGTCGACAAGTTCGACTGGCGCCGTGGCTTCAAGTTCAGCACCTACGCCACCTTCTGGATCCGTCAGGCCATTGGCCGGGCCCTCGACCAAAAGGCCAGCCTCATCCGTATTCCTGGCGACCGTTCGGCAAGCCTGCGCGCTGCGCTCCGTCAGGCGAGCGGCGATGGTGAGACCCTCGACCTCGGCAACGCCGAGCTGCACCGTCTCACCACCCCTGTGTCACTCGACAAGACCATCGGCGACGACGGCGATGCCACCCTTGGCGACCTCATGGCCAACGGTGATGGCACCCCTGAGGACGCCGTTATGGCCATGGTCGACAGCGACCTGCTCGACGAGCTGCTCGGCACACTCGACAAGCGTGCCCGCTACGCCGTCGAGGCACGGTTTGGTCTGCTCGATGGCGAGCGCAAGAGCTTCCGCGAAGTCGGCGAGAACCTCGGCGTGACGGCTGAAGCCGCCCGCCGCCTCGTGAGCCGCGCCGTGGCAGGTCTGCGCGAAGACGCTGTGCGTATCCTGGCGGCCTGATCCAACGATGGCCAAGGCGTGGACCCCCTCTTCTTGGCAGTTGTTCCCGGCAGCGCAGCAGCCCGATTGGCCCGATTCCGGCGCGCTTGACCGTGCTCTGAAGCAAATAGGCGGATACCCCCCGCTGGTGTTTGCTGGCGAGGCGCGAAGCCTGCAAACATCGCTCGGCCACGTGGCCGCTGGCAACGCATTTCTGCTGCAGGCCGGCGACTGCGCCGAGAGCTTTGAAGACTTCTCGGCAGTGAACATCCGCGAGAAGCTCCGTGTCATCTTGCAGATGGCCGTGGTGCTCACGTATTCGCTCGGCGTGCCCGTCGTGAAACTCGGTCGCATCGCCGGTCAATTCGCCAAGCCCCGGTCGTCGCCTTTCGAGCGCATCGGCGAACTCGAGCTACCCAGCTTCCGTGGGCACATCGTCAACGGCGAGGCCCCGACCGCGTCGGCACGAATTCCCGATCCCGACCGGCTCGTGCAGGCCTACCACCAAAGTGCATCCACGCTCAATCTCGTTCGCGCCTTCGCAAAGGGAGGCTTTGCCGATCTGAATCGCGTGCACGCATGGACGCAAGAGTTCGTGGCCAGCAGCCCCGAGGGTCGTAAATACGAACAGCTCGCTGCCGAGATCGACCGCGCTCTGCGCTTTATGCGCGCCTGTGGCATCGACACCGAGTCGAACAGCCGCCTGCACGAAGTCGACTTCTTCACCAGCCACGAGGCGCTGTTGCTCGGCTACGAAGAAGCGCTCACCCGTCAGGATTCACTCACGGGGGGTTGGTACGACTGCTCGGCGCACATGCTGTGGATCGGTGAGCGTACCCGGCAGCTCGACGGCGCCCACATCGAGTTCCTGCGCGGCGTCGGTAACCCCATTGGCTGCAAGGTCGGCCCCAGCACAGAAGCCGAATTCGTGCTCGAACTCTGCCAGACACTGAACCCGGCTCGTATCCCCGGCCGGCTCACGCTCATCAGCCGGATGGGTGCGAACCAAGTGGAAGACAAGCTCCGCCCATTGTTGCGTGCCGTTCGTGACGCCGGTCATCCAGTGGTGTGGGCGTGCGATCCGATGCACGCCAACACCTACACCGCCGATAGCGGGCACAAGACCCGCGACTTCGACGAGATCTGTTCCGAGATCGGCGGGTTCGTGCGGGCGCATGGCGCCGAGGGCACCTGGCCGGGCGGCATCCACGTCGAGCTCACGGGTGACGACGTCACTGAATGCATCGGTGGCGCAGACAAGATTCTCGATTCTCAGCTCGATGATCGCTATCAGACCGTCTGCGATCCCCGCCTCAACGGCCGCCAGAGTCTCGACCTAGCCTTCCGCGTCGCCGACCTGATTCGCACCAACGGTCTCGCCTGAGCCCCACCGTGCAGGCTCTGTCTCTAATCGACAGCTGGCCTGTGCGTCACGCGTCGGCGGCCAGAGTCGGCCTCGACGGCACCGTTCACACCCATGGCGACCGCACGCGCTCGTACCGGCTGGCGTCGATCGCCAAGGTGATCAGCACGCTAGCGGTGCTCGTGGCCGTGGAAGAGGGCTCGATCGACCTCGACTCCCCCGTTGGCCAACCGGGTTGCACACTTCGGCATCTGCTCAGCCACGCAGGTGGTTACGGCTTCGACGGCGCTGCGCCCATCGTCGCGCCGGGCCGACGACGCATCTACTCGAACACCGGCATCGAACTCGCCACCGAAGCCGTCGCAGACGCGACCGGCATCGCCTTCGCTGAGTACCTCGCCGAGGCGGTGTTCCTTCCACTCGGGATGGCCGACACGGTGCTGCGGGGTTCTCCGGCACACGGCATCTGGAGCACTGTCGATGACTGCATCTCTGTGCTGCACCAGCTCATGCACCCCACCTTGATCGCGGCGGCAACCGCGCGTGACGCCACCTCGGTGCAGTTCGCCGATCTCGACGGCGTGTTGCCCGGCGTCGGCAGCTTCCGACCCTGCCCGTGGGGCCTCGGCGCGGAGATTCACGGTCACAAGCATCCGCACTGGATGGGCACCACGAACAGCCCAACCACGTTCGGTCACTTCGGTGGCGCTGGCACGATGCTCTGGGTCGACCCCGTCGCGGGTATTGGCGTTGTCGCCCTCACGGATCGCCCGTTCGACGAATGGCGCGACGAAGCCCTCACCCTGTGGCCCCAGTTCAGCGACGCCGCGCTCGCTGAACCCCTCGCTTGACCGCACGTCAGTGTTTGCTTGAGGTGCGGGGCTATCGGGATGACGGCGCTATCGGGATGATCAGGAATCAGCGCGATGGGCGGCAGGAATACGGCGGGGTCCAGGGGCCACGTCCGCATGAGGTCCACAGATCGCTGGCCGCATCGGCACAGGCGCGCATCGATGCGCGTACCGACGCTGGCGTCCAGCCGTGGCGGCCCAACTCGCCCGTCGGCGCGAAGGTGCCCGAGAGCACGTTGAGTTGGAACGTGCAATGCGAGTCGTCGCGGGTCTGCGCGTTCTTGGTGACCGCTCGATAGTCGCATCCGGCCTCGCGAGATGCGATGTAGACAGCCCACTGCTGGGTCTCGGTATCGGCGCCGTCGAGCGCGAATTGATAAGCGATCATGTTTGCGTCGGCCAACGAACAGGCAGGGCGACCCGCGAAGTGGGGAATGCCTTCAGCGGTCAGGCTGAAGTTCACCTGATCCTGCAGCGGTGCCGGCCACGGCCCAGCCGGAGCTGGTCTGAGGTCGGCGGGCACTGACAACGCGGACGCGAACGGCCACGCACTGCTGGGTATGAGGCAGGCGAGCGCGGTGAGCACTACGAGCACGCGCGCTCGCCCGTTCATTTCACGAGCCAGCAGAGTTGGCCAGCAGCGTTGGTCAGCTGAGGCGCTCGATGATCATCGCCAGACCCTGACCGCCACCGACGCACATCGTCTCGATGCCGAAGGTCTTGTCGGCGCTCTGCAGGCCGTGGATGAGGGTAGTCATGATGCGTGCGCCGGTCATGCCGAAGGGGTGACCGAGGGCGATGGCGCCGCCGTTCACGTTGAGCTTCTCCATCGGTATGCCGAGGTGACGCGCCGAGGGCAGCACCTGTGCGGCGAAAGCTTCGTTGATCTCGACCAGATCGATGTCGTCGATGGTCATACCGGCACGCTTGAGCGCCTGACGCACCGCTTCAACAGGACCGAGACCCATAATCTCGGGGTTGAGGCCCGACACGCCCGAGGCCACGACCCGGGCTAACGGGGTCAGGCCGAGGGCCTTGGCCTTGTCGGCACTCATGACCATGACCGCGGCGGCACCGTCGTTGAGCGGGCATGCGTTGCCGGCGGTGACCTGACCATCGGGGCGGAACGCAGGCTTCAGGCCGGCGAGACCTTCGAGCGTGGTGCCCTCACGCGGGCAATCGTCCTTGGACACCACGCTGCCATCGGCAAGGGTGAGCGGGGTGATCTCTTCCTCGAACCAGCCGTTTGCCACGTTTGCGCTCGCCAGATCCTGCGAGCGCTTGGCGAAGGCATCCATGTCTTCGCGGCTGACGCCTTCGACCTCGCGCACGTTCTCGGCAGTCTGGCCCATTGCGATGTATGCGTCGGGCAGGCCGGCCTGTGATGTCCATGTGGGTTGGCCGCCGCCCGAACGCTCGCGGGTGCGCTCGCCCGATGGCTTGAAGATGGGGTTCGGCGCCGTGTCGCTGGCCCCGAACTGGTAGCGGCTCACGGTTTCGACACCAGCAGCGATAAAGCAATCGCCCTCGCCCGCCATGATGGCGTGAGCGGCCATACGAATGGTCTGCAGGCTCGACGAGCAGTAACGGTTCACGGTGACACCGGGAACGTTGTCGAGGCCAGCGAGGATGGCAACCATGCGACCGATGTTGAAGCCGGCCTCGCCGGCGGGCTGACCGCAACCCATGATGAGGTCTTCGACATCGCTGCCCTGCACCGAGGGCACCTTGGCCATGAGGGCCTGCACGATCTGAGCCGACATATCGTCGGGGCGCAGTGTGGTGAGTGTGCCCTTATTGGCACGCCCGATCGGGCTGCGAGCGGTGGCGACGATTACTGCTTCGGGCATGGTTCCCCCTGAGGACGATTCGATCTGGAGACGTTCGAGACAGGCAGCCTAGCGACCGGTCAAGGCCTTCTCCCAACGCACGGTGCCTGCGATCGCAGTGCGGTCAGCGCGTGTCGACGACCTGAAACGTCTCAGCACAACGGCCCTCTGCGAGGCCGAACTGGATGGCCGTCGCAGCGGTCCACGAGCGCACCATGTCCTCGATACGCGTCGGATCCTGGATCTGCGTCTCGTGACACAACAGCGCACGGATCTTGCGATCAAGGTTGTCGGTGATGTCCTCGACATGCATGTTGGGCCCGGGCGCGGTGCCGATGCCCATCACCCATACCTCGGGAACCGTCCACGGTTCATGGCCCTCGCTGAGCAACTCGGGATAAGCGAACGGGTTGCGCGCATCGGGATACACCGCAGCGATGGATGCCTGGCCGGTCGCGAGGTGATCGGGATGACTGGCATAGATGCGCAACAGGTTCAACTCCGGCGACTGCGCGAGCACCCGTTGCGGGCGCACCTCGCGAATCACCCGAGACAGCGCGCAGCGCAGTTCGAGGTTGTACTCGACACGACCATCGCCGAACCCGAGAAAGATCAGATTCTCGACGCCAACCTCTTTAGCCGCGCGGGTTTGTTCCTCGCGACGAAGCAAGGCCATCTGCGGGCGCGGGATGGTTTGGTCAAACCCGCCCGCGTCGCCATCGGTGACCAAGCAGTACGTGACTTCGATGCCGGCATCGGTCATGTTCGCCACTGAGCCTGCGGCTGCGAAGTCGACATCATCGGGATGGGCGGTGATGACCAACGCCCGCTGTACCTCGTGTGGTTCCAACATGAGATGCAGACTACGGCCCACCTAGATTGTGGCAATGACTTTGCCCTCCGTTTCTCTTGGCGCGTTCGATCTGTCCGACCCGCTGTTTTGGACCGAGCCACGCGATTACCGCGACGGCGCGTTCAAGACCCTGCGCGACACGCCGGGTCTGCAGTTCTTCGCCGAGCGCGAGATCCCCGACATTCCGTTCCCGGTGGGACCCGGCTACTACGCGTTGGCGCGTCACGAAGACGTGTGGCAGGCGAGCCGCAACGCGCAACTGTTCTGCAGTGGCAAAGGCAGCAACATCGGCGACCTGCCCCAGGAGATGAACGAGTTCTTCGGCTCGATGATCAACATGGACGACCCGAAGCACTTCCGCCTGCGCAGCATCGTGTCGAAGGGTTTCACACCCAAAGAGATCGCACGTGTCGAGGAATACGTGAAGGTGAAGGCGAAGGCAATCGTCGACGGTCTGTTCGAACGTTTCCCCGGTGGCGAATGTGATTTCGTGGAAGAGGTGGCTGCTCCCCTGCCTCTACAGATCATCTGCGAAATGATGGGCATCCCCGCCGAGGACGAAAAGCAGGTCTTCGCGTGGACGAACGTGATTCTTGGCGCCGGCGATCCCGAGTTCGGCGGCACGCTCGACGCACTCATGGGCACTGCCCTGGAGATGTTCATGTACGCGCAGGCGTTGGGCGAAGACCGCCTCGCCAATCCACGTGATGACGTGACGAGTGCGATGATGCACGCCGAGGTCGATGGCGAACGCTTGTCGGCACAAGAGTTCGGCAGCTTCTTCATCCTGCTCGTGGTGGCCGGCAACGAGACCACCCGAAACGCGATCAGCCACGGCATGCGTGCCCTCACCCAGTTTCCCGATCAACGCACCATCTGGTTCAACGATTTCGACGGCAACACCAAGACCGCTGTCGAGGAAATCGTTCGATGGGCCACACCCGTCATCCACTTCCGTCGCACCGTCACCGAGGACACAACCCTCGGAGGCACCGATCTGAAAGCCGGCGACAAGGTGGTGCTGTGGTACAACTCGGCTAACCGAGATGAGCGCGCCTTCACCGATCCGTTCACGTTCGATGTTCGTCGCAGCCTGTTGCCAGCTCAGGCCGGTTTCGGTGCCGGCGGACCGCACTTCTGTCTCGGAGCAAACCTGGCCCGCCGCGAGATCAGCGTGATGTTCGAAGAGATCCGCAACCGCATGCCGGACCTGCAGATCATCAGCGAGCCCGACATGTTGCAGAGCGCGTTTATCAACGGCATCAAGCGCATGCGGTGTAGCTGGAAGTAGCCGATCGAAAGCAGTCAGCGGGTCTCGCCGCTGAGGTAATGGCGACGGCACAACAACTCGTACCGCACGACATCACCGAACAATGGCTGCTCGGCGTCGGCCGACGTATCACCCACCACAACGGTCTCGCCCTCGTACACGATGACGCCGTTCACGAGACGCGCGTTATGTGTCGCCCGTTCGCCGCACCAGCAACGCGCCTCGACCTGCAGGGCGACTCGTTCATCGGCAATCTCGAGCAACCGCTTCGTGCCGTCGAACAACAAACCGCGGAAGTCGGTGATGAGGCCGAACGCGAACACGTCGACGTGGAGTTCGTCGACGACCCGAGCGAGTTGGTCGCATTGCTCGACGGTGTAGAACTGGGCCTCGTCGCACACGATGAACGACAACGGCGCATAGGTCTGTGCAAGTGCAAAGATGTCGAGATCAGCCCGCACCTCGATAGCTGGGGCCGATACGCCGAGCCGACTGGTGATCTGCGTGCCGTCGCGATCCAACTTGGTGAGGAGCAGTCCCTTGAGATCGCGCGAGGCGAGGTTATGACGGATCTGCAACGCCAAGGTGCTCTTGCCTGAACCCATTGTGCCGAAGCTGAACCGGAGTATCGCCATGCGGACACGCACCGTAGCCGATGTGGGCTCAGACCCGTCCGGCCGCGACCGCCGCTTCTTCTGCAGCCGTGAGTTGCTCGTCGACGATCGCGAGTCCGCCCACCCAAAAGTTGGGGTCGGCAAGGTCGCAATCGACGATGCGGCCGAGATCCTCGGGACTCATTGAGCCACCGGCACGGAGGAGATCGAGATACCGCGGCACGAACGACTCGCCCACTTCTTCGTATCGGCGGTACACACTGAGAGCGAGGAGCTGACCGTAGGCGTATGCGTACACGTACCCCGGCGTATGCATGAAGTGGGGGATATAGCTCCACCAGGTGCGGTAGCCCTCGGTGATCTCCACCGAGGGTCCGAGCATGTCGGTCTGTGTCTGCGCCCAGAGGTCGTTGATGTGCTCGACCGCGAGCTCGCCATCGTTTCGGCGGCCGGTGTGCACCGCGTGCTCGAAGCGGTTCATCGCGATCTGGCGGAACACCGTGGCGATGGAATCCTCGAGCGTCGCTGCAAGCAGCGCAAGTCGCTCGTTGGGGTCGGTGATCATGCCGAGCAAGCGCTTGCTCGTCACGGTCTCACCGAACACCGATGCGGTCTCAGCGAGCGTGAGCGGCGTACTCATCTGAAACACACCCTGCTCGCGCGACAGGTAGCCGTGCACCCCATGACCGAGTTCATGTGCAAGCGTGGCAACGTCGCGCGTGCGGCTCGTCCAGTTGAGCAGCACGTACGGGTGATGTGATGGAACCGTGTACGCGCAGAAGGCCCCCGGTCGCTTGCCCAGACGGTTGGGAGCATCGATCCAGTCCTCTCGCAGGAAGCGTTGCACGACGCCAGCAAGTTCGCCACTGAACGACGAATAGGCGTCCATCACGACCTCGGTGGCGACCGACCACGGAACCTGCGCCTCGGTGCTGGCAACCGACGCCATGCGGTCATAATCGGCGATGACGGGAAGGCCAAGAATCTTCGCCTTCAGCGCGTACCAGCGGTGCGGGATGTCGTAGCGCCCGACGACGGCATCAACGAGTGCCTGCACACTGGCGTCGCCGGCCTCGTTGGCGAGGTTCCGGCTGGTGATCCACGTGGGGTAACTGCGCAGTCGATCGTCGACCGACTTATCGTTGAGCAACGTATTGAACACGAACGCACGCGTGCGAAGGCCCGGCTGCAGACCAGCTGTCACGGCGGCGTGGGCCTGCTGACGCACGCCGCGGTCCGGATGCTGCAAGAGCGCCAACCCGTTGGCGAGCGGCAGCGTCTGACGAGTGCCATCGGGCTGTTCGAGCGAGATCTCCATCGCCGAGCTGAGTTCGTCGAACAGCCGCCCAAACGCACCGGCACCGGTGATGCTCTTCTCGGTGAGGATGCGCTCTTCGGACTCGGACAGCAGATGCGGGGTGTAGCGCCGAGCTGCGCGCAGATGATGACGGATGAAGTCGAGTTGGTGATCGGGGTTCGACAACACCGCATCGACATGGGCGTCGGTTGCCTCGGCCCATTCCAGCTCGATGAACAACAGCTGGGTGTTGATTGCCGTACCGCGTTCTTCTACGTGGGCCACGAGCGCGCCGTTCGCCGGATCGACGGTGTCGGCTGAGAAGCGCAAGCTGGCGTAGCTGCCCGCCCGACCGAGCAGCTCGATCAGTTCCGCATAACGCCGATGGAATGCGGCAAGCTCGGAAGGCGACATCGCGGCGATGTGGCCGCGCCCCGATGCGACGAGCTCGGCTGCGATCGCGTCGGCGGAGTCGAGAAGTGCATCGACGTCGGCGGCTCCATCGAGCAGGGGCAGCAGATCCCATGACACGCCATGTGCGGCAAGGTCGTCGGCATCGGGGGCGCGCTCGGCGCCGAGTGCAGATGTCATGGCACGATCCTACGCCTGACGGGCCGCAAGAGCCTCTGCGATCTTGGCCTCTATGAACGCCCGGCGTTCGGCGCTGAGGTTGGCATTCAGCTCGAGATACGTGCGCAATTCCACTACGACGTCGGTGTATTCATCGCTGCCGTCGACAGTCTCGGCGGCAGCGATGTCTGCGCGGGTGCCGGCATACACATTGGCCATCAGTTGGATCGTGCCTGTTGCAAGAAGCTCCTCGAGCCGAACGATCTCGAACCCATCGCCACGGATCACGTCGATAATTCCGGGCAGCGCATTGACCGTTTGCGTGTGCGAGCCGCCCTCGTGGATGAGGATGATGTTGCCAGGATGAATGGTGCGCGCCACGTTCGCGATGATCTGCGACGACGAGATACGCGGCGACAAGAAGTCGTTGAGGATGGTGGATGTGAACACGTTCGCCATGCCGAGCCGACGGCATTCGTCTTGGATGACCGCACCCTTGGTGAGCCCCGGCGAACGGAAAAACTCGGGGGTCCACCCGAAAAGGCTCTGGAAGACATCCTGCGCGGGACTGATCTCGAGCGACAGGCGATATGGGTTGTACGTGGCGTGGGTAAGGCTGTGATTGCCGATGCCGTACCCGCGTTGGAAGACCTCGCGGGCAATATCGGGAAACGCCGCTGCGTTGTTGGCAACCATGAAGAAATGGATCAGGCCGAAGTTCTTCTCGAGTCCGGCATCGCGCATGTGGTTCATCATCGCCCGGGTATTAACCGGCCAGGGGCCGTCGTCGCACGTGATGGTGACGATGCGCGGTCCGTTGACGTTGCCGGCCCTGATGAGATCACCCGGCTGCCAGAGCCGTGGCCACATCGTTACAGGAGCAGGCGCTGGTGGATTGAGCCGGCTGGCCAACTGGGTACCGAAGGCGCCCTGAGACACATCGGTGAAGCCCGTATCAAGCGCGGCGAGATCGTGCACCGAATGAGCATGGGCTCCGGCGCGGTGGCCGAGCATCGCTGCGCCCGCGCAACCAGCGAGTCCTGCCGAGGCGAGCTGTAACAGCTGCCGCCTCGTCAGAAAACCAGGTTCAGTTCCGCCCTTCAGGTGTCTCCCCACCACCGGACACTCTAGGCGACAAACATGACGCTCTCACAACACGCGCGGTGTCGCGGCACAACGACGCCGATTCGCCTACGACACGTAGACGTTTCGAATGACTTCATCGATGGTGGTGATGTCGTTGGCAACGAGATGCATTGCTTCGGCGCCCATCGTGCGCATGCCCTGTTTGGTGGCAAGATCGCGCACATCGTGAGGGGTTGCACCCGCCACGAGCAACTGGCCGATCTCTTCGGTGACCTCGAGCACCTCGTACACACCGACTCGCTCGCGGAATCCAGTGTCGGAGCAGTAGTTGCATCCGGTACCGCTAACGAACACCTTCTTCGGTGGCCCGCCGAGGTAGTTGTACCATTTGAGATCGCTCGCAGATGGCTTGTACGGCGCTGCGCACGACGGGCAGATCTTGCGCACAAGTCGCTGGCCGACCACGCCCACGAGTGACGACGCCACCAGGAATGGCTCGACGCCCATATCCAGCAGCCGATACAGCGCGGCACTCGCGTCGGTGGCGTGGAGCGAGGTCATCACGAGGTGGCCGGTGAGCGCGGCATGCACAGCGATGCTGGCGGTCTCTTCGTCGCGAATCTCGCCGACGAGAATGATGTCAGGGTCCTGACGAAGAATCAGTTTGAGACCGCTGGCGAAGGTGACGTCGGCCTGCAGGTTGATCTGCATCTGGTTGATCGCAGGGAACACGTACTCAACTGGGTCCTCGATGGTCATCACGTTGACCTCGCTACGGCTCACGTCGCTCAACGTGGCGTAGAGCGTGGTGGTCTTGCCCGACCCCGTCGGACCACTGCACACAATCATGCCGTAGGGCTTGCGCACGATCGACTGATAGCGAGCATGGGTGTCCTCGGGCATTCCAAGGTCGCCCATTTGCAGGATCGACTTGCTCTTGTCGAGTAGTCGCAACACCGCGGTCTCTCCCCAGATGGTTGCGCCCGTGGCGACGCGTACGTCGAGCCCCGAACCGTCGATGGTCATCTGGAACTGACCGTCCTGCGGACGACGCCGTTCGACGATGTCCATCTCGGCCATGATCTTGATACGGCTCACCAATTCGGGGCCGGCCGAGGCGGGCAGGCTGAGCACCTCGCGCAGGGCGCCGTCGACACGGAACCGGATGCGGATGCGACCATCGGTGGGCTCGATGTGAATATCTGAAGCTCGGTCGCGCAGTGCCTGGCGAATCATCTTGTTGACGACCTGAATGATCGGTGCGTCGTCGTAGTCGATGACATCGACCGCTTCGTCGGGCGCAGCATTCGCCCAGAACTGCTGCACCTGGCGATCGTCGGCCGAGATCAACCGGTAGTGCGTGCGCAGTGATGTCTCCACGTCGAGTGGAGCAGCAAGAAAGACGTTGACCACGCGAACGGGCAATTGCGTCAGGACCTCGCGAACCTCGGCATCGGATCCATCGGCTATGGCGACGTCGAGTACGTCGTCGTGGAGGCGCAGCGGAATGATGTTGTATTGACGGGCGAGTTCTTCGGACACGACAGCGAGCGCCGCAGACGTTGGCCGCTCGCGACGCAGGTCAACCGTCGGTAACCCCAGTTGTGTTGCCAGTGCCTCGTTCAGCATGTGCTGATCGATGAGGCCCTGCTCCACCAGGATCGCGCCGAGCATGCCACCTGACTCGGCTTGGCGGTTGAGCGCATCCCAAATCTGCTCGCGCTCGAGGCCGTGCTCGGAGAGAAGAACTTCGCCCAGCCGTGGACGCTCGCCGGCATCGATAGTGGCAGTGACGCTGGCAGCGGCGCGGTTGGCGCGAGCGCGAGCAGCCTCTACAGCTGCCAGCGAGTCGTCTTGTCGTTGCCGCTTTCTCACCGGTGGATAGCTCCCTGTTCGCGCCTTGCGGCGGCCGACATTTCATCAAGGTATCGGCAAGCCGAGCGGATCACTGAAGGACAAATCTACTTCGCCCTGCGGCGCGCGACAGGCACTCGCAAGATCTCGTCAAGGTCACTACCCAGCGACCCGCTGGAGGTGTAGCGTGCCGTCCCTAGAACGAATGGCCCATGAAGACTTGGCGGTACATACATGGCGAGTTCAATTGAGCAGGGTCCTTCCCTGCCAGTACGAGTTTCCTCCACCGGCGACGCCGAGAGCTTTGTCGACCGCACGGGAACGGCTCGCGCCGCGATCGACCCGCTGGACGATGCCCCTGCCGCCAAGGCCGTTCCGTGGTACCGCAAGGAATACGGCGGCGGCCGCAAGGTCAAGCCCGAAGTCATCATGGAGTTCTCCCGCCAGCTCGGGTCGTTCATCGAGGCAGGCATCCCGCTGATCGATGCACTCGAAATCGTCGGTCTGCAAACCGACTCCGAGGACATGGGCAAGGTCATCGCGGAGATGCGAGCATCGATCCTGCGCGGCACCAGCTTCGTCGATGCTGTTGCTGCACATACCGATGTGTTCCCCGCCTACTACCGGGCGATGGTGAGATCGGCTGGTTACACCGGAAACCTCGACGAGGTACTCGCCCAATTGGCGATCTACGCCGAGCGCGACATTTCGGCGCGCCGCCAAGTGAAGAGCGCGCTCACGTATCCGATCATTGTGATCATCGTCGCCACGATTGCCATCGTCGCGATGGCGGTGTTCGTGTTGCCGAAGTTCTCGAGCCTGTACCGAAGCCTTGGTGCCCGCCTCCCCCTCCCGACGCGCATTCTGCTGGGTTTCACCGATTTCATGGCGAACTACTGGCCATATGTGCTGCTCCTCTTGGCGCTCACCGCACTGACGATCTATTTCCTCTACGGCCGCAAGCAGGCCAAACCGCGACGCGACGCGATCATGCTGAAGCTGCCCGTGTTGGGCGAGCTCGTCCATCTCGTTGCCGTCGAACGCTTCTGCCGCGTACTCGCCGCGCTCGCCAAGGCGGGCGTGCCGCTGCCCGAGGCCATTCAGGTGTCGGCCGATGCCACGAACAACCACGTCTTCCAGACCAAACTCGCCGTGGTGCGCGAAGCGCTCGTTCGAGGTGGCGGTCTGTCGGAGCCCATCGAGGAGTCCGGCATCTTCCCCATCGCAGCTCGGCAGATGATCGGTGTTGGCGAAAAGACCGGTCTGCTCGCGGTGCAACTCGGCAAGGCGGCCAGCTACTACGAGCGCGAGGTCACGTACCGCATCAAGAAGGCGACCGACATCTTCGAACCGATGGTCATCATCTTTGTCGGGGCCCTCGTTGGTTTCGTTGCGGTCGCCCAGGTGGCCGCGATGTACAGCATCTTCAGCCAGATCAAGAAGTAGCGATCCGGCTCAACATCTCAATACCCCCCAACTGTCGAG
>JANYCT010000037.1 GCA_025360105.1 Actinomycetes bacterium | reverse complement strand
GCTGGCGTGCCCTTGAACGGTGCTGGGTCGGCTGCCGCGGGGATGCTCTGCTTGGCCCACACGGTTGCGGCGGCGATGCGGTCGGAGACGGTGCGCCATTCTGCGCCATTCCAACCCTCGGCCGAGGCGGCGACGTTGCCATCCATCGACACGAACACGAACGCGGGGAGCTCGGCCAAGCCGAGTGACTTCACGAACGTGCGAACGGGATCGCAGAACACCAGGAACTGTTCGGCGAGCGGTCCGAGGAACTTCTTCGCGTCGTCGGCATCGCAGGTGACCACAAAGTTGACGCGCACATCGGCGCCGCGAAACCCGGCGAGGATACGCGAAGCCGTCTTCAAGATCCATGAGCTCTCGTTGGTGTACGGGTCCAGAACCACGCAACCGAGGTTGAACATTGTGAGCCACTCCTCGAGGGGGCGGCTCTCGCCATCGAGAGAGGTGAGTACGACGTCGAGCGACGGATTGCTGGCCACGAGTCCCGACGCTAGCGCGCCATGCCACAGCGGGCACAGCTCGCATGGCAGACTCGGTGATGGATTTCGTCGAGCCGTCGTTGTTCTACACGGGGGTCGTCGCCCAAATCTATGGGCCGTTGCGGTCGGCCGGAGCGCCTGATCCGTCGCCCTACATTCGCTTCATCGAGCGCTACGGCGAGCCCGCGTTGGAGCTCGGGTGCGGAGACGGCGAGCCGTTGCTCGACCTGCGCGAGCTCGGCTTCGACATCGAGGGCCTCGACTCTTCGCCCGACATGCTCGATCGCTGCCGGGCCGCCGCGGCCGAGCGCGGCCTCGACGTGGTCGTGCATCTTCAGCCGATGGAGTCGATGCATCTCGACCGCCGGTTCCGTTCCATTTTCCTGGCTGGGCCCACGTTCAACCTGCTGCCCGACGATGACACTGCGTTGCGCGCGTTGAACCAGATCCGCCTGCACCTCGCCCCGGGGGGATCGGTGCTGATTCCGTTGTTCGAGCCGCAGCCCACGCCACCCGAAGCGATCGGTCGCGTTCGCCACCATGTCACCGTCGATGGCACGCGGATGAGCGTGACTGCGGTCAGCGAGGAACGCGACGAAGCGGCCCGCTGTCAGACCACGATGCTGCGCTACGAGCTCACGACCCCCACCGAAACCGTCGTCGATGAACGTCCGTGGCTGCTGCACTGGTACAGCCAGAGCGACATCCACACGCTCGTCGAGGCGGCCGGGCTTACGGTGGTCCGGATGCTCGGCGAAGCCGGTGGCCCGGTGGGCGAGCACGACAACTCGTGTGTGATGTTCCTACGCGACGACCACCCCGAGCTGTAGCGGCTCAGCCGTGAGTAGGTCGTTCTGCGTGATGCCGTGAGCCCTGCAGGGCACACTCCGTCACGCAGAACGGTCTGCCGCCTCGAACTGAACATCGGCCGTCGGCACCACGCTGGCCGTGCGGCCCGGCCCCTCCTGCCAAGTCCAGTACATGTTCGTGTGGGCGATCACCTTGTCGGCGGGCGGAAGGCCGTACTCGGAGAAGTCCTCGGTGGTGTGTGCGTCGCTGACGAGTTGGGTGTCGTAGCCGCGCACGAAGGCTCCGTGCAGCGTGGCTCGAATGCAGGCATCGGTCTGTGCGCCGGTGACGACGACGCGACCGACGCCGAGTCGAGCGAGCTCGGCCTCGAGTGTTGTGTCCTCGAACGAGTCGCCATAGCGCTTGTGCACCAACGGCTCTGAGTCTCGGCATTGCAGCTCGGGAACGTACTGCCAACCGGCGCTGTCCTGGGTGAGGTCATCGCTGGAGTGTTGCACCCAGATAACCGGCACGCGTTCGGTGCGGGCCTTGTCGACCAGCGTGCTGATGTTGGCAATGACGTTCTCGCGTTCGTACGCGTTCGCCACGACGTCGTTCTGGACATCGATCACGACCAGCGCGGTGTTCGGCCGATTCGCCATATTGGTCACATCCGTCTCCTCGTCTCGCGGTGACTCATCACGAGCGCGCGGTCGCCATCGATGGGTTGAATTCGAATTGTGCCCGATGACGCGCCGCCCGTCCAGCACGCCGCTCATCATTCAAGGCCCCGGTCATCGCCCGATTACGGTGTTCGCCGAGGCGGCCCGCTTCCAGTATCGGCTGCCGTCGAGATCCTCCTGCGGCTCGAAGGAGAGTCTCTGCGCGAGTGCCAGCGAACGCTCGTTGTCGGGATGGATCAGCAGCGAAGCCACCAACCACCTGGTGTTGACGGCCAGATGGTGCATCAGCATTCGAACTGCTCGCGTTGCATATCCGTTACCGCGATCGCCTGGAAATACGTTGTCGCCAAGGTTGACCTCGTCCGCCGCAAGCCAGGCTCGGTCGTGGTCGTAGTCGGCCCAGCCAACGACCTCGCCGTTCACCACAATGCACGCCGATGGGCTTGGTTCGGAGCTTCCATCTCCCAGAAATCGGTGAAACTCAGCGTCGCGCCCGCCGAGGAGCGTGGGTATGTCGCTCGGCGCTGAAGGCCGGATGCACACGATGTCGTCGGAGATTTCGCGCCGCAGAACCACGCCGGAAGTCTCACACGACGATGTGTTGCGACGCCTGCGATAGATGCCGGTTCCGGCGCCCGTACTGCCGTTCCGCCAGATGTTGGGCGCGGTGCGCGCCAACATCTGGCGCGGGACGCGCCCGAGTAACTGTTTGGCAGTAGAACCGGTCCACTGCGGGCGTTGTCGGCGTGTATCTACTGCCAGACCGGGTACGCCGGGGCCTGTTGCTGCAACCGCGACTAGCGTGCTCTCATGCATCCGATCGAACGTCTGCGTTACGTGGCCCGTGCCTCGGGCGGCGATCAGCGCATGCTCGTGCGTGAGACCGCCTCGGCAATTGCGGATCTCGACCTCGATCCGGCCGGGCTCGTTGTCGCGTGTCGGCGCATTGTCGAACGGCATTCCACCTCGGGGGCGCTCTGGTGGCTGTGTTCAAGTCTGCTCGCGGCGAGCGATCCGTTTCGTGAGGCATGGGGTTTGGCGGACCTGATCGACGACGACGCCACACCCGCGCACTTAGTTCAGTTGCTGCCCGATGACGCAACGGTGTGCGTGATCGGTTGGCCCGATCTGGCCGGCGAGGCGTTGATGCGTCGCGGCGATGCCACGGTGCTGGTGATCGATACCAACGACGAAGGCTCGAGCCTGGTGCGCCGCCTTCAGCGGGTCGATGTTGAAGCCGAGGCCATCCCGGCAGCCGGTGTTGCTGCAGCTGTTGCAGCGAGCGATCTCGTACTCATCGAGGCCTTCGCCGCCGGGCCGGATGGCGCGCTGTGCTCGCTCGGTTCACATGCTGCGGCTGCAGTTTCGTACTGCAGTGAGGTGCCGATCTGGCTGGTGGCCGGGCGCGGACGGCGGTTGCCCGAACCGATGTGGAAGGTGATGGTCGAGCGACTCGCGGCAGAGGGCCACGACGGATGGAACCGTGCCGTCGAAGTGGTGCCGCTGGCACTTGCCACGGCCGTGCTCGGACCTGACGGACTCGTCGATGCCGACCCCTCGGCGCTTGCCGCCGAGTGCGCGATGGCGCACGAACTGCTCCGCATGAGTGCAATGTAGGCACGCCGATTAGGGTCGGTACCTATGGCAAGCAAGCGCGGCAACATCACCATGACCGACGACGAGGTGCAGGATTACCTCGCCGAGCAGAAGGTGCTGAACGTGGCCACCATCGGCCCGTCGGGGCATCCGCACGTGGTGGCGATGTGGTACGAGGTCATCGATGGCAAGGTGGCGTTCTGGACCTTCGGTAAGAGCCAGAAGATCCTCAACCTGCGCCGCGATGCGAAGATGACCGGTCTGGTCGAGAGCGGTGACAACTACAACGAACTGCGCGGTGTGGAACTGGTGGGCACCGGGCGCATCGTCGAGGACTTCGACGAGATTCTTGCCATCGGTAAGGCCGTGGGCGTGAAGTACAACGGTGCCGACATCCTCAGCGATGCCGCGCTGCCGTTCCTCGAGGCACAGGCACACAAGCGCCTCGGCGTGATCTTCGATGTCGAGCGGGTCGTCAGCTGGGACCATCGCAAACTTGGTGGCGGTTACTGACCCAACTCGCCAGGGTCAGTGTTGGCCGGGTCAGCGTTGGCCGGGCCGACGCACACCGAAGCGGTCCTGGCCGAGGCCGGCCGCGTCTGCCAACCGGTGGGCGACCGCGTTGATGTCGTCGTCGGAACCCTGCAGCAAGCCCACGGTGACACGCAGGAAGTCCGCGTCGTCGCGCACCATGAACGGCTCGCCGGGCGCAGCGCCGATGCCCTGCGCCGCCAACGTGAGCAGGGCCGAGCGTTCGTCGTTCACGTGTAGCCACAAGTTGATTCCATCAGTGCCGGTGAACGGCACACGCCGCTCGTCGAACACCGCGGTGACCAACGTGCGCCGTCGCGCGTATTCGTCGCGCGCCGTGCGCAGCATTTTGGCCGTTGCCGGATCGTTCAGAAGACCCACCAGTACCGCCTGCAGGATGCGGCTGCTCCAACCTGGCCCGAGCAACCGTCGATTGGCGACCGCCGACACCACATCGCCGGCTCCGCCGACCGCGGCCAAGCGAAGGTCGGGGCCGTGGCTCTTGGAGAAGCTGCGGATGTGCACCGTGCGCCTCGGCAGCCGGGTGCCGATGCTCACGAGTTCGCCGGATGCAATGTCGCCGCTGTGATCGTCTTCGACGATGACAGCGTCGGAGTCTGCGAGCAGTTTCGACACCGCGATGCAACGCCGGGCGGTCATCGTGATGCCGGTGGGATTCTGGGCGCGGGGTTGCAGGAACACCGCCGTCGGGTGCTGTTCGAGTGCGGCGCGGAGACCGTCGACCGAAATACCCTCTGCGTCGAGGTCGACGCCGATCACTTCTGCGCCGAGTTGCTCGAGCAGATCGATCAGCGGAGGGAACGTGGGGTTCTCGACCACGACGCGATCGCCGAGTCGCACCACCACCTGCGCAATTCGATCGAGCGCATCCATCGCGCCATCGACCACGGTGAGATCCTCGGCAGGGAATGGCCAACTATTCCGCAGGATCGTGTCGAGTTCGGGCAGCACCGGCTGATCGAGGTAACTGCTCGTCAGCGACTGCCGGCTGACGAGGGCGACCACTTTGGCGAGATCGGGCAGGAGCTCCGGATCGGGGGTGCCGCTGGACAGGTCGAGCGCGAAGTGGCCGGGTCCTTCGGTGACTCGGCGGTAGCGCTGTGGCCCTCCGGGCCCCACCGGCTGGCGAACGAACGTGCCGAGGCGGCCGCGAGCCTCGATCGCACCGACGGCAGCCAACGTCTGCCACGCTTCGCTCACCGTTGTGGGCGACACGCCGAGGGCCTTCGATAACGCCCGCACCGTGGGGAGGCGGGCATCGAGGGGGAGCGTGCCGGCGGTGATCATTCGCCCGATCGCCGCAGCGATGCCCCGTGCGCTGTGGTCGTCGTCGGCATCGGCGATGGCATCGACGATGATGTCGACGAGGTCGTTCAGCATGGTTCTGCTGGCATCCGCATGCCCCTCGTGTAAACGGCCTGTAAACGATTGTGCGGTAACAAACATAACATTGTCAGCAGTTGCCTGTTACATCTACGATCAGCCCATGCCGTCGGAATCCGACGCCTGACCCAAGGGGGAAATGTGGCAGAGATCGTCAGAGCGGCCCTGGTGCAGACCGATTGGCCCGGCTCGAAAGAGGCCATGATCGACAAGCACGAAACCGCCGCCCGCGAGGCTGCGGCACAGGGCGCGAAGGTGATCTGCTTCCAGGAACTCTTCTATGGCCCGTACTTCTGCCAGGTGCAAGAGACCGAGTACTACGGCTACACCGAATACATCCCCGATGGCCCCACCACCAAGCGGTTCCAGGCGCTGGCCAAGGAACTCGGCATGGTCATGGTGCTGCCGATGTATGAGATCGTGCAGCCGGGTCTGTACTTCAACACTGCTGCCGTCATCGACGCCGACGGTTCGTACCTGGGTAAATACCGCAAGCAGCACATCCCCCAGACCAAGGGGTTCTGGGAGAAGTTCTATTTCACTCCAGGCACGGGCGGTTACCCCGTCTTCGACACCGCCGTGGGCAAGGTCGGTGTGTACATCTGCTACGACCGGCACTTCCCCGAGGGCTGGCGTGCCCTCGGCCTCAACGGCGCACAGATCGTGTTCAACCCATCGGCTACCCACCGCGGCCTCAGCGAGTACCTGTGGCGGCTCGAGCAGCCGGCCGCCGCCGTGGCCAACATCTTCTACGTCGGCGCGATCAACCGCGTCGGTATCGAAGAACTCGGCGAGAACGATTTCTACGGCCAGAGCTACTTCGTGGATCCCGAGGGCAAGTTCGTCGGCGAGGTGGGCGACGCCCACGAGCCTGAGCTGATCGTGCGCGATCTCGACATGGGCAAGCTCGCGGAAATTCGCGATCGCTGGGCGTTCTATCGTGACCGTAGGCCCGACGCGTATTCCGAACTCGTTGCCCGCTGAAACCGAACCGCTGAAAGACAGGACTCACCATGGCACGCACCCTCATCATCAATGGCACCGTCGTCAGCCCCACCGGACGTCAACTCATTGACGTACTGATCGATGGTGAAACTGTCGTCGCGATGTACGCGCCGGGTCAGGTCGAAGCGCAGGGCGTCACCGCCGACACGGTCATCGATGCGCTCGGCAAGTACGTGATTCCCGGTGGCATCGATGTGCACACGCACATGGAGCTTCCCTTCGGTGGCACCAACGCCAGCGATACCTTCGAGACCGGGTCTCGTGCCGCGGCGTGGGGTGGCGTCACCACCATCGTCGACTTCGCGGTGCAGCGCTACGGCGAGAATGTGATCGACAGCCTCGGCGAGTGGCACGCGAAGGCCGCTGGCGAGTGCGCCATCGACTATGCGTTCCATCAGATCGTGGGCGGTATCGACGACGAAGCGCTGAAGGCGATGCGCTATCTCACCGAGAACGAAGGCGTTACCAGCTTCAAGCTGTTCATGGCCTACCCCGGTGTGTTCTACAGCGACGACGGCCAGATCCTGCGTGCCATGCAGACCGCTGGCGATATCGGTGCGACCATCATGATGCACGCCGAGAACGGCATCGCCATCGACGTGCTCGTCGGCCAGGCCATTGCGCGCGGCGAGACCGATCCGAAGTACCACAGCTATACGCGCCCATCGCTGCTCGAGGGTGAGGCCACGCATCGAGCCATCATCCTCAGTCAAGTGGCTGGCAACGCGCCGCTCTACATCGTGCACGTGTCGGCCAGCGACGCGCTGCTCGAGATCGCTGCCGCCCGCGACGCGGGACGCAATGTGTTCGCCGAGACATGCCCGCAGTACCTCTACATGACGCTCGAAGAGACGCTGGCCAAGCCCGGGTTCGAAGGCGCCAAGTGGGTGTGCTCGCCGCCCGTGCGTTCGGCGCACGACACGCACCACCATCACGCCGATCTGTGGAAGGGCTTGCGGACCAACGACATCGCGATCGTCAGCACCGACCACTGCCCGTTCTGCATGAAGGATCAGAAAGAACTCGGCCTCGGCAACTTCTCCAAGATCCCCAACGGCATGGGGGGTGTCGAGCACCGCATGGAGTTGTTGTATCAGGGTGTCGTCAACGGCGAACTCACCCTCGAACGTTGGGTCGAGACCTGCTGCACCACGCCGGCGCGCATGTTCGGCATGTATCCCAAGAAGGGCATCATTGCTCCGGGCGCCGATGCCGACATCGTGATCTGGGATCCTGCGACGCAGACCCGCATTGGCATCAACGACAAGCATCACATGAACATCGATCACTCCTCGTGGGAGGGCTACGTGATCGACGGCAAGGTCGAGACCGTGCTGTCACGCGGCACCGTCGTGATCGCCGATGATGCCTATGTCGGGCGCAAGGGCCACGGTCAGTTCGTGCGTCGCGGCCTGTCGCAATACCTCGTCTAACAGCTCCTCGCATCACGCCTCCTCGAAATCACGAAAGAACACCATCATGAAGAAAATCAGTCATTGGATCGACGGCAAGGTCGTCGACGGCACCTCGGGTCGCTCGGGCGTCGTCTGGCAGCCGGCAACGGGTGAGCAGCAAGCGTCGGTCGACTTCGCGTCGGTCGAGGAAGTGGGCCACGCGATCGCCGTGGCCAAAGCAGCATTCCCGGCGTGGCGCGCCACGAACCTGTCGCGCCGCGCCGAAGTGATGTTCCACATGCGCGAACTCGTCGACGCGAACCGCAAGGAGATTGCCTCGTTGCTGTCGGCCGAGCATGGCAAGGTGCTCGGCGATGCGCTGGGCGAGGTTGCCCGTGGGCTCGAAAACATCGAGTACGCATGCGGCATCCCGAACCTGATGAAGGGCGGCTTCAGCGAGCAGGCCAGTGGCGGGGTGGACGTGTACAACATCCGCCAGCCGCTCGGCGTTGTTGCGGGCATCACCCCGTTCAATTTCCCGGCGATGGTGCCGATGTGGATGTTTGCCAACGCGCTCGCATGCGGCAACACGTTCGTGCTCAAACCCAGCGAGAAAGATCCCTCGGCGAGCATGTTCATCGCGGAGTTACTCAAGACCGCCGGCCTGCCCGATGGCTGCTTCAACGTGGTCAACGGCGACAAGGTTGCCGTCGACGCAATTCTGGCGCACCCCGACATCCAGGCGGTCAGCTTCGTTGGGTCCACACCGATCGCGAAGTACATCTACGAGACGGGCACGAGCAGGGGCAAGCGCGTGCAGGCACTCGGCGGGGCGAAGAACCACATGCTCGTGTTGCCCGACGCCGATCTCGATATGGCCGCCGACGCCGCGGTCAGCGCTGCCTACGGCTCGGCCGGCGAGCGGTGTATGGCGATCAGCGTGGTGCTGGCCATGGACTCCGTGGCCGATGCGCTCATCGCCAAGGTGCAAGAGCGCATCCCGAACATCCTCGTCGGTCCGGCCAGCGAAGACGGCAACGAAATGGGTCCGCTCATCACCGGCGAGCATCGCGACAAGGTGGCCGGCTACATCGCCGGCGCCGAGGCCGAAGGCGCAACGCTGGTGGTCGACGGTCGCGAGGGCGCTCCGGCCGGTGGCTTCTTCCTCAAGCCGAGCCTCATCGACAATGCCGCTCCGGGGATGAAGTGTTACGACGAGGAGATCTTCGGACCCGTACTGCTCGTGACACGCATCAGCAGCTACGACGAGGGCCTCGCGCTCATCAACGACAACAAGTACGGCAACGGCACGGCCATCTTCACCCGCGACGGTGGCGTGGCCCGCCAGTTCCAGTTCGATGTGCAGGTGGGCATGGTGGGCATCAACGTGCCCATCCCGGTACCGGTGAGCTACTACAGCTTCGGTGGTTGGAAGGCCAGCCTGTTCGGCGATCAGCACATGTACGGCCCCGACGGCATCAACTTCTTCACGCGCAGCAAGGTGGTCACGTCGCGCTGGCCCGACCCGCGTACCTCATCGGTCGACCTCGGCTTCCCCACGAATCGCTGACCATGGATCTCGGAGTCGTACTGCAGACAACACCGCCGTCGGCGCGTGTGATCGATCTCGCCAAGAAGGCCGAGACCTATGGGTTCACGCATGTGTGGACCTTCGACAGTCACATCTTGTGGCAGGAGCCGTACGTCATCTACAGCCAGATCCTGGCCGAGACCCGCAACATCGTCGTCGGTCCGATGGTCACCAATCCGGCAACGCGCGACTGGACCGTGACCGCCAGCACCTACGCCACCCTCAACGAGATGTACGGCAACCGCACGGTGTGCGGCATCGGCCGTGGCGACAGCGCGGTGAGGCTCACCAACGGCGCGCCGACCACGCTGAAGACACTGCGTGACAGCATTCATGTGATTCGCGAACTCGCCAATGGTCGCAGTGTCGAGTACAACGGCTCCGAGATGCGCTTCCCCTGGGCATCGAAGAGTCGTTGCGAGGTATGGGTCGCGGCCTATGGCCCCAAAGCGCTCGCGCTCACCGGCGAGGTGGGCGACGGGTTCATCTTGCAACTCGCCGATCCATCGATTGCCGAATGGACCATTTCGGCCGTGCGCGACGCGGCCACCGGCGCAGGTCGAAATCCCGACGACGTCACCATCTGTGTGGCGGCTCCCGCGTACGTCACCGATGGCACGCCCGAACACCTGGCCTATGCGCGCGAGCAGTGTCGCTGGTTCGGCGGCATGGTCGGCAATCACGTGGCCGACATCGTGGCCCGCTACGGCGACGATGCCCCGGTACCCAAGGCGCTCACCGACTACATCAAGGGCCGCCAGGGATACGACTACAACGAGCACGGCCAGGCGGGCAACACCCACACCACGTTTGTGCCCGACGAGATCGTCGACCGGTTCTGCATCATCGGTCCGGTCGACGAGCACGTGCGCCGCCTCGAAGAGTTGAAGGCGCTGGGTGTCGATCAGTTCTCCATCTATTTACAACACGACGCGAAAGACGAAACACTGCGTGCCTACGGTGAGCGTGTGATGCCTGCGATCGCCGATTCCGTGAAGGCCAAGGTGTGAGTTCGTCCGCGCCCCTTACAGACGTGACTGCTGCCCTCGAACTGCAGGGCATCACCAAATATTTCCCCGGCGTGATCGCGCTCCAAGACGTGTCGCTGACGGTGCGTGCCGGTTCGGTACATGCTGTGTGCGGCGAGAACGGCGCTGGTAAGTCCACCCTCATCAAGATCGCCACCGGAGCCCAGAATGCAGATGAGGGCGTGATTCGTATCGGTGGAGAGGTGCTCGATCGCCCGAACCGCCGTCAGGTGCAAGCACGCGGTGTGCGGGCGATTTTCCAGGAACGCCAGATCGCCCCCGACCTCTCGGTCACCGAGAACGTGTTGCTCGACTGTCTGCCCACCCGGTTCGCCAAGGTGCAGTGGCGCGTCGCGAAACAATCCGCGGCCGAACGACTCGCGGCACTCGACATTGATATCGATATCAACGCACCGGTGCGTTCGCTGTCGGTGGCGCAACTGCAGATGATGGAGATCGCCCGGGCCGTCAGCTTCGACGCCCGCGTCGTGGTGATGGACGAACCAACCGCTTCGCTGAGCCGGCATGAGCTCGATCCGCTCTTTGCGGTCATCGATCGTTTGCGGGCCGCAGGCGTTGCGATCCTGTTCATCAGCCATCACCTCGAAGAGGTGTTCGCCGTTGCCGACGACGTCACGGTGATGCGCGACGGCATGGTGGTGGGCCAGGGGCCAGCAACCGGCTTCACCACAGCATCGGTGGTGCAGGCGATGTTCGGCCGCCCGGTCGATACTGCGCGAGTTCACCGCGACGTCGTCGTCGATTCGTCGAAGCCGTTGCTCACTGTCACCGAGGTGTGCAGCAACCGCCTCGATCACGTCAGCATCTCAGTCGCTGCCGGTGAGATCGTGGCGGTCACCGGCGGTGTGGGTGCCGGAGTCTCCCAACTCGCGCAGGTGGCCGCAGGTGGCACGTCGCCCTTCTCCGGTTCGGTGCAGGTTGCCGATTCCAGCGGTGTGCAGCACAAGGTCCGCGGCCGTCGGCACGCGCTGTCGCTCGGCGTTGCGTTCTTACCAGCGGATCGCAAACGGCAGGGTCTGCTGCTCGACAAGAGCGTGGCCGACAACGTCGCCCTCGGCTTGCAGGCGGCAGGCACCTCACCGGTGTTCACGCCGCGGTCGGTGCGCTCGGCAGCTTCGGCGCTCGTACCCCGGGCGAATGTGAAAGCCGCCAACATCGACGTTGTCGTCGGCACGCTGTCGGGCGGCAATCAGCAAAAGGTGATGATCGGTCGGTGGATGGGCGTCGACAGCAAGGTGCTGATCTTCGACGAACCCACCGCTGGCATCGACATCGCCTCGAAGTTCGAGATCTACGCCGAACTGCGCCGCCTGGCCGATGCTGGAGCGGCCGTGCTGATTTGTTCCACCGATTTTCAAGAGGTCGGTCAGGTGGCCGACCGCGTGGTGGTGATGCGCTCCGGGCGCATCGTTGGCGAAGTGTCCGGTCGCGAGGCCACCGAGCACCAGCTCTTGGACTTGGAGATGTCACTGTGACCGCGTCGACAGTGGCGCTGGCCCCCAGTGCGCCGCTGAAGCAGCGCTTGCTGCGCTCCGACGCAGTGCGGTTCGTGGCCCCGCTGATGATTGCGATCATCGCCATATCTCTCTACACCAACGGCAAGAACAGCAACTTCCTCGGCAGCGACAACATCAAGAACATCTTGTTGCAGGTGTCGGTGTTGGGCATCATCGCCATCGGTCAGACCTTCCTTATTGCGGCGGGTCAGTTGGATCTCTCGGTCGCCACCCTCGCAGCCCTCGCAGGCGTCATCGGCGCCACTCGAATCAAAGATGGCGGTTCCGAATTCTGGGCCGTGGTCCTGGTGATCGCGATCTGCGCCACTGTGGGTCTGATCTGGGGACTGCTCGTAGCTGGCCTGCGGATACCACCGTTCATTCTCACGCTCGGCGGCACCAGTTTGTTCGCGTCTGTGGCGTTGCGCATCTCCAAGAGTTCTCCGGTGCCGGCGCGCGAACGCTTCGAGTGGCTTGGGCGGATGAAAGTGTTCGGCCTGCAAACACCTATTTGGTTCTTCCTCATCGTCGCGGTCGTCGCAGCCGTCGTGATGCGCTACACCCGGTTTGGTCGCCACGTGTATGCCACAGGCTCGAACGAGGAGGCGTCGTACCTC
Source organism: Actinomycetes bacterium (assembly GCA_025360105.1). GTDB lineage: Bacteria > Actinomycetota > Acidimicrobiia > Acidimicrobiales > Ilumatobacteraceae > WLMZ01. The sequence continues at coordinate 15,515 of JANYCT010000037.1, read as the reverse complement.
ACGGGTATTCCCACGGCGCGCACCAAAGTGCTGTGTTTCGTGATCTCGAGCACCCTCGCCGGATTCGCCGGCCTAGTTGCGATGGCACGTATCTCCACAGGCGATCCGCGCGTGGGCTCGCAGCTTGCGCTACAGGCGATTGCTGCGGTGGTGCTCGGTGGCGCAACGCTCGCCGGTGGACGCGGTTCACCGCTCGGCACGTTCGTCGGCGTCGTGCTGCTCGCCGTCGTGCAATCTGCGCTCACGTTCAACAACGTGCAGACGTTCTGGAACGATGCCGTCTTCGGCGGCGTACTGATCTTTGCCGTGGTGGTCACTGCGATCGGCGATCTGCGCCGTCGCCGTGGCGGATCACGGCCAACCGTGTCGGCTTCGGTGCTGCCAACGCCGTCGTCACCGAGTCCGGCTACTCCAGATCCACAAGATACAGATCCACAACAAGGGGAGAACCACCATGAATGAAGAATTTTCCAATGTCGGACGACGACGCTTTCTGCTCGGTGCAGCAGGTCTCGCAGTCGGCGGAGGCCTGCTGGCCGCATGTGGCAGTGATGCCAAGACGACGACTGCAGCGACCACCGGTGGCACCACCGGGGCTACGACTGCGGGGACCACGCCCGGAACCACCGCCGGTACATCTGGCGGCAAACCAGGCCCGAGCGAAGGTCTGATCGGACTCACCCTGAACGGCCTGAACGACTACACCAAGGGCGTAGCCACAGGTGTGTACAAAGCACTCTCGGGCACTAAGTACACCCTCGAGGTCGTGCAAGTGAACTACGACGCAGCGCAGGAACTCTCTGCTGCCGAGTCGTTCCTTGCCAAAGGCATCGTCGGTCTGGTCATTCAGCCCAACACCGCCGAGTCTGCCGGCGCTGCTGCCGAAAAGGCCGTTGCCAAGGGCGTGCCCGCCGGAAACTGCATCTGGCCCGGCCCCAGTGATGCCGACAAGTTCTTCGTCGGTGTTGCCGAACTCGATTCGGTGGAGGGTGGCCGCCTGATCGGCGAGTACCTCAAGGCCAATGCCACGCCCGGCAAGATCTGCGTCGTGCAGGGTGTTGTGGGCCAGGGCTTCTCGGAGCGCATCGACGAAGGCCTCGACAAGGCGCTGCAGGGCACCGGCTTCACCGTAGTCGTGCGCGAACAGGGCTTCTTCGACCGCACCAAGGCCGTGGGCGTTGTCGAGCAGGCATTCCAGGCGCATCCCGACCTCGGCATCATCGTGGCCTATTCGGCTTCGATGTCGAACGGCATCGCCCAGTGGCTCAAGGATCAGGGTAAGGACAAGGTGCTGCACGTCTCGTCCGACGCCGACGAGGAAATGGTCGGCTGGATGAAGACGCCGTACCTCGCTGCAACGCGTTACTACTCGTCTGCGCAGACCGGCTTGATTGCTGCGAACGCAGTACTCGCGTCGCTCAAGGGCGAGAAGCCGAAGTTCCGCACGGTGGTCGAGCAGGTCATCGCCACCTCGGCTGACATCGACAAGGTTGTCGCTGCCAACCCGTTCATGTTCATGGAGTTCAAGGACAAGGTCCAAAACATCTGACCGAACGTCGGCCTGCTCGCGTGCATCACCGTGTGCGCGCGAGCAGGCCACCCGGTCAGCACGCAATGCAACACATCGAGTGAAGAGAAAGGGGATGATGATGAACTCTGTTCCAATCATCGATATCGCACCGTTCCTCGAGGGGACACCCGAGGGCGTTCAGGAGGTGGCCCGTCAGATCGGGCACGCCTGTGAGGAGATCGGCTTCTTCCAGATCACCGGTTACGGCGTCTCCGAGGAGTTCATCCAAGAGGTGTACGACATGAGCCGACGCTTCTTCGATCTCACCGACGAGCAAAAGGCCGTGGCTGCCCAGCCCGCGCCCGATCAGGTGCGCGGTTGGACTGCAGTGGGTATGGAGGGTCTGTCGTATTCGCTCGATGAAGCGGCGCCCGGCGACCTCAAGGAAAAGATGGACATGGGCCCGTACAACGTGGCCCAGGACGAGTATCACGTAGGGCCCGCAGCGGGTCCGCATTTCGCGCCGAACGTGTGGCCCGACGCGTTGCCCGAGATGCGCGCGTTGTGGGAGCAGTACTTCGCCGAGATGAGCGAGGTGTCGCGTCAGGTCATGCGTATCTTCGCGGTCGCATTGGGTCTCGACATCGAGTTCTTCGAGGACAAGATCGACGATCACATCAGTATGTTCCGCGCGCTCAATTATCCCGATCAGATCGAGCCGCCGCTGCCCGGCCAGTTACGTGCGGGCGCGCACTCCGACTACGGCAGCCTCACGTTGCTGCGTCAGGAGCAGCGCCCCGGTGGCCTTCAGGTGATGACCAAGGCCGGTAACTGGAACGACGTGCCGGCGGTGAAGGGCGCGCTCGTTGTCAACATCGGCGACCTGATGTCTGAATGGACCAACGACCGTTGGGTCTCCACGTTGCATCGTGTCGTGAATCCGCCGCGCGATGCAGCAAACGATTCGCGACGCATCTCGCTCGTGTTCTTCCATCAGCCCAACTACGACGCGATGATCACCTGCCTACCGACGTGCCTGGCCGAGGGCGAGGAACCCAAGCATGTTGCCATCTCGTCCGGCGAGCACCTCTTCTCGAAGTTCGTGAAGCAGGCCACCTTCGGTCAGGGCGTTGCCACGTGAGCGTGAGCATCTCGCTGGCCAGTTTCATCAGCGCCGACTTCGTGGGTTTGTTCGAGTTCTACTCGAACACCTTCGATCTTCCCGAGGTCGTCGAACTGCACAGTGACATCTTCCGCGGCGCCGACGCATCAGGTGTCACCATCGGCTTCTCGGCACCTGTGGTGTACGAGATGTTGAATATTCAACAATGGGCCAACCCCACGGGCACGTCGCAGTACCTCACGTTCGAATGCGACAGCGACGACGCCGTCACAGCAGCAACGAATCGTGCCATCGCAAACGGCGCCCGGCTGCTGCACGATCCGTACGAGACCTATTACGGCGCATACCAGTCGGTAATGGCCGATCCCGATGGCAACGTGTTCCGCATCAACCACTTCCGCCCGTGAGTATGAGCGCCGAGACCACACCCGTTGCGTTGAACACCACCAAGCGCGTGGCGTTCGTGGCGCACTGTCTCGTCAACCAGAACGCGAAGGTGCAAGAGTTTGCCAGGTCGGCAGGCGTTGTGCCCGGCGTGATCGAACGGCTACGGGCGCGCAACTACCGCATTCAACAACTGCCGTGCCCCGAGATGGCCTTCGCGGGCGTGAACCGTTGGTGGCAGGGGCGCGAGTTGTACGACAAGGCCAACTACCGCAGGCATTGTCAGATCCTCGCGGCCAACATGGCCGAGCCGATTGCCGAGTTCTATCGACGTGGCTTCGAGGTCGTGGTGATCGGTCTCGATGGCAGTCCTTCGAGCGGTGTTCGTTACACCGGCAAGGCTAAGGACTGGGGTGGTCGCCCTCATTTCGAAGATGGTGACTACGAAGTGGTTCCGGGCATGGGCGTGTGGATGGAAGAACTCAAACTCGGTCTCGAATCGCGCGACATCCCCTGGCCGCGGGCAAGCGGCATGTTGCTCGACACCACCGATTGGGACGAAGCACGCGATCTGCCGAAGTGTCTCGACGAACTCGATGAGTTCCTGGCAGGTGGCGGCCGTGCTGCATCCTGATCCTCGCGCCTATCGCGTGGCGCTGGTGGCCGACGCCCTCGTCAACGAGCAACACGCCCGCTTCGATGTGCTCGCGATGCTCGAGGCGGCCGACTTCGGGGTCGTGGTGCTTCCGCCATCCGACTTCGCGATCAGCACCATCGCCGGCATAGTCGAGTACGTGATTGACGACCTTGTCGACTACCGCTCGAATGGCTACCGCGTGGTAGTCATCGGCACGTCGGCGATCACGCAGTACGGCGTGTGGCTCGATGTCGTGAACGCCGAGATGACCCGTCGGGCACTCGATACGTTCGAGGGTTTCGATATTGTTGGATCAACGAGCGAGGGCTTTCAGGCCTTCCTCGATGCCTCGGTGCCTTTGGCGCTGACGGGTATCTGACCAACGGGGAACGTGAGCAACAGTGCCGAAGCGCAATCGGGTCAACGAGCAACGCAAGCAGTTCGGGTCGAACCCGAAGCCCCCGGTCACGGCCGCCAGCACGGAGGCCGTCGATGCACCCGTCGCTCGAGTAGCTGCGGTCCCTGTAGACGATGCTGCGACTCGTGCCGCGAAGATGTTCGCGGAGAGCCTGCAGGCCCACGAGGCCGCCGACCGGGCCGAGCGCGAACAACTTCGCGCCGAGACCGAGATGATGATGCAGCATGAGGCGTTGCGCGCCGACAAACAACGCGCCGCTGATCTGATCAAACAGCTGCGCGGCCAGCCGGGCTCACGCCAGAAGATGATCGAGGCCGAGGCGGCGTACCGTGTGGCGCTCGCCGAACTGCAGGAGTTCGAAACCGGCGAACGACCGCACTGGGCGCCGGCAAAGGCCGAAGAACCCTCGGGTGACGCTGAGGCGGCGGAGTCGATTGCGGATGAATCCATCAGCGACGGCGACTCCGAGCTCGAATCTGGGTCCGATTCCAGCTCGTCATCGGAGTGACCGACACGGTTGTTCCCGCCACTCGGCCCTCGGCGCTCGAACGCTTCTCGCCGATGCTGTTCGTGCTCTTGTGGAGCACAGGCTTCGTGGTCGCTCACTACGGCACCGAAGACGCGGGTCCACTCACCTTTCTCACGGTTCGCCTCGCCGCCGCAGCGGTGTTGCTCTGGCTGGTTGCCGCGATCACGGGGGCGCCGGCGATCACCCGCAGCCAACTGGGTTGGGCGTCGGTCACCGGTGTCGGCATGCACGCGCTGTACCTCGGTGGCGTCTTTGTGGCGATCGCGCACGGACTTCCGTCGGGCCTCAGCGCGCTCATCGCCGGCCTGCACCCCGTTGTCACGTCGGTGGCCGCACGGTGGTGGTTGCGCGAGCGGCTCTACCCGGTGCAGTGGGCCGGCATCGGCTTGGGCATGCTCGGCGTGATCGTGGTGGTCATCGACCGACTCCGCGCCCACTCCGGAGGCATCACCCGATTCACGCTGATTGCGATGACCGTCTCGGTGATCGGCATGGCCGGCGGCACCTTGGTGCAACGAGCCAAGGGCGCGTCGATGCCGCTGCTGCGCGGCACTGCGATGCAGTACACAACAGCGGCTGCCATCTTGGGAGTGGGTGCGGTGTTCAACGAGCACTGGCAGTTCAACTCGACGCCACGGCTGTGGTTCTCACTGGCCTGGGCGCTGTTGGTGTTGTCGATTGCTGCCGTGTTGATCATGATGTTGCTGTTGCAACGACATGCAGCGGCACGGGTGAGCAGTCTGTTCTTCCTGACGCCTGCGCTGAGCACCATCGAAGGGGCAATTCTGTTCGGCGAACGCCTCGGTGTGCTCGCGCTCGTCGGTCTGCTGATCGCCCTCGTGGGCGTGTGGATGACGACGCGCCAGCCGGTGTAGCGGTCTGGTGGGTCGGTGGCCCCGAGTGCTGCGGTGCGATGTCTGCGCCCGCCGAGCGGTTCCGCGGTCAGGTCCGGACATCAGTGTCACACGCCTGTGTTCTAATGCACGTGCACATACAAGGAGAGAGCAGGCGCATGACAACGATCTCAAGTTTCGAGGATCTCATCCACGAAGCGACATGCGGCACGAGTCCGTATCCGTATCAAAGTCGCTTGGCAGAGCAGGGCCTTCCGGAGGTTCTTGATGTCCCTACTGGATCCGGTAAGACGCTTGCTGTCGTCCTGGCATGGCTCTACCGCCGTCGGTTTCATCCAGAGCCAGCAATCCGCTCGGCGACACCGCGCCGCCTGGTCTACGTCTTGCCGATGAGGACCTTGGTGGAACAGAGCGTCAACGAAATCCGAGGCTGGTTGTCCGCACTGGGCCTTCACGGGGGTCCCGCCGGGCTCGATTGTCACGTGCTCATGGGGGGCGAGAAGCGCCTGACCGAGTGGCGCGCCGATCCGGAACGCGACGCGATCATCGTCGGCACGATCGACATGGTCATCTCCAGGGCCCTCAACCGTGGCTACGGTGAGAGTCGTTTCATCTGGCCCATCGACTTCGGGCTCCTGAACTCGGACTGCCACTACGTCTACGACGAGGTCCAGCTGATGGGACCCGCTCTGGCCACGTCGAGGCAGTTGCACGGGCTTCGTGAAAAGCTCGGCGTGGCCGCATCATGCACCTCGACCTGGATGTCAGCCACAGTCGACGAGTCGCAACTCACGACGATTGACGCGCCAACGTTTGGTGAGCCGTTTCGGTTGACGACCGACGATCGGGACAGTCCCTTACTTTCCCTCAGACTCAACGCCGTCAAGAGCGTGCTCGCGATCGACAGTACGACTTGGAGCAAGTACGACAAAGATCTTGCGGATCGAGTCGTTGTGGAACACGTTCCTGGCACTATGACGATCGTGATCGTGAACACCGTCGCCCGTGCGATGAGCGTTCACTCCTCCCTGATCAACTCGCGCATCGCAGCGGAACTCGTCCTGGTCCATAGCCGGTTTCGTCCCTCGGATCGCGCGCGCGCTGTCGATCTGGTTCGTGCCGACGTCGATCACAGTGGCCCTGGTCGTATCGTGGTAAGCACCCAGGTCATCGAGGCCGGGCTCGATGTGTCCGCGACGACGCTGATTACCGAAGTGGCCCCCTGGCCATCGATTGTTCAGCGGGCAGGGCGATGCAATCGCGATGGTCAGGCGACGGCTGCACGATTGATGTGGGTAGTTCCGCCAGCGAAGCCAACCCCCTACGATCCGGTTGATGTCGCTGCGAGTGCATCGCATCTGGTCACCCTCGAGGGTGTCGACGTTTCACCTCAGATGCTCAGCGGAGCCAGGGTCCCCGTAGTCGAGAAGATCCAGCCGGTACTGCGCCGCCGAGATCTGCTGGAACTCTTCGACACACTCGCTGATCTCAGCGGCAACGATGTAGACATCGCGCGCTTCATCCGTGAGTCGGACGAACTTGATGTCGCGGTCGCTTGGAGATCAGGTCTGGCGCCAAGCGGGCCTACTGGGCCCAATGCTTCAATGCCCGGGCGGCAGGAGCGCTGTCCCGTCTCGGTCGGCAACTTTCGCGACTGGCTCAAGAAGTCGCCTCGTGCCCGCAACAGGGTGTGGCGGTGGGATCACCTCCGCGCAGAGTGGATCGTTGCGAGCCCCGACGACGTTCGCCCCGGAGCCGTCTTGCTGACCGACTCTGCCGTCGGCGGGTACGACCCTCTCCACGGTTGGTCGCCCGATAGTGACGCCTTCGTGCTGCCTGTCGCGGATGAGCCGGCCGCTGATGATCAATCGACGGCTGACGACCCCGCGACGATGGACGACCGCGGTTGGGTGACCCTGCGTGACCATTTGGCGGACACAGAGCGTGCAGCCGCCGAGATGCTGAGCATGATCAGCCCGGCGGAGCTGTCGGCACACCATCTTGATGCGATCGTCGTCGCCGCACGTCTACACGACGTTGGCAAGGCGCATCCCATCTTTCGATCGTCAATTGCCGCCACTGTGGGCGACAATCAACCTCACCCACCCGCGCACCTCGTGCTTGCCAAGTCCGCGGGCAGCAGACCACTCCGACACTCCGTTCGCAACTTCCGACATGAGCTGGCGTCGGCGCTGGCGCTGCTCGGTGAGGGGCAATCAGTGCTCAAGGAGGTCGAGGAAAAGGACCTCGTTGTGTACCTCGTTGCGGCCCACCACGGCCGTGTCCGTGTCGGTGTGCGCGCTCTGCCAGGCGACGAGCGTCCCGATGGAACTACTGCACTGCTGGGAATCGGGGACAGCGACTCGGTCCCTGCGGTTGACCTACCCGCCGGCGAACTACCAGCGAGCACCCTAGACCTCGGCTACTTCTCGCTTGGGCGTCAGCAAGGCCGACGGTCTTGGTCCGAACGCTCGCTCGCCCTTCGTGACCGAGACGATATCGGGCCGTTCAGGCTCGGGTTTATGGAAGCGATCGTCAGGCTTGCGGACTGGCGAGCCAGCAGTTCTCCGACCTTCTGGACGGATACAAATGTGGAAGGTGGGTCATGACTGAGACCGTGTTACACGGCTGTCAATGCGAGCCGCTCGCTTCGTATCTCAAAGCATTCGGGTTGCTGAGGCTTGTCTCCGAGCAGGTTGATAGTCAGGCGACCGGATGGTGGCGGGGCGACACGTTCGTGATCGATTGCTCCCTCGATCTCAGCGGACTGGTGCAGTTCCTTGCAGAGTCATATCGTCCGACAGCGATCATCAACCCATGGAACAAGGGGAGCGGCTTTGCCCCTGACGACAGAACGAAAAGCAAGACAGCGTTTGCGGCGGTGTCGGACATCGCGAACGCCACCGACGCACGGCTGGAGGGCTATCGCGATGCCATCGCCGTTGCCCGGGCTCTAGCGGGGCAACCAGATTGGGGGGATCGACCGAAGGAGGAACAGGTGCTGCTATGCCGCAACGCCCTGCCCGATGAAGCCCTCCCTTGGTTAGACGCGGCAGTCGTTATCACCAACCGGGAGGCCGTGTTTCCTTCGCTCCTTGGCACTGGGGGTAATGATGGTCGTCTAGATTTTGGCAGTAACTTCATGCAACGCCTGATCGACATGTTGAGAATCTCGGCGAAGCCTCGCAAAGCGACTGAGGTTGCATCTCTGGCCCGCTCGGCGCTGAGCGGCGAACAGACCGGGGCGCTCGACCGGATACCTATCGGCCAGTTCGATCCTGCCGCGACCGGCGGACCGGGATCCGGGCCGTTCGGTGCGGGGATTGGACTCGCCAATCCGTGGGACTTCATCCTGCTATTCGAAGGTGCGGTGATGTTTGCCAGCGGTGTCGCTCGGCGGTTCTCATCCGAGCATGCAAGCGCCTCGTCTATCCCCTTCAGTGTTCCTGCCGTGGCTGCTGGGCACCCCAGCGCTGCGACCGAGTCGAGTCGGCGGGAACTTTGGGCACCTCTTTGGCGACAGCCGAGCACTTCGGTTGAGCTTCGAAGGTTGATCGCCGAGGGCAGGGTTGACTATCGAGGCAAACAGGCTCGAACTGCGCTGGATGTAGCCCGCGCGCTCAGTTCGCTGGGTGCTGACAGAGGCATTGATGCCTTTGTCCGTTACGGCTTTCTCGAGCGAAATGGGTTGGCTACGTTCAGTGTGCCGGTCGGTCGATTCCAAGTCCCTCATCACCCGAATCGAACTGCGTTGATGTTGGGCCAACTCGATGGGTGGTTGCAGGGGGTGCGGCGCGTTGCAAATCCCCCGGCGAGCCTTGAGGGGCGGCTGCGGCGAGTCGACACCTTGCAATTCGAACTGAGCCATGCCGCCGCACCGTCGGGTGTTCAGAACATCCTCATCGAGGTAGCCTCGATCGAGGCCCTCGCATCCCGATCCAAAGCAATCCGGGAAGGTGCCGGCGGCCCGGTTAGCGGCTTGCGTGCAGCAGATTGGCTACCGATCCTTGCGGATGGCAGTGTCGAATTCGAACTCGCTGCTGCCTTGGCATCTCTGCGCCCCGCTGCGAGAGGCCCTGGCTGGCTCCGACAGATTGTCGCCGATGGGGAATGGAAGGGTCGACGACCAAAGGTGGATGGTCTGGGGCGAAGACCCATCCTTGACGTGTTGGCCGATGCGTTGAGCCAGATTCTGTTGATGAGCGCAGATCAGCGAAAGCAAAACACGGGTGGCTGCTTCGGCGATGCAAATGCCGTATGGGCATCGCCGTCGGCAGTCTCGGCTTTGCTGAACGGCGAAGTAGATCTGGTGCGGCTCGAAAGCCTCCTTTGTGCCTGCCTCCTCTTAGATTGGTCAGGCGGTGATCGTCTTCCGGCCGGACTGACACGCTTGCTTGTTCCAACGAGTCTCCCGCCCGCATTCGCCGTGCTCAAGCCGTCGTTTCATCACCGCCGGCTAATGAATCAGGTCAGGCACTTGCATGCGACCGTCAAGTGGAGCCGTCTACTCCAGGCGGGTTTGTGCGCTCAGGCCATCGAACAAGGGCTGCGCGAGCTACGCATCGCAGGGTTTCGTTTGGCCGTGCACTCACCTATGTCGCTCGCCCATGGGCTCGATTCGCGGCGGCTCGCGGCGGCCTGCCTCGTTCCAATGTCCGACGCCTCGGTGCAAGCCCTTCTCACCCGAATCACTCTCGACAATGACAACAACGAATTGGAGCAATTATGAACAACAGCCGAATCCTCATCGACGTCAAACTGCAGCCGAGCGTCGGCAGCAGGTTCCAGCCAACGGGGTTCCCGGATCTCGGCCACGCCGAGTTCAGGCGACCAACAGAGCAGGGAACCGAAAACTGCCTTCTGGTTGAGTCGGCGCAATCGATGGCGAACCATCTCGAAGGCACGGCGTGGGACGATGTGGCGGCGGCTCCCGTCGACCTCTTCAACGGCCTGCCCTACGTGCGGGTACTGCGCAGCGAGGGCGGTGACTATCTCACATCGAGCCGCACTGAGGCGCACCGGCTTGCCTCTGCCTTTGTCAAGGGATCCTCACTCGCTGGCGAACCGATGGTCGGCGTCATCCGCGACCGATTGGGTCTCTATCCCGATACGCCACTCGATCACCGCCGCATCGCCCAGGCGTTATTCCAGCTCGACCCGTTCGTGCTGCTGCATGGCGTCTTTTTCGCGGACAGCAAATGGCCTGGACAACCGAAGATTGCTCGGGCCATCTCTTCGTTCATCGAAGCAAGCGGCGTCCTTCGAGCCGACAGCGGTGGCGTCAAGAAAGATGCCGTTCGTCACTCGATCGGCGAGGACAGTGGTGGCTCGAGCGAAGGCTACGGCACCGTGCCCTTCGCCCGAACGGAGTGGTCGGCTCGCGAAATCGTGGCCTCGTTCAACATCGATCGCAAACAAATCAAGTCCTACGGCCTCGGTACGACTGCGACGTCGCTGTTGGAGAACATCGCACTGTGGGAGATTCGTACGCTGCTTGACGAGGGCCTTCGTCTGCGTACCGCGTGTGACCTGGCCGTCATTGGCGACGAGATCGCTGACCGCTCAGGGTTGGTCGTCGCGACAGCGGACGAACTGGCGGATCGCATCCGGCAAGGCATCAGCGATGTCGGCGAGTTGCTTGGCGACCGGGCAGCGATCGACGTCGTCTGGGACGGCGGCAAGAAAGCGACGAAGTCTGGCGCCGCGTCAGCGAGAGAAGGTGCCGCGGGCGCATGACCACGACCCTGAGAATCGAGGTTCCGTGGGGTTTGATTCACGCCACCCCGTGGAATCGGAGCGCGAATGAGGGCACGGTGGAATGGCCGCCGTCACCATGGCGCCTACTCCGGGCTCTGTACTCCGCGTGGAAAATTCACGCCCCAGAACATGGAGAGGAGGAGGTGCGTAAGCTGCTCGCAACGTTAGCGGGGCCGCCGAGATACCTCCTACCAGAATTCACGCAGAGCCACACGAGGCACTACATGCCCGGGGTAGCGCACCTCGAGGGTGTCGCGACTGACACGGACAAGACATTCGATGCTTTCGTGGCAACTCGGCGCAACGCTGTCATCGAAGTGCAGTGGCCCGTCGAGCTTTCGCTAGCTCAGCGCGTCCTACTGGCCGAGCTCGCGGGTGGCATTCGCTACCTCGGACGCGCTGAGTCTGTCGTTGACGTCGTGTTGGCCGATCCCGGCACTGACGGGCACGCGAACGTTGACCTTTCTGACGACTCCATCGACGTACAGAGTGTGAGACTGCTCGCGGCAACGCTCCCTCTGGACCTGTCGGCGCTTGTGCTCTCACCCCTGCAGGTGCGTGGCGATCGCCGGCTCGTTCCACCGTCGACACAATGGCTCACATATGTGCGACCGCAACCACTGATGTCGCATCAGGAGGTGCGGCGAAGGTCCGTCCAACGGCCAACTGCAATTCGGCTTGCAATCGCCGGCTCCGTCCTGCCGTCGAAATTCGACGCAGTTGCGCTCGGCGACCTTGTCAGGCGGGCGAGCATCAAGCGTCACGGGCTTCCGAGTCCGACACTTTCAGGCAAGGATGATGATGGACGATTGGGCGGTCTTCACGAACATGCGCACTACCTCGCATGGTCGCGAGATGGTCGGCGCGTTGAGACGGTCATCGCTTGGTGCCCGACCGGTTTCAGCCAGTCGGAAGTCGATGCCTTTGCCAGTCTTCGAACACTGCGTTCAGAACATATGGATGGCGTTGGAACCCGCGCGGTCTCGTTGATCGCAGCGGGCTCGGTCGAGAACACTGCTTCCGAATTGGTCGGGCCGTCGCACATGTGGCATTCCCTGACGCCGTACTCACCGGTCGGCCATTTCCGCGGCGCGTTAGAGACTCAACTGTTGGCCGATATCAATCGCGAGCTCCGTTTGCGCAATATGGAGTTAGCCGCAGAGCTTGCGTTGGTCGAGGGATCTTGGCTGCGATACCGCAGATATCGGCCTGCCAAGGAGCGAATTCAGCGTTCCCGGCCGGCATTTGGTATCTCGTTGCGATTCGACTCCGCTATTTCCGGGCCACTGGCCCTCGGGCAGCTCTGCCACTTCGGCCTCGGTCTCTTTGTGCCCGAGCAAGAATCCAGGCCCAAGCAAGAACCCGGGCCCGAGCAAGAACCCGGGACCGAGCAAGAACCCGGACCCGAGCAAGAACCATGAGCATGGACCTAGGCGACGGCGTCATTCCGGGCCTTGTCCCTGCCCGAATGGTCAACGAGTTCTCGTATTGTCCGAGGTTGTTTCACCTCGAGTGGGTTCAGTCGGTCTTCGAGCACAACGCCGACACGGTTGAGGGCGCGTGGCGACACAGAGCGGTCGACAAGGTTGCGGGCAGCGTTCCCGACGCCGAGAACAGCGCCGATCTCCGTCGAGCCACCTCTGTCTCGCTCGGGTCTGAGCGGCTCGGCCTTATTGCGGTGATAGATCTGCTCCAACCTGATGGAGGGAAGGTCGTGCCGGTTGACTTCAAGAAGGGCCGGCCGCCTGAGCACGAAATAGCTTGGGAATCCGACCTCGTTCAACTTTGTGTGCAAGGTCTACTTTTACGCGAGCACGGGTTTCAGTGCGACGAAGGCGTACTTTGGTTTTCCACGACGCGAGAGCGGCGAACCATCGTGTTCACCGACGAACTAGTGGCTCGAACGCTGCAATTGGTTGAGGACCTCAAAAAGGCTGCACTGGCTGACACTCCGCCACCACCCCTCATCGATAGCCCGAAGTGCCCTCGCTGCTCATTGGTTGGTATTTGTCTACCCGATGAAACGAACACGCTTCTCGAGGCCACTGAGCATCCACCCCGCCGACTCACGCCGCGAGATAGCGCTGCCCGCCCGATGTATGTGACAGAGCAAGGTGCGTACGTAGGTGTTCGAGGCGGGCGGATACAGGTCACGCGTAAGGCGGAGACGCTGTGTGAAGCAAGGCTGATCGATGTTTCGCAGCTCAACCTGTACGGCAATGCTCAAGCCTCGACGCAGCTGCTTCGCGAATGCTTTACGCGGGAAGTTCCGGTGATGTGGTTCAGCTACGGCGGATGGTTCAGCGGGATCGCTGAAGGCTTACCCTCCAAGAATATTGAACTGCGTCGTCGTCAGTTTGGCGTGAACGCGCAAGGGGGTCTCGCTGTCGCGCGTCGCATGGTGGAGGGCAAGATCCGCAACTGCCGGACGCTCTTGATGCGGAATAGTCGCGATCGAAATGAGGTCGTGATCGCTTCGATGAAGGAACTGGCCGACAAGGCACTGACGGCGGAGCGTCCACAAACCCTGTTGGGCATCGAAGGGGCGGCTGCCCGCTCGTACTTCTCGCAGTTCCCTTCGATGTTGCGCTCCGATCTCGGTTTTGACTTCGAGGGAAGAAACCGACGACCGCCAAAGGACCGGGTCAACTGCTTGCTGTCCTACTTGTACTCGCTGTTGACGAAGGATCTCACAGTCGTGACTTTGGGAGTCGGTTTGGATCCCTATTTCGGGCTGTATCACCGTCCGCGGTTTGGTCGTCCCGCACTCGCACTCGATATAGCGGAAGAATTTCGCCCGATCATTGCGGATTCGACTGTCATTTCGCTGATCAACAATGGTGAGGTCAAGACCTCGGACTTCTTGGTCAGGTCCGTCGGCGTTACTCTCACGCAGGAAGGAAGACGAAACGTGATCAACGCCTATGAACGGCGCCTCGATACGGAGGTCACGCACCCTGTGTTCGGCTACAAGGTGACGTACCGCCGGATCATGGAAGTTCAGGTCCGGCTGTTGGCGGCGCACCTGGTCGGTGAAGTTCCCGACTATGTCGCATTCCGAACGAGGTAGGTCATGGCATCGCATCGTCACCGCTATCTGGTCGCGTACGACATCCGGGACTCTAAGCGTCTGCGCCACGTGCATCGCACAGTCAAGGGCTTCGGATGGGCAATGCAGTATTCGGTCTTCATTTGCGACCTCGACGAGGTGGAGCTTTTCGAACTAAAATTCCTCCTCTACGAAATCATCGATCAGCGGGTTGATTCAATTGCGGTGATCGATGTCGGGCTTCCCAGTGAGCGGGGGAGATCCTGCTTTGAGTTCATCGGTACATCGCCTGATCTTCCCAGGGCGGGAGCCATCATCATTTGAGGCGATTCTTCATCTTTGTGCGACGCTCGACAAAACAGCGGGTGCGAGCAGTTCGGTGGCCGGTCCAACACCAGGCGGTGCTCGCCCCCTGCTCAGAGCTATTTTGCCCCTTGAAAATCGATGCCCAAGGTTAGGGGCGCCGTCTTTGTGGACTGACCGCTCGCTTTACTCAACACCCACGCTGGTCAGAGGTGGTGTATTCTCATAGCTCTTCGGCGCTCCTTCGGGAGCGCCCTTCATTGCGGCATGATCGCATACGCCTGATCCACCGTCAGGGCGCTGCCTTCGGCGCTCCTTCGGGAGCGCCCTTCATTGCGGCCACAGCGGCTCGAGGTTCCCGGCGGACTCGATCCACTCTTCGGCGCTCCTTCGGGAGCGCCCTTCATTGCGGCCGAGAAGGTTCCCCACCGACGCGGGGCGCTTGGGTGTCTTCGGCGCTCCTTCGGGAGCGCCCTTCATTGCGGCTCCACACCTGTTCAACCGGTGGACACTACGATCCAACTTCGGCGCTCCTTCGGGAGCGCCCTTCATTGCGGCATGTTGATTTGGCGTGCGATTTGCGTCGGTTCACCCTCTTCGGCGCTCCTTCGGGAGCGCCCTTCATTGCGGCTTGTCCAGTACCACAGTGGTCCCGGCACTGATTGTCTTCGGCGCTCCTTCGGGAGCGCCCTTCATTGCGGCACAATCTGACGATCTGTGTAATGATGTGTGTATGGACTTCGGCGCTCCTTCGGGAGCGCCCTTCATTGCGGCGGTCCGGCGATGTATGTGTCCCCCTCTTGGCGCGCCTTCGGCGCTCCTTCGGGAGCGCCCTTCATTGCGGCAGATTGTGTCTGTCCCAACTGAAACATCGGTCGGGACTTCGGCGCTCCTTCGGGAGCGCCCTTCATTGCGGCCGCCATGATTGTGTCGTATTCGGCGCGCGTGATC
>JANYCT010000030.1 GCA_025360105.1 Actinomycetes bacterium | reverse complement strand
GGACGCGAGGTGAGCACGGCGACGCGGTCGCTGAGATAGGCGGCCTCGGCCAGCGAATGAGTGACGAACACCACGGCCGCGCCTGAGCTCTGCCAGAGATCGACGAGAAGGTGACGCATCTCGAACCGGGTGATCTCGTCGAGTGCGGCGAACGGTTCGTCCATCAGCAGGATTGGTGCGCCGAGCGCAAACGCTCGCACGAGGGCAACACGCTGTTGCATACCTCCCGAGAGTTCGTGGGGGAGGGCCTGCTCGAAACCGGCAAGGCCGACGCGCTCGAGCAACGCAGATGTGTCCACGGGATCGGCGCGATTGGCCGAGCGGTTGACCTGGGTGAGGAGGCGCACGTTTGCCTCCACGGTCCGCCACGGCAGCAATGCCGGCGACTGGGGTACCCAGCCGATGAGCTTGGCGCGCCGCGCTGCTGCGGGTGTGCCGCCCTCGACCTCGACCTGGCCGCTGGTGGTTTGTTCGAGTCCGGCGATGATCCGCAACAAGGTGGTCTTGCCGCTGCCCGATGGACCGAGCAAGGTAAAGAACTCACCGCCGCGTACCGTGAGCGAGATGTCGTCCAGCGCGACCAGACCACCGAAACGTTTGCTCACACCGGCGATGTGGATGGCAGAGTTGTCAGAACTCACGTCCACGACGGTAACAGCGGCAAGGTTGCCTGCGACGCACCACGGCCCTAGCCTTGCAGGGTCCGCCAGGGCTCTCGTAAGAGTGCGCTCGTGTGATGCCACCGGGTCGTTGGCTCGGGGCGACCTCCTTTTGGAAGGCATGTTTATGGAAAAGCAAGCAGTCATCGGCGAACACAAGCGCCACGACAGCGACACCGGTTCACCCGAGGTGCAGATCGCGTTGCTCACCGCACGCATCAACCACCTCACCGAGCACCTCAAGATGCATAAGAAGGACCACCACAGCCGTCGTGGTCTGCTCATGCTCGTCGGCCGTCGCCGCAGCATGCTTGATTACGTGAAGAACCGCGACGTGCAGCGCTATCGCGACATCATCGCGAAGCTCGGCCTGCGCCGCTAAAAAGCGGGCACAGAATCGGGCACAGAAGCGGGCACAGAAGCCGGCACAACAACTCGTCCGTAGCTGGTGGTGCGCTGTTCGGCGCGCCGACCCAGCTGCTCGGCCAACTGCGTGAACCGTTGAGGGGTCATCTCTTGACCGTGCGCGGCTCCTGCCGCGCGTGAGATGTTCTCGTTCATCAGCGTGCCGCCCATGTCGTTGCAACCCGCGCGCAACATCTGCTCGGCGCCGCTGAGTCCGATCTTCACCCAGCTCACCTGCACGTTCGGGATGTAGCCGTGATACGCGATGCGCGCAATTGCGTGCATCAGCAACGTTTCGCGGAACGTGGGTCCGCGGCGTGACTTGCGCTGCAGGTAGATCGGCGATGCCATGTGCACGAACGGCAGACCCACGAACTCGGTGAACCCGCCGGTCTCCTTCTGCAGATCGCGCGTCACGAGCATGTGTCGTGCCCAACTTTGCGGGTGCTCCACCGAACCGAACATGATGGTCACGTTCGAGCCGAGCCCGATGCTGTGCGCGACGCGGTGGCATTCGAGCCACTCCTCGGTGTTGATCTTGTCGGGGCACAGGATGGCCCGAATGTCGTCGTCGAGGATCTCCGCGGCCGTGCCAGGCAATGACGCAAGGCCGGCGTCTTTCAACCGGTACAGGTACGTCTCCAGGTTCTCGCCCAGACGGCGTGCGCCCTCGGTGACTTCGAGCGCGGTGAACCCGTGCACGTGCATTTCCGGCACGGCCTGCTTTACCGCGTGCGTGACATCGATGTAGTAATCGCCGTCGAAGTCGGGGTGGATGCCGCCCTGCAACGTGACTTCGGTGGCGCCCATGTCCCACGCCTCGCGGGCGCGGTCGGCGATGTCGTCGAGGGTCAGCAGATACGGCGTGCCGCGCAGGTTCAGGCTGAGCTTGCCTTTCGAGAAGCCGCAGAACTTGCACTTGAACGTACACACGTTGGTGTAGTTGATGTTGCGGTTGTGTACCCATGTGACGGCGTCGCCGACGGCTTCGATACGCAGGTCATTGGCGAGCTCTGCGATGGCGTTCACCTCGGGACCGCGGGCGCGGAACAGCGCGACGATCTCGTCGAAACCGACTTCGTGGCCCATACGCACACCGTCGAGGATCTCGTCGATCGCCGAGCCCGGCTTGGTGCGCGCCACGGCTGCGTTGTCCAACGGGATCAGCGTGGTGGGTTCCACGTTGGCGCCGCTGTACCACTGCGAGCTGCGGTGGCCGATCAGCACCACTTCGGCGCCATCCAAGACCACATCGGCCGCAGTGACCTTCTCGGGCCACACGGAACCGGGGTCGTCGCGGCTCAAACCCTCGGCATCGCTGCGGTCCATCACTGCGAAGTGCAGCGCGGGATCGAGCCACTGGTCGGGCTGATGCGCGAACTCGGGGTAGATCGTGAGCCGCGGCGCGAGCCCGAAACCGCGGGCCTCGGTGACCTCGCGAAGGCGATCGAGTTCGGGCCACGGCCGTTCAGGGTTCACGTGATCGGCGGTCACCGGAGACACGCCACCCCAGTCGTCGATACCCGCGTCCAGCAACACGCCGAAGTCGTCGCTGAGGTTCGGCGGTGCCTGCAGGTGGATCTCCGGAGGGAGGATCAATCGCGCCGCGGCGATGCTCCACAGGAACTCCTCGGGCGGACACGGCGCAGCGTGCTGCATGCCGGTGCGCAGCTTCGGCAGGAAGTTCTGCACGATCACTTCCTGCACATGGCCGTGTCGCGCATGTGATGCGGCGATCGCGACGAGTGCGTCGATGCGATCGGCGCGATCCTCGCCGATGCCCACGAGGATGCCGGTGGTGAAGGGGATACGCAGCTCTCCCGCAGCCTCCAGGGTTTCCAAGCGGCGGGCAGGCACCTTGTCGGGAGCGTTGCGATGACAGGCGAGATCATCACGCAGCGTCTCGATCATCATGCCTTGGCTGGGCGAGACGGGCCGCAGCAGGCTGAGCTCATCGGCGTAGAGCGCGCCCGCATTGGCGTGGGGGAGCAGACCTGTCTCGTCGAGCACGAGTTTTGCCATCGCGGCCACGTAGTGAACGGTGCTGTCGTAGCCGTTCTCGCGCAGCCAGGCGCGAGCGACCTCATAGCGATCTTCCGGCCGTTCGCCAAGGGTGAACAGTGCCTCGTGGCAACCCTGTCGGGCGCCTTGCTTCGCGATCCTCAGTACGTCTTCGGCCAGCAGGTACGGCTTCTCCAGACGTGCCGGCGGCTGGGCGAAGGTGCAGTAGCCACACTGGTCGCGGCACAGCATGGTGAGCGGGATGAACACCTTTGGCGAATACGTGATGCGCGTGCCGTGCGCGTGATCACGTGTGTCACGAGCCGCAGCGAGCAGATCGTTCAGGGGTGCATGGATGAGGTCCGCTGCGAAGGCAGCGGCGACAGGGCGCGACATAGCAAAGCTCCAAGGGGTAGGAGGGGGTGACCGATGATTTGCTAGTACGCGGCGGACGCTGCGAGCCGTTGTGAGAAGTGGCCCGAGAACCCGGTTTGCCGTGCGAGTTCGACCCTACAGCGCGTCAGCGGCGAGACGTCGGATCGGGGACAGGATCGGGCGCGGAGCCATCGTGGCTGCCATCGAGCACGGCTCCGGCGGCATCTGCCGGCTGCACATCGGGAATGCCGCCGGTGGTGACGATGCCGATCACGCCCATCAGCGCAAGCAAGGCGAGCGTCACCTGGAGCGCCTTCACGCGTGAAGCGGTATTGGTGTCGATGACGGCTTGGGCAACATCGGCGGGCACACCCGCCTTGTCCAGCGCTGCAGTGAGTTCGCGATCGCTGACAAAGGGCACGCCTGCCACGAGCTGTGTCTGCGCCCCTTCGTAGACCGCCGGCGGCACGTTCAGGTTGTTCTGCAGTCCGTTGAAGAAACTGGTGGACAACGCGGCGACGAGCATGGCTCCGGCAAACGCGGTTGCGATCGAGGCACCAAGATTCGTGCCGGTGTTCTGCAAACCGCCGATCTCACCACTGCGCTCGTCCGGCACCGACGACACCGCCACGCTGGCCAGCTGTGACGCCAGCGCGCCGGTGCCAAGACCGGCGATCAGCAACGGCAGGAATGTGACTATGGTTGAATCGGTCAGACGTAACAGCACCACCATCGTCGTGAGCGCGGTGACCATCAGTGAGAAGCCGGCTCGAACGATGCGCCTCGGCGAGGTGTGCGGCAGCAACCTTGGTACTCCCACCGCCGCCAACATCAAGGTGACCGAGAACGGCATGATCCGCAGCGCGGTACTGATCGCCGACAGGCCGAGCGCCACTCCGAGGTAGAGCGCGATCAGGAAGAACAACCCGGCCTGCAACATGAACTGGAAGAAGAAGGCAGCCAAGCTGGAACGCAGAACGCGGTTCTTGAGCAGCGTCGGGTCCACGAGTGGTTCCCTGCCTGCGGCAACGACACGACGTTCCCACGACAGGAACGCACCGAGCAGGGCGAGGCCGCCGAACGCCAACCAGAACGCTGGCGACAATCCCACCCAGGTGGGTGCTCCGGGCTTGGGCTGGATGAATCCCCAAGTGCCCGAGCGCAAGAGGCCGTAGACGAGCGTCCCCATACCGGCGGCCGACATCGCTGTGCCGACGAGGTCCAGCCGCACGGATGGATCGGGTGGTGAGCTGTGAATTCGCTTCGCCAACATGAGTACACCGACCATCACCACGACTTCGCCGACGAACACGTATCGCCACGAGGCATACGTTGTGGCCAACCCGCCGATGAGTGGGCCAATGGCAACGGTGACCGCAGCGGCCGCCGCAAGCAAGCCGTACGCCTTTGGCCGATCCGGCTTTGCGAAGTTCGTGGCGACCAGGGCGACGATGGACGGCAGGATCAGCGCAGCACCCATGCCTTCCAGGAGCGACCAGCCCACCAACAACACCGGCAAACTGTGCGCGAGCGCAGTCGTGAGCGATCCGCATGCGTACACGATGCCGCCAATGACGAAGGCCCGCTTGTTCCCCAAGATCTGGCCGATCTTGCCGCCGGTGATCATCAGCGACGCCATGACGAGGGTGTACATCGTGATGGCGGTCTGGATACCGGTGACGTCGGTGCCCACATCGTGAGCCACGGTTGCGATCGACACGTTCATGACCGACGTATCGAGCGTCATCACGAACTGGCCGGCCGCGAGCGTGGCGAGTGCCAACCCAGCGCCTTGTCGGCCGGTGGACATCGCCGCCGTCATGACTCACGCTCCAACGGAGGGGTTGCGGCTGCCCCCGAATCCGGTGCTGAATACGGAGCGACGAGACGCTCGATGTGCTTGGCGAGGATGTCGACTTCGATGTTCACGGCCGCGCCGACTCCGCGGAGGCCGAGCGTGGTGACGGCGGCGGTGTGCGGGATCACGGCCACGCGGAACGCGTCGTCGGTGAGGTCGAAGGCCGTAAGGCTGATGCCATCGACCGTGACGGAGCCCTTCTCCACGAGATAGCGCATGAGCCGTTCCGGAATCCGCACCTGCAGATCCGGTGCCGGTGTCACCACGCTGCCGACCGTGTCGACGTGGCCGAGAACAATGTGTCCGCCCAGCCGCTCGCCCAGGGCCATCGGCCGCTCGAGGTTCACACGGTGGCCAGGCACGAGCGTGCCGATGTTGGTGCGGCCCACGGTCTCGTCGCTGACGTCGGTTTCCCACCAATCGTCGCCACGCGCCACGAGCGTGAGGCAACATCCGTTCACCGCGATGGAGGCGCCGATGTCTGAGCCCTCGAGCACGGTGTGTGCGCCGATTCGCAGGCGCAGCCCGGGGCCCCATTCGGTGTCGACCGCATCGGCCGACTCGATCAGGCCAAGTTCTTCGACGATTCCGGTGAACATCGGTCGCGAGCCTAATTGGCGTAGTGATCAGTAACGTGGTCGACGAACAAGCAGCAGAGGTCATCCGTGAAGTCAGAACTCGACAACATTCCCCAGACGCTCGTGGGCATCTCGTTCCAGGACCAGTTCCGCGCGCAGGAGTTCATGACGGCGACGTCACGTCTGGCGTCGAAGAATCTCCTGAAGGTGCACGACGCGGTCATCGTGACCAAGAAGGACGACGGCAGCACGCACGTCGTCGAGACCACCGATCCGTCGCCGGGTCGCGCCGCTGCGTCGGGCGCGATGTGGGCCGGTCTCATCGGTCTCTTCGTTGCCGGGCCAGTGGGTTGGATCGCAGGCGGAGTGATCGGCGCTGGCGCTGGAGCAGTCACCGCCAAGGTGGTCGACCTCGGTGTGCCCGACGAATGGGTGGCCTGGTTCCGTGAAGCGGTGCAGGCCGGCACGACCACGGTGGTGTTGTTGCTCACCGAGGTGTACATCGATGCCCTCGTCACCGAGGCCGAACGGTTCACCGGCGCTCATCTGGTCTACGCGAACCTCGATGCAGTGAGCTTCGATCGCATCGCAGCCGCTTTGGGCGACTCGCGGTCCGAGGCTGCCGAGGGCGTTGAGGGCGGCGCATAACAGCGTTTCGGCCCCCCGGCTGGTACAGTCTCGCCCGGTGCAGGTTGTTCTTGCACCAAACTAACCATCAGAGCGGACAACTGGATCGGTTGTCAGTCGCCTCTGCCGGTGCTCCCCGGACCCCACCTGCCCAGCCCTCACGGACTGCGTCGATGCGGTCACGGCCTTGTGGCCATGGTTGCAGTACCGACACCGCCGACTGGGAACCGGCCTCCGCTCCAACCGTCGAGGCGTGAGATAAAACGCGCCCGATTTGAAAGGAGCTCGTCATGGCTGAAGCCATCCGAGTGT
>JANYCT010000012.1 GCA_025360105.1 Actinomycetes bacterium | reverse complement strand
GCGCGGGCGATGGCTGCGCCGATGCCGCGCGAACCCCCGGTGATGAGCATGACTCGGTCGGGTGCAGGATGGTCGGAGGGATTCACGTGACTCACCTTATGACTCCGGGAAGACCGAATAGACCTGAATAGTGATGAGCGCTCGCGTCGTGAAACCGACCCGTTTATAGACAGCACGCGCTCCGACGTTGTCGACAGACACGTGCAGAAAGGCGCGCTCTCCAGCCTTGTTGAGGTCATCGGCGAGTCGTTGCACGAGATGCGCGGCGTACCCGCGTCCGCGAGCATCGGGGTGTGTGCAGACAGCGCTCACCTCTGTAGCGCCGTCGACACGCATGCGATGACCCGCCATCGCGACAAGCCGACCAGAGTCGCGCACGCCGATGTAGGTGCCCAGCGTGTGGGTGCGAGCCAAGAACGGGCCTGGTTCGGTGAGCGCAATCAGTGCGAGCATGTCGTCAAGGTCGTCCGCGCCCAGTTGCACCGCCTCCACCGGCGCATCTGAGCCAACGCCCGCAGTGACGGCGGTGCATTCCATCTGGTGGAACAGCCCGGAATAGATCGGTCGCCAGCTGCGGGGTGCCGCGACTTGGCCAGTGGACATGACCACCGCGACGTCGCCGGGTGCGGCAACATCTGCAATCGCCGTAACGCCGTGCCCCATCGGGTCGGGCACGCCATAGAACAACGCCACGTCGCTCGGGTAGCGCAGCGCTGCATCGGTACCGTCGGCGAGATGAGCATGTGGACCGGTGAGGGCGTGCCACACCGGGTTGTCGAGCGGATCAGCCACGATCGCCCGACGCTGCTGGTCTGCTCAGTTTGTCCCACACCATCTCCGGCGATTGACCAGGGCCCAGCAGTATCGACGGATGTTGGTGATCGATGTGGCCCATCACGTTGCGATACATGCTGTAGCCGATGAGCTCCTGCAGGCGGGTAGGAAAGGTGCTCACCAGTTCGGGTGCGAGCCCGAGCATCAGGTTTTGCTGTTGACGACACCAGCCGGCCACGAACTGCACGCTCATGCCGTATCGACGCTGATCGGTGACGTTCGACCCGCAGCCGTGCCACGTGCTCGCGTGGAGCACGACCACGCCCCCTTGGGCATCTCTGCAGCGAGGGCGTCAGGATCGAGCGGGGCACGCTCATGAGCGGAAAGGGACACGGCGCAACCTTACGCGTCGATGACCTGCAGCGTCATTGGTGGGCGTGGCGGCGCATCGGGACCGCCGACCGCCCAGCCGAGGTACATCACGTTGATGATGCGCACGTCGGCATCGAACCCGCACAGTTCGAGCACTCGGGGCGAATCGATGAGTGGCGCCGTACCCCAGTAGGTGGCCAGACCGAGCGACGTTGCCGCAAGCAGCATGTTCTGGATACCCGCCGCGACCGCATCGCGGTTCTCGTCGTGCATGCTCGGCTTGGGATCGGCGATGCAACCAACCACGAGAACCGCGGGTGTGCGCAGGTACTTGGTGAGGGTCTTGGCACGCTTTGCATCGTCGCCGAAGTCGCGATCGACCATGTCGGTGGCGAACGCTTCGCCGAGTCGCGATCGGCCGTTACCGGTGAACAACGCGAACCGCCACGGCCAGGTGCGCTTGTGGTTCGGCGCCCATTGGGCGAGCTCGCACAGTTGCTCGACGACCTTTGCGGGAACCTCGCGTTCATTGTCGACGAACATGCTCGTACGGCGCGTGCGCATGAGCTCGGC
This sequence comes from Actinomycetes bacterium, assembly GCA_025360105.1. Lineage (GTDB taxonomy): Bacteria > Actinomycetota > Acidimicrobiia > Acidimicrobiales > Ilumatobacteraceae > WLMZ01. The sequence continues at coordinate 8,714 of JANYCT010000012.1, read as the reverse complement.
AAGCGATTCGAAAGGAACGGACATGATGGCAAGCATGGCGGGTGGCTTCGCCGCTTCCAACCACGTGAGGCGCTCGCGCTCGGGCCGCTGCTGTTTCTGACGATGCGTTAGTTTCGGCACCGTGACTGCTGACATCAACGCGGATACCTCCGGCGATCCAACCGCTCCATACTTCGGATTCGGGGGACGCATCGGCACCACGATGGCCGGCTCGCAGAACGAGTGGCCGCCGTTGGCCACGGCGCCGAAGGGTGCGCCGAACATCGTGTTCGTGCTCGTCGACGACGTGGGCTTTTCCGATATCGGCTGTTTCGGCGGCGAGATCGACACTCCGAACCTCGATCGAATTGCGAACGAGGGCGTTCGCTTCACTGACTTCCACGTGAACCCGATGTGTTCACCGACGCGTGCATCGTTGCTCACCGGTATCAACTGTCATGCCGCGGGTATGGGCCATATCGCGCAGGACGATCCCGGGTTCCCCGGATACCGAGCCGAGATTGCCGACAACGTGTCGACGGCCGCAGAGATCCTGCGCAGCGCTGGCTACGCCACGCTGATGGTTGGCAAGTGGCACCTCTGCCGCGACAGCGATATGAGCGCGGGCGGCCCGCAACACGGCTGGCCGTGCCAGCGCGGCTTCGATCGCTTTTACGGAATCCTCGAAGCGTTCACGAACCTGCATCACCCACACCGCCTGATCGAGGACAATCACGTGGTCGAGGTCGATCGTTGGCCCGACGACTACTTCCTCACCGACGACCTCACCGACAAAGCAATCCGTATGATCCGCGAGCGCGGTGCCTCGCGCCCCGGCCAGCCGTTCTTCCTTTACATGGCCCACCCCGCGGCGCACGCACCGCTCGTGGCCAAGGCCGACGACATCGCCAAGTACCGCGACACCTACGAACAGGGCTGGGATCGCACCCGAACGCAACGCCATCTGCGTCAGATCGATCTGGGCATCATCCCTGCCGGAACCGCACTGCCACCGCGCAACAGCGAACCTGGTGACGATGTGAAGCCCTGGGACGACCTCAGCGATGATGAGCGCACGCTGTACGCCCGCTACATGGCGGTGTACGCCGCGATGGTCGACGAGATCGATCAGAGCATCGGCCGTCTACGCTCGGCGCTCGAGGAAACGGGCGAGTGGGACAACACGCTGCTGGTGTTCCTCTCCGACAACGGTGCCAGCCGCGAGGGCGAGGCCACCGGCACCACGAACTACTTTGCGCATCTCGGTGCCGGGGGTGCGAAGGATAACGTGCAACTCGATCTTGCCCGCCTCGACGACATCGGCGGTCCGCAAACGATGACGCACTATCCGCGCGGTTGGGCGATGGCGAGTAACACGCCGTTCCGGTTGTACAAGCGCAACACGTATGCGGGCGGACATCAGGTTCCGTGCCTGTGGAGCTGGCCCAAGGGTTTCGGTGAGATCGCCGGCGGGACGCGCACGCAATATGCGCACTGCATCGACGTGCTCCCCACCGTGTTGGCCCTCGCCGGTATTGCGACGCCCACCGAGCGCAACGGCAAGACCGTAAAGGCCATGAACGGTGCGAGCCTTGCGGGTGTGCTGCACGATGCAGATCACGGCCCAGTGCGTGCCGAGCAGTACTACGAACTCGAAGGTCATCGCGGCTTCTATCGCGACGGTTGGGAGGTGGTCACCAACCGCCGCCCGCGCACGAAGTTCAGCGATGCCGACTGGGAGCTGTATCACCTGACTGATGACCCCACCGAGATCACCAACCTGGCGGAGTCCGAGCCTGAGCGCGTGGCCGAACTCGCGGCGGGGTTCCACGAGGCCGCTATGGCGAATCAGGTCTATCCGTTGGACGAGGGCTCCGGCTGGCGCTGGATCGCGCGTCCACCTCAAGACGAGGTCTTCCATCAACCGGTCACCATCTGGCCCGGCACTCCCACCCTCGAACGTATCCGCAGCGGCAGCCTGGTGTGGCAACGCACCTGTGCAATCACCATCGACGCCACCGTCACCGCAGGCGCGCAGGGTGTGCTCGTGGCCCACGGCGATCAGGGAGGCGGCTACGCAGTTGAGTTGCTGGGTGGCGAGTTGTGGTTCGTGCACAACGACGGCCACGGCACCACGACGCGCGCATCGGCCGGTGCGCTCTCTGATGGTCGTCACCGCATCGACGTCACTCTCGGCGGGCCGGGTGGCGGCAAGTGGATCGTCGCAGTCGGCGTCGATGGCGACTCGCGCATCGTTGATCTTGAGCGTCCGATGCTGTGGCCGATGGCGCCTTTCAGCGGCATCGACACCGGTATCGACCGCGGCTCACCGGTGGATTGGCAGCGCTACGAATCGCGCGGCCCATTCCCGTTCACCGGCACGCTGCATTCAGTCCGCTACGAACCCGGCGAACTGGCGCCCGACTCAGGAGCGCGCTTTGTCGATCTCGCTCGCGAGATCGGTGCACGTTACGAATAGCGCTGCCTCGATGGGCAGCACGGGTTACTGACCTGCACGCACCAGCCGGCCGGGGCGAGCACCGGTGTCTACTCCGTTGCGGCGGGTGATCTCGCCGTTCACGATGGTGGCCACATAGCCGTGCGCGGCCTGCATGAGACGACGACCGCCGGCGGGAAGGTCGTCGACCGCACGCGGGTATTCGAGGTCGAGCGTGTCCATGTCAATGATGTTGAGATCCGCGCGCTTACCCACCTCGAGGGTGCCGCGATCGTGGAAGCCCACCACCTCAGCGGTGTCGTTGGTCTGACACTTCACCGCGTCTTCGAGCGACAGCTTGTCGCCCTCGCGGTCACGTGCCCAATGGCTGAGCACGTAGGTGGGAATCGATGCGTCGCAAATCATCCGGCAGTGCGCACCGCCGTCGGACAGTCCGGACACAGTGGCCGGGTGTCGCAGCATCTCGTAGATCGCATCCTGCGTGCCGCCGACGTAGTTGAAGAACGGCAGCATCAAGAACGCGTTGCCGTCGGCTTCGTTGAGCAGGTCATAGGCCATATCGAGCGGCTGCACTCCGGCGGCTGCAGCGAGCGCAGCCACCGTCTGGTCAGCCTCGGGCTCGTAGTTCGGCGTGTCGCCCATGGCGTAGATCTTGTCGAGCATGAGTTGCAGGAACGGACCCAGGCCATCGAACTGGATGCTCGGATCGCTGGGCAGATCGGCCTCGCTGAGGATGGCAGCTTTGACCTCAGGCTTGTGAAGTTCGGCGCGCAGCTTGTCGCCGTCGAGGCGACCGATCAGGTCGACGAGGGTGGGCCGCTTGGTGAACGGGTTGTTGTTCGCCCAGCCGATCATCATGCCGAAGGGACGTGCCGCGATCTGCGGGCGCATGTTGCCGCCGGCTGCATTCGTTGCGTCGACCCGCTTGAGCGCCTCGCGCCACGAGTCGGGGTTACGCTCGTTTTGCAACATCGCGAATGTCACGGGCAGGCCGGTACGCAGTGCGATACGGCTGAGCAGATCGACCTCGCCGAGGAACACCTCGGCCTCGAACTCCAGTCCCTGCGGCGCAATTTCGAACAAGCCACCGCCGGCGTCGGACACGCCGTCGGCGAGACCGTTGAGTTCGTCTTCTGCAGCGAAGGTACCGGGTACCGGCTCGCCGTCGCGGGCTTTGTGGTTGAGTGTGCGGCTGGACGAAAAACCGATGGCGCCGGCCTGGATGGCCTCGGTGACCAACCGCTTCATGCCGGCAATGTCTTCGGGCGTGGCGGGCTCGTTGCGCGCGCCGCGGTCGCCCATCACGTATGCGCGGATGGGGCCGTGGCCCACGTAGGTGGCGATATCGATGGCGTACGTGCGTGAGTCGAGCACATCGAGGTATTCCGGGAAGCTCTCCCAGCCCCACGAGATGCCTTCGTGTAAGGCGGTACCGGGAATGTCCTCGACACCTTCCATCAACTGCACGAGCCATTCCTCTTTGCCGGGGCGAACGGGTGCGAACCCGACGCCGCAGTTGCCGGCCACGACCGTGGTGACGCCGTGTCCGCTGGAGGGCTCGAGCAGATCGTCCCACGTGGCCTGGCCGTCGTAGTGCGTATGGATGTCGACGAACCCTGGGGTCACGATCAACCCGGTGGCGTCGATGACCTCGGTTGCGTCGCCGAGGTCGTTGCCGATAGCGGTGATGCGGCCGTCGTCGATGGCGATGTCTGCAACGAAACGCGCTGCGCCGGTGCCGTCGACGACGGTGCCACCGCGGATGATGAGATCGTGCATGAAAGCCCCCTGGGTCTGCGTGTAACAAATCTAACGCACCGTCAGAAACTTGTCAGGCCTCGGGAACGTCCACTCGGCGGCCCAGTGCCCGACGAGGCTTGGGATATGGTCGGCCCGGTGAAAGCGGGCCGTGAGTCGAAAGCGAGCGACCAGTTCGTCGCCGCAGGCTTGGCTCTTGCCACGATGTGTCTCGGCGCGGTGCGAGCCGGCGATCGACCCTTCTGGCTCGACGAGTCGGCCACGGCCGTCGCTGTGGATCAACCACTGGGAGGGCTCGTTCGGCTGCTCGGCCATACAGCGGGAATGGGCCCGTACTTCCTCAGCCTGTGGGGATGGGCGCGCCTCGGTGACTCGGAATGGTGGCTACGCATGTTCTCCGTGGTCGGCGGGGCATGCACCGTTGCTGCGCTCTACATGTTTGCCTGCCGAGCCGCCGGCCGGCGTACGGCAGCGCTCGCTGCGATCGGGTTGATCTGCAATCCGTTCTTCCTGCGCTATCTGACCGAACTGCGCACCTACTCGTGGGTGATGTGCCTCGCTGTCGTCAGTACGGCGTTGTTTCTGCGCTTCCGCTCGACGCCAACGACGGCCAACGCGTTGCGCTACGGCGCGAGCGTGGGCGCCATGCTCAGCCTGCTGTTCTTCTCCGTGGGAGCGGTGGTCGCGCACCTCATCTTCTGTGGCGGCCTGATTCGCGATCGGCGTGGTCGGTCGCGGCTGGCTCTCGCGGGAGTTGTAGGCGCAGTGATTCTTGCGCCGTTTCTCATCGCCGTGAGGACGAGTCATCAGATCAACTGGATTCCCTCAACGACGATTGTCAGGATCCTCGATCAAACGTCGCTGGCGCTTGGCGGGCGACCGCTGGCTGTGCTGTTGGTTGTTGGGTGCGTCTGCCTGTTCGTCGTCACCGTGCGTCACTCGACGCCGTGGGCTCGGTCGGTGCCACTCGAAGTCGGGCTGGCGATCTGCGTGTTGGTGCCTGTTTCGCTCCTGATGATTTCCATTGTTCAGCCGGCATATCTCGCTCGATATCTCGCAGCGCTGCTCCCGTTCTCGGTGCTCAGTGCTTCCGCTGGCTTCGTCGCGGTCGCCTCTGCAATCTCGGCGACCGTCTCAAAACAGCGGCTCATCACGGCAGCGGTCGCGGCCGGGTTCGTTCTCGGCTTCCCCGGTTCGCCCGTGGTCGACCTGGCCCGCCCGGATGACATGTCGGCACCCGCGGCGTTCCTTGAATCGGCGGTGAGGCCGGGTGATGCGGTCATTTTCGGGCCGTCGGGGATGGAGTTCGAGTTCCGCTACTACTGGCCTACACGTACCGCAATGGTCATCGATGTGCGCGGTTCCGGTGGTGCTGCACTGAGCCCGCAGGGACTACGCGCAGCGCTTGCTGGCCACTGTCGGGTGTGGCACATACGGCGCGACAGCGAAGGCGTCGCCGTCGCCACTCTCGAGCAGTTGCTCGAGCAACCACATTCGACATCTCATACCTTCAACCGCTACACCATCACCGAGCTCGACGCCTGCTGACTCGCGATCACGAACCACACACGCCCACGACCCGAACGCTGCGGATGGCGACGTCGGTCAGAGGCGCTCGATGATGGTCACGTTGGCCTGCCCGCCGCCCTCGCACATCGTCTGCAGGCCGTAGCGACCACCCGTACGCTCGAGTTCGGCGAGCAGCGTGGTCATCAGCCGTGCGCCGGTGGCGCCAAGTGGGTGGCCGAGCGCAATCGCTCCACCGTTCACGTTGACCTTCTCGTAGTCGAAGCCGGTCTCTTTGAGCCACGCCAGGACCACCGGCGCGAACGCCTCGTTGATCTCGACCAGGTCGATGTCGTCCACCGTGAGACCGGTCTTGGCCAACGCCCGCTTGGTCGCGGGAATGGGCGCAGACAGCATCATGATCGGGTCGTCGGCCAACACACTGATGTGATGAATACGAGCCCGAGGAGTGAGGCCGTGGTCCTTGATGGCCTGCTCGCCAGCGATGAGCAGTGCAGCCGACCCGTCGCTGATCTGGCTGGCACACGCGGCCGTGAGCTGTCCGCCCGGCGTGAGCACGGGCAGCGAACGAATCTTGTCCCAGTTCGGCTCACGCGGGCCTTCGTCGAAGGCGAGCCCGTTGAGTGGCGCAATCTGACCGTCGAAACGGCCTTCTTCACGAGCGCGAAGTGCACGCACATGAGAGTTCACGGCGAACTCTTCCATCTGCTCGCGGGTCAGGTTCCACTTGTCGACCATCATGTTCGCCCCTACAAACTGGCTGACCTCGCCGTTGCCGTAGCGCGTGGTCCAACCCGTGGAGCCGGTGAAGGGGTCGGTGAAGCCCAGTGCCTCGCCAGCGGTCATCGCTGATGAGATGGGGATCATGCTCATGTTCTGCACGCCGCCGGCGACGACGAGATCCATCGTGCCGCTCATCACAGCCTGCGCTGCGAAGTGCACGGCCTGCTGAGCCGAACCGCATTGGCGGTCGATCGTGGTGCCGGGTACGTGCTCGGGCAAGCCCGCAGTGAGCCACGCGGTGCGGGCGATGCATCCGGCCTGCGGTCCGATGGAGTCAACGTTGCCGAAGATCACGTCGTCGACTGCGTTGGGATCCACGCCGGTGCGGTCCATCAGCGCCTTGATGCTGTGGGCTCCGAGGTCGGCGGGGTGCACGGTGCTCAGGGACCCGCCGCGGCGACCAACGGGTGTGCGAACGGCGTCAACGATAAAGGCTTCAGGCATGGGTGCAGGCTATGCCGCGAGACCCGCTCGCGCCTCAGCGGCACGGGCCAGCCGACGGGCCGTGTCGCGCAGGAAGTACTTCAGGAACGCTCGGGTCGAGGTGCCGGTGAGTGGGTACTTGCGGTGGAACGTGCTGCGCCACGTGATCGTGCAGCCGGTGCCTACGGGGTTGATGATCACGTCGGCGCGGTAGTCCTTCACCGGAATGCCTTTGTGGAGGATGTAGGCAAAGTGGGTGGGGGCTTCGTGGGCCACCACCTCTTCCTTGCTCATGAACGGGCCCGTACCGAAGCGTCGAATGGCGCCCACACCATCCGCAGTGGGCGAGCCCTCGACTTCGAGATAGGACTTGCTCGCCGCCGACCAGTTCTTCCATCCATCGGCGTCTTGCAGGATGTCGAAGGTGACTTCGGGCGACGCCGCGCAAGGAACCTCGATGTCGATGATGTGCAGCTTCATGGCCGAGATCCTAACGATCGACCCCCGACCAGAGCAGCCCCGGTTTGTTGGGCGCGTCTCGCGCCAGTAGGCGGCGCGAGACGCGCCCGATCGGCTGTTGCCCCGGTTTGTTGGGCGCGTCTCGCGCCAGTAGGCGGCGCGAGACGCGCCCGATTGGCTGTTGCGGGGCGGCTGGGTTGTGGCCGGGGTTTCGCGGACGGCTGTGTTAGCGGGCGACGATGACCGAGCTGCCGTGGCCGAACAGACCTTGGTTGGCGGTGATACCCACGCGGGCGCCTTCCACCTGGCGGCCCGTTGCCTGGCCCCGAAGCTGCCAGACCAACTCGCAGACCTGAGAGATGGCCTGCGCCGGGATCGCCTCACCGAAGCAGGCAAGACCGCCGCTCGCATTCACCGGTACGCGCCCGCCGATGGTGGTGGCGCCGGATCGCAGCAAGCCTTCGGCTTCGCCCTCGGCGCAGAGTCCGATGTGTTCGTACCAGTCGAGTTCGAGTGCGGTGGAGAGGTCGTACACTTCGGCCAGATCAATGTCGTCGGGGCCGATGCCTGCCTGCTCGTAGGCGGCGAACGCAATGGTGTCTTTCCACTTGCGTGTGGGTGCGGGAACAACGGCGGTGGAGTCGCTGGCGATGTCGGGAAGTTCGAGCACGCTCTGGGGATACGTGGGGGCGACCGTGCCGACTGCCTTCACCCGGCACAAGCCATCGGTGTTGCCGAGATGCTTGCGTGCGAACTCCATGCTGCAGACCACCATGGCGGCGGCACCATCGCTGGTGGCGCAGATGTCGAGCAGGCGCAGCGGATCGCTGACGATGGGACTGTTGAGCACATCGGCGATCACGTTCTCCTTGCGGAACCGAGCATTGGGATTGTTCAACCCGTGGCGGCTGTTCTTCACCTTGACCTGCGCGAAGTCCTCGGCCGTCGCGCCGTACATGTCCATGCGTCGGCGAGCGAACAGCGCGAAGTACACCGGGTTCGTGGCGCCGAGCACATGGAAGCGTTGCCAGTCGGGGTCGTGCTTGCGGTCCCCGCCACCGACCGGGGCGAAAAAGCCCTTGGGCGTGGTGTCTGCACCGATGACCAGCGCGACGTCGCAGAAACCCGCCAAGATCTGAGCGCGGGCTGAATCGAGCGCCATCGCACCCGACGCACAGGCCGCGTAGCTGCTGCTGACGCGGGCGCCGTTCCAGCCGAGCTTCTGCGCGAAAGTGGCGCCGGCCACGAAACCCGGGTAGCCGTTGCGGATGGTATCGGCGCCAGCCACGTACTGGATGTCGTTCCACTGCACGTTCGCATCGGCCAA
>JANYCT010000005.1 GCA_025360105.1 Actinomycetes bacterium | reverse complement strand
ATCGGACGAAGATGTTGATTCAGTCAAGACTAAGCCGGTAATGTGGCTCAGGCAAGCCGAACGGAGCAGTCTGTGGTGAACACCGAGAAGTACACGATCATCTCTGTCGATGGCCACGCCGGTGGAAACGCCGAGCAGTACCGCACCTACCTGGAGCCATCGCTGCTCGATCAGTTCGATGCGTGGCGAGCAAAGTACAAGAACCCGTTCAGGGACCTTCAGAACGACGGCCGCACCCGCAACTGGGACAGCGAGCGACGTTTGAACGACCTCAGCACAGATGGCGTGGTCGCCGAGGTGATCTTCCCCAACACGATCCCGCCGTTCTTCCCTACGGGTCAGGTGATCGCTCCGGCCCCGAGCCCTGATGACTACCCGCTCCGCCTGGCCGGGCTGCGCGCCCACAATCGATGGCTCGTGGACTTCTGCGCGGCGGCACCCGGTCGCAGGGCGGGACTTGCCCAGATTCTGCTCAACAACCTCGACGATGCCATTGCCGACGTTCGGTGGGCCAAGGAACAGGGACTCGCCGGGATCTTGCTGCCCGGCGTGTCGCCCGATACGCCGTGGATCGAACCGCTCTTCTCGCGCCAATACGACTCGTTGTGGGCGGTGTGCGAAGAACTCCGCATGCCGCTGACGCATCATGCGGGTGGCAGCGGCATTCCCAACTACGGCCGGCATGCTGCGGCCACGTCCGTGTTCGTACTCGAGACGGGCTTCTTCGCGAACCGGGCGCTGTGGCACCTCACGATGGCGGGAGTGTTCGAACGGTTCCCAAACTTGCGCCTGGTGATGACCGAGCAGGGATGCGGATGGGTGCCCGAGGTGTTGCGTCGCATGGATGGTCTGCATGAGCAGATGCGCAATGGGCGCATCGGTGAGCTGATCGTTGCACCCGATACGGTGTTGCCGCGGCGCCCGAGCGAGTACTTTGCCACCAACTGCTACGTGGGGGCGAGCTTCCCTGCGCCCGCTGACGCAGCGGCCCTTCGTTCGGTCGGCCTGGACCGGGTGATGTGGGGTAGCGACTACCCGCACTACGAGGCGAGTTATCCCTACTCCGTCGAGTCGCTGCGTCTCACGTTCTCTGACTTCGAACCGAACGAGCTACGGATGATCCTGTCGCAGAACGCCGCCGACGTGTACGGATTCGATCTTGCGTTACTCGATCCGCTCGGAGCCCAGTACGGCCCTGCGATTGCCGATATCGCTCGCCCGCTCGACGAGATCCCGCCAGATGCCACGAGCCCAGCGTTCGCTGCAGGTCGCGCGATGCGGTCGGCCTGACATCATGGCCGATCACCTCGAAACCATCGGTGCGGCGATCAACCAGTTGCAGCGGTTGCTCTCGAGTCGGCGCGTGTTCTCGCGCCTTGCGACGAGTGCGGGTCTGACCCTGTCGCAGCAATCGACGCAGGTCCTCCTCGCGATGAGCGCGACACCGCGTCCGATTGCCGACATCGCCGCAGCCGCGAACATGGATGTCGGTGCCGTCAGCCGCCAGCTCCGCCTCCTCGAGAATGAGGGTCTCACCCGTCGCGCCGCGAGCCCGTCGCACGGCCGCATCGTGCTCGTGCGATGCACTGCGAAGGGTCAACGGCTCGGCGAACACGTTCGTGATGTCCGGCGACGTCATCTCGTGGCTGCACTCGCCGGTTGGACTACCGAGGAACGCAGTCAGCTCGGCGCGCTCCTGACCCGGCTCGTCGCTGACCTGCAGACCACTCCCATGCCCACGGACTGAACCGAAGGATCATCGACATGCAGCGCTTTGCAGGCCGCACGGCCATCGTCACCGGAGCCAGCCGAGGGATTGGCGCGGCGATCGCCGAGCGACTTGCTGCCGAAGGTGCGAGCGTGGTGATCACGGCGCGCACGCTCGAGCATCACGACCATCTCGAAGGCAGCCTCAACGAGACGCTGCAGCGTTGCCGCATGTACGGCGGACGGGTCGCGGTGGTGGCGGCCGACCTGGGCGATCCCACCGATCGGGCGCGCATCGTGCCGGAGGCAATGGAGATGCTCGGTGGTCGCGTCGACATCCTCGTGAACAACGCGGCCGCAGCGATTTACCAATCGATGCTCGACTATCCGGCCAAACGCCGCTCGATCACCTTCGAGGTCAATGTATTCGCCCCCTTGGAGCTGAGTCAGGCGGTTATCCCCGGGATGATCGAGCGCGGCCAGGGCTGGATCGTCAATGTCTCCAGCGCCACGGCGCGCGCTGCCGTCGGGCCGCCGTTCAAGGTCGATCGCGTCGCCGCGAAGATCGGCATGTACGGCACCAGCAAGGCCGCGCTGAATCGCTTGACGAACGCGCTCGCTGTTGAGCTGCACGGCACCGGTGTGCGCGTCAACGCGATCGAACCGCGCGCTGCCGTGGCCAGTGAGGGTGCGGTCGCGCTACTGGGTGGCAGCGTCGATGAGTCGATGTTCGAATCGATGGAAGCAATGGTCGAGGCAACCGTCGCGCTCTGCGACTGTGGCCCGGACCAGACAGGCGAGGCGTACGTGAGCCTGGATCTCATTCACGCGCTGGGGCTCGAGGTCCGAGGTCTCGACGGACGTTGAGTGGCCGCGAACGAGGCTCGTCAGCTCGTGACGAACTCGCGCAGTATCGCCATTGCCTTGTCGTTCTCGTCGCGGAACACGCCGTGACCGCTGTGCGCGAACCGCTCGAACCGCACGTGCTCTGCTGGCAGGCACTCGGCGATCTCCTCCGAACCCACGATGGGGCAGACGGGATCGTGTTCGCCGCCGAGCACGAGCACGGGGCACTGCGCCCTCGCGAGATCGGCGCGCAGGTCGAACGTCTGGTTCTCGGCGTCGTTCCAGTGGGCGAACAGCTTGTTGTTGCGAATGGTCTCGACGGAGTCGAACAGGTTCCCCGGTGTTTGCGTATAGAGAGGACCGCAGACGCGGAAGTACTCCTCCCGATTCGCTGTGTTCGGCACGGTCCAAAAGGCTTCGGCGATCTGTCGTGCCTCGGTGCCACCGAGGCGTTCGAACTGGTCGAAGACAGCTGCGAAGTTCGGGCGGGCGATGGTGGAGCTGAGTACCACCTTGGCCGGGTGATGGGGATGGCGACCGAGGTAGCGCTGAGCGACGAACCCGCCGAAGGAGTTGCCGAACACGATCGGCTTCTCGATCTCGAGTGCATCGCAAAGCCGCACCACGTCGTCTGCCCACGTATCGAGATTCCACTCGTCAGGAGTGCGACGATCGCTGCGCCCCTGACCGCGGTGGTCGTACATCACCACCTGAGCGACATCGCGCATCAGGTGCATGCCGAGCTTGTACGACGCGTGATCCATTCCCGGCCCGCCGTGCAGCAGCACCAGCGTGGGGCGCTGCACCAACTTGGCGTCCACGGGCACGAGCCCGAGTCCGTCGATGTCCACGTACAGCCGTACCCCGCCGCCGATATCGATGCGCATGTCGTTGCCTTCTCTCCCCGGTTGCCTGCCCGACCCGTCTCACCAGTTTGGCTGAGCGAACAGGTTGAACTTTGACACTTTCGCTCAGGCAAACAGCGTGGGACCCGGCTCGACAAGTCGCCGAACTCCTCGAAGGTCCGGCGCACTTGGAGTTACGCCATCACGACGTGGCGGATGGATCATGGATCTAGGCGGCGGTCAGTAGGTCGAAGTAGTCGCGCCAGATGGTGATCAGACCGTCGTGGGCTTCGAACACGCTTTTGACCGGAAGCTCGCGCCAGCCGTGGTCAAGGCAATGGCGGTGAAATCGCTCGCGGAACATGACTTGTCCGCTTGCTGCCTTGCGAATGTGGAGGAACTCATTTTCGTGGATGGCTGCGAAGAACGGACCGAGCACTTTGCGCACCCCGGCATGTCCTCGCACCGTCCCCGTGGGCATGTTGGTGTACTCGCGGTCTTCGGGATGAACGTGAGTGCGGTGTCGAAGTCCATGGCCACGAAAGCGGTCAGAAGTGCTTCGACGGTCTCGAGCGGGGTCGTGGTCGTCTGTAACTCGCGATTGTAGTTGTGACTACATACCTGAGGCGTAGGGATAGCTACAATCAAGGTCGATGGGTCCCAAACACAGCAAGGAAGAGATTCTGGATGCGGCCCTGGAGGCTGCTTTCGACGCTGGTCTGAGCCGGCTCACCTTTGGCAGCCTCGCCATGCGGCTCGGGATCAGCGACCGGATGGTCGTGTACTACTTCCCCCGTAAGGACGACCTGATTCGCGAGGTGCTCGTGTCGATGGGCCTGCGACTGCAAGAGACGCTGGCCGAAGCGTTCACAGAACCCGCAACCGATCACCTCGCACTCGTCGCAGCAGCGTGGCCGGTGCTGGCGCGGCCAGCCAGCGATCCGATCTTCGCGCTGTTCTTCGAGGCGATGGGTCTGGCCGCATCGGGCAGAGAACCGTACACAGCGCTCATGCCGGGTCTGGTTGATGCGTGGCTCGAGTGGGTCGCGGAATTCTTCCTCGGCGCCGCCAGCCGCAGGCGCTCACAGGCTGAAGCAGCGCTCGCGCTACTCGACGGCCTGCTACTGCTCCGCCAACTCGCCGGACCAGCCGCGGCGAATCGTGCGGCGAAGGTCCTCGGTGTCACCCCGTCGGTGAACGAGGGAACCAGGGTGCGGTCATGAGCCAATCACGCCTTGACTGGGTGAACACCGCAGTCATCGACGACGCGATGAGCGAGCGATGTCCCAACTACCGGGCTGTTCTCGTCGCTGCCACAGCGATCGATATCGAAGCGCTGCGTTCCAGTGTGGACGCGCTGGTGGCCCGAGCCGACGAATCAGCACAGGGTTGGTCGGCGGATACGTTGACCGACGCCGATGCCCACCTGGTGCAGTGGCACGAGGTGTATCGCAGCTTCGGCGTCAACCCGCGGCGCATCCGGGTCAGCGTGGATGCACTTCTCCGCCGTACCGCGCAATCTGGTCTACCGCGTATCGGCCCACTTGTTGATACCTACAACGCGCTCTCGGTCATCTATCGCGTGCCGATCGGTGGCGAGGATCTCCACCGCTATCAGGGGCCGGCCCGGTTGCATCTTGCGGTTGGCGACGAACCGTTTCAGACCAGCAGCAACGGCGAACTGATCACGGAGTTCCCGGATGCCGGCGAGCCGGTGTGGTCGGACGACATCGGTGTCACCTGTCGGCGGTGGAACTGGCGCCAGACCAACCGTACGGCGATCACCGATGACACCATCGATGCCGGGTTCATCATCGACTCGCTCGATGCGCCCGATCACAGTGCGGCGCTGCGGTGCGCCGACCATCTCTGTGAGACCCTGGCGCCCATCGCCGCGATCACCCGCCGATAGCACTCCGGGGCCACACGAGCTCAACGGGGTCGCCGACGCGCACGACGCCTGGGCGCAGAACGTCGGCATTGAGCGCGAGCTTGCCGTCGAAGCGATGGATGATGTCTTTCAACACGGCCCGGTCCACCCCGAGGGTGTCGGGATCCACGGTGGTCATCGGGCAACGGCCGCGGCGAGAGTCGAGCGCGATGACAACGTCGCCAATGTGTAGCTCGGCACCGGGCCAGTGGATCTCGTCCATACCATCGACACCATCGATGACGATGTTTGGCCGGAGCCGGCGGATGTCGCGACCGAACGAGGAGATGGCACCGTCGGTGGCGACGAGGAGGGGGAGCACGTCGAAGCGCTCCGGCCCGTCGTACGGGGCGAGCGTTGCGTCCTGTCCGGCGGCAGCACGGACGCGTTCGAGAACCTCTGGCGAGTTCCATGGTTGGCCATCGACGATGGGCTGGCCATCGGCTCCGAGCATGGCGTGAAGGCCGAGCAGGTTGTGGTGACGACGCGAGGTGCGCACGCCTTCGGGACCGCGCACATGGACGATGCGGTCGCCGACGATGCCGTTGGTGGTGATCTCGGCGACATCGAGGCGTTCGCCGGCCAGGGTCTTGACGGGGTAGCGCCACAAGGCGCCGACGGTGAGGTTCATGTCGGGATCGTTTCCAGGAGTTGATGGACTGCGGATCGCGCTGCATCGAGAGGATCGGTACTGGCGAAGATGGTGCATTGCACGATGGCGCCGTCGATGATGACGGCGAGCGCGGCGGGGAGCCATGGCGGTGTGCTCGTGTGATCGCGAGCAGCGAGGTGGGCGAGGTGGGTGACCAGATCGCGCTTGTGTCCGGCGATGATGGCGCGATGTGCGTCATCGAGCTCGCTCGTTTCGGCCAACGAATTGATGAAGGCGCAACCGCGGTAGCCCGGCGCGGTGACCCATTCGGCGATGGCATCGAACGTGGCCAGCACGGGATCGACCCCCGCCGCAACATGGCGGTCGACGCTCGTTGCGAACCACGCCATCCAGGTCTCGTGGCGGTCGGTCAGCCATGCTGCCACGAGTTCGCTCTTCGACGGGTACATGACATAGAGCCGTCGCATCGAAACGCCCGACGCATCGCGGATGTCGCTCATCACGACGCCGCCGATGCCGCGTGCGTAGAACAGCTCGTCGGCGGCACGCAACACGGCCCGCCGGGCTGCCTCAGTAGACAAGGTGGCAACGGGGCTCATCGCAGTGGGATGCCGCTCGTGTCGCCATCGGCGCGCGGGCCGAAGATGCGTCGTTCAGCGGCGGTGATGGCGATGTCGTTGATGCTTGCCTCCCGGCGGCGCATGAAGCCGAACTCGTCGAACTCCCAGTTCTCGTTGCCGTACGAACGGAACCACTGACCATCGTGGTCGTGCCATTCGTATTGGAATCGCACCGCGATGTGATCATCGGTGAAGGCCCACAAGTCCTTGCGTAGGGCATAGTCGAGTTCCCGCTCCCACTTGGCGCGCAGGAACGCAATGATCTGGTCGCGGCCTTCGACGAACTCCGAGCGGTTCCGCCAGACCGAGTCGATCGTGTACGCGCCAGCGACGCGTTCGGGATCGCGCCTGTTCCACGCTGCCTCCGCGGCCAGCACTTTCGCTCGTGCGGATGCTTCGTCGAACGGAGGCACAGGAGGTTTTGTCGGGCTTGTCATCGCAGTTGGTCCTCGGCTTGAGAATGAGTATTCTCTCACTTTATGAGAACGATCATTCTCGTGTCAAGTCATTCCTTCTCGAGGCCGATGATCTGAAGCCGCACTGCGCCTGTCGTAGGGCTCGAGCGTCGCCAGGACCATCGACGCGATGGCAGATGCGTGCAACGATCGTCGAATGACATCGTCGAGTATCGAAGCGCACACTTCGCCGGTCACCCGTGCATGGCTTGCCTCAGAATCGCAAGAACGCGAGGCGGCGATTCTCTCAGCGTTCGCGAGAGCTGACACCGACACGCTGGCGGCGCGGATCGATCTGCTGATCGAACGTAATCGTGTCATCCACGAGCGGGAGAGCCTCAACCTCAACCCTGCGAGCAACGTGATGAATCCACGGGCCGAAGCAGCGCTTGGCGCAGGACTCGGCTCGCGAGCGTCGCTCGGCCACGCCGGTGCTAAGTACGAGATGGGGCTGGAAGCGATCGAGGAGATTGAGGTCATCGCCGCCGATCTGGTGTGTCACGTCTTCGGCGCGCGCTTTGCCGAGGTCCGTGTCGGTTCTGGAGCCCTCGCGAACCTGTACGCGTTTATGGCAACCTGCCGGCCCGGAGATGCGATCATCGTTCCGCCGGCCAGCATCGGCGGTCATGTCACCCATCGCTCCGACGGTGCGGCGGGTCTGTACGGGCTCGAAATTCACGAATGCCCGATCGATGCGGAACGGTTCACCATTGACGTGGATGCGCTCGCCGAACTTGCGCAACGGGTTCACCCGAGCCTGATCACCATTGGAACGAGCCTCAACCTGACGCCGCACCCCGTGGCCGAGATCCGCGCAGTCGCGGACGAAGTCGGCGCTGCTGTGCTGTTCGACGCCGCCCACGCCTGCGGCCTGTTTGCTGGTCGTGTGTGGTCCAACCCGCTCGATCACGGCGCTGACCTGATGACGATGAGTACCTACAAGAGCCTCGGCGGCCCTCCCGGCGGGCTGGTGGTGACGAACCGCGCCGACATTGCCGAGCGCATCGACGCGATCGCGTATCCGGGACTCACCGCAAACTTCGACGCAGGCAAGATCGCCGCATTGGCGATCACCATGCTCGACTGGATCAAATACGGCAGCGCGTACGCCACGGCAATGACCCACACGGCGTCGACGCTCGCGGGTTCGCTCGCACATCTCGGCGTGCCAGTGCACCGAACGACGCTTGGCCACACCGCTTCACATCAACTTGCCATCGACGCAACCGAATGGGGCGGCGGGCACCAAGCGGCGCTGCGACTTCGCCAAGCAAATCTGCTGACGAGTGCGATCGGCTTGCCGGGTCACCAAGGGATGGCGGGACTACGCCTCGGCACGCCAGAGATCGTGCGCTGGGGCATGACCGTCGATGACATGCCGGAGCTGGCAACGCTGGTCGCCGACGGACTGCGTATGGACCCGTCACCGGTTGGGCTACGCACGTCGGCGTTCCGGCAACGCTTTGCCGGGCTGCACTTCATTCGAAACTGACGCCCGCAAAATCGCGGGTTTGATCGAGGGAAAGTGCCGAACTCCGACATGTTCGCTCAGTCAAACCCTGGAATAGGGGAACCATCCGTCCATTGACGCTCTCGGTCTCCGGCCGGCCGACATGCAGCGTCGACCAACGTGCCGCCCGAGTCGTCAACGCACACCGCGCCGAGCCGATCTCTGCGTCCTCGTCACACCCTCAGCGGCCGCAGCCGGTGCATCGCCATCGTTGCTTGCGCCACACCAGCCGGGCTAGGCGACCGAACACCGCCAGATCCACCAGCTCGACCTCGCGGACACCGTGGCGATGCATGACCCCACCGAACGCGCACTCGAGGCGTTCACCCGGCACCTCGATCACCACCCGCAGCGCTGGCAGCATCCGCCGCTGAACTCACCGGCACGCTGGATGTACCATCGAAATCGGGTCGGCGTCCGAATGCGCCGACCGTCGGGTGCGAGGCCCGATCCACACCTTGGATCCCAGCAGATTCGTTGTCGAGCTCTTCCCACGGCCTGATCCATGAATACGAGCTATTCGTGTCGCCGAAACGGATCGTACGGCGAGTCTCATGCCGATTAGTCGGCAACGGTCGAGTCACGCACGTGTGAGGTCCTGTCGAGAGCTGCGTCGCGGACCATCTGGACGAGTTCATGCAGGGTGCGACCCGGCCCACCGAGCACGGTCGCTGTGCCCGATTCTCTGAGTCGTGCAGCGGTGGCGATCGCCACATCGGCGCACTCGGAGTTGACGAGGGTCAAGACGGCGACGTCGACGTCGTGCTCGTCACAGAACCCGACGAGTTCATCGGGGGGCATATCGGCGCCGAGGTGATGAACCTGCCAGTTGTCGTCGCGAAGCGCCACTGCCGCCATTGTGGTCGCCAACGAATGTCGATCACCCGTGACGGCGGCGACCATGACGTTGCCCCGGCGGCGGCCTCGGGGGCGAGGGGCGACCACGCCGAGGATGCGTTCGGTGATCGCGGATGCCCGGTGCTCGACCCAGATCGAAACCTTGCCGTCGTGCCAATCCTGGCCGATCCGCTGCAGTGGTGGCACGAGCACCTCTTGGACGAGGTCGGTGACGGATGTGTGCTCGGCAACGAGCGCGCACGCCAGGTCCCGTGCAGCGGACTCGTCGCCGGTCGACAGTGCAGTGTGCATCGTTTCCGCGGCTCGCTGCAGCCTCGGCCCGCCGGGTGGACGGGGACGCTTCGGTGTCCGTCGGGCATCGATGAACGCATCGAGGTCGACGCGCATGACGCGGTATCGACCGTCGACGACATCGGCCGACAGCTTGCCGGCTCGCACCCATCGGTACACGGTCTGGTAGTGCACGCCGACTTCCTCGGCAACGTTGTCGAGTGCGAGTGCGTCTCCGGACAGCTCCATGCCCGACACCTTAGATCATCCTGAAAAGATTCTCCGCATAATCATGATAATTCATGCATAAGGATGTTAACTTGTCAGGGCCGTCCCTTCCGGCGGCTCACATGTCCTCCAAAGGAGCCTTCACATGGACCTCATCCTGAGCGAGAACCAGTACAACCTGGTCTACAACTCGTTCTCATTCGTCATTGCGAGCATGGGAGCAGCGTTGCTGTTCTTCCTGCTGGTGCGGAACCGCGTCGCCCCGCAGCACCGCATGGCCCTCACGCTGTCGACCCTCGTCGTCGGTATCGCCCTGTATCACTACGTACGTATCTTCGGCTCGTGGAACGACGCCTTCAGCTTCACCAAAGGCCAGTTCATTCAGAACGGGAAGCCGTTCAACGAGGGCTATCGATACGTCGACTGGCTGCTCACTGTGCCGCTGCTGCTCGCAGAGCTCGTTGTCGTGCTCAAGCTGTCCAGCGCCAAGACCCGTAGCTTGCTCGTTCGCCTCTCTATCGCCGCTGTTGCGATGATTGCGCTTGGCTACCCAGGCGAGATCTCCGCTGCCGACAGCTCGGCTCGCACGCTGTGGGCCGTTGCTTCCACGATCCCGTTCCTGTACATCCTGTTCGTGCTCTTTGTGGAGCTCGGCAAGTCGCTCGATCGCCAGAGCGGCACGGTCAAGAAACTGGTCGATTCGCTGCGGTACATCATCGTCGTCACGTGGGGTGTCTACCCCATTGCTTACATGCTCCCGTCGTTGATCGACGACCAGGCCAAGGCACAGGTTGCGCGACAGGTGATGTACTCGCTCGGCGATGTGCTGGCCAAGCCGTTGTTCGGTCTCCTCGTGCTCGGCATTGCGCTGGCGAAGTCTCGCGAGGATGGCTACGTCGAAGCTGGAACCAGCGAACACCACGCGATGGGTACCCCCGAAGTCGTCGGGTCCTGACGTTCCATTTGCCGGTTCCCTTCACACGTCCCGGCACCCCCCACGGGTGCCGGGACGTCCGTTTCACAGAAAGGCGCTCGTGATGAACCCGATCACCGGGACGAGCCCTCGGCAGCGTCTTGAGCAATATCGTCACGGCGTTGCCGTGTTCGTCGCCGTCGCAACGTTGGCTGCGACCATTGGTGGGTGGACGCCGAACGCAGCCGCTGCTTGGACGATCGCGATCGTCGCCATCGTCGTCGGCGTACCCCATGGCGCACTCGACGTCGAGATCGGACCACGGCTCACCAAGCCGACGTGGTTCTTCGGGATGTACCTCGCTGGCGCTTGCTGCATCGTGCTTGCGTGGCTGGCGGCACCGGAAATCGGCGTGGTCGCGTTCTTCATCTCGTCTTGGTACCACTTCGCCCGCGGTGACTCTGTTCACCACCGCGACCTCGCCTGCGTGGGCGATCTGTTGGGAGTTTCGACGGCGGGCTGCGCAATCGGCCTGCCTCTAGCGCTGCACGCAGGGATCGTGACGCCGTTGCTGTCGAGTCTTCTCTTCGGCACCGCCGCCCTCACCATCGATCGTGTCGCACTCTTCGGTTGGATCATCGCCGCTCCTTCGCTCGTCGCCGGCCTCGTCGCGGGCTTCGCCGCATTTCGAGCGCGTCAGTGTTCCGCCGTTGTCGAACTCGCGACCATTGCCCTCGTGGCCGCCGCCGTGCATCCCCTGGTCTCGTTTGCGATGTACTTCGCGCTATGGCACGCTCCCCGTCATCTGATCACTCTCGATATCGATCGCCACGCGTGGTGGCGAGCGCTGTGGGCAACGGTTGCGACGATGCTCGCTGGCGTCGGTGCATGGTGGTTTGTCGAGCCTGCCGCCCCGGCGGCGCGTGTCGTCTTCATCGGTCTCGCGGCGTTCACCGGACCACACCTTGTGCTGACCGAGTTGCTTCGGTCCCAACCGGCGTCTCGGCTCGGCCAGGGCGCGAACAGGCGACCCCTGTCAACGGTGGAACCATGTCCCTGCGTACCACTCTCGACGAGCGTGCAGAATACCGGGGACAGATCATCGCAGACCATGGCCACGATGGTGAATCGACGACAGATGTCTCGCACAGAGTCTCAATTCCTCTCCGATCGGGCCACACTGTCGTGATGAACAACGATTCGGTAGGGGTCGCTGATCTGGATGAGTACATGTCAATGACCTCTTTCTCCTTGGTGAACGCCCACGAAGTGACCTCTGTCAATGACCTTGTTGTCTTACTCGACAGCTCGGGCCGGCCGGCCGGCACAGCCCGGAAGTCGACGGTGCATACCGACCGGACGCCCCTACACCTGGCGTTGTCGTGCTATGTGGTCCGAGCAGACGGGCGTGTACTGCTGACGCGCCGGTCATCGTCGAAGCGAACCTTCCCGGGCGTCTGGACAAACGCGTGCTGCGGTCATCCCCGCCCAGGCGAAGCTGTCGACGACGCGGTCCGCCGGCACCTGCGCGACGAGCTGAGGATTCGGCCGGATCGGCTCCGCCTTGCGCTACCAGACTTCACCTACCGCGCAGAGATGGCCAACGGGATCGTCGAGCATGAGGTCTGTCCCGTGTATGTGGCCTCGACCAGCGACGACCCCACGCTCGATCCGGACGAGGCCGATGAGATGGAGTGGGTGATGTGGGACGACCTCCGCGATCGCGCATCACAGCATCCCGACACGCTGAGCCCTTGGTCTGTCACGCAAGTACGCCGCCTGGAGGATCACATCGGCAACCCACTGGAGTGGGTGAACGCTCCTGAGCCACGGCGTCGCTCACGCCCGGCGAGCACGCAAACGGCCACGGTCGATCTGAGCAGCCGACATGTCGACGATCTGATGATCGCGTTCATGGAAAAGGCTGCACGCGAACTGGCCGATCTGGATCCGTCTGCGGCCGAACTCTGCGCCCCTATCCGATCGCTGATCGATGCCGGAGGGAAGCGGCTGCGACCATTCCTGGTCGGGTGCGGCTACGCGGCCGCCGGCGGACACGCAAACGAGGCTGATCGCCACGACTTGGCTCACATCGGTGCCGCTGTCGAGATGTTGCACACGTTCGCCCTGCTGCACGACGATGTCCTCGACCGCTCGCCGTTGCGACGCGGGCAGCCGAGCGCACATGTACGGTTCTCCGAGATGCATGCCGGAACACGCCCCGATGGGGATGCCGATTGGTTCGGGCTCTCTGCTGCCCTCATCGCCGGCGATTTGGCATTCGTGTGGGCAGATCAGCTGCTGGATTTGTTGCGGTGCGTCGATGGTCGTGAGGCAGAGATCCGGCGGTTGTACGCACGTTTGCGCA
This sequence comes from Actinomycetes bacterium, assembly GCA_025360105.1. Taxonomy (GTDB): domain Bacteria; phylum Actinomycetota; class Acidimicrobiia; order Acidimicrobiales; family Ilumatobacteraceae; genus WLMZ01. Next base: position 11,327 of record JANYCT010000005.1, on the reverse strand, counting down.
ACGAGGTCATCCTCGGTCAATATCTCGACCTACGGCTCGCCGGCCCGCACGCGACCGACTGGGAAGCGCAGATGGTCGCGTTGCTCAAGTCCGGCCGGTATACCGTCACACGTCCCCTCGAACTCGGTGCAGTGCTCGCTGGCGCATCAGACGAGATGCGTTCATCCTTGCGCACCTTCGGCGACGCAGCCGGTATTGCGTTCCAGCTACGCGATGACATTATGGGCGTGTTCGGCGATGCCTCTGTCACCGGCAAAGGAAACTCTGAGGACATCAGGTCAGGCAAGGCCAGCCTGCTCCTCGTGCGGGCGCTGGAACTGGCCAGCCCTGCGCAGCGCTCCGTGTTGCTCGCAGGCTTGGGAGACCCCGACCTCGACGAAGACGGGGTTGATGCGTGTCGCGAGGCGATCCGGTCGTCCGGAGCCGTCGCCTCCATCGAGCGGCTGATCGACGCCAAGATCGAACAGGCCCACTCTGCTGTTGTCGACCTGCCCTTCGCTGCCCAGGCCCAACTCGTCGGCGTCGCCGACCTCGTCGCCCATCGGCAGGCCTGAGATGGCTGACGTCGACGTTGTTGTGATCGGTGCCGGGTTCGCCGGCTTGTCGGCGGCGTGCCACCTTCGCGGCATGGGTCGTTCGGTCCTCGTCCTCGAGGCGGGCGACCTACCGGGTGGACGGGCAGGTTCTGCGACCATCGACGGGTACCGCTTCGACACGGGACCCACGGTGCTGACCATGCCGGAAATCATCGAGGAGTGCTTCACCGCGGTCGGCGCGGACATGGCGTCGTACCTTGACCTGCGCCGCATCGATCCGATGTACCGATCCTGCTTCGCTGACGGCTCGGTGATCCGGCTCCGTCAAGGCCACGACGCCATGCGTGAGGAGATTCGAGCGGCCTGCGGCGACCGCGAAGCCGCTGCCTTCACCGAGTTCTGCGCATGGTTGGCTGAGCTGTACGAGCTCGAGATGCCGAACTTCATCGACCGGAACATGGATTCGCCCCTCACGCTGCTGAACCCGATCGGGCCGGCGATCGCACTGGTGCGATCGGGAGGCTTCCGGCGGTTGGAGCGGGCGGTCAAGCGCTACTTTTCCGACGAGCGGTTGGTGCGGATGTTCAGCTTCCAAGCGCTCTACGCCGGTTTGGCTCCCCAGCAGGCGCTGGCGATCTACGCGGTGATCACCTACATGGATTCCGTCAACGGCGTGTTCACCGCCAGAGGCGGGATGCACGCAGTCCCCGTGGCGTTGGAAGCCGCCGCGACGGCCGCCGGCGTGAAGTTCGAGTACGGGCAGCGGGTCGAAAGCATCCTCCTCGCCCATGGCTCCGAGGGCTCCGTTCGTGGGGTTCGCCTGCACAACGGTGAGGTGATCGAGACCTCCCGGGTGGTCTGCACCACGGACCTTCCGGTCGCCTACCGCACCCTCGTGCCGGGCATCGCAATGCCACGCCAGGCTCGGAGGGGCACCTATTCGCCGTCGGCGCTCGTGTGGCATCTGGGGGTGCGCGGAGAACTCCCAGAGGGAGTCGCGCACCACAACATCCACTTCGGGCGCGAGTGGGCAAGTTCGTTTGATGCACTGCTCGATCAAGGCCGCCGGATGCCGGATCCGTCGATCCTGATCACGGTGCCGACGGTGGACGAGCCGTCAATGGCCCCGCCGGATCGCCACGTGCTGTTCGTGCTGGAACCGGTGCCCAACCTCGACGGACGAATCGACTGGACAACCGAGCGCGGGCCTGCTCGCGAGAGGTTGCTCGGCATCATCGACCGCGCCGGCTATCCCACCGACATCGAAGTGGAGATGCTCGTCGACCCAGTCGACTGGCAGGCCCAGGGTCTGGAGCGTGGATCACCCTTTTCGCTGTCGCACCGCTTCTTTCAGACCGGTCCATTCCGTCCGGCAAACACGACACGGCGCGCGCCCGGGTTGGTGTTTGCCGGATCCGGAACGGTGCCGGGAGTGGGCGTCCCGATGGTGCTCATCTCCGGCAAACTGGCCGCGCAACGTGTGGCCGAGATGGATGCGCGATGACAGTGACGCTGGAGCAGTCGTACGCGCACTGCCGCACCCTGAATAAGCGCTATGGCACGACCTACTACTTGTCGACCTATGCGCTGCCCCGGGTCAAACGGCACCACGTGTGGGCGCTCTACGCATTCTGCCGCCATGCCGACGACATCGTCGACGAGTTCAACGATGCACAGTCAGGCGAACGCAGCGCAGCGTTGCATGCGTTTGGCGAGCAGTTCTTCGCGGATCTCAAGCGTGGGACCTCCGACGACATCGTGCTCAAGGCCGTCGTACACACCGTTCGTGCGTTCGGTCACGATCCCGAGACGTTCCGTCGGTTCCTTACGTCGATGGCCATGGACCTGACGGTCGGTTCGTACCGAACATGGGACGACCTGCTCGGCTACATGGACGGATCCGCGGCGGTGATCGGCGAGATGATGCTGCCCATCCTCGAGCCGATTGACCCCCGGGCGTTCCCACATGCCCGCGATCTCGGACTTGCGTTCCAGCTGACGAACTTCCTGCGCGATGTCGCCGAGGATCTTGACCGGGACCGGATCTACATCCCTCAGGAAGACCTCGATCGATTCTGCGCCGACCCGCGGCGCCGCACGGTCGACGAGGCGTGGCGACGCTTGATGCAGTTCGAGATCGAACGCTGCCGCGAGCTCTACCGTTCGGCAGACCTCGGCATCCCGATGCTGCCCCCGGCGAGCGCGCGCTGCGTCGGAGCGGCGAGGGCGTTGTACTCGCAGATCCTCGACCGCATCGAGGCCGCCGAGTACGACGTGTTCCACGAGCGCGCTCGGGTCCCGACGCCCCGCAAGATGATGACGGTCGCACGCGTAGCGTTGCAGCGGAGCTGACGTGTTGGTCCTCTCCTTCGCCGTCGTCGCGCTTGCGGCTGCAGCGTGGTTGATTGGCCGTCCGCGCCGCCTCGGCAATGGGCGGTCAGAGGGCGACGCTGCGAATGTGTCGGTCATCATCCCGGCGAGGGACGAAGCCGTCAACCTGCCACGGCTGCTCGCTTCGTTGGCCGCGAGCGTGGCGAAACCCGGCGAGGTGATCGTGGTCGATGACGGGTCCACCGACGACACCGCGGCGATCGCTACTTCGTTCGGCGTAACCGTCGTGACTGCTCCCGCGCCACCGCTCGGCTGGGTCGGCAAGACGTGGGCGTGCCACCTCGGATCACAGCGGGCGCAGCTGCCGGTGCTGGTGTTCCTCGATGCCGACACGTGGCTCGCACCCGGTGGCCTCGACGCGATCGTCGCTCAGCACCGGCGTTCGCATGGGCTGCTGTCGGTGCAGCCTTATCATTGTGTTCGCCGCGCGTACGAGCGACTCTCGGTGGTGTTCAACGTGGTTTCGTTGATGGGGTCGGGCGCGTTCGGACTGCGGATTGCTCGGCCGATGCGTGTCGCGTTCGGACCCTGCCTGGTGACGAGCGCGGCTGACTATGGGCGAGTCGGTGGCCACGAAGCGGTTCGCCACGAGGTCGTCGAAGACATGGCACTCGCTGCTCGGTATGCCGACGCGACCCTGCCGGTGACCTGTCTCCTCGGGGGTGATCTGGTCGCGTTCCGGATGTACCCGCTCGGCCTGCTTTCGCTCGTTCATGGCTGGAGGAAGAACATCGCAGTGGGGGCCACTCGCGCTCCCGTGGCGAATGTGCTCCTCGCAGTGGCGTGGGTGGCGGCGGTGAGCGCCGTCTCGGCGGCCTTCCTCGCTGGTCTGGTCGCGTGGGCGTTCGGTAGCGGACCGCCGGTCGCCGGGGCGATCGCTTGGTCGGTCGTCACGGTCCAGATCGCGATTATGTTGCGACGGATCGGCTCGTTCGGAATCGCCACAGCGCTTCTGTTCCCCGTTTCCGTTGCGTTCTTCATCGTCGTGTTCATCCAATCGATGGTGGCAACGGCGCTCCGTCGACCGGTCGAGTGGCGAGGACGCGCCGTTATCGCCCGCGTCGAACCAGGCTCGTGACCATGCCGATCGTCCACCTCGGCAACTGGACAATGGTCGGCCTCGACATCATTGCCTGGGGGGCCATTCACGCCGGTACCGGCTATCTCGCTCACCGGCTGCCCACCTCGTTCTGCGAACGCGACACCTGGCTGACGACCCTGCGTAGTTGGGAGCGGTCAGGGCGAGTGTGGACCATCCTGCGGGTGCACGATTGGAAGGACCGGTTGCCGGAAGCGGGGGATGTGTTCGCGGGTGGTGTGTCGATGCGGTCCCTGCCATCGCTTGGCAATGTCGGCTTGGCGCAGTTCGCCGCGTCTACCCGGCGGGCCGAGATCGGCCACTGGTCGGCCGCTGCATGCTCGCCAATCTTCCTCGTCTGGAACCCGCTGTGGATCTCGGGCGTGATGGTCGTCTACGGGTTCGCAGTCAACGCCCCGTTCATCGCCATCCAGCGCTACAACCGGCTACGGATCTCGCGCTTGCTCGACCGGAGCGCCTCCCGACGCGCGGCCTCGGCGCGTCGGGCCGCTGACACGACAGGGAACAACATCCCGTAGGGCTCGCCACCGAGAGTGTGATGGATCTGGTGCGAATCGCGCATCCACATCAAGTACCGCCGGTCGCGTACGTGCACACCGACGCGCCGATGGATGTAGACCTCGTGCACGAACGTGTAGGCGATTCCGTACGCGGTCACCCCGCCCGCCGCGCAGAACAGCAGCGCAGAACCCAGCATCGACGCAGCCAGGAACATGCCGAACCCGATCACCGAGAACACCACGGGAAACAAGTCGTTGGCCTCGAGGCGGGTGGTTGATGGCGAGTGGTGGCTGCGGTGCCACACCATTCCCGGGCCGTGCATCACCCAACGGTGGGTCACGTAGCTCGCGCCCTCCATGGCAACAAAGCTCAGGAGGCCGACGCAGATCAACATGACAGTTCTCATGGCGCCGACTCCGTGACGGCCGTGGAAGATGAGGGCCGGTCCCACAGCAGGATCACCATCGTCAACAGCGCAAAGGCATAGGCGTACTCCTCGATGACGATGTCCCAAATGGGCCGGATGCCGGAGGTGTTGGCGTCGTTGTAGATGACGATCGGGGCCGACAGCTTCGTCAACCAGCCGTCGACTGCGATCATGAACCCGAGCACGATGGCCATCGACACCCAGTATGCGCGGCTGCGGAAGATCCCGGAGCGGAAATGGATGCGCTCGAGTGCGATGACCACGATGGCCGCCAATACGCCGAGCACCGTATAGATGGGCATCAGCGAGCCCGAACCCATTGCTGCAGCGGCGTGGTGCCCGCCAACATGTTGCGCACGGCCTCGAGGGTCAACAACGTGCAGACCGGAATGGTCACGAAGAAGAGAACCTCCTCGACCACCACCCCACCTGGCAAGGTCCACCCGATCGTGTATCGAGGGTTGAAACCCCAGTCGCCACGGTTCGTGGCCCATATGTCCCACACCAGGAAGAACAACGCCACCGGCAGGACCGAGCGGACCAGTCGCTTTGGGCGACGCCACACACGAGCACCAAATGCAAACTCCAACGGCAATGTGAGCACCAAGCAGGCGATCATCAGAGCCACATACTGCAGGCGGTCCACACCCCTCCGTTCGTTGCACAGCCGCTACAAAACCTATGAAGATTCTAACCGGGAAGGCGGCCCGTTGAAGGTCCGTCGCACGGCTCATTCGGGTCGGCGACGATGTGTGCGGGGTCAGTGCGGTTGGGCGGCGGCGTGGAGGACCGCGGCGACCGCGGCAGTGACCTTGCGACCGGTGGGGAGGTGGAGGAACTCGTTCGGGCCGTGGGCGTTGCTGTGCGGCCCGAGCACGCCGGTCACGAGGAACTGCGTCCCCGGGAAACGCTGGCCGAGCATCGCCATGAACGGGATGGTGCCGCCCTCGCCGAACTCCAGCGCCGGGGCGCCGAAGAATCGATCGGACGCCGCTTGCAGCGCGTCGTTGAGCCACGGCGCGGTAGGCGGGGCGGCCCATCCCCAGGCGCCGCCACCACTGCTGAAGGTGACCTGCGCGCCGTGGGGCGGGTCGGTCGTGAGGGCGAGCTCGAGCGCGGCGATGACCACGTCGGGGTCGACCTTCGGAGGAATACGCAGGGAAAGCTTGAGGGTCGTCTCCGGGCGCAGGACGTTGCCGGCGCGCGCAGTGGGCGGTAGGCCGTCCTGACCGACCACGGTGAGCTGGGGTCGCCACGTGGTGGCGAGCAGCGCCTCGAGCGGGTCGTCGCCGGTGACCGGATCGACACCAGGGGTCAGCGGTGCCTCGCCCACGCGCCCGGCCCCCACCCGATCCGCGGCCCGTGCCAGCGCGGCCTGCGTCTCAGGCGGCACCTCCACCCACGCCTCGGAGACCAGCACCCGGCCATCAACGCTGTCCTCGATCCGCTCGAGCAGGCGCCGCAGGATGCGAAAGGCATCTGGCACGAACCCGCCGTAGCCGCCCGAGTGCAGACCCTCCTCGACGACGCGGACAGTCAGGTTGCCGGCGGCCATGCCACGCAGGGAAGTGGTCAACCAGAGGTGCTCGTAGTCGGCGGCGCCGGAGTCGAGGCACACGATGAGCTGCGGCGTCCCGATGACCTCCGCAAGCGCCTCGATGTAGGCGGGTAGGTCCGGACTGCCGGACTCTTCGCTCCCCTCGATGAGAACCACGCAGCGCGGGTGCGCTCCACCGGCGGCCTGCACTGCTTCGATGGCGCCGAGCGCGGCGAACGCCGAGTAGCCATCATCGGCACCCCCACGGCCGTACAAACGGTCGCCCTCCAGCATCGGCTTCCACGGACCTAGGTCGTCGCGCCAGCCCTCCATCTCCGGCTGCTTGTCGAGATGGCCGTAGAGAAGCACAGGCGGCGCGTCCTCGGCGCCTGCCGTTGCTGGGATCTCGCAGAGGATCACCGGCGTGGCGCCCTCGAGGCGATGAACCGACACCGTCTTGCCAGGGATGGACCGAGCGCGGCACCACGACGTGATGAGGTCGACGGCGCGATCGAGATGGCCGTTGGCGGCCCAGTCGCTGTCGAAGCCGGGAGAGAGAGCCGGGATCGCGATGTATTCCGAGAGCACCGGCACGAGTCCATCCCAGAGCGCGGTGGTTTGCTGGTCGACGATCGAGAGGTCGAGGGAGCTCATCGCAGGCTCACCATTGGCTCGCCGACGGGCATCCAATCGTGGATGGCTCCCGGCCGGTTCCCACAGGGTGCGGACTCTCGTTTCACGTCGACCTCTGCTCTCTCGAGGGCACCCGCCCCCTGCTCACATCGATGTTCTACCGCCTGCGTCGAACGGGCGCAACTCGTTGACAGCACGCTGGCTTGTCGGACGGGCTGCCCCGAGCGGACAGACCGAATGGCCGGTTCAGCGGGTGCGGTCGATGTGTACCTCGCCGCGATCGGCGTCGACGCGGAGCCAGGTGCCGTCGGGGATCATGCGGATCGCGCCGGTGACGCTGACAACGGCGGGGATGCCGAGCTCGCGCGCGACGATGGCAGCGTGGCTCTGCTGCGCGCCGACCTCCACGACCACCGCGGCGGCACCGAGGAACAGGGGCGTCCACGCAGGATCCGTGAACGGGGCGACGAGGATCTCGTCGGGTTCGAGTCCGCGAGGGTCTGCTGGATCGAGCACCACCCGCGCTCGGCCCTCCACAACTCCGGGACACACGCCCATGCCGCGCAAGATGGAGTGCGGCGGCTGATCCGTCGGGTCGCTGGCGCGGAGGGGCCACGTGGATGGATCGGAAATTGGTCCTTCGAACCAGAACGGTGGGATGCGCGCCTGGCGGAAGTCGCGTTGTGCGCGCCGTTCGTTGATCACGTCTGCGAAATCGGCGGGCCGCTCGACGAAGTCCGCCAGTTCATCGATGGTCACGAGGAAGGCGTCGCGTACGTCGGTGGGACCGCCACGCTCACCGGCGCGGTGTGCGAGTTCGTACAGCACGCTCTTCATGGCGGCGAGCTCGCGCACCATTGCGTCCTTGGCTCGTTCGCGCGCTGCCGCACCGACCTCAGCCGCGCGCAGCACTCGGTGGAACATGAAGTGCGCCGGCCGTGGGACGAGGGCGAGCGCCTCGCGAAACGCGACGGCCCGATCGGCGGCCAGCCGTGCGGCGACGACTTCCGGGTCACGCTCTGATGGCGCGAACCGGAGCCGGTCGACCAGTGCCAGAGCAATCTGCGGCGCCAACGCCCACGACGGCGCGGCGAGCTCGTATTCGTCGGGGCCCCGGTGACCGTGATCGCGCAGGAATGACGCGAACCCGGCGGCGAGAGCGGCGTAGCGCTCGTCCGTTGGCGCCGCGTCGAGGCCCTCGACGACGGCATCGAGCCCCTGGTCGAACAACGCCATCAGCTCCGGATTGACGGAAACCATTCGTGCGAGCTGCCAGAGGCGCTTCGCGGGGAGGGCCGACTCGATGGTGCCGAGACCTGCGGTCAGGCGGTTGACGAGCAGTGTCGGATCGCCATCGGTGCCCCTGCGGAGCAGCTGTTCGAGACCGCCCCGCCCAACGCCCGCGATCGCTGTGGCGTTGCCCAACGGCACGAAGAACTCGACGATGCGCGCCGAGAACGATGGCACGAGACCGAGCAGCTCCGAATCCGTCGCGGTGTGGAGCGCGGGCAACGAGTCCACCCACGCATCGGCTCGTTCGCGTACCCGATCGATGGCACCCGTGTCCGGGTTGCGTAGCGCTCGTATCGCCCAGCGCGACAGGCGAAGCGATGCGCCGAGGTTCCGATCACCACTCTGACGACGATAGGGCGGAGCGTCGCTCGCGCCGAGGCCCTGCTCGTCGGTCATCTCGGGCGTCATCCCCGGCGTGCGCACCCCCATCAGTCGGAACACCGACAGGTTGAGGTACAGGTAGCCACCGAACACGCCCGACACGACGACGCCGTACTCGCCAACCTCGGCCTCGGTGAACAACCCCATGTGGACCAAGTTGCGCCGATGACCGATCGCCGGCGCATCCGCGTAGATGCTGCCACCGAGCGGAGTGAGCACGTTCGGGAAGACCTCCCCGGCATTGCCGCGGGTCCAGATCGGAAACCTCGGCGTCGGTTCGTCCTCAACGATCCATCGCGGGAAGGGAACCGACGTCGCGGCTGGCTCGCTCATCGGCGAAGTCTCCCACACCGCATCGATCCTGCTGCCGTTCCGGTTTGGCCTTTGGGGGATCGGTCGACGATGATGTCGTGATATCATGAGGGCATGACAAAGCAGACGACCGTGCGCCTCCCCGATGACCTTGCCAACGAGGCCGAGACGGTCGCTCGCGTGCATGGAACGAGCGTGAACCAGTTGATCATCGATTCGTTGTCCAGCGAGATCGATCGCGTACGGTCGGACGCCGATTTCATGAGCCGTGCCCGTCGGCTCCTCGAGCGTGACCAGGCAATCATCGATCGCCTCGCCGAGTGACTCGGTACCTCGGCCTCGCAGAATTCTTCTGGTTGGCCGAGCAGGTCACCGGCCTCGACACAACGACGCTGGTCAAGGCAAGCCGGGTCGAGTTGGCAGATTCGGCGTTACACGCGCCGCAGGCGGGCTACAGCGACGACGACTTCTATCCCGATCTGTACGACAAGTCGGCCGTGCTCACGTGCCGGCTTGCGTGGAATCATCCGCTGCCCGATGGCAACAAGCGGGCGGCGTGGGCGTGCCTTTTGTCCATCGATCTCAATGGTGGGTTTTGGGATCCAGATCCGCCTGATGTCGAAGATGCTGTCGAAGCAATGCTCGGTGTCGCTGCGCGCACGGTTGACGAGGAGTCGTTCGCGAGTTGGCTCCGCCAACGAGTTCGATTCGCTGAGTAGCTGGCCCCGGTGTCTGTGCTGGAATGTCCACGGTGAGGATGCCGATCGCTGACCTTGGGCGGGGCCGATGCCCGGGTCAACGAGACACCAGAGGTAGGTACTACGGGATACTGGGAGCGCCATCGCGCCGGCCTGGACCGTACTGCGTTGCGCAGTGTGCCCGCTAGGTCACGTGGCGTCACGCAGAACCGACCATGACCAACAGCCTTCCCCAAAGGGCCCGAAAAACGAAACAACCCGAACCCTGACGTGGGTTCGGACTGTCCTCGATGTCTCGCGACATCACAAACGTGGAGCTGGGGGGAATCGAACCCCCTTGAGTTTTCGGGCAGAAGTGCTGGTCAGAGACGTTCTCCCTGCTCAGGCACCGTTTTTGAGTGACCGTTGTTGACCACAAGTGACCGTTGTTGACCTGTGTGACACGCCCTTTTCACGCCCCGTCCGCCCTTTTGCCGCCCTTGATGGCGTGCGTTGAATGGGGTCTGTCCACGGGTCATGACAGACCAGTTTCGACCGGTGTGAGCGGCTGGTAGCTCACACCGCTGGGAGGACCGGGCGGGTAGTCGTATGACTCATCCGACTCGAAAAAGTCGCCGGAGGCGAGGTTGGCGACGAGGATCGCCAAGTTGTCTCCGTCCGAGCGGAGGCTTGGAATCACGAGTGCTCCGCATCCGAGCCAACTGGCAGCAGCACCGATCATCTGGCACTGCTCGGCGTCGTCAAGGTCGAACTCGTACGCGAATGTCGAACCCCACGGGTGCGACCGAAGGTCGGCCACACGCGAGATCTGTGTCCGAACGGGATAGGTCAGTCGTTGGCGCTTGATCGGCACCGGCTGGGCGGCGAGGAGGTTGTCGATTTCGGAAGCGGCCGTGAGCGGGTCGAGCGAGCAGTACAGGGTCTCGACGCCGGACGGGTTCCATCGGCCGCCACGAAGGTTCGAGCGGGTCACCGAGGAGGGCGCAAGAACCTGGCGCCAGACGGTGCCTGACACGCGCCCGACAACGCAGCCCTCCAGTGCGTCGAGGAGATCCGGATCATACGGGGGCATGCAGGCGCGTGGCTCAGATGTAGGCGGCTGAGTCGAGTTGGTCGATGAGCTTGAGTACTTCGTCGGTTCTCTGTTCGACGATGAGATCGGCTGGTCGGGCGCCTCCAAGCAGGCGATGCGGGCTGAACAGCCACAACTTTGCTTCGTCGGCCGAGTAGTAATCGGCCAACTGCGAGACCAGCCACTCCAAGGTGAGCAGGCGGTCCAGCAGACGAGGCTGCGGCGCGGCTTGGCCAGTTCTCCAACGAGAGACCGTTTGGGGGGTGGTCGCGAGTAGTTGGGCGATGTCCCTGCCGGAGATGCCGCTGTGTTCTTGGATGGAGTCGAGTCGGCTAGCGAGTGCGTTCGTCATCGAATGTTCCTCTCCGTGCGGCAATCGGGCCTCATGCCCCGCTGGAGTGCAACTCCGGCCGCTTAACATCGACGTTAACACCTTGATCCACACAA
>JANYCT010000080.1 GCA_025360105.1 Actinomycetes bacterium | reverse complement strand
GCCGGCTCATGCCGGGATCTGCCCGCCCCGAGCCCGCTCGTGAATGCTGAGCGCACGTCTACGGCGCGCTGAGCATTCGCGAAGCTCGATGCTGGGCCCTTCGGACCCTGTGCCTGCTACACGTTGAAGCGGAACTGCAGAGACTGGGAGTCAGACTAGTTCTGAGCTGGCCTTTCGTGTCGCTCGTGGGCCGTGTGGTCCTTCTCAGGTCCTTGCGATTCGCGTCGCCTGTCGCCGGTCAGACGGGAAACGGGGCGAAGCGGAGCACCGTGCCGGGCGGGTACGTGCCGGCCATCTTTCGAGCTGACTCACACCGGATGGCGCCCTCGGCTTCCATCACCTTCAGAACGTTCTTCTTGTAGTGCGTCGTCTTGTAGTCGGTCTCCTCGACCACGAACCGCTCGATCTCGTCGACCGTCACCTCCTTGCCGGCGAAGGCAGCCTCGATTGCATCCCGAAGTGGGCCGAAGTGAGGTTCGGGCTCGAACAACATCTGCTGCTCACCGGCGAATCCTGAGAACTTGGTCCCGCTCGTCGGATCGAGCGCCCACATCGCGTCCTTCATCACCTCGAGGCCCTTGGCATGTCGCGTGCCGTACATGAGGTAGTAGGCGGTGCGGCCTCGCTCAAGGTCCATCAGCTCGAAACTCCTGACATGCGTGAAGCCGGCGACGGCCTTGAGCCTGCTGGCATAGAGGTCGCGGAGGAACTGCTTGCGCGCCTCGCCTTTGAGCGCGGCGGCGGCGCGGTGCTCGTCCTCCTCGGTCCCAAAGAGTTCCGCGAAGTGTCGGGCCACGCCTGGCCGTTCGTCGGCGACGAACCTGTTGACGCTGTCGAACATGAAGTTGAACAGGACCTCGCATCGGTCGAAGGAGAGCAGGTCACGGATGAGCGTGAGTGGCGCACCGGACCAACCAAAGGGGTCGATGAAGGCGAAGGTCGGTGCGAGCTGCTTCTTCTGCTCGCGAATCGTGGACACGAGACCGGTGGCCATCGCTTCGAAGTTGTCGTTGTAGCAGGCGACTTTGACGTTTGCCGGCTGGCCGCCGGGGTGCCGAGCCCAGAAGAGTCGCAGTTGCTCCTCAAGGCTGTCGAACCGCTCCCGGTCCGGCTCGACGAAGTGGAAGACGAACTCGCTGTGCGCCAAGTTCGGGAAATGCTTGTGGTTGACGAGGGTGTCGAGCGCGATGATCGGCGACCCCGGCTCACCGTTGGCGTAGATGCCGGGTCCTGCGAAGCCATCGAGGAACAGAACTCGGCGGTTGAAGCCTCGGTTCGTGAGAATCGGGAACCAGGCAGCGAGGTAGCGGCGCAGCAGTTCGTGCTTCGCTCGCGTATGCGCCTCGAGCGGCCAGATTGGTTCGTCCGTCACCTACAGATGATCGCGCGGGTCGACCAATGAGTTGATTGACCCTCGCGCCTGATCAACGGCTAGATGCCGCAACAACCTCGGTCGGCATTTGGTCCCACGTTCGACCATCGAGGACTCGTCCGTTCGCCTTCGGCGTGCGGCCGCCCCACTGCTTGAAGAAGAACGGCACGTCGGCTTGTGTGCATTGCTCACGGACCGCCTCGACCCAAGTCGGCTCGACTCGCCGAGCATGATGACCGGACTCCCCTCCGACGATCACCCAGTCCATGCCCGTGAGGTCTAGGTCAACGGGCCCCAAGAGCGGTTCGATCGAGAGGAACCGCACGGCCGCCGGCACTTGGCGGAGGTGGTCGACGCGGAAGGCGTAGCGCTGATTCTCGACCGAAACGCCCATCCAGACGTTTCGCGGCCAGTCGAGCAGTGGCGCGAGCCGAGCGAGTCGCTTCGACCGCTTCGTGAGTACCTGGTACGTGTGCTGGGGTGTGTGCGCCATCACCTCGAAGACTCGTCTGATGAAGCTGTCAGGCACGTCCTCGTGGAAGAGATCGCTCATCGAGTTGACGAAGACGGTCCGATGTCCGCTCCAGCCGTACGGCGCCTCGAGGACGTCGTCGTGCAGTGTGAGAGCGAAGCCCGGACCCGAGGTGCGAGGATCGCCGTCGTTCTGATACTTCGCTTGCCCCATCGCCTTGAGCCGCTTTGCGAGCGTGAGCGCGTAGCAGTTGTCGCAACCAGGCGAGGTGCGATCGCAGCCCGTCGTTGGGTTCCAGGTGACTTCCGTCCACTCGATCGAACTAGCGGCCATGTCGTTCCCCTTTGGTCCGAAGTTGCGTCGTGGATCCGCTCGCGGGCGAACTCCTCGGCGCTCCGCCCGCCGTGAGGCTATCCGAACGCGCGTTCGTAGCGGTGGACGGCCGGACGGAGCCGATGGCATTCTCAATCGCGTCACGCACGCGGTCCTCGTCGCCCGGGATGAGGTGGGCGTAGGTGTCGAGCGTGATTCTTGCCGAGTCGTGGCCAAGAGCGCTCTGCACCTGCTTGATCGAGCAGCCCGAGGCGATCAGCACCGAGGCGAAGAAGTGGCGGAGATCGTGGAACGTGATCGAGTCGTTCAGGCCGGCGCGCTTGCGCGCCCGCCGGAAGTAGTAGCCCCAGCGAGCGGCGTCGAGCGGCTGACCGTCAGGAGTCACGATGACGCCGTGCGCGCCGGCCGGCCGCCGTGCGAGGTGCGCAGCGATCTCGTCGAGCACCCATTGGCTGGTCGGGATCACTCGGTTGCTCGCCCTCGTCTTGGTGGTCGTGAAGCCGCCGGCTGTCTTCTGCGTGGCCTGCTGCCACTGCCGGTCGACACGTGTCGTGCGACGGAGGAAGTCGATCCGATCGACCGTGAGTCCGGCGGCCTCGCTCGATCGCAGCCCAAGCCCGGCACCGATGACGATCGCCACTCGATACCAGGGATCGGCAGCATCGAGCAGCAACTGCACCTGCTCGGCCGTGAGCGGCACGACGGATGGTGTCTCGACCCGCGGCAGTCGCACACCGACCGCTGGGTTGGTGACGATCAGCTTGTCGTCGATGGCGCGAGTGAAGGTTGCGCCGACGTGTTGGCGGACGATGCGGATGGTGCTGGGGGCAAGGACGTCGCCGAGTTCGGAGATCAGTGCCTGGACGTCGCCCTTGCGGATGCTGGCGATCGGACGGTCGCCGAACTTGTCGATCGCGTAGCGGAGCTTCTCGGTCGCGGTCTGGCGGCTCTTCGGCTTCCAGACGCCGAGTGACAGGTACCGCTCGGCAACCTCGCGGAACGGCGTGCGGCCGAGCACCGGATCGGTGTAGGCGCCGGTCATCAAG
>JANYCT010000032.1 GCA_025360105.1 Actinomycetes bacterium | reverse complement strand
TGTCACCGACACCACGGGACGGGTCACCGATCTCGGCCGCAAACAACGATTATTCACCGGCGCTGTCCGTGAAGCCGTCCTGTTATCCGGCAACCGATGCTGCTGGCCTGGTTGTGAACACACCGGACCATTCCTCCACATCGACCACCTCACCCCCTGGACCGGACCCGGCCGAGACCGCGGCGGCGGTCGAGGCGGCGGTCACCGCAACGGTGGCGGTGAGACGAACACATTGAACGGGGCACCACTGTGTGCCACCCACAACCGCCGAAAACACACAGACCACACCACCATCACACGCACCGAAACCGGCTGGCACCACCACCGACCCGACAACACCGAAATCGCACCCCGCGACTGAACACCACGACCCTGAAACCACGCTGCGGCCGGCGGGATCAGGGCTCGAGGGCGTCCACCAGCGGTGCCCTCGACATGGGGATTGCCCCACTGGCGGTGATGAGCACCTGCTCTTCCAGCTTGACGCCCTCTGCGCCGCCGGCCTCACCGATGTAGCTCTCGACACACACGACCATGTTCTCCTCGAACACGCCGTCATAGCCCCAGTCGGCGTAGTCCGAGGCATAGGCGATCGTCGGATACTCGTCCACCATGCCGGCGCCGTGAATCATCATCATGTACCGGTTGGGTACGTACACCTCCGGCACTCGCCAGCACCGATCCGAGAATTCCTTGAAGGTCAGGCCCGGCTCGAGCAGTGCGATGTTGGTGAGCACCTGATCCTGAGCAATGTCGTACAGCTTGCGCTGTTCGGCGGTGGCAGCACGACCGGGGCAGACCAGCGCCCGCGAGATGTCGGCCAGATAGCCAGTCGGCCCGATCATGTCGGTGTCGAAGACCACCAGTTCGCCCGCCTGGATCACACGGTTGCTGCTCTCGTTGAACCAGGGGTTCGTACGCGGCCCGGACGACAGCAGGCGACACTCGATCCACTCACCATCGTGGCTGATGTTGGTTTCGTGCAGGATGGCCCAGAGTTGGTTCTCGGTGAGGCCGGGGTGCAGCGCCCTCCGCATGCGGTCCACAGCGACATCACACACATCCATCGAGAGTTGCAGGCACTGGATCTCCTCCGCCGTCTTGACGACTCGTGCCTGCTCCAGAACCTCCTGCGCGTCGAAGAGTCGTATACCGGCGTCCGTGAGATGCACCGCGCCCCATGGATCGCATCGATCAACCGCAAGACGCTGGCCTGGGCCACCATGCATTCGCATCAGGTCGATGATGTCCCGGGCCCACAAATCTGCCTTCTCCTGAGTGCGAGGACCCGACATGAAATAGAACCAGGGAACACTCGTGCGCACTTCGTCGACGGTTTCGAGACCCTCGTCGAGATGACGCGAGGTGCCGTATTCGAACATCACCACCGGTCCGTCGACGGGCACGAAGGCGTATCGACCCGGTGCATGCATCGTCCACACGGCCATATTGCGCGAACCGGTGGCGTAGCGAATGTTCATCGGGTCGCTCAGCAGCGCCGCGCCGTAGTCGTGTGCGACCAACTCTGCGCGCAGCTTGCGCAAGCGCTCTGCTCGAAGTCGAACCTGATCGATCTCGGCGAGCCGGGCTGGCACGTCGATTGCAAGACCCTCACTCATCCCAGCCCCCAATCACTGGTCGTGGGCATACTCTTGCACCTCTCAAACCTCGTGCTGCACACCATCGGCCGCGAGTTCGTACAACTCGGCGCCGATGTTCGCGTGGGCCTGCTGCTCGCGGTCGGCGCGCATGGTTGGGGTGGCAAACAGATGATCACGGTCGAGCAGGCCCTGGAGCACTGCAGCTCGCCCCACCCGCCACTGTGAATCCGACACACCTGCGTACTCGGCGCGAACCGCCGCCACATACGCCCGATACGAGGAGAGCGAGCCACCGAGCACCGCTAGGTCGGCATCGAGCAACACCGCTTCGGCCTCCGTGGTCGCCGCGTGGCCCGCGGTGGCAAATATCGACGCCACCACTTCCGCGATACGCCGGTCATCCCACCCGACGCAAGCCAGCGCACGGGCCGCCAATGCTGCGCTCTCGGCCTCGTTGTTCGACGAGCCGACGTCGTAGATCGCGTCGTGGAAAATCGCTGCGGCAACGACCGCATCGCGGTCGATCACCGCTGCGGCCTCGGGATCGGCTGCGAGCAACTCGTCCACATGATGCAACACCCATGCGATGTGCGTAGCCGTGTGATATCGACGATGCGCCTCGGCGTAACGCTCGATCAGATCATCGGCAACGGTTTGGTGTTCGGCTCCGGCCACCGACGCCCACGCGTGGCGAATCACGTCGGCCGGATCTGGGGCCGCATCAGGGGCCGCATCAGGGGCCGGATCAGGGGCCGCATCAGCCAGAAGGTCGAATGGAACAGCCATCGTCAGTGACGTTAGCGAGTCGCGTGCCCACGTCGACCTCACTCACAGTTCTCAAGCGGTTGGGCGGGAGCAATTGCGGGCGGGCCCGAGTTGGGCGACAATGGCGGATGCGTTATCGACGACTCGGAAGAACAGCACTACAGGTCAGCGAACTGTGTCTCGGAACGATGAACTTCGGACCGCAGACCACAGAGGCCGACTCGCACCTGATTATGGACCGTGCTCTGGAGTTGGGCATCAATTTCTTCGACACAGCCGACCGCTACGGCGGCGACAAGGGCGTCGGGGCCACCGAGGAGATCATCGGACGATGGTTTGCACAGGGCGGCGCACGCCGCGAGAAGGTCGTGCTTGCGACAAAGTTGTTCGGACCGATGAGCGACTGGCCCAACGATGGTCGCCTCTCGGCACGCCACATCCGCGCGGCCTGTGATGCAAGCCTGCGCCGCCTGCAGACCGATCACATCGACCTGTATCAGATGCATCACATCGACCGCACCGCACCGTGGGACGAGGTGTGGCAGGCGATGGAGACGCTCACCCAACAGGGCAAGATCATCTACGTCGGCAGTAGCAACTTCGCCGGCTGGCACATTGCTCGCGCGAACGAGATCGCGTCGAAGCGCGGCTTTCTCGGTCTGGTATCCGAGCAGAGCCACTACAACCTGCTCGTGCGCACGGTGGAACTCGAAGTGCTGCCAGCGTGCCGCGAATACGGCGTCGGCGTCATCCCGTGGAGCCCGCTCTCGGGCGGCTTGCTCGGCGGCGTGTTGAGCACCGACGCCACGGCTCGTCGTCAGTCGCCGCAGGCGCTGAAGCGCATCGACAAGATCCGTCCACAGCTGCAGCGGTGGGAGGACCTTTGTGCCCGCTTGGGCGAGGATCCGGCTGCGGTCGCGTTGGCATGGTTACTGCACCAGCCCGATGTGACGTGCCCCATCATCGGGCCGCGAACGATGGATCAGTTCGATGGCGCTTCGCTACGCGCCCTCGACATCACCCTCGACGCGGACACACTCAAAGAGATCGACTCGATCTTTCCCGGTCCTGGCGGCACGGCCCCCGAGGCCTACTCCTGGTAGCGCCTATCGGCCGATTCAGATCAGCTCGTAATCGTGCAGATTCGGTGCAGCCATCTCGTCGCGGAAGCGATCGAACGTGAACGGCCACGCCGCAGGAATGCCGCGGTCATCGAGGTACCAGCTGCGACACCCCGATGCCCACACGGTCTTCTTCGCCGCCTCGATGCGCTCTACGTCGAAGCGTTCGGTGGCTGTTGCGCTCGGGCTGATCTCGGTGCAACGGCCCATACGGATCTCGTCGATCAACGCAAGCACGTAGGCGATCTGTAGCTCAGCCACCTCGATCAGCGAGAAGTTTCCGACTGGGCCGTTGGGGCCGTTGAGCATGAACAGGTTCGGGAAGCCGGGCACCGCAATCGACAGGTGCGCCACCGGCCGCTGCGCCCACACGTCGTCGAGTCGCACGCCATCGCGACCGGTCACGTGGATGGGCCGCATGAACCGGTCCGCACGGAACCCCGTGGCAAGCACCAGCACATCGAGGTCGTGCAACCCGCCATCGGCCGTGCGTACCCCGGCAGGTTCGATGGTCACGATGGCATCGGTGACCAGTTCGGCGTTGGGCTTCTGAATCGCCTGATAGAAGTCAGGCGACACCACCAGGCGCTTACACGCGGCGCGGTAATCGGGGCGCAGCTTCTCGCGCAGCACCGGGTCGTGCACGTTGTCCTCAAGGTTGGCGCGACAGGTGGCCTCGATGACGTACATCTCTGGCGAGTCGGCGTTGACCACGGCATTCGAGAAGCGATCCGCGAAGCCCCGCGAGATCTCCGCACGCATCTCGTCGATGATCTCAGGATGACGATGGAACTGGGTGATCTGTTCGGGCGTGAACTCGGGATTCTCCTGCGGAGCGATCCATTGCGGTGTGCGCTGGAACATCGTGATCGATGCCACACGATCTACCAGCGCCGTAACGATCTGTACCGCCGTGGAGCCCGTGCCGATCACGCCGACGCGAGCTCCATCGATCTGCGCGCCGTGATCCCAACGCGCGCTATGGAACGCGGCACCCGCGAACGTTTCGAGGCCGGCAAGCTCGGGAATGTTGGGATGATGCAACACTCCAGTGGCCGCAATGATCACATCGACCACATCGCGCTCTCCCATCTTCGTGACCAGGACCCAGCGTCCGTCGACGAAATCGGCCGTCTCGATCTCGGTGCCGAACCGGATGCACTGATCGATGCCGTGTCGTTCGGCAACAGCCTCGAAGTACGCCTGGATCTCCACACCAGGCGCGTACCGATGCGACCAGTTGGGGTTGGGTTCGAATGAGTAGCTGTACAGATGCGAGGGCACATCGCAGGCGATACCGGGATAGGTGTTCTCGCGCCATGTGCCACCGAGCCGATCGGCCTTTTCATAGACGACATAGTCGTGGTAGCCGGCTTCGTCGAGCTTGATTGCACTGAGAATGCCCGACATTCCTGCGCCGATGATGGCGAACCGCAACGGACGGGCGGCTGCGCCAAGGCCTGCAACGGCGGCGGCCGTGTTGTTGCTCACGTGAACACTCCTGATGTGTTGTTGAATGCTGCCGCATCGAGGCCTGCGAGCCGTTGCGTTTGCTCGTGGCGTGCGTAGGCCCAACCGGGACCCCGCAGCACGAAGGCGAGCCGGTCCTTCCAGTTGGTGGAGTTCGCCACGTCGCGGAACATGTCGCGATATTCGTGTGTAGCCACCCGCCAGAGGTTATAGGTCTCGATGTTCTTGGTGAGCCCGTACACCACGGGATCGTCATCTCGCTCGCGCTGGAACGTGCCGAACAGGCGGTCCCATGTGATGACGATGCCGCCATGGTTGCGATCGAGATAGCGCCTGTTGCTGCCATGGTGCGCCCGATGGTGCGAGGGCGTGTTGAGCACCGCTTCAGAGACGGGACCGAGCCGACCAACCATGTCGGTATGGATCCAGAACTGATAGATCAGATTGATCGCACGAGAGTGCGCGATCAGTGATGGACGCACGCCGATGCGGGCCATCATGCCCACCGGCACCCACACACCGAAGCTGCTCGCCACGGGCTGACGAAGTGCAGTCGACAGGTTGTAACGCTGGCTCGAGTGATGCACCACGTGGATGGCCCACATCGCGCGCACTTCGTGCATAAAGCGGTGATTCCAGTAGTAGGCGAAGTCCCAACCCACCATCGCGATGCCCCACGCGAGCGGTGTGTTGCCGAGGTCGCGGTGGCGGCCTTTGGCCCACTGGCGTTGCACATCGGTGAGGTACGCCGCGCCGGTGGTGACGGCCAGCCCCGCGGCCGCGACCGCAGTGACGCCGCCGACGCCGGCGACTGCGCGCGCCCGTGTTCGGCGCCGCTCACCATGTTCGGTCTCGGGCGAGCGTGCCGCAATTCGGTCGGCAATGGTGGTGATGACGACAGCAGCAACGGCTGTCCGGATGAGCACCTTGCCGAAGCGGCCCTTACCGGGAACCACCATACGCCCGAGCACGTCGGTGAGTGGCACCACCGCGCTGGCGATTCCCATCGCCAGACTTGCGATGGTGTCGGGGCGGAAATAGTCAGCTGGGGTCGGGCCGAGCGTTCGTGCGCGTTTCTTGAGAGAGCGGTTTTCGACGGCCATCGATCCGAGGTAGAAGGGCGTCGCAACGATTGAAAGATCCATGTATCTGTCTTTCTACTCGTCGCAGCCCCGCCAACTCACTTCGGTAGCGACTGCTTGGCCTTGTTCACCAAATGTGCCGGCAACACGTCGTAGTGATGATGCTGCACGGTGAACTGTCCGCGACCCCCCGTCATCGAACGCAGATCCACCGCATAGCGGATCAGCTCGCTGGTTGGCACAAACGCTGCGATCTCGTGTTCACCGTGTTCGGCCGCGTCGGTGCCCTGGACGCGGCCGCGTCGAGCGTTGACATCGGCCATCACATCGCCCTCGCACGCGCTGGGCACCGTGACCCGCAGCAGCGACACGGGTTCGAGCACCGCTACGCCGCCGGCAGCAAGCGCATCGCGGAAACCCTGCGCGGCTGCGGTCTTGAAGGCCATCTCACTGGAGTCCACGGCGTGAAACTTGCCGTCGTAGCACTCGACCCGCACATCGACCACGGGGAATCCGTGGATGCCGCCGTGCGACATGGTCTCCTCGATCCCCTTCTGTACCGCGGGGATGAAGTTGCGGGGTATCGCGCCACCGACAACGGCATCATGGAACTCGAACCCACCGCCGCGCGGCAGCGGCACGACACGCAGGTTGGCAACCGCGAACTGACCGTGGCCACCTGTTTGCTTCTTCACTCGGCCCACAGCTTCGGCGGCGGCGGTGATGGTCTCGCGGTACGGAACACGGACGTCGACGCTGTCGACATTCACGCCGAACTTGCGGGCGAGACGTTCGATCACCACCGTCACGTGGGTGTCGCCGATACCGCGCAGAACCGTCTGTCGGGTCTCGTCGATGTGATCCACGAGCAGCACCGGATCCTCGGCCAGCAGGCGCACGAGGGCACTTCCCAACTTGTCGTCGTCGGCCTGCGTACGGGCCACGATGGCAACTCCGTACTGTGCAACCACGTGCACCGGAGCCACGACGTTCACGGGCATGCCCTTGGGGGCGAGCGTGTCGCCGGTATGGGTGGTGCTGAGCTTCGCAACCGCGCCGATATCGCCGGCGACCACCTCGGTAATCGGAGATTGCTCTTTGCCGCGTAGGGCGAACAGTCCATGCAGACGCTCGTCGACACCGGTGCGGCTGTTCACCAGATGATCGTCAGTGACGAGGCGTCCTGAGAGCATCTTGAACACCGACAGTTGCCCCACGAACGGATCGGCAATCGTCTTGAACACATACACGAGCGGCCGCCCATGTGCGTCGGCGGGCACTGGCACCAGCTCGTCGCCGGCACTCACCATGGTCGGACGATCTGCGGGGGACGGACCGAGGTCACATATGAAATCAGCGAGTCGATCCACACCGACTCCGGTGATCGCCGAGCCCACCAGCACCGGGAACTCGCTGCACTCCAGTACCTCGCGAGCCAGTGTGCGTTCCAGGTCGGCAACCGATAACTCGTCGCCAGCGAGATAGTGCTCGAGCTGGTCGTCGTCACCCGACACGATTTCTTCGACAAGCGCGTCGTGCATGCGGTGCTCCTGCTCCACGACATCACCAGGCAGCGCTTCGGCATGATGGGCGCCGCCAGCCTCATATTCCAGGGCCTTCTCGGTGAGCACATCGGCAACACCGTGCAGCGACGATGCCTCGCCGAGCGGGAACTCAAGTGGCACGATGCCCGCACCGAAGGCCCGACTCAACTGCGCGAGCACCGTTGCGAAATCTGCCCGTTCCTTGTCCTCTTTGTTCACGAACACCATGCGCGGCAGGCGCAACGCAGCTGCGCGCCGCCACAGCAACTCGGTCTGTACCTCCACGCCATCAACTGCGCTCACCACGAATACGGCGAGATCAGCAACAGCCAGTGCGGCATCGACCTCACCCACGAAGTCGGCGTAACCGGGAGAGTCGATGAGGTTGATCTTGTAGCTGTCCCCGCTGGGTGTCTTCCATTCGAATGGTGCGATCGCCAGCGACAGCGAGATCTTGCGTTTGACCTCCTCGGGCTCGGTGTCGAGCAGGCTGGTGCCATCGTCGACGCGCCCGGCGCGGGGCACCGCACCGGCTCGCGCCAGCAGCGCCTCGGCCAACGTGGTCTTACCTGCGCCACCATGGCCAACGAGCACCACGTTGCGAATTCTCTCGGTCGGATAGCTCAACACGCTCCGTACCCCCTTGTTCATCTGGGCTCATCGTCCCGGCCCACCGACGCGGCCGATAGGGACTTCCACCCCTGACCCCAACGGCGTTGGTCCCAAGTTCGACGATGGGCCGCGTCCGTGCAAGCAACTGGGTTCGTTCTATTGGGAGATCGTGCCCGAAACGCCCCACGTATCGGGCAGGTGGTAGCCCTCTGGGTAGGGGTCGGTGGTGTCGAGGCAATAGCTGTGGAAGCCAGTGATCCAGGCACGGCCCTCGATTGTGGGCAGGATCGCGGGCCGCCCCGCAATGGAGATTTCGCCGACGATGGTGCCGGTGAACAGCGAGCCGATCAGGGACTCGTGCTGCATGCTGTCGCCCACATGCATCTGCCCGCGAGCGTGCAGTACCGCCATGCGGGCACACGTACCGGTGCCAGTAGGGCTGCGGTCGCTGCGGCCCGGCGCAACGATGCACGTATTGCGTGTGGCCAGGCCCACACCCGCAAAGGGGCGGTTCAGCTGCACGATGGAGACATCGCGAATTCCCGGGTTCTCGGGATGTACGACATCGAGCTGTTCGCGGGCCGCAAGCCGCACGGCTTCGCCCAGGACAGCGAGTTCTCGCGCCTCGGCGGCCACGACCTCGAAGCCGAACGTCGTGGCGTCGACGATGGCATAGAACATGCCACCGAATGCGACATCCACGGTGACGTTGCCGTAGCCCGCGACATCGAGCACCGCGTCGAGTCGATCGGCGAAGCACGGCACATTGCCAATGCGCACCGACACGCACTTGCCATCCCTGCACTGCGCGACCACGGTCACCGGACCGCTCGGCGTCTCGAGCGTGAGACGGGTCTCGGGTTCGGTCATCGGGATGATGCCGGTCTCTAGCGCAACGGTGACCGTGCACATCGTGTTCGAGCCCGACATCGGCACGTACTCGGTGGGTTCCATGATGATGACACCGAGATCGCAATCCGAACGTGTGGGTGGCACCAACAAATTGAGGTGGCGGGCCACGCTCCCGCGCGGTTCGCGCAGGAGCAAGCGGCGAATGTCGTCGTGCTCGCGCTCCATCGTGCGCATCTTGTCGTACATCGTGGCACCCGTTGGCGGCAGTACCCCACCCACGATCACGTCGCCGATCTCACCCTCTGCGTGGCAACCAACCACGGAAATCACTCGCTGCGTTCTCACGACCGGCCTTTTGACATTGCCGCCACCATAGTGGCCGAAGACATGGCGAGACCCGAGAACCTGCGCGAGACTTCGCCCGCGGCGATTTCGCAGAACCCCCCTCGCATGGCCACGCAACGCACCCCCCAGCAATCGAATCGGCGACCGCGCAGGCGTTCACGATGGCGCGCCTTCGTCGCTCACGTGTGCGTCGCGTCCGTTCTCGCGACGTGCATAACAACGAGCCTACGAACGTCCATCGTGTCGGCAGCAGATCCCGCAACGATCGACGGACTCTTCGCGGGCACCGGGCCCATCGCGCAAGGTGAAACCCGCAACCTCACCGTGACCGGGCGAGGTGGTGTGCCAGCAACCGGGGTCGGCGCCGTTGCATTGAACGTGACTGCGGTCGTGCCTACTGTCGGCGGATTCCTCACTGCGTGGCCCGCCGGTGCCCCACGACCCGACGCATCCAACCTCAACTTCACGCCGGGCGACGTGGTGCCGAACATGGTCATCGTCAAAGTTGGCGTCGGCGGCCAGATCTCACTGTTCAACTCCGCCGGCCACGTCGACGTGGTTGTCGATGTACTCGGCTGGTTCCCCATCGATTCGTCGTTCACTGGCCTTACCCCAGCGCGGCTGATGGAAACTCGACCGGGTCTGCGCACCATCGACGACTTGTTCAACGGCACGGGCGCGTTGGGCCAGGGATCTGTGAGAAACCTCACCGTCACCGGACGAGGCGGCGTCGACTCGTCGCACGTCGACGCGGTCGTACTCAATGTCACCGCCATCACCCCCACGACCCCCGGCTTCCTCACGGTGTGGCCTGCCGACAAACCCAAACCGAACGCATCGAATCTCAACTTCGCGCCCGGGCAGGTGGTGCCGAACATGGTCGTGGTGCCCGTGAGCGCTAACGGAGTGATCTCGATTTTCAATGCCAGCGGCGTCACCGATGCGGTGGTCGATGTTCTCGGCTTCTTCCCGACAGGGGGGTCCTTCACAGGCTTGACGCCCGCGAGGCTCATGGAGACGCGCAACGACCCAACGCTGAACACCATTGACGGACTGTTCAGGGGTGCAGGGTCGCTGGGGCAGGGGCAGATCCGCCCGCTCACCGTCAGCGGCCGCGGCGGTGTACCGCAATCGGGAGCCGGAGCGGTTGCGCTCAATGTGACCGCTGTTGGGGCCTCAGTCGGCGGCTTCTTGACCGTGTGGCCCGCCGGCGATCCCAAGCCCAACGCATCGAATCTCAACTTCACCGCCGGCAAGGCGGTACCGAACATGGTGATCGTGCCCATCGGCGTCGGTGGCCAGATCTCACTGTTCAATTTCTCGGGCACTACCGACGTGGTGGTCGACGTGCTCGGTTGGTTCCCCAGCGCCGGCACCTTCCGTGGACTCACCCCGGCGCGGCTGATGGACACGCGGGGTACGGCTCCGCCAGCCAACATCGGTGCCGTGCGCAGACAGTTGGTCGTGCGACCCGCGCTGCACCAAATGGCCGGCGACGATCAGATCGCAGTGTGGGTGTGCGACGTGCCGTCCAATAGTGGGCCATACAGCAGTGATGGCCCGACGCGGTTGACTCTCGACCCGTCCGCGATTGCGGCGTGGGCCCAGGCCAACGTCACGCCGTACTTCGATGCGTCCTCATCGCGGCGGTATCACCCCACGTTCTTCGGCGTGGGTCACATCGCCCTCAGCAGCACGGACACATTCGAGAGTTGCAGGACCAAGGCGATGGCCCAAACCGGAGCGCCCTACACGAACGTTGTCGCGGTCGACAACACCACACGCGGCGGCGGCTACGGCAGCCCCGGCTCCATCTTCACCAGCGACGCGTCCAACTACAACCTCTTCGCGCAACCTCCATCGGTGACGAGTCGCGGCCTGTGGGTCGGAGGCGGCTCGGTCGCAGCCGACCAATTGCCGTCGCCGAGGAACTTGGCCCATGAACTCGGCCACACGCTGCATTGGCCGCATTCGCACTTCAGCACGACGAACGAGTACGACAACCCCAGTGACCTTATGAGCGGATGGCCGGCGAACGGTTGGTGCTCGAATGGTGCTTTCACTGTGTGGCCCTGCGCGCCACAAAACACGCTGGCGTTCAACCGCTTTGCGGCCGGCTGGATCAACGACTCACAGATCGGGCTGCAGCAGTCGGCGGGTCCGAACACGTTTATCCTCGACGCTCCGTCGGGCGATGGCATGCAGATGGCCGTCGCGCCGGCATCGGGAAACTCCATGGTCATGCTCACTCTGGAGGCGCGACCCGCAGTAGGACTCGACGCGAATCTGTCAGTGAGCGGCGTTGCTGCGTACATCATCGATCAGCGCGAAGGCGCGTGTCCATCAAACGCCGGGGCAGCAGCGTTGTTCCATGCATGCATGAGCACCTTCCGCAACCAGATACCAGCGATCGGCAGCTCAGGCACGTACGGCAATGTCTTGCAGTTGGGCACCACGACCATCATCGACGGTGTCACCATCACCGTCTCGGCACGCGCTGGCAATACCTACACGGTGGTCGTGTCTGGCATCTTCGTCGCCCCGCCACTGTGAGCCCGCCTCGCGCTGGTGTAGTGGCGCGTTTCGATGCGAGCGCACCGGCGGTGTTCGGCTGGTTGTGTCGCGTTGACGGTGGTGATTTGCGTCGTTGCGAGTCGCTGCTCGCCGACACCTTTGCATCGCTGCGCACGATTGAGCCCACCGAACTCGAGTGCCTCGCCGCCGCATACACACTGCTCGCAACAACCGAGCGCGACCCTGCTGGATGCGACGGCATCAACTCACTGACTGTTCAACAACGAGCGGTACTCGACCTCGCGCTGGTACAGCGTCGCGCTGATGGCGACATCAGCGCGATCATCGGTGTTGCAGCAAACGAAGTCGGCGCCGTTGTAGTTCAGGCGCAGCGCGCTTCCGACGATGCCGGCCTCACCGATGCCGCGCCAGCGTTGCTCCGGGCGAACGAGCACTGGCTCGACGACGAAATCCGCGCCCGCGCGCGTGCTGCGATAGTTCGCGTCGAGCCGACCTTGGGCAACACATCAGCGCAGTCACGGCGCGTGGTCGCAGCGGTTGCGGTCGGCTGTGCCGCTCTGATCGCGGTCGTCGCGATCTGGGTCATCCCCACCTCATCGCGCGGTAACGCGTCCCCCGATACGGAGCCAGCCTTCTCACCTGCGCCGTTCATCTCCGCGGCTCCGCCGGCCCTCACGCCGCCGCCGGTCCCGGGTTACATTGCCACCGACCTCCCGTCGGGCTTTGCGCTCAGCGGGATCGGCAACTATGACGCCGCATCGAGCTACGACCATCAGGCCGGCTACTTCGAATTGTGGGCTCAACCGAACGCAACCCGCACGCTGGGCAGGTGGTTCGCGGCAGTCGCATCGAACGGAGGCCTGAATCAAGACTTCCGTGTCGGCCCCGTCACACGCGTCGTCGTGCACAACAGTGCGGCATTGCACACCGAGTCGGCAGACGGCATCACAGAGATCGTGTGGGAAGACCCCGTCTCCTTGGCCGGGCTCGATGTGATTGGGCACGGGTTCACCGCCGACGAATTCGTCGCGATCGCAAACAGCATTCAGCAACTTGAGACCGCTCCCACGTCGATGCATCCCGACACCGAACTGCGTTTCGAAGGAGCGTTTGACCCCAGAGCCGCCGGTTTCAATCGGATCATCTCCACGCCAACGTGGTCGCCGGATATGGCGAATCAGCCCTCGCCACCCAGCGGCAGGTACGCCAACTACAGCCGCGCCGACTCCTCGACTACTTCCTTTTCCGTGACCACCACAACAGGTTCGCAACGGGCACCCGCCAATCTCGTGCTGCAGGTGCACACCTTCCTGTCGGAGCGGGCGCTCGATGTGCCGCCGTTGCCGGGCACGCTCACGAGCCGCGGTCCCGTTGAACTGCTCGTGAGTCTCCGATCTCCGTATTTCCTCGGTGGCTCTGATGAGGTATTCCGAAGCGTCGAGTGGGTCGCCTCAGGCGAGCTCATCACCGTCACTGGTAACGTTTCACTCAGCGAGCTCGTGACGACAGCCGGCGCGGTGCGAAATTCGACGGCTACCGAGTGGACGGAATTGCTCGACCAACGGCGCCCGATCCCGCATCGCATCGACCGGAGCACGCCGCTGACAGTTCCGAACATCACCGACGACCCGGCGTTGATCAGCACCACCTCCGCTGGCGAGCGATGGACGGCCACGGTCACCATGGACCCCGACTCGCTCAACCTCAGAGTCGAGATGCAGAACGGATCGGGAATGGGAGGGAGTGCGCCATTCAGCCTCGATCCCCTGCGACCGGTGCACAGCTACTCGGTGGTCACCTCCACGCTGCTCCTCGTTGCGCTGCGCGATTCGTTCGGCGCGACTGCGGCGCGCTTCACCGTTGGCGACCTGCCACCCGTCACCGTCTTTTTGACTCAGGTACCTACCAGCGGCGCTTTCGCTGCCGCCTTTGCCTACAGCGAGGTACTGCCGGTGACAGTGGAGCTGATCGACACGTCCGGTGCCGTCGTGCGTCCGCTCACCCCCTAGCAACCAATGCTGTCGCACGTCGCCGTTCCGGCAGCAGGAACGCGCCCAGACGGGCGCGAATCTGCCGCCAGGGCAACCCAGATGCAACCTCGATCGGTTGGCGCAGACGCGGGGCACGACCGCCAATGCGATGGGGAGCGCACGCGACCCGCTGCTACCTTGATCGGATGCGATCGTTAGCCATGCCGTCCCGCCGCGCCTCGTCCAAGGTCGGAGCCCTCGTTCTCGCGCTTGGCGCATTCGTTCCTGCGGCATGCAGTTCCTCAACCTCGAGCAGCTCGCCAAGCACACCGGCCTCCGCTGCGTCAGGCACTACTCCCGTGGCGGACACAGCGCCCGACACCGCGCCGGGCACGACACCCGGCAAACGCCCAGCGTGCACTCTCGCAGCCGCACCCGCGGTAGAGGCCAAGCCGGTAGCCGGCGTGGCCAGCGACTTCTCCATCACCTCCTTCGACGGCACCATCATCCGCGCCCACTGGTTCCCCCTGCCCACTGCGACAGCCGACAAGCCGGCACCCACGGTGCTGATGGGCCCCGGCTGGGGCTCGGCGGGCGACACCAAGGTTGATGAAGTCGGCCTCCTCGGCGCGCTAAACATCACAACACTGCGCGACGCCGGGTACAACGTGCTCACGTGGGACCCACGCGGTTTCGGTGCATCCACCGGCACCATCACCATCGACAGCCCCGACTACGAAGCGCTCGACGTGAAGCGCCTGCTTGACTGGATTGCCACGATGCCGGTGGTGCAAACCGACACACCGGGCGATCCGCGCGTCGGCATGGTTGGCGCCTCATACGGTGGCGGCATTCAGCTCGTCACCGCCGCGATCGATTGCCGTATCGATGCCATCGTGCCGATCATTGCGTGGCACTCGTTGACCACCAGCTTGTTCAAGGCTGATACTGCCAAGACCGGGTGGGCGGGCATCCTCACCCTCGCCTCAACCGGTCGCCAGTTGGATCCCACGATCGTGCGCGTGAACGCCGCCACCAAGGACACCGGGGTTGTCGACCCTGCCGACAAGGCATGGTTCGCAGCCCGGGGCCCCGGCGATCTGGTCGGCAAGATCGCGGTGCCGACTCTTATCATCCAGGGCACGGTCGACACGCTGTTCACGCTCGACGAGGGCATCACCAACTACGGCATCCTCCGCAAGGCAGGAGTGCCGACAGCAATGTTGTGGTTCTGCGGCGGGCACGGCATCTGCCTCACCAAGCCGGGCGACACCACGCGCTCACAGCGGGTGGCTATCGCTTGGCTCGATCGTTACGTGCAGGGCAAGGCCTCAGCATCTACTGGTGCTCGCTTCGAGTTTGTCGATCAGGAGGGCACCACATACACGGCCGCCGACTATCCGGTGCCCGCGGGCGATCCCCTCACCGGCACCGGCGGCACTGGCACCTTGGCACTGAAGGCCGATGGCGGTGCGGGTCCGCTGACATCGGCCAGCACCGGCTCGATCCTCGACGCAGTGGTTGGTCCCATTACCCCGGTGAAAGCGACGAACGCGGTGAACGTCTCGATAGTTGCACCTGCAACGACTGCCGTGATCGTTGGAGCGCCCACGCTGACGTTCGACTACAGCGGCACCACCCCCGACGGCGCACGACCGACGAGAGTCTTTGCACAGATCATCGACGAAGCCACTGGGCTGGCACTGGGGAACCAGATCACACCCATCGAGGTCACGCTCGACGGGCAGCCGCACACCGTCACGGTGCCGCTCGAGGTAGTTGCCTACACGGCTACGGCGACCACCAAGCTCACGCTGCAAATCGTGGCCGCTACCACGGCGTATGCCCAGCCTCGCTACGGCGGCAGCATCGATTTCACGAAGGTCGGCGTGAGCTTGCCCACCGGCGCGGGGCTCACCGCCCGCTGATCGTCAGCGCGGCTGTGTGCCGTACTATGACTGGGCAATGAACTGGTCGAACCAGTTCAGCGTGCGCTGCCATGCATCGTCGGCGGCTGATTCATGGAACGCCGCGGGCCGATCGTTGTTGTTGAACCCGTGATCGGCGTCGGCATAGCGCACGAGCTCGGTGGGCACGTCGGCCAGGGATGCTGCGTCGCGCAACAATTCGACATCGGCGAACGGAATGCCCTTGTCGAGGTCGCCGTACAGGCCGAGCCACGGCGCCTGCAACGTGGGTGCAATCTCCACCAACGAGGGGAACCCAAAGCGACCGGCAGCCACACCGCCGCCGTAGAACGTGACCGCCGCACCCAATAGTCGCCGTGTGGCGGCATACAGGCTCACGGTGCCACCCATACAGAACCCAACGATGCCGCACCGCTCGAGCCCGAACCCATGCGAGGCGAGGTATCCGAAGGTGGCATCGAGATCGGTGTCGATCCCATCAGCTGTGAGCGTCTGCATCACCGGCAGCAGGCCAGCGAAGTCGTCGTAGGCAAACACGGGGGAACCCTCACGATGGAACAATGCCGGCGCGATGGCCAACCAACCAGCATCGGCGAGGCGCGTGCAAATGTCCTGCAGGTGATCGGTGAGACCGAACGCCTCCTGCACCACCACAATCGCACCTCGTGTACCTGAGGTGTGACCAATCGGCGCTGCCATCGCTGCTGGCATGAGCCCATCAGTCGTCGTGATCTCGATTCGTTCAAGGCTCATCGGCTCTCCAGATACTCCGCGAGGCGGCGATCGGCATGGTCGCCGAACAAGATGGTGGCAACTTCACGCAGGCCCGTGGAATTGCGAATGTCTTCGTCGCGCACCACGAGATCGATCTTCGAGCGACGACGCATGAAGTCCTCGAGCTTGGTGATCATCTCGGTAGTGGCCTGCATGTGCAGTTCAACGCGCAGGTAGTCGGCACTGTCCATGATGTCCTCGCCCATCGCAGGGTCGTCACGGATGGCTTCGAGCATCGCGAACGCGCGACGGCCGTAGCGACGCCACAACCGATCGGTGAGCGGCTCGGTGTCCTGCTTGTTGCGCAGGGCATCGAGCTTCATCAGCTTGGCTTCGCGGTAGAACTCGGCGCGAGTTGCCTTGGCTGGTTCGCCGTACCAGTTGTGCAGGTCCTTCTCGAGTGGCACCCCCATCGATTCGACGGCGTCGGCGACCTCTTCACCCACGTTGAGGCAGTCGGTGAGCTTGCCGCCGAAGATGGTGACGACGCGCTTGGCTGCGTCGTGTTCGATGGCGTGCTTGCGGCTGAGCGAGGTCCAATCGACGTTGCGTTGATCGTCGCCATTGCTCTTCACGACCAGCGGTCGAACGCCGGAGCGCTCGGAGATGATGTCGGTCACCGTGAGCGGTGTGGCCAGATCGAGCCGATGGTTGATCTGCTCGAGCAGGAACGTGCGGTCGTCATCGTCGACCTCGGTGAATGGTTGGTCAACTCGGGTGTCGGTGGTACCAATGACGGATCGACGCCCCATCGGGATCACGTAGAACAGCCGCTGCGTGTCGTCAAAAAAGGCGAGCACGCGGTCGTGCTCTTTGGTGGTGAGCCGGGGCACAACGAGGTGAATGCCCTTGGAGTACACGATGCGGTGATCCGTGTGCAGACCCCACTGCGTGTTGAGGCCATCAACGAACGGTCCGGCCGCGTTGACGATGACCTTGGCCGAGGTGGAGAACTGCTCACCCGAGTCGACATTGCGCAGCTCGGCCCGCCAGCGATCGCCGTCACGCACCGCGGACACCAGCTCGACGTAGTTGGCCGCGCTGGCTCCGGCCTCGATGGCCGAGCGCACGAACGAGAACACGAATCGCGCGTCGTTGTCGATGAGGTACGCATCGCGGTACTCGATGCCACCGCGCACCGACGTCGTGTCGATTGCGGGCTCCTCGGCCTTGATGGTCTGTGTCGTGAGCAGGCGCGGGTGCCGCGTGCCGAACTGGCCGATGCCCCAATAGCCGAGCGCACCGAGGGCCGAGAACCACGGCGCGTAGGGCGAGGTTTCGTCGAGGCTTGCGAGAAAGCTGATCTCTTTGATGTTGTCGGGGTACGCCCGCATGAGTCGGTTTCGGGAGCGGCAGAGATTCCAGACGAGGAGCAACTCATAGTGCTCGAGATACTTGAAGCCACCCCACACGAGGTTGGACGATTCCTGGCTGGTGAATCCAGCGAAGTCGCCGCG